>NZ_JBLZQF010000009.1:0-180380 GCF_049199325.1 Rahnella sp. PD4 | reverse complement strand
CCCCATGCCGAACTCAGAAGTGAAACGCCGTAGCGCCGATGGTAGTGTGGGGTCTCCCCATGCGAGAGTAGGGAACTGCCAGGCATCAAATAAAGCCAAAAGCCCCGTACGAAAGTGCGGGGCTTTTGGCTTTATTGCTATCAGGTGGTGATTACAATCACCTTTTACTGCGCTTCACTTCACAAAAGGCACCGCAACTCCAGGTAATATTCAAATTCATCTCCCCAACTCGCCGATTCGTTGCTTAACTCAATATTTCCTATCGATAAAAAATAGCCATAATCTCGTTTTTAACAGGAACTATTGGGGATATTAATACAATGGATACTCTGGGATCTCAGTCTGGGAATCACGATCAGCAGGATAAGAAGAAACGTATTTTCGCTATTGTGGGGGCTTCTTCGGGAAATCTGGTCGAATGGTTCGATTTTTATGTCTATTCCTTTTGTTCGCTCTACTTCGCTTCTTCATTTTTCCCGAGCGGAAACAGCACAACTCAGTTATTACAAACTGCAGGTGTGTTTGCCGCCGGATTCTTTATGCGTCCGATTGGTGGATGGTTATTTGGCTACATTGCCGATAAACATGGGCGTAAAAACTCTATGATGATCTCAGTCTGTATGATGTGCTGTGGTTCGCTGGTGATTGCCTGTTTGCCAACTTACGCAACTATAGGCGGCTGGGCCCCGATATTATTGCTGGTCGCCCGCCTGTTCCAGGGGCTTTCCGTTGGTGGTGAATATGGAACCAGCGCCACTTATATGAGTGAAGTGGCGATTAAAGGCCGTCGCGGTTTTTATGCTTCATTCCAATATGTGACCCTTATCGGAGGGCAATTACTGGCACTTCTGGTACTGGTTATATTGCAGCAGATATTCTCAAATGATGAGCTGAAATCCTGGGCATGGCGCATCCCCTTTGCATTGGGCGCGATACTTGCTGTTGTGGCGCTGTTTCTGCGTCGTTCATTGAATGAAACATCAGATAAACAAACCCGTGAGCATAAAGATGCCGGTACACTCTCGGGGTTATGGAAGCATAAAAAAGCATTCCTCATGGTATTAGGATTTACTGCGGCAGGTTCCCTGACTTTCTATACCTTCACGACTTATATGCAAAAATACCTGGTGAATACGGCCGGTATGGAAACCAAAACAGCGAGCGCCTTAATGACTATCGCTCTTTTTGTCTTCATGTGCCTGCAACCTATTATTGGCGGGCTGTCAGATAAAATAGGTCGGCGCAGTTCTATGCTGATATTTAGCGGTCTGGCGACTGTTTTAACCCTACCGATTTTGTATATTCTACAAACCGTTACCAGTCCTTATATTGCCTTCGGGCTTATTGTTTTGGCACTGCTGATTGTCAGTTTTTACACATCCATCAGCGGATTATTAAAAGCAGAAATGTTTCCACCTGAAGTCAGGGCATTAGGTGTGGGATTATCTTATGCGGTTGCTAATGCTGTGTTTGGCGGTTCGGCAGAATATGTCGCGCTGACCTTTAAATCATGGAATATTGAAGAAGTGTTTTTCTGGTATGTCTGCGTAATGTGTTTCGTTGCATTTATTGTGTCGATGAAATTACATCGTAAGGGAAAGGAAATACAGCTGTAGTCCGCGCTGAGAGGGTGCACGGATGCACTTTAATAATGAGTCAGATGATAAGCGCTGTAACCAGTGGCTGCGCCTGCAATATCCCAGCTAAAATCTTTCCAGCTCCAGCCGCTGCCACCCGCGCGGCTGTCATAAACTTCTTTGGTCGCGCCAAGTCCGACGGAAAACAGTAATCCAAATGAGCGGCTGCGTGCTTCATTCCATCCCTGATGATCACCGTATGCTGCCCCCGCTGCTGCTAATACAGCGGAACCTACAAAGTGCTCTGCCTTATCTTTGCCAGTCCAGGCGTCATTTGCGTAATGCGTACATCCGCTACATGCGGATATCAGAATAATGACGGGAAGCCTGAGGGCCCACGATAATTTTTGTATCATAAAGTGGATTTCCTGATATAAAAAAGCCCGATCAGAATGATCAGGCTTTTAGTATAGGCAATTACAGAATCCGGCTGATTAATCTGTCGATACGTATCCTGCGCAGACGGCGGATAAGTTTACGGACTTTCACCGGATAATTAGGAATACTTTCCAGTTCCATATAATGCGAAACAACCTGCGTGTGCTGGCGTATTTCTTCCAGCTCTTTGTGTCGCGCGGATGCCAGCTCCTTATGCGGATCATGGATCAGAATGGCATTTTCCAAATCCAGACGCCATGCGCGTGGATTCAGGTTATTGCCCGTGATCAACTGCCAGCGATCATCAACCCACATTCCCTTAAGATGGTAACTGTTATCGCCATCTTTCCACAGGCGAACAATCAGCTGCCCGCTGTCAACGAAACGTTGTAAGCGGCTCAGGAAGCGACGCAGGTTAATTTCATACAAATAGGGTAAGGCACCGATGATTTTGAATGGCTGATCCTGCGGGATATAAAAATCGTTGGCGGTTTTATCACCCACGATAATTTCCACCTGCTTACCCCGGCGCAGCAGATGAATGATATTTCTCGCCAGCATCGCAGGCATATTGAAATAAGGCGTACACAGCGTCAGCTTATGTTCCGCACTGGACATCAGATGATGGATGGTCCGGTTTAGTTCATTTTGTTTGCCCAGACCCACGATAGGCGTCACTGCCAGTTCATCATTTCCTGCACTGTCTTTGAAATGATAACCGCTGGCGCGCAGGTTCTGACGGAACTGACGCGTTTCGTTTTTGATCTCAATGCTTTTAGGACGATCTTCACGATCAAGACGCTGTACGGCAGCCGCAGTCAGGATCGATTTCTTCATAAAGTCGATCATGGTATTGGCCAGCGGAGCGTTAGTCAGCAACTGGTAGCGATCGTAGCGGTATTTTTCATGGCGATGCAGGTAAACATCATTGAGGCTTGCACCGCTGTAGATCACCTGATCGTCAATAATAAAGCCCTTCAGATGCAAAACACCTAACGCTTCACGGGTATTAACCGGAACGCCATACACCGGCACGGAAAGCTCAGGATGCTCTTTTGCCATGCGACAATACCAGTCAGCATTAGTGTTTGAGGCTGCCGCGCCAATGCGGCCACGCTGAGCGCGGTGCCAGTCAACCAGCACACAAATCTCCAGGTCAGGACGTCGCTGCTTGGCGGCATACAACGCCGAAAGCACATCACGACCGCCGTCATCATTCTCTAAATAGAGCGCGACCAGATAAATCCGTTGGGTGGCGTTGGCAATCGCTTCGAGCAGCGTCTTACGGAAATCTGCAGGGCAGTAGAGCGTTTTTACAGCATCAACCGTTTGGGGGAGTTTGGGCAGTTGAGCAAGGTGTTGTTGATGTTTATTACGTTTCAATTTTGACAACATCACAGTGCGCTTCTTCTCTCTTTATGTAATGGCTTTAGCGGCACAAGCAGACAGTGGTGACCGCACAATCGGTCGATAATACCATTAGTCCTGTCTCATGTGCGCATCTTTTGCCTGTTCGCGGCGCAGGCTCACGGTTTTCTGCTGCGAAATCCGGGCCTTTTCCAGTGTCAGTGAGAGGTTCACAATGCCGTCCTGGATCTGAATATCAACGTCGAATCCGAGTTTCCTGGCCAGCGTGATCATGCCGCGGTTATTGGGCATCGTAATGCCTGTGAGGCGTTGCAGGCCGTGCTCTGCCGCGTAATGAATCATCTTATCAAGCAACCGTCTTCCGAGCCCCAGTCCTTTCAGATCCGACCGTACCAGCACCGAGAATTCTGCATCAATATTATCAGGATCAGACACCGCCCGGGTAACGCCAATAATTTCGTTTTCATTATCCACACTATGAATGGCGACGAATGCCATTTCACGGTCATAGTCGATCTGTGTCATGTTCGCTAAATCTTCATGTGTGAACTCATTAATCTCACTGAAGTAGCGGTAGTACAGGTCTTCTTTAGTGACCTTCAGGATAAACGCTTTTAGCAGCGGCTCATCTTCCGGAAGGATGGGGCGGAACAGCGCCGGTGAACCATCTTTAAGTATAACGTGCTCTTCCAGTTCACGCGGATAAGGGCGAATCGCCAGTCGCGATCGGGTGTCTGCTCCCTGTACACAAAGCTGCATGGACACATCAAGCAGGCTGAGTTCACTGCCGGAAATCAGCAGAGGATGAATATCCAGCCTTTCGATCTCCGGGCAGTCGATGATCAGGTTCGACACGTTCACCAGTAACTGGCTCAGCGCCGGAATATCAAAAGGATGCAGGGCATTACGGCCACGAATTTTGCCACTTTTGAGTGCCTGAACCACCTGATAACGCGCCAGCGTCATGTTCAGCGGAGGGAGAGAAATCGCCGCCTGTCTTTCCGGTCGCCAGTCAGTACCGCCTTCTGCCAACATGATCAGCGGGCCGAATACCGGATCCTGTTCGACAACCACGCGCAGTTCCTGTGAACCCGGCCGGTTGGCCATGGTTTGCACCAACAGCCCCAGGATCTTTGCCTGCGGAAACGCCTGTCTGGCACGGTCAAAAATAGCATTGGCAGCCTGTGCAACTTCGCTGGCGGTACGCAGATACAACATTACGCCCTGTACTTCAGAATTATGCGGGATATCCGGGGAGCGCAATTTCAGCGCCACCGGATAACCCACCTGGCTGGCGATGTTCACCGCTTCTGCGCTGTCGCTGGCAATCCATGTCGGCAGCACATTCATGCCGTATGCCTGCAAAATGGCGCGTACCTCATGCGTATCCAGCTGTGTCGTACCTTCCGCCAGCGTGCGGGCGATCACCTGATGCGCCTGACCGGTGTTCTGCCCAAGGTCGGCCGGAAGTGCCGGCGTTTCTTTGAGTTGCTTCTGGTTCCTGCGGTATTCCACCATATGCATAAACGCCGTCACTGTCCCTTCCGGGGTCCGGTAAGTCGGGATCCCTGCTTCTGTGAACAGCTTACGGGCTTCCTGCGAGGAAAACTCACCGCACCAGTTGGTCAGCAGTGTGATGTATTTACCCCGGGCATGCGTATGCACAGCGTCGATGACGTGGCTGGCGGTCACCGTGCCATGTGCGGCAGCGCTGGGTGCGTGGATCACCAGTATTGCATCGTAATCGGTGCTGCCGAGCAGAGCGGTCATCACCGCCTGATACAACTGCGGTGTGGCGTCATCGTGCAAATCCAGCGGATTCGAAACAGTGATATTCTCAGGCAAAATGGCACGCACTGTTCGACAGGTTTCCTCACTCAGTTGCGCCAGTTTACCATTGCGTGAAAGCAACTGATCCAACGCCATCGCAGCGGGCGCGGCACCGTTACTGACGATCAGCAACCGCTCGCCACGTAACGGCCGCATATGGCTCAGCGTTTCAACAGCGGAAAATAGCTCATGGGTATCCTGCACACGCAGTAAACCGGCGCGCTGAATCGCCGCGTCGTAAGCGGCATCAAGGCTTAGCGGGCTATTAAGTAATTGCTGCGCCTGTCCGCTGCGGCCACTTTTGATCACCAGAATCGGTTTATTACGTGAGGCGCTGCGTGAGGCGGAAAGAAAACGTCGTGCATCACTGATGTGTTCGAGATACAGCAGAATGGCGCTGGTTTTATTGTCACGGGCGAGGAAATCAAGCAGATCATCGACATCGATATCCAGGCTGTCGCCCAGCGATACGAAATAGGAAAAGCCCACGGCACGCTGTTGCGCCCAGTCCAGAATGGTATTGGCAACTGCCGCCGACTGCGAAATAAATGCCAGTTTGCCGGGAATAATGGGCACGGGCGAAAAACTGGCATTTAGCTTTTGCCACGGCGCGAGAATACCAAGGCTGTTGGGGCCGAGCAGACGCATCGAAAAGCGCTGGGCGCAGGTTTTAAGTTCAGCGAATTGTTGTGGCTGTGAGGAAAGCACAATGACGGTTTTACAGCCACGTTCGCCGAGTTGTTCAAGTAACGTAAGATTGCGGTCTGCGTGTGTGCAAAGAATGGCGAGATCCGGTGACATCGGCAAGCTGGCGACGTCCTGCCAGGTCAGCACACCACACACCGCGCGATAAGCCGGAGTGACCGGTAAGACCGGGCCGTTGAATCCGCTGTCGAGCAGATTGCGC
The DNA here is from genome assembly GCF_049199325.1 of Rahnella sp. PD4. Taxonomy (NCBI): domain Bacteria; kingdom Pseudomonadati; phylum Pseudomonadota; class Gammaproteobacteria; order Enterobacterales; family Yersiniaceae; genus Rahnella; species Rahnella sp. PD4. The sequence goes on along the minus strand of NZ_JBLZQF010000009.1, from coordinate 174,260 downwards.
ATCATCAGATATCCGGCCCGTCCCGCTTTATTGCTGGCGCCGATGACCGCAATAGATTCAGGTCGTAGTAGTGCTTCCAGTCCGCGCTGACTCATGAGTACTCCGAACAATTATCCTTAACTGATTCTAGAGGCTTTCTTCGTTCTTTGCTGTGAGCTGATGCACCGGATGATGGGGTTTTCCGGCCAGATACTGGGTGCGGAAATGGGTAAAGTGGCGCGAGAGGCCCGCTGAGGCATTGAGATCCCCGGCTTTTTCCAACAATGCGGCGGCGACCTCTACGGTGCAATGCAATTCCGGACGTGAGGCTTCACGCAGGATATAGCCAGAGCTGGCACTCACATCGAGAGAGAAAACGGGAAGATTATCCAGATAAGGACTTTTGCGGAACATCTTACGCGCTTCGTTCCAGGTACCGTCGAGCATAATGAACAAAGGCGGTTTGCTGCCTGCCGGAACGTCGGTAAACACCTGACGTGGCGGTGCGGCGAAAGAGGCCGGAAAAACCACATAAGCCTGCCGCTGCGGATCGGCAATGGCTTCCAGCAGAGCCGGATCAGTTTGCGTGCGTGACCACAAAAACGCCTGCGTATCGGGCAGTACATCCGCGATTAAGCGACCCGTATTGCTCGGTTTCATCGGCTCCGTGTCAAACATCACCAGACAAAAACGGCTGGCAGCCTGATGAATTTCGCGCGTAGCACAGATGCAGTTGCGTTTGGGCAACAGACAGTGCTGACAGCGTATCGCCCGTGAACCGCGTGCAAGAAAAGGGCGGGTGGAGCGGGCTAGACGCTGCTCACGCAGGCGAAGGACGGCGTTGTCTGACATAGGCATTCCGGTTTTTGAAAAACGGTTATTCTAATCCCCCGATGCTGGCAGGCAAGGGACATCTGTTATAAACAGAAAAAGGCCCGCACAGTGACGGGCCTTCAAGGGCTTTATAACCGCTTATGCGTTACAATGATTCATTAAGCCAGTTATTGAACGGCGCTTTAGGCATCGCCCCGCTCAACATATCGACCATTTTGCCTTCATTAAACACCATAATGGTCGGAATACTGCGGATGCGGAATCGCGCGCTCAGTTCAGGTTCTGCCTCGGTATTCACTTTGATGAAGCGGATTTTACCGGCGCGCTCCTGCGCCACATCTTCAAAAATCGGCGCAAAATTAACACAAGGGCCACACCATGGTGCCCAGAAATCGACGACAACCGGCAGATCATCCTGCAGGTATTTGTCCAGCGTGGCGGCAGTCGCGTGTATGACATCGCCTTCAAAAAGTGCATGGCCGCATCGGCCACATTTTGCGCCGTCGTCGATACGATCCTCAGGCAGGCGGTTGGTGGCCTGACAAGATGAACAAACCGTATTCATAAAATAGCCTCTACATTGCTTAACGTGAGAATGGTATCAACCACAACCCCGGTTTTATCCTTAAAAGCGGTAAACAACACGGCTGATATGTTACTTGTATGTTGTAAGTATGAGGTTGCTACGTCATGTAAACAACGTGGTTTATTCAATGATTACGATAGTTTTTAGCTTTTGGTCCAAAGCCTGTGGCTAAGCTCACAGACATCAGGTAATCTTCGCGCCCTGCGCGTAGGTGGAGAGAAAAATGAACGATTCATTCAGTGGCAAGAACGGCAAAGTCAAAGTGATGTACGTCCGTAGTGACGACGACGGCGATAACCGCAATAACGATAAACGTCCTTCCAACAATAAAGGACGTCCGGGCGATAAACCTCGCCAGGGTTCCCGTCCAGACGATGCCCGCCGCAATGAGCGTCGCAGCAGCGATTCCCGTGGTGATTCCCGCGGCCCGGCACCGCGCCGTGGTGGGGACGATCGCCCGCGTCGTCCGGCCCGTGACGACGACGGCCCGTACTCTTCGCCGTGGAAAACGGTCTCACGTCCACCGGCAGATGATGCCGTACCGGATCACGGCGGTATCAGCGGTAAAAGTTTTATCGATCCTGAGCAGCTGCGTCGTCAGCGTCAGGAAGAGACCCGCGTGTATGGCGAAAACGCCTGTCAGGCCCTGTTTGCCAGCCGTCCGGACGCGATTGTGCGGGCGTGGTTTGTGCAATCCGTCACTCCGCGTTTTCGTGAAGCGCTGCGCTGGATGGCAGCTAACCGCAAAGCCTATCATGTGGTTGAAGATGACGAACTGGCGAAAGCCTCCGGCACCGAACACCACGGCGGCGTATGTTTCCTGATTAAAAAACGTCAGGGTCTGGATGCGGAAACTTATCTGCAAACTGCGCCGGCAAAAGACTGTGTACTGGCGCTGGAAAACGTCGGCAACCCGCACAACCTCGGCGGTATCATGCGTTCTTGTGCGCATTTTGGTATCAACGGGATGATGGTTCAGGATCCGGCACAACTGGAATCCGGTGCGGCAGTGCGTACGGCAGAAGGCGGCGCGGAACACGTTAAAGCCATTAACGCGGATAACTTCCTTGATGTTCTGGAAACCTTCCGTAAAGCGGGATACACCATCGTCACCACCTCCAGCCATAAAGGTACGGCGTTGGGCAAAGCACAATTACCGGCCAAAATGGTGCTGGTATTGGGTGAAGAAAGTGATGGTTTGTCTGACAGTGCATGGCAGCAGGGCGACCTGAGTGTCTCTATCGGTGGTACGGGTAAAGTGGAAAGCCTCAACGTTTCCGTCGCATCCGGTATTTTACTGGCAGAATGGTGGCGCCAGAACCAGGCGTAATAACCTGGTTTTAGCCATAAAAAAACGGACGCTTAAGGCGTCCGTTTTATTTTCTGATACTCAGGGTTTATCTGAATCAGTGCGCGCCACCCGCGCCCCCGCCACTGGTGAACGGCGGACGGGCGAACCAGATTAAAATCAGCAACACCAGGAATGCGCCACCGGATAACCAGAAAATCTCATTGGCAGAGATGATTAATCCCTGATTCGTGATCTCCCGTGCTATCCATCCTGAAGCTTGCTGTTGGCTCATGCCGAGGCCTTCGAGCTGCTGGTAGGTCTGCGTCGCTGTCGGATTAAACGGTGTGATATTTTCCGTTAACTGCGCGTGATGCAGCGATTCACGGTTCGACCACAAGGTGGTGGTGATTGAAGTACCAATCGACCCCGCCAGCGTACGGATAAAGTTTGACAGACTCGATGCCGCCGCCATACGTTCCGGCGGTAATCCCGACAGAATAATGGTGGTCAGCGGCATAAAGAAGCAACCCACCGCGAAGCCCTGAATAAACTGCGGCCAGGCGGATGCGCCAAAATCCATCCCCGGTTCGAACGTATAGGCGCGCCAGAAGAAGCAATAGGCATACATGATAAAGCTGAAAGTCACCAGCTTTCGCATGTCCAGACGGTGCGCAAAACGCCCGATGATCGGCGACATCAGTACTGGCAAAATACCGACCGGCGCGGACGCCAGACCGGCCCAGGTGGCGGTATATCCGTAGACCTCCTGCAATAGCTGCGGCAGCAATACAATGGCACCGAAGTAGAGCATATAAGCCAGACTGATACACAACACACCGATGGTGAAGTTTCGTGATTTAAACAGGGACAAATCAACGATCGGATGGTCATCGGTCAGCTCCCAGACGACAAGGAAGCACAGCGCGACCACGGCCACGACCGCCAGCACGATAATTTCCGTCGAGTTAAACCAGTCGAGTTCTTTACCCCGGTCGAGCATCACCTGTAAAGCCCCGATACCCAGCACCAGCAGTACTAACCCCACACTGTCGATCGGACGGATCTGCGTGGCGGTCTCGCGCCCCTTCAGCGTTCTGAGCGTCAGGAACACCACGGCCAGACCGATCGGCACGTTGATGAAGAAGATCCAGCCCCAGTGGTAGTTGTCACTGATATACCCGCCGAGGATCGGCCCGCAAATCGGGGCGACAATCACCGTCATCGACCAGAGCGCGAGTGCGGTACTTCGCTTGGCCGGCGGATAGTTATTCAGTAACAGACTCTGTGAAAGCGGGATCAGCGGACCTGCTACCACGCCCTGTACCACACGGAAGAAAATCAGCATTTCCAGGCTGTTGGACATCCCGCACAACCAGGAGGCGAGGGCAAACAGCACGGTGGACCACAGGAACAGTTTGACCTCACCGATGCGTTTTGCCAGCCAGCCGGTGATCGGGATCGAGATGGCATTTGCCACCCCGAACGAGGTGATAACCCAGGTACCCTGTGAGTTCGAGGCACCCAGATTCCCGGCAATGGTCGGGATCGCCACGTTGGCGATGGTAGAGTCCAGCACCTGCATAAAGGTGGCCATAGACAAAGCCACCGTCATCCAGGCCAGCGGGGCGCCTACCAGCGGTTTATTTGCCACAGAGGCCTCCGGATGTTTTAGCCTGCATTAGCATGAATAACGTCAGCAATGATGGCATTAACCGGTGTCAGATCCAGCGTCAGCGCTGAAGTCTGGTACAGCGGTTCACTACGCACTTTATTGGCCAGCACCAGGCCATCACGGTTCTGAGTATCAACCGTCACCAGCGTGGATAACCCGATACGCAGCGGGTGTTCAGCCACTTCCTGATCGTTGAGTTCGATACGTACCGGCAGACGCTGAACCACTTTGATCCAGTTGCCGGTGGCATTCTGCGCCGGTAACAGCGAGAACGCACCGCCGGTGCCCATGTCCATGCCGACCACTTTACCGTGATATTTCACGTCATCGCCGTACATATCGCTGACCACGGTGGCCACCTGACCAATACGCATGTTCGCCAGCTGGGTTTCTTTAAAGTTGGCATCGACCCAGATGTGATGCGCGGGCACCACAGCCATCAGGGACATTGTCGGGCTGATCTGCTGGCCGATTTGAACAGCACGGCGCGAGACGAAACCGTCAACAGGGCTGCGCACTTTAGTACGTTGCAGGGCAAGCCATGCGTCACGGACCTGAGCGGCGGCCTGCAGAACTTGTGGCTGCTTATCGACCGGGGTATCCAGAATCATCGCCTGATTGGCGTTGTATTGCTGAACAGCGACATCGTATTGCGCTTTTGCGGTATCGACGGCATCACGTGCGTGTTGCAGTTCTTCACGGCCAATCGCATCGACATTTCCCAGCACAATGCGGCGCTTAAGATCTGTCTGCGCCTGTTGCAGTTGCGTCTGACGCAGCGCGATATTGGCCTGGTATTGCTTACCGTTGATGATCAGCTGATGCGTCTGCCGCACGCTGTTCGCCAGCGCCGTTTTAGCGCGTTCGAACGCCTGCTCAGCATCGGTAGGATCGATGGTCACCAGCACGTCACCTTTTTTTACAAAGTCGGTGCTGTCGAAATTGACGTCGGTTACGCTGCCCGACACCTGCGCCATAATCTGCACCTGGTTACCGGCCACATAAGCATCGTCGGTAGACTGGAAATGACGCAATACCAGCAGCCAGTAAAACAGGTAGGCGATGGCAATAATAATGAAAATCCCGGTTAACAAGAGCATCGCGACTTTGCGCGTTTTCTTCTTATTTTTCGGAGCTTGCGGCGTTGCCTGAGTATCGGCATTTGCGCTCATGGTCTTCTCCACACTGAGTCTTTTATTATGATTTTGGATCCGCTGCCGGGGCCTGATAACCTCCCCCAAGCGCACGGACGAGACTGATTTTTGCCTGCATCAACTGACTGCTGGCGGTAAGTTGTGCCTGCTGTTGTTGCAGGAGTGCTGACTGGCTGGTTAACAGCTCATCCCGTCCGATGACGCCAGCGTTGTACCTTGCATCTGAAACGCGATACACCTCTTCCAGCGATTTAGCGGCAGAAGAAGCCTGCTGCAATTGTTCAACGCTGCTTTTCGAGACAGTAATGGCATCCGCAGTTTGCTGGATGGCGTTCAGGATGGTCTGGTTATACGACTCAACGGACTGGTCATATAACGCGGACTCTTCGCCCAATTTGGAGCGCAACGCACCGGCGTGGAAAATCGGCAGCGAAATCGCCGGTGTGATATTCCAGGCTTTGCTGGCTGCTTCAAAAAGATTCGGGCTGGTGCCGCCGAAGTTGGTGGTCGTCAGACCCCCGAAGGCACTGATAGAAAGGCTTGGATAAAACTCTTTTTTCGCGGCACTGACGCTCTGGGAATAGGACTCCACCAGATCACGCTGTGCGGCGATGTCAGGGCGTTTGCCGAGTAAATCCAGGGTCAGTTCACCTTTGGGTGCCAGCGTGTCGGGTGATGGCAACGCAACGGCATGCAAACCGTCCATCGCGTCCGGACCACGTCCGGCCAGCGCAGAAAGCTGATGTCTCAGCTGTTCAGTTTGCGATTTCAGATTGATGATCTGCTGTTTGGCGCTGTCGGCCTGAGCCTGAGTTTGTTGCGGAATTTCAACGCCGTAGACGCCTGCCTGATATTGCGCTTTGCGCAAATCGGCAAGGTGCTGATTATTATCCACTTCGTGTTGCAGAATATCCTGCAAGGCAAGGTTTGCCTGCAACTGATAATAAGCTGACGCCACCGAACTGGTCAGCGTCAGGGCGGCTTCAGCCTGTTCTGCACGGGCAGAATCCACCTGTGCTTTCGCGGCATTCACCTGATTGCGGTATTTACCCCACCAGTCAAACTCATAGCTCAGATTCAGCCCGAGGCTGTTGCTGCTGTCGTAAATTGGCGCTTCGGGATAGCTGGTCAGAAACGGCGGGATCGTGTTTTTTGCGACACGTTCACGACGCGTTGAACCGTTCAAATCCAGATAAGGGCCATTGGCGGCATCGGCTTCGCCCATCACACTTTGCGCTTCGCGCACCCGTGCGGCTGCCTGACGTAATGATGGCGAGTTCTGCAACGTCGTGGTCATCAGATTATCGAGTTGCGGATCATTAAGACTGCGCCACCACTGGGGACCGATGGTCAGGGAACTGACTTTTGCCTGCTGCAGATGAAGCTGTTGCGTATCGAGCAGCGACGACTGAGGAGCAATATTATTACCGGAAGCGCAGCCGGCCAAAATAAAAACGGCAAACAGCGGTGTAAGCCTCCAGCGAACTTGGAGTGACATGTGTAGTTTACCTGAACAGAAATCTAGAATTGTTGTAGTGCTGTCGCATCCATCTGATCAAGGCGAGTTAACAGTTTGCGCGTCAGGGTTTCTAACTGCTTCTGTTCATCTGCGTCTAATGTCGACCAGAGAAAATGCAGGCTCTTATGTTGAGGCGGCAGTAACTTTTGAATAAAGGCTTCACCGTCAGCTGTCAGGTGCAAATGCAGACACCGGCGGTCGTTATCGCTTTCACGGCGTTCGATCCATCCGCGCTTTTCCAGCTCATCCGCAATCCGGGTGGCGTTGGTGCGTGATGAACCCAGCGCAGAGCTGAGCTCCGAAGGCTGAATACTGTGACTTTCCTGTGCATCAAGGGTGAGCAACGCCATAAACAGCGTTTCATTAATGCCTTGCGCTTTCAGCATCTTATTACGGTTTTCAAGCAATTTACTTTGCATGTGCATACACAGGCGGGTCAGCAAAATTTCCTGATAGGGGAAATCTTTTTGCTTTTTAGCCCGGAAATTTAACATGTTTTCAATTGGCGTGAACGAACTGTCCATATGAGAAGCCTCATTAGTTACGAATGACATAGTAACGACGGTAATTAATAATATCAATGTTATGAATCACCAATTCTTTAGCAATTAGTGTTATTCATAACTCCGGTGAATTATTCGATATTGACTGTAACAGGCGGACTTCGCCCGTTGATTATCCCCCTGATAAAAATGGTCTTCAGCCTGCCATCAGCATCAGCTTGAACACCAGACCGTACGCCACGGCGCCGGTCAGGGTGGCAATAACAATGCTTTTGGTACGCCAGAAAATCAGTGCCAGCAGAGCAAAACCGGCCAGTGACGGCAGCAGCTTTTGCTGATCGCGCAGAATTTCTGGGGTGCCTGAAACCACCAGCAGCGCACAAATTGATGCGATACCAATGCTGTCGAGTACGCGGGATAACGGGCCACTTTTCAGTGCTGACTTCTGCCGCGAACCCAGGCGCAGAGGCAGATACCGGAACAGGTAATTGACGGTGCCGACGAGCAGACAAACCAAAATGACATCAGTGCTCATCTGAGGTGATCTCCGTGGCAGAAGGGGGAACGGGGCGTTGCAGCAAGGCGGCGAGGCACCCCGCACCCAGGCCGCAGGCGATGGCGGCGGGAATCGACCAGAACAGCAACCCGCCCAGCGCACCGGTCAGTGAGGCGACAAACACTCCACTCTGCTGGCGCTTAAAGGCCGCGAGCAGGAAACTCAGGAACAGCGCCGGTAACATAAATCCGAGTGCGGCTTCGATGGCGGGGAAATCTTCCAGCGGACCATTACCAAACAGCGCACCCACTGCGGTGCCAAAAACCCATGAAAGCCATGATGACAGCGCAATGCCGCACATCCAGTTTTCGCTCCAGCTACGTTTATTGCGGATCAGTTTGGCCGTTGCGGCAGCAAAGACTTCGTCCGTCAGGCCGAATGCCCAAAGCGCGGTTTTTTTGCCAGAGAGTTTTCCCACAATACGATTGCGCAGTGAAGGACCATACAGCACATGCCGCACATCCATCGCCATCACTGTCAGGGCGGAAACCCATAACGACATGCCTGCACTGAGCAACGCGGTGATCACAAACTGGCTGGCGCCAGCGTAGATAAGAATGGAAAACAGCAGACTTTCAGAAGGGGTGAAACCCAGTTTGACGGCGCTGAGACCGAATGCAAAAGCGATGGGCAGATAACCCATCACGATAGGGAGGCTATCGGTAATACCTTGTGCGAAAGTGGAAACACGAACGGGGTCGGGTGCTTCGAGATCTGGATTGGTTTGCATGGGTGTTTAAAACATTGTGAAACCGGATGGTTGCCGGCAAATAATTCATGGCGTAAACATTACCAGACTGTAAGTATTGTTGACACCCTTTGGTTCAAATAAATTTCTTTAATGACTATTCGCAAGCTAATCAGGAGGAGTGATGGTTCCCTCCTGATGTAGTTTCGTACGTTATCAGGCCAGGGTGTATTGATGTCCTTTCCACCAGACCAGTAAATTCAGCACGCACATGACAGTACCCGCTGCTGAGACCCCGTACCAACCCGCCGCCTGATAAGCCGAAGCAGACACCAGTGACCCCACCGCACCCCCGATAAAGTATGTCGTCATGTAACCCGCTGTCAGGCGGTTACGCGCTTCCGGCATCGTTTTATAGATAACGCTTTGATTGGTGATGTGGACGCCCTGAACCGAAAGGTCCAAAACGATGATACCGATAATCAGTGAGATCACCGAATATTGCCCATATGCAATCGCTGCCCAGGATAGCAACAGCAGGATCAGACCCGCCGTGGTGGTCAGATGGGCTTTGCCTTTATCCGCCAGATTCCCTGCGCGGGTGGCTGCCAGCGCACCCGCCGCACCCACCAGACCAAACAGGCCGATAACCCCTTCGGAATAGTGATACGCCGGGCCCGCGAGCAGGAATGCCATCGAGGTCCAGAGAATGCTGAAGTTGGCGAAACAGAACATGCCTATCAGCGCACGGGTGCGTAAAACTGGCGTACGGATGAAGAGTGTGAAAATAGATTTCAGTAACTGCGGGTAATTGAGATCGGTTTTCTGCTGGTGCTTTGGCAATTTACGCCACAACACCAGCGCCATCACGACCATCAACGCACTGGCGACCCAGTACACCGTCCGCCAGCCTCCCAGTGATGCCAGCGCACCCGCGACGGTACGTGCCAGCAGGATCCCCAGTAACAGGCCAGACATAATCAGTCCGACGACTTTACCGCGACGCTCCGGTTCTGCCAGCGTGGCAGCCAGCGGCACCAGAATTTGTGCCACTACCGAGAACAATCCGGTGAGCGCCGTCCCGATCAGCATGATGGTCAGCGTGGGCGCCATCGCAGTAATCAGAAGACCTGCGGCAGAAAGTAACGTCATCAGCACAATCAGACTGCGGCGTTCAAACATATCGCCGAGCGGCACGATAAACATCAGGCCACAGGCGTAACCGAGCTGCGCCACCGTGACGATAAATCCGGCCTGATTCACCGACAGGCTGAACGCCCGGGCGATGGTTTCCAGCAGCGGTTGTGGATAATAGTTACTGGCGACGGCAAGCCCGGTGGCCACTGCCATTAGAATAATCAGCGCCGGGCTGAGTGGAGAATGTGCGGTAGTTTTTTTCATAATATGAATAAACGTATCTTATTGAAGGAGCAGAGGAAAGCGAAAGGTAATTATCGTTTTGGTTGAAATATTAAACCAATGAATAGTTTTCATGGCAACTATTTGGTTTTGTAATGGACATTTTCTTCACAAAAAACGGGCGGAGATTTCTCCCCGCCCGCTGGACTGACTGAATCTGATGTAGCGTTATTTCGCTGCAGCAGCCGCTTCTTTTACCCAGCCGTCGAACTGTTCCTGGTGGGCTTTGATCCAGCCGTCGGTTTGTGCGTCGATATCGGCTTCTGAATTTTTACCGGCATGCATGGCAGCATTCTGCGCATTGATGTCTTTCAGCGGCAGTTTCATGATGGCAAACAGTTTCGCCGCCGCCGGGTTTTTCTCAGCCCAGGCTTTGTTCGCCACGATGTGCATGGTGCTCACCGGGAAACCATAGTTCTTACCGTTTGGCAGTGTGGTATCGGCATTTTTATCACCCGGTACGACAGAGAACGGTACCTGCATCCACAACACGTCTTTGCCAGGAACCAGCACATTGCTGACCCAGTATGGCGTCCAGGTGTAATAGAAGATCGGTTTACCTTCTTTGTAACGCGTGATGGTGTCGGCGATCATTGCAGAATAGTTACCCTGATTGTGGGTCACGGTATCTTCCAGGCCGTAGGCTTTCAGCTGTTCATTCAGTGCCGCTTCACAACCCCAGCCCGGTGTACAACCGGTCAGATCGGCTTTACCGTCGCCGTTGGTATCAAACAACTTAGCCAGTTTCGGGTCTTTCAACTGCTCAATATTGGTGATGTGATATTTCTCAGCAGTTTTCTTATCGATTAACCAGCCCTGCGCCGCGCCGGTCACATAAGTCCCTTCGCGGTAAAATACCTTATCGCCCCCGGCGGCTTTGTACATTTCATCGTGCAGCGGTGACCAGTTGACGGCGGTGAATGTCGCATCTCCGGCCGCAATGGTGGTGTAGCCGACGTTATAATCGACTTCGCGGATTGGCTGTACATCGTAGCCCAGTTTTTCCAGCGCTTTATTCACCAGCTCAGTCTGAAATGTCTCTTCGCTGATGGTGCTCTGAATTGGCGTCACGGTGACACCTTTACCCGGCAGTTCGGCAGCGAATGGGGTTGCTGTTGCAAATGTGGTGAGGGCGGCAACGGCCCAGAGTCCTGTCTTTTTCATCATTACCTCAGTTTTTATCATGTGTTATTTTGCTGCGGCGGCAGCTTCTTTGATCCAGCCATCGAAGGTCGCCTGATGCGCTTTGATCCAGCCATCAACGTGCTGCCGGATATCATCTGAAGACGATTCCCCTTCATGCATCCGCAGGTTCTGTGCATTAACGTCGGCCAGCGGCAATTTCATGATGGCGAACAGTTTCGCTGCTGCCGGGTTTTTCTCAGCCCAGGCTTTGTTCGCCACGATGTGTTCGTTGTTGACCGGGAAGCCGTAGTTCTTACCGTTCGGCAGCGTGGTATCGAGATCTTTCTGCGAACCCGGATTTGCCGAGAACGGCACGGTCAGCCAGACCACGTCTTTGCCCGGTTTCATCTCGTTGCTGACCCAGTAAGGCGTCCAGGTGAAGTACAGAACCGGCTTACCGGATTTAAACCGGGTAAGGGTGTCGGCAATAATGGCCGAATAGTTGCCCTCGTTTTGCGTCACGGTATTGCTCAGTCCGTAAGCTTTGATTTGGGTATTGATTACCTGGCCGCAGACCCAGCCCGGATTACAGCCCGCCATATCAGCTTTGCCGTCACCGTCTTCGTCAAACAGTCTGGCGATTTTCGGGTCTTTCAACTGCGACAAATCGTGGATGTGGTACTTGTCGGCGGTTTTTTTGTCGATCAGATAGCCTTGTGCTGCGCCGCTGATATAAGTGCCCTGACGGTAGAACTTCTGGTCGCCACCGGCTGCGTTATACATGTCTTTTTGCAGCGGCTCCCAGTTCACCGCCATGTAGGTGGAATCGCCGCTGGCGATGGCGGTATACGCGACGTTGTAATCCACTTCGCCGGTTTGCTGAACGTCGTAGCCCAGTTTTTCCAGCGCGCGGTTAACCAGTTCGGTCTGGAAAGTTTCTTCTGCAATGGTGCTTTGCAACGGTTTGACGACCACGCCTTTACCCGGTAAATCGGCAGCGAACGTTGTTGAGGATGTGACGAGTGTGCTCAGGGCTAGTGCCCAAATAGGCGTTGTGCGCATGGTGAACCCTTATTTCTTTTCCTCTTTATCATTCAGGTTGCCTCTGCGTTGGCTGCCCGAATGTTTTTGAGGATTGTTTATGAATACCTAAGAGTGGACTGCGTTGTTTTAGCTGTTGAGTGTTCCCGGCAGCGGACCGCCGGGAAAAATGCAGGATGTGAATCAGGCTTTCCTGGTGAAAGGCTTCATCACCAGACCGACAGGGCCACGGGTGAACCAGCGGTGACCGCCTTTGCTGCGGCTGTCGCGACCCATCGACTGGGTAAGACGGTCGAGAATAATGGCGAGAATAACGATACCCGCGCCACCCACTGATGCCAGACCCATATCCAGACGTCCGATACCACGCAGTACCATCTGGCCAAGCCCGCCTACGGCGATCATGGAGGCGATAACCACCATCGACAGCGCCAGCATCAGCGTCTGGTTAATCCCGGCCATAATGGTCGGCATAGCCAGCGGTAGCTGAACTTTAAACAGCATCTGCCGCGGGCTTGAACCAAAGGATTTGGCTGCTTCAATCAGATCTTCCGGAACCTGATTAATACCCAGAATGGTCAGACGCACCACCGGTGGCAGGGCGAAGATGATTGTCACCACGACGCCTGGCACGTTCCCGATACCAAACAGCATAACGATCGGCACCAGATACACGAACGCCGGTGTGGTCTGCATGGCATCAAGCAACGGCCGTATAATTTTGGCCGCCTTCTGACTGCGTGCCAGCCAGATGCCGAGGGGTAACCCTATCAAAATACAGAAAAACAGTGACGTCAGAACCAGCGCCAGTGTCACCATGGCCTGTGACCAGGCACCGATTGCGCCAATAAGCACCAGCGAAACCAGCGTGGCGGCACCCATGCCGAAACCGGCCATTTGCCAGGCAAGCAAGGCGAAGACCAGGATCGCAATCGGCGCGGGGAGGGATTCCAGACCGTGCTGGAAACCACTCAGGACGAAATCGACCGGAACACGGATCCCTTGGAATACCGGACGGAAGTTACCTACCAGCCAGTCGATTCCCTCAGTGACCCAGCGGTCGAGCGGGATCAGCGTACTGTGGAACGGATCGAGAACATTAAAATGCTGATGATGTTCCGGCGCGATGCTGAGCCAGTCGTTGGTCTGGGCCGCGGCGTGGTGAGTCGCATCCGGGGTGCTGGTCGCGGCATCGCTGCCGCCGCCCCACGGATCACTGCTGCCCGTATCGGCCGGTGCGGCAGAGGTTGCGGCGTCAGCGTGCGGTGCGACACCGCCACTGGCGTTATCAGCACTCCACGGATCCACGGAAGGATCAAGAGCCTGTGCCTGAGCGGCCTGAGCGTGTTGTGTAATGGTGTTATTTAGGATTGAAGTGCTCATTCGTTACCCCCTTCTTTGTCCAGAGCCTGAAGTAGCATGGCTTTGGAAATAATGCCGATATAGTTATTGTCCTCATTGATAACCGGCACGGCGCAAGGCGCAGCGGCAACGTGAGAGATCAGTTCACTGAGCGGCATATCCGCCTGTACGGCTGCCGGCGATTCCAGCAGGGCACTTTCCAGCGACTGATTGGCTTTCAACGCAGTTTTCAGGGATTCAATCGACACCACGCCGATAAATTTCTGACCACGTTCAAGCACATAACCATATTCGCGGTCTTCATCTTCGAGCAGCTTGAGCGCGGCACGCGGACCAAAACCGGGGGTTTTACGAATAAGCGCGCCACGACGGCGGGCAATGTCTTTGGCGCTGAAGACCTGACTGATATCGACACCACGGAAGAACGTGCGAACGTAGTCATTGGCCGGATTATTAAGAATGTCTTCCGGCGTGCCGACCTGCACCACTTCGCCGCCCTGCATAATAGCGATACGGTCACCGATACGCATGGCTTCGTCCAGATCATGAGAAATGAACACGATGGTGCGCTGATGCTGAGCCTGAAGCTTCACCAGCTCATCCTGCATTTCAGTACGAATTAACGGATCGAGTGCGGAGAAGGCTTCATCCATCAGCAAAATGTCAGGGTTGTTGGCCATCGCCCGGGCTAAACCGACACGCTGACGCATCCCGCCTGACAATTCATCCGGATAAGAATTGGCATAGTTTTCCAGCCCGACCTGACGCAATGCGTCAATCGCTTTGGCGTTGCGCTCTTCCACCGGCACGCCGGCCAGTTCCATACCAAACGCGGTGTTATTCAACACGGTCAGGTGTGGCATCAGCGCAAAGGACTGAAACACCATACTGATTTTACTGCGACGTACCTGGCGTAATTTTGCTTCTGAGATTTTGGCGATATCTTCGCCGTCGATCAGGACTTCGCCGCGGGTGGGCTCTATCAGACGATTGAGAAGGCGTACCATGGTGGATTTACCTGAACCGGATAACCCCATGATGACGAAAATCTCGCCTTCTTCAATGGCCAGACTGGCATTCTTAACGCCAAGTGAAAGACCGGTTTTCTCAAAAATTTCTTCTTTACCCTTACCTGCGTCAATCATCTTGAAAGCGCGATCCGGATTTTCACCAAATACCTTATAAAGATTCTTTACTTCGATTTTAATTGCCATGCAATGTGCATTCCTTGGATATAAATAGCCGTATCGGCTCGATGTCTAGTTTTTGTGTTGGACCGTATAGGATTTTGCCTGTAACGAAATAGTGAACGCGTTATACCCTAACACATCGAAATTCTGAGACAAGTCTCAATGTTTCCGGGGAATAATCATGATTGATTTCCAGGTTTTGTATTTGTTGGTATTTGAGGGGCTAATTTCGCCCGGTGAACGTTGACAATTAATGACAAATTTCCGGGTGAAAATATTTGAGGTTATTCCCCTAATTAAAGGACAGGGTAATCCGTTAAGAATATAGTTAATTACTTGATTTTAATAAAATTAATAACTTTTTTCTTTGTGGGGTTTTAGCGGGTTTGAATTTTGTAATTTAAATGAAATTAATGCGTGATGGCCGGTGCATATTGGCAGGTGTAAATAGAGATTTCAGATTTGCGTGAAAGCCGGAAATTTACCGGTTGTCTGAAACATGAATATGCACTGAAATAATAGCCTGAACAGGTGGGGTAAGCCGGAAATTGGCCGGTGAGAACACCGGCAGGAGGGGGTAATTCGCTCAGGGAAACCGACACAATTGGACATCATGACGCAGATTTCCCGCCATCGGCTATTTTGCGATACAGGCGCCTCGGGTGACCGATATTTCCGTACTGCATCTCCACGGCGATAAAGCCAATTTCCACGCAATATTCCAGATAACGGCGGCCTGTCGTTTTGCTGATCCCGACTTCTTCTACCACCTGCTCGACTGACCAGCTGACATCAGGTTTGGTGGTGAACGCACGCTGAACCAGTTCCAGCGTATTCGGCTCAATGCCTTTGGCTGAAGGCGCTGAAGGTGTGTCGGTAGCGGGCAGATTAAACAGTTTATCCAGCGCCCGCTGATCAACAACTTTGACATTACGCAGGGTTTGCACCAGTTGCATGAAGCGTTCAAGTGAACTGCGCAGGCGATGAAATGACACCGGCTTGATAATGTAATCGAACGCGCCACTGCGCATTGCCTGGCTGCAGGTTTGCATGTCGCTGGCGGCGGTGATGAAAATGACCGAACATTCGACACTTTTCAGCAACGGGCTGTCGATCAGATCCACGCCCTGACCATCGGGCAAATAATTGTCCAGCAAGATCAACCGCGGCTGATGCAGCCGCAGCAGAGAACGCGCCTGTTCCAGTGTGGCCGCAATGCCCACCACGCGCAGATTAAAATTTTGCTCGATAAAATCACGATGCAGACCGGCCAGATGCGGCTCATCTTCCACAATCACGACATCAAGTGCGCTGCTGTTATTCATGGTTCTGTCCTGTTAACGCTTCAGCCGGGTACGGGATAAAGACTGAAAATATCGTACCTTGCGGCGTGTTGTCTGATATTTCGATGCTACCACCCGCCTGACGGACATAACCGGCAACCAGATACAGGCCGATGCCATGTTCTGCACCCGTGGCGTCCTGTCCGCTGGAAGGCTTACTGGTGACGCCTTGTTCAAACAGGTGCGGTTTGAGCGCATCTTCCACACCGTTGCCCTGATCGGCGACTTCAATCAGCAGTTCCTGGTTTCTGTCGGAAATATACAATTCAACCGGTGCAGGCGGCGACAGCGCTTTCAGCGTGGCGTCCACGGCGTTATCGAGCAAGTTACCGACTACGGACATCAGCTCGGTTTCGCTAATGCCTGCCGGAATGCGGGTGAGCTGACAAGCCGGGTCGAAACTCAGCCCGACGCCTTTTTCACGCGCGCTGACGTATTTCCCCAGCAGCAGGCCGCACAGCGCGGGTGAGGTAAAGCGCGCTGAGACGAAATCCAGCACCGCCTGTGCGCCTTCCGATTGCGCCTGTATATAGTGCATGGCGTCATCGTAACGCTGCATTTGCAACAAACCTGCCAGCGTGGCGGTCCAGTTGAGCTGTTCATGGCGCATGATGCGCAGATTATCAGCATAGCGTTTCACCTGACTCAACTGGCTGCTCAGCGTATTAATGTCATTTTTATCGCGGAAACTGAATACCCAGCCACTTTCTGCACCGGGTTCCAGTTCGATTGGCACGCGGTTGACGATCACCTGGCGCTGATTAAGTACCGTAATCTGATCATGTTGACTGTTATTTCCACTGACGCCGCTTTGCGTGAAGAATGCGGGAGGCGTCTGAAGCACCTCCGCCAGGGGTTTACCCAGCAGTTCGTTTTCGGGCCGGCGGATATCGAGCAATTCACGCGCAGCCCGGTTAATGGAAATCAGCTGCTTTTCAGCGTTAACCGCAAATACGCCTTCATACATGGCTTCCAGTAAAGCTTTTTGCTGGCGAACCAGCAGGGCGATATCTTTGGGTTCCAGCCAGAACATCTGTCTTTTAACGTTGCGGGTAAACATCCAGGAAAAGATAAACAACAATAATAAAAGCAGCAAACCGTATAAACCGGCCTGCGCCAGACGGCGGCCATTAATATTGTCGATATATGAGGTGAGATAACCGACCGAAACAATCCCGATCACCTGGTTATTCGCATCCAGAATCGGGGCTTTGCTGCGTAATGAAACGCCAATGCCGCCCTGACGCACAGAAATAATGGTTTTACCGGCCAGTACACCGGCGTTATCACCGCCAATCATCGGCAGGTCTACGCGATCCGGCGATTCGGAATGATAAAGATGCAGCTCGCGGGTGTCGCCGATGACGATATAACTGGCGTCACTTTTATCGCGTAATGGCTGGATAAGCTGTGCGATGCCGGAAATATCCCGCGCCTTAACTTTCTGCGCCAGCCCTGGCATCAGCGCAATCTCGCTGGCCTGAACCCGGGCACGCTGACCGAGATCATGATGCAACTGGCGGTCGATAATATGAAATAAAATCGCCCCCAGCAGTGCCAGCAACACGCAGGAAAATACCACCAGAGATAAAAAGAGTTTTACCTGAAAAGGTAATCTGAATTTCATACGACCTGCTGCAAGGCGAACTTAAAACATACATTGAATAAGCCTATCACGGCAAAATGTGAGCCGTAATCGCAGAGAAGCAGAGTTGTGAACAGGAGATTAAAATGGCGATGATTTCACACAGTAATGACAGGGTTAAGGGTGGGTTTTACTACTAATCTTATAATCCTTATAAAGCAAGGTGCATTAACACCATAAACACCATAACAACCTTTATCCCTGCGATTTTAATTTGAACAACCTCACATCCGGCTGACCGGTCGTTTTCATATGCTCAGACCATCAATAAGAAAAGACTTCCGAAGAAAGAGGCAATGTCATGAGCACAACCGACGATTCCTACATCGCTGTCAAAGAAACGAAAACCTCCGGCCTTTCAGCCAGACAAAAATGGTGGCACATTCTTGATAACTACAAAATAGGCATCATCCCGCTGCCATTTTTTCTGCTGGCGGGCGTACTGATCCTGCTTGACTGCCTGAACGGCAAGTTGCCGAGCGACATCGTGGTGATGGTCGCCACGCTGGCCTTCTTCGGCTTTGCCTGCGGTGAGTTCGGTAAACGCTTACCTGTGGTAGGGAAACTGGGGGCCGCGGCGATTTGTGCCACGTTTATTCCTTCGGCGATGGTGCATTATGGTCTGCTGCCGGATGTTGTTGTTGACTCCACGGTCAAATTTTATAAATCCACCAATATTCTCTACCTCTATATTTGCTGCATTATTGTCGGCAGCATCATGAGCATGAATCGTCAGGTGTTGATTCAGGGCTTTATGCGTATTTTTGTGCCGATGCTGTGCGGCGAAGTTGTCGGGATGATCGCCGGTATGGCGATGGGCACGGTTTTAGGTTTACCGCCGGTGCAAACCTTCTTTTTCCTGATCCTGCCAATCATGGCCGGTGGTGTAGGAGAAGGCGCAATCCCGCTGTCGATGGGTTACGCGACCATCCTGCATATGGAGCAAGGTGTGGCGCTTGGGCGCATTCTGCCGATTGTTATGCTTGGCGGTCTGACGGCCATTGTGCTGGCGGGTGTGCTGAATCAGCTGGGGAAACGTTATCCACATCTGACGGGTGAAGGCCAGCTGATGCCGTCGGGCAACGGCAAGATGGGCAGCGGTACTGAGGAATTTAACGGTAACCCGGGCGTCAATGCGCTGGCCTGTGGCGCACTGCTGGCGATCCTGTTGTACATGGTCGGAATGCTGGGCCAGAAATGGATTGGCCTGCCGGCGCCCGTGGGCATGTTGTTTGCGGCGGTGCTGGTGAAACTGGCTAACGGCGTTTCGCCGACTATTCAGCACGGTTCAATGACGGTGTATAAATTCTTCCGTACGGCGGTAACTTATCCGGTGTTATTCGCGGTAGGGGTGGCCATTACGCCTTGGCAGGAGCTGATCAACGCTTTCACTATTCAGAACCTGCTGGTGATTGTGACCACCGTAATGGCGCTGGTCGGCACCGGCTTTTATGTGGGTAAGAAAATCGGCATGCATCCTATCGATGTGGCGATCGTCTCCTGCTGTCAGAGCGGGCAGGGCGGCACCGGTGACGTGGCAATTCTGACATCCGGTAACCGCATGACGCTGATGCCCTTCGCGCAAATTGCTACCCGCATAGGCGGCGCAATTAACGTATCTGTCGGATTATTCGTGCTGGCGAAATTCTTCGCATAACATCTTCCCCCCTTCAGCCGAAGGGGGACACAGAGAACGCCCCTGCGTCTGTTTTTAGACACATTGCGGGGGTATTTTTCCGATGAAATAATCCTCCGCATGTCCCGTATTAACGCGCTTATTCAGCCTTAATGCTTCTTATTCCCTTTTAATTGAGTGCCGATGCCTTCTCCTTTCCTATACAAAAGGGATTTTCCTACCCGGGGAAGAATAAGCACTTCCAAAATGCTGATCGATATAAGAAGATTTTATTAATCTTATGAATTTTCAGGATTAAGCTTTCGATTAACGAATGCTTTAGAATTCATTAATTAGAATTGTTCGATTAATTATGGATAATAATTTTTCATTTCTTATTTAATATAGCAATTCAAATTAGGATTTTTATGAATTCAGTCATTAATCGTCGTTTCAGCAAAGCGCTTGCTTTAGCCATTCTTGCAGGAAGCTTGCTTTCCGGGTGTGATTCACAAACTGGTGGGGAAAAGGAAGTGAAATTCGTAAACATTCAACAAGTGGTCGATGAATCTGGTCTTGCTACCCAACAAAAAACCCATCTCGAAGCGGTTTACAAGAGCCTTCAGGGCACGGCTAAACAAGCGGAAGAACTTTATAAAACCATGACACCGGAAAAAGCAGCCCAGGTTCGTCAGGCTGATGCTAAAGCTCTGGATGCCCAATGGCAGGTACAGCTGCAAGCGGCGCGTCAGGTTGTTGCAGATCAGGTTAAAAAGTCGGCTGAACAATACCGTGTTGCCCATAAGATCGATGTTATCTTCCCTGTCCAAACGACGGTAAGTTATTCGAAAGATCTGGATATCAGTAAAGAGTTAGCGGCTCAGTTGAAAAATGAAAAAGTGACTTTTGCCGAAATGCCTAAACTGATGCCGAAAGTGGCACCGCAGCCGACGGTTAAAACACCGGAAGCCAAAAAATAATCTCATTGTTATTCGTTAACCCGTATTCATTTAAAACCCCCCGGCATCTGAATTAACACTTTAATTTTAGTGTTAATTCAGAATGCTGATCTTTATAACACTACTTATCTGACGAAGCCTGCCAAAGATTCAGCTCACCATCCGCCACATGCTTATCGATCGTCGCCAGTTCTTGAGCGGTGAAGCGCAGATTGTTCAGCGCTTGCACAT
The DNA here is from genome assembly GCF_049199325.1 of Rahnella sp. PD4. NCBI lineage: Bacteria > Pseudomonadati > Pseudomonadota > Gammaproteobacteria > Enterobacterales > Yersiniaceae > Rahnella > Rahnella sp. PD4. Next base: position 153,548 of record NZ_JBLZQF010000009.1, on the reverse strand, counting down.
TTTCATCCAGTTGCTCCGGGCGGCTGGCACCAATCAGCACCGACGTTACCCGATCATCTTTCAGCAACCAGCTCAGCGCCATTTGTGCCATGGTCTGTCCGCGCTGTTGCGCCATGTCATTGAGCAACCGCAGACTGTTCAGGTTCTCTTCTGACAGCATGTTGGCATTCAGACCGCGTACTTTATTGCCTTCCACCTGCATGCGTGAACCGTCCGGAATACCCTGAAGATATTTACCGGTCAGCAGCCCCTGCGCCAGCGGGGTAAACGCGATACAGCCTGTGCCATTTTGCTCCAGCGTATTCAGTAACCCGCTCTTGTCTACCCAGCGGTTTAGCAGATTGTAGGACGGCTGATGGATAAGCAGCGGCACTTTCAGCTCGCGTAACAGTTCCGCCATTTTCTGCGTACGTTCCGGCGAATATGAAGAAATCCCGACGTACAGCGCCTTACCGCTTTGCACCGCATAAGCCAGCGCCGCGGCAGTTTCTTCCATCGGTGTTGCTTCATCCACACGGTGCGAATAGAAGATATCAACGTAATCCAGCCCCATACGTTGCAGGCTCTGATCCAGACTGGCGAGCAGATATTTGCGCGAGCCGCCGGAACCGTACGGCCCCGGCCACATGTCGTAACCTGCTTTGGTGGAGATGATCAGTTCATCGCGATACGGCGCGAAATCCTGTTTCAGCAAGCGGCCAAAGTTTTCTTCCGCCGAGCCCGGTGGCGGGCCGTAGTTATTCGCCAGATCAAAATGGGTAATGCCTAAATCGAAGGCTTTTTGCAGCAAGGCCCGCTGGGATTCCAGCGGGCTGACATGGCCAAAGCTGTGCCACAGGCCAAGAGAAAGAGCGGGGAGTTTTAAACCGCTCTGGCCGCAGCGACGGAATTGCATGGTTTCATAGCGGGAAGGGGAAGCCGTATAAGGCGTCATGATGTTTCCTTTTTCTGATCGCGTAGGGTTTTGAAACACTGTTTCTATACTAGCGCGGGGAAAAATAACGGCAACATCAGAAAGTGGGTTTTAGCGCCCTCCCCTGTGAAGGGGAGGGCCGTACAAATGGCCACTGAGTCGCTGACCCACACCCCATCCCAACCTTCCCCTCGTGAGAGGGGAAGGAGCACAAGCAAACCTTGCTCTTCTCGAGGAGAATCAGAAATCCCAGTCCTCGTCTTCGGTGTTGACGGCTTTGCCGATCACATACGACGATCCGGAGCCTGAGAAGAAGTCATGGTTTTCGTCGGCGTTTGGCGATAAGGCGGAGAGGATCGCCGGATTGACGTCGGCCATGCTGGCAGGGAACAGGGCTTCGTAGCCGAGATTCATCAGCGCTTTGTTGGCGTTGTAGTGCAAAAATTTCTTCACGTCTTCGCTCCAGCCTACGCCGTCATAAAGTTCTTCGGTGTAGCGGATCTCGTTGTCATACAAATCCTGAATCAGATCGAAAGTCTGCTCCTTAATCTGACGTTGCCGTTCTGCGCTTTCCAGCGCCAGGGCTTTCTGGAACTTATAACCGATGTAGTAACCGTGAACCGCTTCATCACGAATGATAAGACGGATCAGATCGGCGGTATTGGTCAGCTTGGCGCGGCTTGACCAGTACATTGGCAGATAGAAACCGGAATAGAACAGGAAGGATTCAAGGAACACGCTGGCAACTTTCTTCATCAGCGGATCTTCACCGTCATAATACGACAAAATGATTGCAGCCTTGTTTTGCAGTGCGACGTTTTCCTCACTCCAGCGGTAGGCTTCATCCACGTCAACGGTGGCGCACAGCGTCGAAAAAATCGAACTGTAAGAACGCGCATGCACTGCTTCCATAAAGCAGATATTCGAGTAAACCGCTTCTTCGTGTGGCGTCACCGCATCCTTCATCAGCGTGGGTGCGCCAGCCACGTTCTGGACCGTATCCAGCAGCGTCAGGCCAGTAAATACGCGGATCGTCAGCTGTTTCTCTTGTGCGCTGAGCGTCGCCCAGGAGGGAATATCATTCGACAACGGCACCTTTTCCGGCAACCAGAAGTTCGACGTCAGGCGGTTCCATACTTCCAGATCTTTATCATCCTGGATTTTGTTCCAGTTGATGGCTTTGCTGACCGGTTGTGGCACTAACAATTGTTTTACTGCGCTCATTTTTAAATCCTTTCAATCGGTTACAGCGTGCAGGAAACACAGCCCTGAACTTCGGTGCCTTCCAGCGCCATCTGGCGCAGACGGATGTAATAAATGGTTTTGATGCCTTTGCGCCAGGCATAAATCTGCGCTTTGTTGATGTCGCGTGTGGTGGCGGTATCGCGGAAGAACAGTGTCAGCGACAGCCCCTGATCGACGTGCTGCGTGGCCTCGGCGTAGGTATCAATAATTTTTTCCGGACCGATTTCGTACGCATCCTGGTAATAATCCAGATTGTCATTGGTCATAAACGCCGCCGGATAATACACACGGCCAATTTTGCCCTCTTTGCGGATTTCCACGCGGGACACAATCGGGTGAATACTTGATGTTGAATTATTGATGTAAGAAATAGAACCGGTTGGCGGCACTGCCTGTAAATTCTGGTTATACAGGCCATGCTGCATGACGGAGGTTTTCAGCGCCTCCCAGTCAGCGGTCGTCGGAATGGCAATTCCGGCGTTTGCAAACAGTTCGCGCACGCGCGCTGTTTTCGGCTGCCATTTCTCAGCCTGCGCCTCATCGACATATTTGTCGAAATAGCTGCCGCTGGCGTAAGTGGAATCGCTGAAGCCTTTAAACGACTGCCGGCGTTCGATGGCGATCTGGTTTGATGCGCGGATTGCGTGGAACGCCACGGCGCAAAAATAGATGTTGGTGAAATCCAGACCTTCTGCCGAGCCGTAGTAAATACGCTCACGGCACAAATAACCGTGCAAATTCATCTGGCCGAGGCCGATGGCATGCGAATCCTGATTCCCCTGATCGATAGACGGTACCGAGCGGATATGGCTCATGTCAGACACCGCCGTCAGCGCACGAACCGCCATTTCTACGGTATTGCCGAAATCCGGCGAATCCATCGCCGAGGCGATGTTCAGCGAACCGAGGTTACAGGAAATGTCTTTACCAATCTCCTGATACGACAGATCTTCGCCGTAGATTGTCGGCGAATTTACCTGCAAAATTTCCGAACAGAGGTTGCTCATGTTGATGCGGCCTTTGATCGGATTGGCGCGGTTAACCGTGTCTTCAAACATCATGTACGGATAACCCGATTCGAACTGAATTTCTGCCAGCACCTGGAAGAATTCACGCGCATTGATTTTGCTTTTATGAATGCGCTTGTCATTCACCATCTCGCGGTACTTCTCGCTGATACTGATTTCTGACATCGGCACGCCATACACTTTCTCGACGTGATAGGGCGAAAACAGATACATATCTTCGTTATTCTTCGCCAGTTCGAAGGTGATATCAGGAATAACCACACCCAGCGACAGCGTTTTAATACGAATTTTTTCGTCAGCGTTTTCACGTTTGGTATCAAGGAAACGCAGAATATCCGGGTGATGAGCGTTGAGATAGACCGCGCCCGCGCCCTGGCGCGCACCGAGCTGATTGGCATAAGAGAAAGCATCTTCCAGCATTTTCATAATCGGGATCACGCCGGAAGACTGGTTTTCGATGCGCTTAATCGGCGCGCCGACTTCGCGGATATTGGTCAGCATAAACGCCACGCCGCCACCGCGTTTGGAAAGTTGCAATGCCGAGTTGACCGAGCGTCCGATGGATTCCATGTTGTCTTCAATGCGCAACAGGAAGCAGGAAACCAGCTCGCCGCGCTGTTTTTTGCCGCAGTTGAGGAACGTCGGCGTGGCAGGCTGGAAGCGGCCGGAAATGATCTCATCGACAAAATGGCTGGCGAGCTGAATGTCGCCACGTGCCAGCGTCAGTGCCACCATGCACACGCGATCTTCATAACGTTCAAGGTAGCGTTTGCCGTCGAAAGTTTTCAGCGTGTAACTGGTGTAATACTTGAAGGCACCCAGAAAGGTTTGGAAGCGGAATTTTTTGGCATAAGCCTGTTTGAAAAGGCGTTTAATGTCGTCAAATTCATACTGGCCGAGCACGTCGGCTTCGTAATAGCCTTCTTCCACCAGATAACGTAGTTTCTCCGCCAGGTTATGGAAGAAAACCGTATTCTGATTGACGTGTTGCAGGAAGTATTGACGCGCGGCCAGGCGGTCTTTATCAAACTGGATCTGGCCGTTAGCGTCGAACAGATTCAGCATCGCGTTAAGCGCGTGATAGTCCGGGCTGCGGGTGCCGGGGTCGGTAATTGCTAGTTCTGTCGCTGCCAAAATTCTGTTACTCCCTGTCTGACCTTTGCAACGTCTTCCGGCGTTCCCAGTAACTCAAAACGGTACAGGTAAGGGACCTGACACTTCTGGGAAATAATATCGCCGGCAATGCAATACGCTGCGCCGAAGTTGGTGTTTCCGGCGGCGATCACGCCGCGGATGAGTGAACGATTATGTTCATCGTTCAGAAAACGGATCACTTGTGTCGGCACCGCGCCTTTGGCCGAACCGCCGCCATAGCTTGGGACCACCAAAATATACGGCAAGTCCATCCGCAATTTTTCAGGCTGACGATCTATCGGGATGCGGATCGCCGGTAATCCCGTTCTGCCCACGAAGCGATGGGTGTTTTCTGAACTGCTGGAAAAATAGACCAACGGATTCATCCGCCGGGCCTCAGAACGTGTTCTGGAGCTGACGCAGGGCGGAAATTTTATCCGGACGGAAACCGGACCAGTGGTCGTCACCGGCCACAATCACCGGTACCTGCTGATAGCCCATGGCACGCACCTGGCCGAACGCCTGCTCATCCTGAGTCAAATCCACTACCTGATAAGCGATGCCCTGTTTATCTAATGCACGGTAAGTCGCGTTGCACTGGACACAGTCTGGTTTACTGTAAATAATAATGCTCATGATTCGTATTTCCATTTAGTGAAAAATCAGAGACAATTTTTGCCTTCCCGCTGTGCGGCTGCTTCAGCCGGGGGAAAGGCGTGATAGTCGGTGCCATCGTGGCGTCCCGATGCTTTGAATACTAGATGTGGTGATTTAAATTTTCAACCACACAATATGTAGATTTTCCAATTTTGCCTGTTGCAAAAATGGCAAAGCCCGCAGGGAGCGGGCTGGAGAGAGAAAACTTTTTTCAGTTCAAAAAAACAACAGAATAATTACTGACGCATACCGACGGCGAGGCGGTTAAAGGCATTCATCAGGCTGATGGCGAAGGTCAGTTCCGAGATTTCCACGTCGCTGAACTGCGCTTTCAGCGGTTCAAAGGCGCTATCCGGTGCGCCGGTGGCGGCAATCAGAGTAAGTGATTCTGCCCAGGCGAGTGCCGCGCGTTCACGTTCCGAATATGCATGGCTGACCTGCCAGCCCGCCAGCTGATCCAGTGTGGTTTGTTCGACATCCATTTTGCGCAACGCTTTGGAATGCATATCCAGGCAATACGCGCAGCCATTAATTTGTGACACACGCAGAAAAGCCAGCTCGATAATCACATTATCCAGCGGACCGTTTTCCAGTGCGCCGAGCGCCGCTTTCATTGATTCCATCACGGAAGAAGACAGGGAATAGTAAGGCAGGCGAAGTGCATTCATGATGATTTCCTCTGGGATTTCTGGACTAAACAGCGACGCAAAGCGCGTCTCAACAGGCGCTACTTTACGCGGTACATGGTCTATACTACAGGGCCATAAAATGTCTCTTTAAGCAGGTCATGATGAGCCGCTTCAGTCTTGCCTTCCCTCTCGATCCCCGACACAAACAACCTCTTTACCGGCAGATTTATCAGCGGGTGAAGCAGGCGATCATGGCAGGGCAACTCAGGCACGGCAGCCGTGTGCCATCTGTCCGTGCGCTGGCCAGCGAGCTCGGCGTGGCGCGGGCCACGGTTGAAAATGCCTATAGCCTGCTGATGGCGGAAGGCTTTCTGCAAAGCCGCGGTCAGGCTGGCACGGTGGTCAGCGCGCCGGAGAGCTTATCCGCACCTGCGCCAAAGGTGATCAGGAAAGACGCTGCACGTAAACCCATCAATCCGATGCTGCCTTCAGTTTCTTCCCTTCCTTTCCAGCTCGGGCTGCCGGCGCTGGATGCGTTCCCGCGTGCGATCTGGTCGCGCATTGTCTCGCGGCAAATCCGTCATACCAGCATGAATGATTTAGGCCATCCGCCGCTGACCGGTACGGACGTTTTACGCCACGCCGTCGCCCGTTATCTGCAACTCTCCCGTGGATTTACCTGCCGTCCGGAACAGATATTTATCTGCGGTGGCTATGCGCCGTTACTGGACTTGATTACCGGCAGCCTGCTGCAACCGGGTGACGGCGTCTGGCTGGAAGATCCCGGTTATCCGGTGACGCAGGCATTTTTCCGCGCGGCAGGTGCCACTCCGATGGCGGTGAATGTCGATGACGAAGGCATGAACGTGCCGCAGGCGGTAAAACATTTCCCCCATGCCCGTTTTGCCGTGGTGACGCCTGCGCATCAAAGCCCGACCGGCGTGACCATGAGCTTATCGCGACGTCTGGCGCTGCTGGACTGGGCGGCGAATCAGCAGGCATGGGTTATTGAAGATGATTACGACAGTGAGTTCCGCTATCACGGCCAGCCGCTGCCTTCGTTGAAAAGCCTGGATACGCAGGGAAGGGTGATTTACGCCGGTACATTCAGCAAAGTGATGTTTCCGGCGCTGCGCTGCGGCTATATGGTGGTGCCGGAGAGTCTGGTGGAAAAAATCGAGGCGTATTGTCCGCTGCGTATTTGCGGCACGCCGCCTTTGGTGCAAAGCAGCATTGCGGATTTTATCGAGCAGGGGTATTTCTACCGGCACCTGAAGCGGATGCGCCAGCTTTATGCTGAGCGGCGCGGCTATCTGGAACAGGCACTGACGGCGGCGTTTCCGGCGCAGATATTGCGCGTCAGTCAGCAGATCGGCGGGATCCAACTTTGCACCACACTCAATGCCGTTCTGGACGATGCGCTGATCGCGAAAAATGCCCGCGAACAGGGGCTGGCAGTGCAGGCGCTGTCTGACTGGCAGGTTGAGCGCCGCGTGAGGGGGGAGGCTTTACGTCCGAATGGCCTGCTGATGGGGTTTGTGAATATCAGTTCTCAGCAACAGGCGGACGGACTGGTACAACGGCTGGCTGTCGTGTTTGAAAACAGCCGTTAATCAGTGCGGCATCCGTCTGGCGACCAGTGTGAATTTATAATCATCCGTGCGGAAGGTATTGCGGCTGAATTCAAACACCGTGCCATCCGCCAGAAAACCCTTCGAGATCTTCTGTAAAATCGGCTGATCTGCGGCCACGCCCAGCAGCGACACCATCTCTTTGGTCGGCATCAGCGGGATAACTTCCTGCTCGCTGCGGTCAATTACCAGATGTTTGGTCTGCTCCATCCAGGCATATTTCGAACCCTGCATCACCTCGTAAGTCAGGTCAGGGAACAAGTCCAGCGGCATCCAGGTTTCTTCCAGCGTCACAGGTTTGCTGGCGATATAGCGCAGGCGCTTGATGTAATACACCCGCGCCTGTTCAGCCAGTGCCAGCGCTTCGGCGATACCGATCGGCGGTTTCACGATGGAGAACGCCAGAACCTCACTGTGCGAGGGTCTGTCCAGAGGCTGTAACTTCTCATCAAAGCTGGTCAGCTGATAAATAGCGTAATTGACCTTCGCTTCCTTCACGTAAGTCCCGCTGCCCTGCACGCTTTCCAGCACATCCTGTTCGACCAGCAGCTTGATCGCCTGCCGTACCGTCACACGACTGACGCCAAACTGCTCGCGCAGACGCAATTCTGTCGGCAGCGCATCGCCTGTTTTGATTTCTCCGCGCTGGATCTGATCGCGGATCTGCGAAGCGATCTGGCGGTAAAGCGGCTGATTACTCACGTTTCAGGTTCCTGTCGGGCACGTTCGGACGAGTGTAACAGTTCACAGACCCTGCAAAAACAATACAACCCCACGAAAGATCTTCTATCTGGATCACAGTCATCTCTTGCGGGTCTGATGTTTAATACAAATACAATACAAAAATAATACAAATATCGTTTTTCATCGATTCAGACAGGACAACTTATGGATCTTACATTACTGACGTCTCCCGAACTGATACACCTCAATAGCCATTTTTCCAGCCGTGAACGGGCGATCGCTTTTCTTGTTCAGCAACTCGATCAGCAGGGGATCCTTGATAACGCACAGGATTTTTTGCAGGCGGTGACGGAACGTGAAAACGAAGGCCCGACCGCGCTGGGCGAAGGACTGGCGGTACCGCACGGCAAATCGGCCAGTGTACGGCGCGCGGCGTTTGCGCTGGCAACGCTGGAAAATCCGCTGCCGTGGCAGGGCGTGGATGGTGAGGAGCCGGTAAACATGATCTTCCTGCTGGCGATCCCCGAAGCGGAGGCGGGTTCGACTCACATGGAACTGCTGACGGCACTGACCACGCGGCTGGTTGATGATCAAACCCGTGCAGCGCTGCTGGTGGCGCGACACGTGCAGGAGGTGCTGGCGTTACTGGGCGAAGAGTCTGTGCCGGAAACTCAGAAACTGAGGGCTTTGCCTGACGATGCGCCGCGGGTAGTGTGCATCACTGCCTGTCCGGCGGGGATCGCGCACACTTATATGGCGGCGGAATATCTGGAAAAAGCGGCGAAAAAATTAGGTATCCACATTGATGTGGAAAAGCAGGGCGCTAACGGCATTGAGAATGCGATCACTGCCGCGCAATGTGATCGTGCCGTTGCCTGCGTTTTTGCCGCTGAAGTGGCAATCAAAGACAGCCAGCGTTTTGACGGGATCCCCTGCGTTCAGGTGCCGGTGGCGGAACCGATCCGCCACGCCGAAGCGGTGCTGCAACAGGCGCTGGCGATACGGCGGCAGCCCGGTGAAATCGTGGCTTCAGCGCCGGTTAAGCCGCAGAAAACTAGCATAAAAGCAGATTTAAAACAGGCTTTGCTGAGCGGAATTTCCTTTGCCGTGCCGCTGATTGTCGCCGGTGGCTCGTTGCTGGCGGTGACTGTGCTGATCGCGCAACTGTTTGGCTGGCAGGAACTGTACGCGCAGAAAGAGTCATGGTTGTGGATGTACCGTCAGCTCGGCGGCGGCATGTTGGGCATTCTGATGGTACCGGTGCTGTCGGCCTACACCGCTTATTCGCTGGCAGACAAACCGGCGCTGACGCCGGGCTTTGCCGCCGGACTGTGCGCCAACATGATCGGCGCAGGGTTTCTCGGTGGTGTGGCGGGGGGCCTGATTGCCGGTTATGTCATGCGCTGGATGAAAAAACACGTCCGCCTGCGCGCCAGCTTCAACGGCTTCCTGATGTTTTACCTCTATCCGGTGCTCGGCACGCTGGTCACCGGCAGCGTCATGTTATTTGTGATCGGCGAACCGGTGGCGTGGCTCAATACCAGTCTGACCGCATGGCTGAACGGATTATCCGGCAGTAACGCGATGGTACTCGGCGCGCTGATTGCCTTTATGTGTTCCTTTGATCTGGGCGGGCCGATCAACAAAGCGGCTTATGCGTTTTGTCTGGGCGCGATGGCAAACGGTGTTTACGGCCCTTACGCTATTTTCGGTGCGACCAAAATGGTCTCGGCATTTACCGTGACCGCGTCAACTCTGCTGGCACCCCAACTGTTTAAATCTTTTGAAATCGAAACCGGAAAGTCCACCTGGCTGCTCGGCCTGGCGGGGATCACCGAGGGCGCGATCCCGATGGCGATTGAAGATCCGCTACGCGTCATCGGCTCCTTCCTGGCGGGATCGGTCGTGACTGGCGCGATCGTCGGGGCTTCGGGGATCGGCCTTTCCACGCCAGGTGCGGGCATTTTCTCCATGTTCCTGCTGCATGATGGCGGATGGGGTGGCTGGCTGTCGGCAGCTATCTGGTTGGGTGCCGCGCTGGCGGGCACGGTGATTTCCACGGTGGTTTTGCTGAGCTGGCGGGGTTACGCGGTACGACAGGGACATTTCACCGGCGACATCCCTTCTTCTTAATTTCGGGTTAATTCACATTGTGCCCTGCAGGGCTTGAAAGGAATGATTTTATGACTGTTTCCCGCGTTCATCTGACCCCGCATATGCACTGGGATCGCGAATGGTATTTCACGACGGAAGCCTCGCGGATCCTGCTGGTCAATAACATGGCGGAGATCCTCGATCGTCTGGAAAATGACGCTGACTATCCGTTTTACGTCATGGACGGACAAACGGCGATCCTCGAAGATTATTTTGCGGTTTGCCCGGAAAACCGTCCCCGTGTGAAGGCGCTGGCCAGGGCCGGAAAGCTGATTATCGGGCCGTGGTATACGCAGACCGACACGATGGTGGTCAGTGGTGAGTCCATCCTGCGCAACCTGCTGTACGGCATGCGTGATTGCCGCGAGTTTGGTGAGCCCATGAAAATCGGCTATCTGCCGGATTCCTTCAGTATGTCCTCCCAGCTTCCGCATATCTTTAACGGGTTTGGCCTGCAACATGCCATGTTCTGGCGCGGCTGCTCGGAACGCCACGGCACGGATAAAACCGAGTTCCGCTGGCAGAGTAACGACGGCAGCGAAGTCACCGTGCAGGTGCTGCCGCTGGGTTATGCCATCGGCAAATATTTACCCGAGAATGAAGAGGCGCTGCGCGAACGGCTGGATAAGTATCTGCCGGTGCTGGAAGCGGCTTCGCTGACCGGCGATATTCTGCTGCCTAACGGTCATGATCAGATGCCGCTGCAGCAAAATATCTTTACCATCATGGAGATGCTGCGGCGTATTTACCCGCAGCGCAGTTTCCAGCTCAGCCGTTTTGAAGAAATTTTTGAACGCATCGATGCCATCAAACCACAACTGGCGTTGTTGCGGGGGGAATTTAACGATGGCAAATACATGCGCGTTCACCGCACCATTTCCTCTACCCGTATGGACATCAAACAAGCCAACGCAGCGATTGAAAACAAAATCGTCAATGTGCTCGAACCCTTGTGTTCCATAGCCTGGCGCTTAGGTTTTGATTACCATCATGGCCTGATCGAAAAAATGTGGAAGGAAATTATGAAGAACCACGCGCATGACAGCATCGGCTGTTGTTGCAGCGACAAGGTTCATCAGGAAATTATGTCGCGCTTTATTCTCGCTGACGACATGGCCGAAAACCTCATTCAGTTCACGATGCGTAAAATCATCGATAACCTGCAACCTGACGGTCACATCGCTGACCGGCTGGCGCTGTTCAACTTCTCACTGCATCCGCGGCAGGAAACGGTCAATACCACCGTGCGGATACGGGCGTCCTCTTTCAGCCTGACTGACGGGCAGGGCAGTACGGTGCCTTATTTCATCCGCGAAGCGCGGGAAATCGATCCGGGGCTGGTGGACAGGCAGATTGTGCACTACGGCAATTACGAACCCTTTATGGAATACGACATCCAGCTTTGCGCCACGCTGCCCGCGATGGGCTACGTCACCCTGAACGTTACGCCGCATCAGCCGGGCATTTTGCAGCCCGCGCCGCAGGGCGAAGAGGTGCTGGAAAACGATTATTACCGCGTGACGGTTAACCCGAACGGTACGCTGGATATTCTTGATAAACAGACTTCCCACCGTTATCAGCAGGTACTGGAACTGGAAAACGGCTCTGACGATGGCGATGAATATGACTATTCTCCGGCGCGTGACGAATGGGTGCTAACCTCGGGAAGCCTGACGGCTGAGGTGAGTTATCAGCATCAGCCGTGGCAAAGCACGGCGACCATTTCGCTGACGATGCCGCTGCCGGGGACGCTGGCAGATCGCGCCACGCGAACTTTGAGCCGTGAAATGCCTGTAACAATCAACGTGACGCTGGCGAAAAACAGCCGCCGGATTGAGATCGAACTGGCGCTGGAAAACTGCGCGGAAGATCACCGGTTGCGGGTACTGATCCCGACGCCGTTTGCCAGCCAGACAGTGGTGGCCGACAATCAGTTTGGTTGTATTACCCGCCCGGTAAATGATGCGGCGATGGATAACTGGGAAGCAGAAAACTGGAAAGAAGCGCCGGTACCGGTATGGCAGCTAATGAATTTCGCGGCATTACAGGACGGCAATCATGGGCTGGCGTTGTTTACCGAAGGGTTGCGTGAGTTTGAGGTGGTCGGCGAATCCTATAATATCTTCGCCCTGACGCTGTTTCGCGCCGTCGGTGTTTTGGGTAAGGAAAATCTGTTGCTGCGTCCTGGACGTCCTTCCGGCATTAAAATGCCGACGCCGGATTCGCAGATGGCGGGCAAACAGGTTTACCGTTTCGCCCTGTTCGGTTTCAGCGGCGATCCTATTCAGGCAAATGTTATGCAACATGCGCGGGATTATCTGACGCCGGTGCGCACCTACAACAAAATGCCGTATGACGCGATGAAGCTGAATCTGACGAAAAACAAGACCCCGTCGCGTTTCAGCCTGATGCACAAATGCATTTCGGGTACGGTGTTAAGCGCCCTGAAAAAAGCCGAAGATGAAGAGGCGTTGATTGTGCGGGTTTATAACCCCTCGGAAACGCAAAGCACGCAGGATAATTTGCAGATTAATGTCACTGTGGCCGAATGGCAGGAAGTTCGCATGGATGAAACGCAGGCCTCTTCTCAACATAAAAAAGGTGATCTGGGGACGTTTAAACCCTGCCAGTCAAAGAGTTTTCGCATTCATTTTTAACGTTAACGGGTTGCAAAAATAGAAAACGGAGCCCGAAGGCTCCGTCGTCTTTTTAGCAACTGCGCGGCAATGAGGGAGCCACGCGGATGTTTCAGCTTTTAAGCTATATTCCCGACACAGGAGTGAAACATCACAAATTGCCTCTTTACGTTAGCGGCGTCCCAGCAGAACACCGATAACAATACCAATTGCGGCACCTGCACCGACGCCGTACCACGGATTATCTTTCACATAATCATTGGCCGTAGCCGCCGCATCACGCGCCTGCTGACTCAATTTTTCGCTGTTGAAACGAGCACGGGTTTCACGCAGAACACCCTGTGCCTTACTGCGGATTTTATCCAATTCATCCCTGGATTTATCACCTGCAGACTGAAGCACTTCATCCAGCGTGTCTGCCAGCAGGGTTACGTCCTGATCGATATTTTTTTCAATTTTATCTTTTTTCTTAAACATTCCGTCTCTCCTTGTGTGACTGCTGAATTAAGCATAGACCATAATGTTGTACCGGCTGGTTCTTTAAGGACAAAGGTCTGTGATGACCACGCTTTTTAGTCCATGACACTGTGTCATAAAGACAGGCGGGGTGCGGGCTGGCGTGATGCAGTTCAGATTCTTCTGCAAAATGAAATTCGCGTTACAGGCCATAACATTTTTAGCCCGTTTTGAAGGCGAAACCCGTTTATACTGTTTAATCTATTCTTTGTGATCTCATTTTTCGGGTCCGCCCATGTCTTTAAGTACGCTTCGTTCTAACGCGCTGCTCAACAAACGCATTTTGTCGTTCATGCTGTTCACTTTCGTTGTTTATCTGACCATTGGTTTACCTCTCGCGGTACTGCCGGGATTTGTGCATAACACGCTGGGATACAACTCTGTGCTGGCAGGGCTGGTGATCAGCGTTCAGTATTTCTCGACACTCATCAGTCGTCCGCATGCCGGACGATACGCCGATCTCCTTGGCCCGAAGCGGGTGGTCATTTTTGGCCTGATTTGCTGCGGAGTCAGCGGCATTTTTTACGCAATGGCGTTTTGGTTTTCGGCGTTTCCGCTGGTGAGTCTGCTGATGCTTTGTGTCGGCCGTGTCTTCCTGGGCGTCGGTGAAAGCTTTGGCAGCACCGGGACTACGCTGTGGGGAATTGGTGCAGTGGGTGCGAAACATACCGCGCGAGTGATCTCCTGGAATGGTGTGGCAACATACGGTGCGATGGCCGTCGGTGCACCTCTCGGCGTACTGCTCAACCATGCTTACGGGTTGATGGGTGTGGCGGTACTGATTATTGTCGCAGCTGCGTTTGCCGCCATACTGGCCTGCATGAAAGCGGCGATTTCTGTCACCGCCGGTAAGCGGATTGCCTTCAAAGCGGTTGTCGGGCGCATCTGGCTTTATGGCCTCGGGCTGGGATTCGGCACCATCGGTTTCGGCGTTATCGCCACCTTTATTACCCTTTACTATGCCGATAAAGGCTGGAGCGGGGCGGCATTTACGCTCACATTATTCAGCCTCGGATTTGTCGGTGCGCGCCTTATTTTCGGCAATATGATTAACCGGTTCGGCGGTTTGCGGGTCTCACTGGTGTCTTTTGTATTGGAAGTCGCGGGATTACTGATGATCTGGTGGGGACAGGATCCGTTGTCGGTGCAACTGGGTGCCTTTCTTACCGGTTCCGGCTTCTCGCTCATTTTCCCTGCGCTGGGCGTTGAAGCGGTAAAACAAGTGCCGCCGCAAAATCAGGGCACGGCACTTGGGCTGTATTCCGCTTTTCTGGATTTGGGGCTCGGCATTACCGGGCCGGTGGCCGGGTTAATTATTTCGCATTTTGGCACGCCGTCTATTTATCTTGCAGCGGCATTTATGGTGGTAATTGCCTGGCTGCTGACCCTCAGACTGTGGGTAAACACTTCGCGGCAAACGCCTGTGTAATACCCCTTTACTTTTCAGGGTTAAGGTGTTTGGATAAATCCTAAATTCGCCGAAATTTGGGATAAACGCATTGTCTGGCAGAGTTATTGCGGTAAGGTCGCCTTGCGGTTAAAGAAGCGAGGAGCAACCATGTATTTACGGCCAGATGAAGTGGCACGTGTTTTAGAAACCTCAGGGTTTGAACGTGATTTTATTGATGATAAAGCCTACGGTTACCGCCGGGGTGAGCATTATGTGTATGTAAACCGGGAAGCGCGGTTTGGCCGGACTGCCCTGGTAATACACCCGGCGTTGAAAGAGCGCAGTGAGCGTTTTGCTGAACCGACAGCATCGTTTCGCAGCAGTGAAGCCTACAAGAATTTCCCGCTGGATGTTTCCAGTGACAATGAGACCTACTACGGCATCTGCCACGGTTTCAGTTCACGCCAGATCCTGGCCAGCTATCTGGATAACGTATTCAGATAATCTTCATACACAGGCGGGTGATGCAAAAAAGCCACTGAACTCAGTGGCTTTTTTACGTTTTAAACCAGATGGATCTGATTATAGGTTTCATTGTAGTCGCGGCGAAATTGCGCCAGCTCGAAGGGTTCGATATCCAGTTCGGCAAAATAGAACAACGCCAGTTCTGCGTGTTCACTGCTTAACTGTGGCGGCAGATGTGCGCGCACTAAAATGTTCCGCCAGCGGACGATATTTTCTTCTGAAGCGTCTTTAATAAATGTCTGATAAATAAAAACGACATACGCGGCTTTGCGGATTTCTTCAGCATAGCCGCCGCTGATTGAGCGGATAAACATCTCGCTTTGACGTTTGCCCATTTCCAGCAGCATGGAATCGATATAAACCGGCTTTATTTTCAACAGACTGGCGAGAGAATCATTCGCTTTTCGGGTATCTGCTGTCATAAACCAATAACCCACAATAAAAACCACAACTACTGCAGCAAGCATAATCCATATCATTCTGGACTCTGGCCTCCGGCCTTTTCTGGCGTGATGTGAAAGGTGCATGCAACACCCGATGCTGCGAGTTTATCTGCTAATGGGGGGAAATACGTGAAGGAGTGACAAAGAATTTGCGCTCTGTGGAGATGATGATCTTCACAAAACCACGGTACGGTCATTTAACGTTCATTATACCCGTGTAAATAACATAAACTTTTAAGGGAGTAAGTGATGGCCAGAAATATTGAGATTAAAGCCCGGATCGATGATTTTTCCGCACTGTATGAAAAAATTGCGCTGCTATCTGATGGATTGCCGGATCTCATTGATCAGGATGATACCTTTTTCGTGTGTCCGCACGGCCGCCTGAAATTACGCACATTAGCGCCCGATCGCGGTGAGTTGATTTTCTATCAGCGCCCTGACAAGGTTGGCCCTAAAACCAGTTTCTACACGCTTTCACCCACGCAGGATCCTGACAGTTTGCGCGAAGCCCTGACACTGGCCTATGGCGCTGCCGGGCGGGTCATCAAACAGCGCACCCTTTTTATGATCGGACAAACCCGACTGCATCTCGACAGGGTAAAAGGACTGGGCGATTATCTGGAATTCGAAGTCGTACTTGCTGATGACGAAACACCGGAGCAGGGCATTGTCATTGCTGAGGACTTACTGGAACGGCTGGGGATTAACCGGCAGGAACTGGTGGATCAGGCGTATGTTGATTTGCTGAATGCGCAAGGCCGACGCCCTCACGATTAAATTTACCATTGCCGCCCTATATCTTTAAGGCGGCAATATGCTGAAGTGACTTCATGCTGAAAGCTACTTCGTTTCTTCCAGGGAATAAGGCAACGGCTGAATGCTCAACTGACTGGTGGCGTCATCGCGCACCCGCAGACTGGCATCGGCTTCCAGATCATTATTCAGTACGGCCTGAACCCAAAGCGTACCGTCGCTGAGCTGAACCGCCGCCAGTACGGTGCCTGTCCGGCGCCAGTTTTCACCCAATTGTAATTCGAGGTCGTCAGCCGGTGCTGGCACTTTACTCGCTTTACCTGCCAGCCAGTACAATGCACGTTTGTTCGCACCGCGGTATTTCGCACGAGCCACCATTTCCTGACCGGCGTAGCAGCCTTTAGTAAAACTGATGCCGTCAAGCGCCTGAATGTTAGTGGCCTGCGGGATAAACTGTACGGCGTTGAGGGTATCAATCACCGGGAAACCGGCCTCGATATCCAGCGCCAGCCATTGCTGGCTGTCGTTGCGTTGTGCCTGCTCACCCAGTTCTTCCGCCACCTGACGGGCTTTTTCCGGGCTGGTGACAATCAGATAACGTTCGGCTGGCAGAGAGAAATGCAGCAGGGTAGTTTCATCTTGTTGCACGACTTGCTGTTCAGCCGTTGGCAAGGTTGAAAAAAGCCCGGTCAGTGCAGCACTGGCCTGAAAACCTGCCACACCGAGCAACACCACATCATCATCGGCAGTGAAAGTCACTTTAGAAAATACGGCGTACTTTTTGATTTCCGTTAACTGGGTGTCGCGCACATTGCGGCGTTCAATAAACGCCATACCATCGCCACGCTTGAACAGACGCAAATCACTCCACATTTTCCCTTTCGCATCACAGTGCGCACAGAGAATATGCTGATCGGCGGCCAGCGCATCGACATCCGCGGTAACCTGACCTTGCAGGTATTTCACGGTGTCTGCACCGGTCATGGTCACCAGTGCCCAGTCTTCCAGTGAAATCAGCGTGAGCGGAAGATGGGAGGATGCTGAAGGTTTTTGCGGTGGAAAGGGAAATTCGTTAGCCATTTTCTGATCCCGGTCTATGAAATGTGACTGATGCCTCATGGTAAAAGAGCCCACCCGCTTTGAAAACAGTTATTGGTGCCTTTTCCAGGATACCTTCCAGAGAATGTAAGATAAGCGACAGGTTTGCATCAGGTTTTCCAGCACATCACATAGATTGACAAAACAGGGCACTGAAAAATTACGCCCCTGCGCAACGGGCTGTTAGAATCGCTTTCTATATAAAAGAATTCTCATTGTGTATCCTAAAAAAGAGTCTTGTTATGGAAAGCAAAAACCCACTGGATATTAATAATCGTTCCCGCGTTCACTGGGCTTGCCGCCGCGGTATGCGCGAGCTGGATATCTCCATCATGCCGTTCTTCGAGTATGAATATGATTCGCTGAGCGATACTGATAAAGAAGTGTTTGTCCGCCTGCTGACCTGTGACGATCCGGATTTGTTCAACTGGCTGATGAATCACGGTGAACCGAAAGACACCGAATTACAGCGTATGGTTGCCCTTATTCAGACTCGAAACAAAGCCCGTGGCCCTGTGGCGATGTGATCTCCGGGTGTCCTGGCGCAGTCAGCTCATTTCACTGGGATGTTACGGTGGCGTGATGCTGCTTATTTTGCTGGCACCCTGGCCTGCAGGTTACTGGCCGGTATGGATGACGTTGCTTTTGCTGGTGTTGTTTGAATGCATCCGTAGCCAGCGGCGCATTACAGCACGCACGGGCGAAATGATCCTGCTTGAAGATAATCGTCTTTTGTGGCGCGGCCATGAATGGCAGATTAAACAGCCGGTATGGATGATAAGCCATGGTGTGCTGCTCTCGTTGCGTCGCGAAAAGCGTAAAGGCGGGCTGGCACAGGCGATGCGCAGTTCAAGGCAGCGGTTATGGCTGGCATCGGACAGCATGAGTCTGGAAGAATGGCGGCGGTTGCGACAGATATTGCTCAGCGGTGCACCGCGCAGCCCGGCAAAACCGGGCTGAAAGGACCATGTTCATGGAAAGCTGACGCCGGGATTTTATGCGGCGTTAAAGCAGCGCATCCATTTCCAGCAGGATCTGTTCGCACCATTGTTGCAGACGTTCTTCGGTGAGATCGAACTGGTTCACATCATCCAGAGCCAGACCGACGAAATGTTTACCGTCCGCACTCAGCGGTTTCGGGCTGGTAAACTCAAAGCCTTCTGTCGGCCAGAAACCAATGAAATGCACGCCAAGGGGAACCAGCTGATGATAAAGCATGCCGAGCGCGTCAAGGAACCATTCGCCGTAGCCGAGCTGATCGCCCATGCCATACATGGCTACGATTTTGCCGCGTAATTTAAGCGTCGGGAGTTGATTCCAGACCGCTTCCCAGTCTTCCTGGATTTCACCAAAATCCCATGTCGGGATGCCCAGGATCAGGATGTTGTAGTCTTCCATCCTGTCGGGATCAACATCTTTTATGTTATGCAAATCAACCAGTTCTTCACCTAAAATGTCGCGGATTTTTTCCGCTGCCATTTCGGTGTAACAGGTACTGGAACCGTAGAAAAGTCCGATCTTCATACTTGCTGCCATAACGTTATCAGAATACGAATGACAGGCAGTGTAGCAGATCCGGGCACAGGAAAGGCATAATGGCCGTCATGAGTAAGAGGAGTCGGGATGCCAAAACAAGATAATGCGAGCCAGCGGGATGTGACACCTGAGCAGATGGCCCGGGCGGTCAACGAAGCCGATCAGAGTCTGACGGAGCAGTTTCTGGACATGCTCTGGATTGAACGCAATCTTGCTGAAAATACACTGTCATCCTATCGTCAGGATCTGAAATCTCTGCTGGGCTGGCTGCATCATAATAATACGGATCTGCTGCATGTCAGCCCCGAAGATCTGCAGTTGTTTCTGTCTGAGAGGATCGAAGGGGGATATAAAGCCACCAGCTCAGCGCGGTTGCTCAGCGCGATGCGTCGCCTCTTTCAGTACATGAACCGCGAATCCGTGCGTCAGGATGATCCGACCGCGTTGCTGTCTTCGCCAAAATTACCGCAACGCCTGCCGAAAGACCTCAGCGAAGCGCAGGTTGACGCCTTACTGTCTTCACCGAGTGTCGATGTGCCTCTTGAACTGCGCGACAAAGCTATGCTGGAACTGCTTTATGCCACCGGTTTGCGAGTTTCCGAACTGGTCGGGCTGACGCTCAGTGATCTGAGCCTGAGGCAGGGAGTGGTAAGGGTTATCGGTAAAGGCAATAAAGAACGGCTGGTGCCGATGGGCGAAGAAGCCGTGTACTGGATTGAAAACTATTTCGAGCATGGCAGGCCGTGGCTGCTGAACGGGCAATCGCTGGATATCGTGTTCCCCAGCAACCGGGCGCAGCAAATGACACGCCAGACATTCTGGCATCGCATCAAACACTATGCGATCCTTGCGGGCATTGATGCAGAGCGGCTGTCTCCCCACGTTCTGCGCCACGCTTTCGCCACCCACTTATTGAATCACGGCGCAGATCTGCGCGTGGTGCAAATGTTGTTAGGTCACAGCGACTTATCGACCACACAAATCTATACCCATGTAGCGACTGAACGACTCAAACAGCTACATCAACAACATCATCCCCGTGCGTAACAGGCCGGAGAAAAAGGACGACATGATGAAAAAAGGTTTAATGCTGCTGACGCTTATGGCTGCGTGTATGAGTTCCGCCGTCCATGCTGACGAAGCAGCCATCAAAGCCACGCTGGGCAAACTGGGCATGAGCCATGCCGAAATCCAGCCTTCGCCGGTAACCGGCCTGAGCGCGGTCTCTTCCGACAGCGGCACCCTTTACATTACCGACGACGGAAAACACGTTTTGCAGGGGCCGCTGTATGACGTCAGCGGCAGTCATCCGGTTAACGTCACCAACAAAGCGCTGGTGAAGAAGATGGATGCATTACAAAACGAGATGATCATTTACAAAGCCAAAAACGAAAAGCATGTGATCACGGTATTTACCGACATCACCTGTGGCTATTGTCACAAGCTGCATCAGCAGATGCAGGACTATAACGATCTTGGTATAACCGTGCGTTATCTGGCCTTCCCGCGTCAGGGATTGAATTCTAAAACCGAGAAAGACATGCAGTCGGTCTGGTGTACAGGCAACCGCAAAACCAGTTTTGATGCGGCAATGCGTGGCGATGATGTTACGCCGGCAACCTGTCAATCCAGTGATATTGCGAAACACTTTGAGCTGGGCGTCCAGTTCGGAGTGACAGGCACTCCGGCCATTGTGCTGGAAGACGGTACTTTGATCCCTGGCTATCAGCCGCCAAAAGAAATGGCTGCCATGCTCGACCAGCAGGATCCTTCACATAAAACCGGTGGTTGATTTTTCGTGACCTTGCAGACCCAACTTCGCCGTCGGGAGGCGGCGGCTGGCGTGGATCTTCCCGCCGAACTCTCCCCGCTTTTACGCCGCCTGTATCTCGCCCGCGGTGTGACACAAAGCCAGGAGCTTGAGCGCAGCGTACGTGGCATGCTGCCTTATCAGCAACTTGATGGTATTGATACCGCCGTTGCCTTACTGCAAAAAGCACTGGCTGAACGTCTGCGCATAATTATCGTTGGCGACTTTGATGCTGATGGCGCAACCAGTACTGCGCTCACATTGCTCTCGTTGCGCAGTATGGGCTGTGGGAACCTGGATTATCTGGTGCCGAACCGTTTTGAAGATGGCTATGGTCTCAGCCCGGAAGTGGTCGAACAGGCGGCGTCACGCGGTGCAGAGTTGATCCTCACCGTTGATAACGGCATTTCTTCCCACGCGGGTGTGGCGCTTGCCCATGAAAAAGGCATCCAGGTGCTGGTCACCGATCACCACTTGCCGGGCGAAACATTGCCGGATGCCGAAGCGATCATTAACCCGAATCTGGTCGGCTGCGAGTTTCCGTCCAAATCGCTGGCGGGTGTTGGCGTGGCATTTTATCTGATGCTGGCGTTGCGCAGTGCATTACGCGAGAGCGGCTGGTTTGAACAACACGGCCTGGCTATCCCGAATCTGGCGGAACATCTGGATCTGGTGGCGCTTGGCACCGTGGCTGACGTCGTGCCGCTCGATGCCAACAACCGCATCATGGTGTATCAGGGGCTGAACCGTATTCGTGCCGGAAAATGCCGGGCGGGGATCCGTGCTCTGCTGGAAGTGGCCGGGCGCGAAGCCCGTACGCTGTGCGCCAGTGATTTAGGTTTTGCGCTCGGGCCACGGCTGAATGCCGCCGGACGTCTTGATGATATGTCGGTTGGTGTGGCGCTTTTACTCAGCGAAGACATCGGGCAGGCGCGTGCGCTGGCCAGTGATCTGGATGCGCTGAACCAGACCCGCCGTGAGATAGAGCAGGGCATGCAGGTCGAAGCACTGGCGCTGTGTGACAAACTGGAACGCAGCACCGACGCGCTGCCGTTCGGGCTGGCGATGTATCACCCCGAATGGCATCAGGGTGTGGTTGGCATTCTGGCATCACGCCTGAAAGAGCGCTTTAACCGTCCGGTGATAGCCTTTGCACCAGCGGGTGAAGGCATTCTCAAAGGCTCCGGCCGTTCTATCGCCGGTTTGCATATGCGTGATGCGCTGGAGCGTCTCGATACACTCAATCCCGGACTGATGATGAAATTTGGCGGCCATGCGATGGCGGCTGGCTTATCGCTTGAAGAGAGCAAGTTCGATGAATTTCGCGATAAATTCGCTGAACTGGTGGGCGAATGGCTGGATCCCGCTCATCTTGAAGGTGTGATCTGGTCGGATGGGGAACTGACTGCCCGCGAGCTGACCCTTGATACAGCTGAAATGCTGCGCGATGGCGGCCCGTGGGGACAGGCGTTCCCGGAACCAACCTTTGACGGCAGGTTCCGCATCCTGCAACAGAAACTGCTGAAGGAGCGTCATCTCAAGCTGATGATTGAACCTGTCGGCGGTGGTCCGCTTCTTGACGGCATTGCCTTTAATATCGATCCGACTTTCTGGCCGGACAGCAGTATCCGTGAAGTGCAGTTGGCCTACCGGCTGGATATCAATGAATTCCGTGGAAATCGCAACGTTCAGTTGATTATCGAACATTTATGGCCGAAATAAGCGATTTACGCCGGCAATAAACCCTGCAAAAAAACGGCTCCTTGCTATAAAAAGACCGCTAATTCCGTTAGAATCTGCGGTTCGAATGGCATTGGGCCAACTCCGAATCTAACGTAAGACGCGAAAATCATGTTTGAAATTAATCCGGTTAAAAACCGCATTCAGGACCTGTCCGATCGGACAGTGGTTCTTCGGGGGTATCTTTGACTATGATGCCAAGAAAGAACGCCTCGAAGAAGTAAACGCCGAGCTGGAACAGCCGGACGTATGGAACGAGCCAGAACGTGCGCAGGCGCTGGGCAAAGAGCGTTCCTCTCTGGAAGCTATCGTTGAAACCATCGATGAGTTGTTGCAGGGCGCAGAAGATGTCACCGGCCTGCTGGAACTGGCTGTAGAAGCCGACGATGAAGACACCTTCAATGAGACGGTTGCTGAACTCGATGTACTGACCGCCAAACTGGAACAGCTTGAATTCCGCCGCATGTTCTCCGGTGAATACGACAGTGCGAGCTGCTACCTCGATATCCAGGCTGGTTCCGGTGGTACGGAAGCACAGGACTGGGCGAGCATGTTGCTGCGCATGTATTTGCGTTGGGCGGAAGCCAAAGGTTTCAAAACTGAAGTTATCGAAGAATCGGATGGTGAAGTGGCAGGGCTTAAATCTGCGACCATCAAGATCATCGGCGATTATGCGTTTGGCTGGCTGCGTACCGAAACCGGCGTCCATCGCCTGGTGCGTAAGAGCCCGTTTGATTCCGGCGGTCGTCGCCATACCTCGTTCAGTTCCGCGTTTGTGTATCCGGAAGTGGATGACGATATCGAAATCGAAATTAACCCTGCCGACCTGCGTATCGACGTATACCGCGCGTCAGGTGCGGGTGGTCAGCACGTCAACAAAACGGAATCTGCGGTACGTATTACCCACCTTCCGACCAACATTGTGACCCAATGTCAGAACGACCGCTCCCAGCATAAAAACAAAGATCAGGCCATGAAGCAGATGCGTGCGAAGCTTTATGAGTATGAGATGCAAAAGAAAAATGCGGACAAACAGCAGCTGGAAGACAACAAGTCTGACATCGGCTGGGGCAGCCAGATTCGTTCTTACGTGCTGGACGATTCCCGTATCAAAGATTTACGCACGGGTGTTGAAACGCGAAATACGCAGGCCGTACTGGATGGCGACCTGGATAAATTCATTGAGGCAAGTTTGAAAGCCGGGTTATGAGGAACCAAAATGTCTGAGCAACAACCAGCAGCGCAAAGTGCAGAAAATGTACCAGATCTTAACAACGAGCTGAAATCTCGTCGTGAGAAGCTGGCTTTACTGCGCGAATCCGGTATCGCTTTCCCTAACGATTTCCGTCGTGACAGCATCTCTGATGAATTGCATGCGAAATATGGCGAAAAGACCAACGAAGAACTGGAAGCATTAAACATCGAAGTCACCGTGGGTGGCCGTATGATGACCCGCCGTATCATGGGCAAGGCGTCTTTTGTCACCCTGCAGGATGTCGGCGGCCGTATCCAGCTTTACGTGGCTCGTGATGATCTCGCTGAAGGTATCTATAACGAGCAATTCAAAAAATGGGATCTGGGCGATATTCTGGGTGCGACCGGTAAGCTGTTCAAAACCAAGACCGGCGAGCTGTCGATCCATTGTTCTGAACTGCGTCTGCTGACCAAAGCGCTGCGTCCGTTGCCGGATAAATTCCACGGCTTGCAGGATCAGGAAGCGCGTTACCGTCAGCGTTATCTCGACCTGATCGCTAACGAAGATTCCCGTAAAACCTTCAAGATCCGTTCTCAGATCATGTCGGGCATCCGCAGCTTCATGGTGGAAAACGGCTTCATGGAAGTCGAAACCCCGATGATGCAGGTGATCCCTGGCGGTGCGGCGGCGCGTCCGTTCATCACTCACCATAATGCGCTTGATATCGACATGTACCTGCGTATCGCGCCGGAACTGTATCTGAAACGTCTGGTTGTTGGCGGCTTCGATCGCGTATTCGAAATCAACCGTAACTTCCGTAACGAAGGCGTTTCTCCGCGTCACAACCCAGAGTTCACCATGATGGAACTCTACATGGCGTACGCGGATTACAAAGACCTGATCGTTCTGACCGAATCCCTGTTCCGCACCCTGACTGAGTCCGTTCTGGGCAGCAGTGTGGTGCGGTACGGCGAGCAGACTTTCGATTTCGGCAAGCCGTTCGCCAAACTGACCATGCGTGAAGCGATCTGCAAATACCGTCCGGAAACTGACGTTGCGGATCTCGACGATCTGGCAAAAGCGACCGCTATTGCAGAATCACTCGGTATCAAAATCGAGAAGAGCTGGGGCCTGGGCCGTATCGTGACCGAGATCTTCGAAGAAACTGCCGAAGCACAGCTGATCCAGCCAACGTTCATTACGGAATATCCGGCAGAAGTTTCTCCGCTGGCGCGCCGTAATGATGTGAACCCTGAAATCACTGACCGTTTCGAATTCTTCATCGGTGGGCGTGAAATCGGTAACGGCTTCTCCGAGCTGAACGATGCAGAAGACCAGGCACAGCGCTTTGCTGATCAGGTTTCTGCGAAAGATGCAGGCGATGACGAAGCGATGTTCTATGACGAAGACTACGTGACAGCGCTGGAACACGGCCTGCCACCGACTGCCGGTCTGGGCATTGGTATTGACCGTATGGTGATGCTGTTCACTAACAGCCACACCATCCGCGACGTTATCCTGTTCCCGGCGATGCGTCCGCAGACTCAGAAATAAGTTTTCTTCAGAAACTACAAAAGGGCGCTCCGGCGCCTTTTTTCATGCTGCAGATCACGACAAATGCTAACTGCTTAAAACTCCAGCGCTTATCCGCAATCACGTCTTGCTCCGCCGTCGTAACCGGTTATAATGCCAGTCGCACACCTAGGCGGGTGTAGTTCAATGGTAGAACGAGAGCTTCCCAAGCTCTATACGAGGGTTCGATTCCCTTCACCCGCTCCAAAGATTTTCTTCTCAAAAATCACTCAAGATCCCATAAAAATCCACCACCTGGCTCTGCTTATTCGTTTCCCTCTGACGACGCTTTCGCACATCTAAAATTTTTTATAATAAAAAACGATTAAAATCATATGGATATACGCAGTTAGGGATTTGCGCTACCGACCTACGATTAATAACTCCGAACGATAAATACGGCGTAAACACGATGAAAAAATCCCAAATTATTAAACGCTTGAAGTCCATTGGCTAAAATAATTTGTCTTAAGTTTTTCTGGGGGATAAAACCACATACGGGGCGGTTTTGTCTGCGTCGTCGACGTGGTTCGAAGGTACGCGGGCATTAGCATTAACGGGGGATTTTGCCTCCTGCAGTAAGTGTGGCGGGACATATCAGATAGCGGGTACCGTCGATGATATGTCGGAGGATGGTAAAGCATTTGTCGCGACTGGTGGCGTATCATATTGGCGCTGTTAGCGGTCTGGATCAGGTGCGTGTGCGTTCGATGTGGAAAGACTCGCAAGCGGGGAACTATGAGTTTTGGGAAGAGGGTGCAGATAAACCCATGATTATCTGGAAGCCGGATGAACTGGAGTTTAAAGCGCCAGCCAATACCGGCAATCGCAATCAACCCTATTTGCCGACCACCATTACCCGCATTCCCTGATGCCCAAAAGGCGAAGAA
This sequence comes from Rahnella sp. PD4, assembly GCF_049199325.1. Lineage (NCBI taxonomy): Bacteria > Pseudomonadati > Pseudomonadota > Gammaproteobacteria > Enterobacterales > Yersiniaceae > Rahnella > Rahnella sp. PD4. The sequence goes on along the minus strand of NZ_JBLZQF010000009.1, from coordinate 127,366 downwards.
AAAAACGCCGGTGAAAGGAGGTGGAGCCCTTCGTTCTCGCTGGAAAGATAATAGCGGGAAGATTTATGAATGGGATTCACAGCACGGTACTGTTGTGATGTATAACAAATGACGGTCAAAATTGAAGGACTGATAAATAGCTTAGGTACAGGGTAAATCCTGACCTTCACCGGTCAGAACTCGCGGGAAAGTGTCAAATAGCCGTTAAAACGTACTGTACATTCATCGGAGTTCATGATGCTGGTGGCGATAAAAACATCTCGTTTCTTGTCTGTGTTCAGGTATGTATATTTTGCCGTTATCGTTCGGGCACCATTTTCATAATTAGTCATGACGTATTCACTTTCCGGCAAAAGGGCTTTGCCAGACTGATTCTTGTCATATTGATAATCAATGTGTCCTAACTGTTCGGCGTATGGCTTACCAACAGGGTAAATACCCAGTTGTTCAATCTTTGTTTTGTCGCGTTGAATGCTGTTTGCGTCAATTTTCAGATCATGAGTGACGGCCGAAAATAATGCATTTTCCATCATACTGCCCACAGAAGCACAATTATAATCAGACGCTTGTGCCAGTAACGGGAATGTGAGTAAAAGCAAGAGGGCGTTATTCATCAGGATTACTCCACAATCAACGTATGATCACCACTGGCCGCGATGTCTTTACGTTCTTTAATTGTCGCAATGATACAGCCGTCCGACGCTTCGCCGGGATGCTTTGAACTACCGCCATGAATGAGAAAACCATCACGTCCGCACATATGATTAGATGCAGACGGCGTGAGGCGCATTGTCCAGGCTTTCGTTTTGTGATGATAAAAGGGTTCGCTGATATTATACGTTCCACGCGGTAAGGGTCCTTTTCCTTGAACGCATTCATAAGCCGTATTGTTTTTATAGCCTGGTCGGCCTGAATACATGGCGTTAAATTTGAATGTTCCGTTCAGATAAAAAGCATTATCGTTAACTTTATACACCCAAGCCATTATGCAATCCTCGCTTCATTCCATGAGTCGGAGTGGATAATATTTCCGTCGATGTAGTGCCAAGTGATTTTTTCATAGCTGAGATACAGTGCTTCAAGGTGGTTATGCTTCTCGAACTTTGGATCCTTAATATCGAACATAAATGGTTCGATCTCGTTAATGCGCACGTTTTCTAACGTTGTCCTGAAGTATTCGACCTCCTGCCCATTCTCATTGATCTGGTAGAACTTCAGTTCGGCTTTTTGGAAACGTTGCCCTGTTGTCACGCCCTGATAGAGATAGGGTGAAGAGCTGTCTAATTCTTTAATTATCGCGTAGTCCCCATGTATCCGTTTAGACGTGATCTTTCCGGTGCGGTCGTCGGTCGGTAATTCAATCGCATGCATAAATTCAACGATCTCAATGCTTCCTTCCCGTCCGTTGATATCTACAGAGCCTTTGACAAGGTTCCCTGCATCATTGGTAAGCCATAAATAAACAGGTATAGCCATATTTAATACTCCTTTTTGATTAAATATTGGCTGAGGTTACACCTAATTTGGCTTTGTGGGTTGATTAATATCAAAAAATCAAAACGGTCAAAGCCAAAGATAGAGAAACTAATCTTTGTTCGTCGTTTTACGGGGGAATGCTTAGTGGTGAACACCAAAACTGCTTTCTAGCCTGATGAGCCTTTTCGTGGAATCCACTCAAAAAGGGGAAATACTGATTGGTCAGGCGATTGGCGTTCATCCGCGGTTATCTGGCCGAGCCGTTATTATGACCCGAAAACACATCAGTTATTAGAACGCCGTACACGCAGTAAGTAGCTGCATGTCTTTGTCCCGACAGGGCATCCAAAAAAGGGGGAAAGACGCGGGTATTTGGGAGTAGAAAGCAGGTTCAGGGAGTTACCTAAACCTGCTTCTTTTTATGCTAACAACAATTACTTATTCTTCACCTGTAATCCGCGCGGCAGATTATTGTTATCCACCTGGGGTAAACCGGTAGAGGCGGAAGAGGTCAGTAATCCTGTCTCAACATAGTTTTGCAGCTTCTCGCGGGTATCAGTGATATCCAGATTACGCATGGTCAGCTGACCAATACGGTCATCAGGTGAGAACACTGAATCACCTTTCTCCATGGTCAGGCGTTCTGGTTTGTAAGTCAGGTTATCAGAGACTGTATTCATGATGGTGTAGTCATTGCCGCGACGCAGTTCCAGCGTCACTTCACCGGTGATTTCGCTGGCGACCCAACGCTGTGCGGAGTCACGCAACATCAGCGCCTGTGGATCGAACCAGCGGCCCTGATACAGCAAACGACCCAGCACGCGGCCATTCGCATGATATTGCTCGATGGTGTCTTCGTTATGAATACCGGTCAGCAGACGCTCGTAAGCGATGTGCAGCAGTGCCATCCCCGGGGCTTCGTAGATACCACGACTTTTGGCTTCGATGATACGGTTTTCAATCTGATCGCTCATCCCTAAACCATGGCGGCCACCGATGCGGTTGGCTTCCATCATCAGCTCAACGCTGTCATCAAAGGTTATGCCATTGAGCGCAACAGGATAACCACGCTCGAAACGAACAGTCACCTCTTCAGCTTTCACGACTACATTCTCGTCCCAGAATTTTACGCCCATGATCGGGTTAACGATTTTGACGCCGGAATCGAGGAATTCCAGATCCTTGGCTTCGTGCGTTGCGCCCAGCATATTGGAGTCAGTAGAGTAGGCTTTCTCGGTCGACATTTTGTAATCGAAACCGGACTGAATCATGAATTCAGACATCTCATGACGGCCACCGAGTTCATCAATAAAGTCGGTATCCAGCCACGGTTTATAAATTTTCAGTTCAGCATTGGTCAGCAGGCCGTAACGATAGAAGCGCTCAATGTCGTTACCTTTATACGTGCTGCCGTCACCCCAGATATTGACGCCATCTTCTTTCATCGCAGCCACCAGCATGGTACCGGTAACGGCACGGCCCAGCGGTGTGGTGTTGAAGTAGGTGACACCTGCGGTGGTGTTGTGGAATGCACCACATTGAATGGCGGCAATCCCTTCTGCAACCAGCTGCTTACGGCAGTCAATCAGACGGGCTTTCTCTGCACCGTATTCCAGCGCTTTACGTGGGATAGCATCGTAATCGTCTTCATCAGGCTGACCCAGATTAGCTGTGTAGGCATAAGGGATGGCCCCTTTTTTCTGCATCCACAGCAGGGCTGCACTGGTGTCCAAACCGCCGGAGAATGCAATCCCCACACGCTGATTAATCGGAAGGTGCTTGAGAATAGTTGTCATCGTTAGATCCTGTATGAATGGGGTCTGTCTGCTTAAGGTTTCAATGCCTATATTGATATCGCAAAACCGGCGTCGGGTAAAAGGGATTTTGCATATTTATGTAAATTTTATCGCATAACTATCTAGTTGTCATGCCCTCAAAGCGGCATTTGATTCAAAATTATTCACTGTACGCGCAAGCCCTCGACACTCTGCAGGGGCAAAATCAGTATCGTTTTCAGGCTGTTTTCAATGCAACCGATAATCTCTTCACGCGGGCCGAGGCGCCAGTCATCGCCTGCATAAAACTCTTCCAGGATCTTATCCATACTTTCGATACTCTCAAATGCACGGATCAGGTAATAGCAGTCCGGATTATGCAACGAATTACCGAATGACACGACATCGATTGCGCAGCGGCGATGCAGGGGAACGCTGATTTCACTCATGATGCGATGAAACGCGGCTCCCATACCCGGTTGTAAGGTGTATTGCAGAATCTCTACGGTTCTTGTATCAGCACTCATTATCTCATCCCTGTTGAAAACTTGAGGTTTCAGCATACGCGAAAATGATGGGTTTTTTGTCGCATCGTCCTTAAATTCCCTCCAGCGGCAGTACATCCAGCGGTTTGATTTCCCTGAGCACAAACGAAGTTTGCATCTCCTTGATGCCGGGTAAGCGGCGTACCACTTCCATCGCGAAACTGGAAAAACTGTCGAGATCTTTCGCCACCACCTGCAACAGAAAATCTGCGTCTCCGGCAATGGCATAACAGGCTATTACCGAAGGTAGTGCGCCAACCTGTAACTCGAAACGTTGTGCATCTTCCTCGCTGTGACTGTCGATTTTCACCCGGATAAAGGCCAGCAACCCCAGCCCGATTTTTTTCCGGTCGATATTCGCCTGATAGCCGGTGATCACGCCGCTGTCTTCCAGCTGTTTCATGCGCCGCCAGCAGGGTGATGCCGCCATGCCCACTTTTTCGGCCAGCTCCTGATTGGTCATTCTGCCCGAACCCTGAAGCTGTTTAAGAATGCGAAGGTCTGCCGGTGAAATTTCAGATATGGACATAATCTGCCTTTTAAATGTGATTTTTAGAAAGAGATAACCAAATTAGGGCATTTTACCGCGCAAAAAGAAAGCACCTTTCCGCAGCTTAACGCTATCATTTTTGTCATCAATAATGATGAAAAGGGCGGACAAAATGGCAAATAACCTGCGGGTGGCAATTATCCTCAATCCTGAACTCCCGCCGGGATTACTGGCAAATACAGCAGGTGTGATTGGTATCGGATTAGCAGCAAAATTCCCGATGCTGGCAGGCACTTCTCTGAGCGATGTGAAGGGCGTCACGACCGATACTATCTCTAAAACTCCGTTGCCCATTTTGCAGGCCACGCCCGATCACATTAAGGCGCTGATGTTTAAAGCACTGGATGCCGGAGGCGAGCACGGCGTGGTGCCGTTCCCGGCATTTGCCCGCACTATGCATCAGTTCGAACAGTACGAAACCGCTTTTCCGCTGCGGGATTTATACGATGAAGTTATAGATGGCGTCGGGCTGGTGGGGCCGGAAAAATGGATTAAATCGCTGACCGGTAATCTGAAGTTATTGCGCTAACGTATTGAAGCAACGGGTATAAAAAAGACCGAATACAGGGTTTGTATTCGGTCTAAGCGTTTTGCTAATCCGTATTCAGTTCGTCGCTTTCAGCTGCGGATAGCGTTTGAAAATTGTCAGACACCAGACGAATGCGACGCAGCCGATCAGGCCACCGGCATAGCCGACGTTGCTCATTTCCAGATGCAGACTCACCTGATTACCGATAAGTGCACCGGCACCGATACCGATATTATAAATACCGGAAAGCAATGCCATTGAGACGTCAGTCGCGTCGGTCGCCAGCGTCAGGACGCGCACCTGCATCGCCAGGCCGATAATCATCATCGCCAGCCCCCAGATCACGCAAAGCACTGAAATCGCGACCGGATTCATGACTGCCACAAATAACAGTAGCATGCTAAGCGTGACCAGTAAGATCGGGCCGCTGAGCATGGCAGCCGGGAAGCGGTTGCCGAGCAAACTGAACGCAATGCTGCCGAGAATGCCGGCGCCGCCGAAAATAAGCAGCAGGAAAGTCGTGAAGTTTTCACCCATGTGGGCCACGCTCTGGATAAACGGTTCGATATAACTGTACGCCGTATAGTGAGCGGTCACTATCAATGCGGTAAGCAGATACATACCGACCAGTGCCGGGCGGCGGAATAACATCGGCACACTTTTCAGGGAACCGGTATGTTCACTTGGCAACGGTGGCAGCAGTTTAATCAGACAAATCAGCGTCAGCAGCGCAACGATGCCGATGCTCATAAAGGTGGTGCGCCAGCCAAGATACTGCCCGATCAGGCGGCCCAGCGGTAAACCAAGTACCATCGCCAGCGCGGTGCCGGTCGCTAACATACTGAGTGCCTGCGTCTTTTTACCGGCCGGTGCCACCCTGATCGCCAGCGAGGCGGTGATCGACCAGAAAATGGCATGGGCGAGGGCGATACCAACGCGTGAGGCCACCAGACTCCAGAAACTCCAGGAAATGACAGATAACACATGGCTGGCGATAAACAGGCAAAAGATAACGATCAGCAGGCGCTTTCGTTCAACATTGCGGGTTAACAGCATCAGTGGCAGCGACATCAGCGCGACAACCCACGCATAAATGGTCAGCATCAGGCCGACCTGTGCTGTCTGCATATTGAAACTGGCGGCGATGTCGGAGAGTAACCCAACGGGCACAAATTCGGTGGTATTGAAGATGAATGCGGCAATAGCCATCATCACAACGCGAAGCCATGCTGTCCTGCGCGAAACGGTATCTGATTGCATTGAAATTTATGACTTATAAGAAGATGTTGGAATCAGGCATCTGTCTGGCAGACACCTGTTGAACACATAGTGTGTTTTATTTGTTCGAAAAATGGAACAGAAAATTGGCCTGTCAGATAAATCTTCAGGCAACAATTTTAGTGATGGAAACTGAGACGCAGGTCACTGTGTTTTATTGCGGATGCCAGCACCAGTGCCACGGCTCGTAAATAAATCCCCACGGATTACCCTGCGGAAATGACATCACGAACCCGAAGCGGGCAGCGTTATTTTGCAGCCACGTAAAAGCCGCGGTTTCGCCGAAAACACCTGTCACTTCATCGCAGCCGGGGGTATTGATGTCCACTGCGCAGCCGGTGTGATGTTCACTGCATCCTGGCGGGGCCAGTGAGGTGAAGAAAACTTCCGGTGCAATGCCTGCCTGTTGTTTGGTGCGGATTAAATCAGCCTGATAACTCAGGCTTCGGTAGGCGGAAACCAGATAAATGGCCACGCCGTCTGCGGCAGCATGTTGTTTCATGGTGTGCCAGGCGGCAGAAGCGGGGGCGGTCAGACGGTATATTCTACCAGTGTCGGCATCGGTTTCCGTCTCCACCAGTAAGTGTTCACTTACGTCTTCGAAATACGGCAGTGTGCGGTGTGCAATAACCGCCGGATCGATATGCAGACCCCGCAGTATCTGCTCCGTTTGCGCCTTAAGTTGCGCCTGTCTCATGCCGGTTCGTCCCCCGAACGACCCATCACCTCGTTCATGGCCTCCGTCATCGCTTTACCTGCTGAGCGCATCGACTGCTGATAACGTGAGGCGGCGGCCACGAATGCATTAAGAAGCTGTGTGTCCTGCGTATTTTGCTGATATTCAGGATGCCATTGCACGCCGAGGCAAAAATCATAGTCCTCGCATTCAATGCCTTCGATCACCCCGTCGGGTGCATATGCATTCACGATGCAACCGGGCCCCACGGTTTTCACCGCCTGATGGTGCGAACTGTTAACATCGTAATTATCGCGATCCACGCAGCGGCTGAGCAGCGAACCTTCAACGATTTCTACCGGATGGTGCGCACGTTTTTTTCCGCCTGCGTTTTCGGTGTCAATGGTGGTGCTGTGTTCAAGGGCATCGGGTAACGCATCGGGAATATGCTGATACAGCGTGCCGCCGGTTAACACGGCGAGCAACTGCTGACCGCCGCAAATCCCGAGCAGCGGCATGTTGCGCTGCATGGCACCTTTGACGATGGCTTTTTCAAATTCGGTACGGGCGGGTTTCAGGCGAACCTGATCACTGGTTTGTGGTTCATTAAACAGTTCAGGCGGCACGTCAAATGCCCCGCCGGTCACGACAATGGCATCGCACAGCGCCAGGTATTCATCGGCCAGCGTCGCGTGATGCGGCAAAGCCAGCGGTACCGCGCCCAATTCCGCCAGGCTGGTCATATAGTTCTGACGCAAGGCATACCACGGATAATCGGCATAGCCACCGGCCTCCTCACTGTCGAGTGTTACCCCAATGACCGGCCTGGATTGAAATTTTGTCTGCATTCGCCTGAGTCCCTGCATGGAGATGAAAAACAATCAGAAATTTCACCATATCAAGCCGCGGCTGGCGCAAACAATATAAATTATCAATAGGTCATATTTTCAGGATTTAGCTCTGGTTTTATAACCCTGTAAGGTGTGTGGGCAGAGGGAATTTCGCGCTATTCCCGGGTTTTCCTGACAAAATTCTAAAGCAGCCTGACACTTCCTGATGCTTTTCTGTCGCCATCTTCAATATTCATTCTCATTTAGTTCTTAACATTAGCAGGCGTGAAAGGATAAATTAGCGGGTATCATTCATCCTGCTGAATGAAATAAAAATTCTTAATTGTTAGCAAAATCTTTACGTTGTCCTAAAAACAGCCATTGACGCTTTTAGAGATAATGTGTTTTTGACTGATATTGAAAATCTCTGGTTGAAGGTCATTTTTCAGCTGTTTTCTTCTCATTATTACTGCGAAACCAAGAAATTTATGCTGCCGACTGCCTCGTCTCGTCCCAAAAAACACACATTCCTGTGGATTGTTGTCACCATTATCGTTGCCGCGATCCTGGTCTGGTTCTTTGCTTTTCACCACAGTGCGTCCGATCCTTCTGCCCAGAAAAAGCCGGGCCGTAGCGGCATGCGTGCGATGCGCGGCCAGATGATGGCGGGGATGGCAACACCGGTACAGGCCGGAAAGGCCACACAGGCGGACGTGCCGGTGTATTTGCGCGCGCTGGGTACGGTTGTGGCGAATGCCACGGTGACGGTGACCAGCCGGGTTGATGGCCAGCTAATGAAGGTGTACTTCACCGAAGGGCAGAAAGTGGCGCAGGGGCAGTTACTGGCGCAGATTGACCCGCGCAGCTATCAGGCGACGCTGGATCAATATCAGGGCTCACTGGCCCAAAATCAGGCGCTGTTGAAAAGTGCTGAACTGACGCTGGCGCGCTACCGCAAATTGTATGCGCAGGATTCCCTGGCACGTCAGGATCTGGAAAGCCAGATCGCGACCGCGGGTCAGTATGCCGGTGCCGTCAAAGCCGATCAGGCACAAATCGCCGCCGCAAAACTGAATATTGAATTTGCGAAAATTACCGCGCCGGTCAGCGGGCATGTCGGTTTACGACTGGTCGATCCGGGCAATATGGTCTCCAGTTCCTCCACTACCGGCATTGTCACCATTACCCAGACTCAGCCTATCGCCGTCACTTTCAGTGTGCCGCAAAGTAATCTGCAAACCCTGCTGAAAGCGTTGCGTGGGGGAAATCTGTTGCCAACCACGGCTTTTGACCAGAGCGGCAGTGAGGTGCTCGGACAAGGGAAACTGCAATTTATCAGTAACGAAATTGATACCAGTACCGGCAGCATCAAGCTGAAAGCATTATTCGATAACGCCGATGAAAAACTTTATCCGAACCAGTTTGTGAACGCCCGCTTACAGGTGGCGACGCTGAAAGACACCACCGTGATCCCGGCGGCGGCATTGCAACTGAGCAGTGACGGGGACTTTGTTTATATTGTGAAAGCCGACAGCACCATTGAGCGTCGCAGCGTGAAATCCGGCCCGGATTTTGGTGATGACCAGGTAGCGATTTTGTCCGGCGTAGCGCCGGGAGAGCAGGTGGTGACTACCGGTATTGACCGGCTGAACAACGGCACTAAAGTCGAGATTGTGACACCAGGCTCAGACGATGCTGTCGCCGCAGGCAGTTCGTCGAAAGAACGTGAGCAACGCGGTGGTGTAGATAAGGCCACGACGGGTGCGGATAAAACGGCTGTCGCTCCGCAGGTAAACCAAAACACTGCCGGTAAAGACAGCGGGTCTAAATGAATCCTTCACGCCTCTTTATACTCCGGCCTGTCGCGACCATTCTGCTGATGGTCGCCGTGCTGTTGTCGGGAATTTTTGCCTACAACATGCTCTCGACTTCGGCGCTGCCGCAGGTCGATTACCCGACCATTCAGGTCACCACGCTGTATCCGGGGGCCAGTCCGGATGTGATGGCTTCCGGTATTACCGCACCGCTTGAGCGTCAGCTCGGACAGATGGCGGGGCTGAGTCAGATGTATTCCACCAGCGCCAGCGGTTCATCGATTATTACGCTGAAATTCTCGCTGGACTTGTCCCTTGATGTGGCCGAGCAGGAAGTGCAGGCGGCGATTAATGCCGCTGACAGTCTGCTGCCCAGCGATTTACCGAATCCGCCGACCTATAAAAAAGTCAACCCGGCGGATGCGGCAGTGCTGACACTGGCCGCAACGTCTGAATCGCTGCCGCTGACCAAAGTGCAGGATCTGGTTAATACCCGCGTGGCGCTGAAACTGTCGCAAATTTCCGGCGTCGGTATGGTGACGCTGGCAGGAGGAAATCAGCCTGCGATCCGCGTACAGGTAGATCCGCGTAAGCTGGCGGCGCATAACCTCAGCATGGAAACTATCAACACGCTGATCGGCAACAGTAACGTCAACGGTTCCAAAGGCGGCTTTGACGGCCCGCATCATTCCATCACTATTGATGCCAACGATCAGCTGCGCACCGCAGGTGAATACGGCAATCTGATCATCAATTATGAAAACGGGGCAGCGTTGCGTTTGCACGATGTTGCGACGCTCTCCGAAGCACCGGAAAATCAGTACCTTTCTGCATGGGCCAATAAGCAACCGGCGATCATTATCAGCGTTCAGCGTCAGCCGGGCGCGAACGTGATTCAGGTCGTGGATGCTATCAAAGCACAGTTGCCGAAATTGCAGGAGTCCCTGCCGGAGTCCGTCAAAATCAGCGTAATTTCGGACCGGACACAAACCATCCGTGCCTCGATCAGCGATGTTCAGTTTGAGTTATTGCTGTCTATTGCGCTGGTGGTCATGGTCACCTTCCTGTTCCTGCGCAATGTCGCGGCGACGCTTATCCCAAGCGTGGCCGTGCCGCTCTCACTGGTCGGCACCTTTGGCGTGATGTATCTGTGCGGTTTCAGCCTCAATAACCTTTCGCTGATGGCGCTGACCATCGCCACCGGTTTTGTTATTGATGACGCTATCGTGGTGGTAGAAAACATTTCACGACGACTCGAGGAGGGTGAAACACCGATGCAGGCGGCGCTGAAAGGCTCGCAGCAGATCGGCTTCACCATTATTTCCCTGACTTTCTCGCTGATTGCCGTGTTGATCCCGTTGTTATTTATGGGGGATGTGGTCGGGCGCCTGTTCCGTGAATTCGCCATTACGCTGGCGGTGTCGATTCTGGTGTCGATGATCGTGTCGCTCACCCTGACACCGATGTTATGCGCCTATTTACTGCGTCACACGCCGGAAGAAAAACAGAGCAAGTTTTATCGTAAAGGCGGTGAGTTTTTCGACAAGCTGATCGCCGGTTACGACCGCATGCTGATCGTGGTGCTGAACCATCAGAAGATCACGCTGCTGGTGGCCGCCGCGACGTTAGTGTTCACCGCGTTGCTGTATGTGATTGTGCCAAAAGGGTTCTTCCCGTCGCAGGATACCGGCATGATCCAGGGGATCACCGTGGCGTCACAGGATGTCTCCTTCAGCGAAATGGGGCGTCGTCAGCAATTACTGACCGCTGCCATCCTCAGTGATCCGGATGTGGAAAGCGTTTCCTCTACCATCGGCGTGGACGGCAATAATACCAGCCTGAACAGCGGGCGTTTGCAGATCAGCCTGAAATCCTTTGATGAACGCAGCGAACGTGCACCGGCAATCATTGAGCGCCTGAAACAGGAAACCGCAGGCGTACCGGGCATTACACTTTATATGCAGGCTTCGCAGGATCTGACCGTTGACGATCAGGTGACGCCAAGCCAGTACCAGTTCACGCTTGATGATTCCGACAGCGAAAATCTGGTGGAGTGGACACCGAAGCTGATTGAGAAACTCAGTGCATTACCTGAGTTCAGCGAAGTCGTCAGTAACCTGCAAAATCAGGGGCAGATTGCTTACGTAGAACTGGATCGCGATGCTGCTGCACGCTACGGGATCACGGCATCTGACGTCGATACTGCGCTGTACAACGCTTTCGGTCAGCGGCTGGTTTCCACCATCTTTACCCAGGCGAATCAGTACCGCGTCGTGCTGGAAGTGGCGCCGCAATTCCAGCAGTCACCGGCCTCTTTTGACGATGTCTACCTGGCGACTAACAACAGTACTTCGACGTCCGGCACGGTGGCGACCACCACCAGCAGTACATCTTCTACGTCTGACAGCGGCACCTCGACCACAACCACTAATGCCGGTGCCACCAATGGCATGGTCAAACTGACGTCGGTTGCCAAAATCCACATGCGCACCGGTGCGCTGTTGCAGGCGCGTCTCAACCAGCTACCGGCAGTAACGGTGTCGTTTAACCTCAAAGACGGTTATTCACTGGAGCAGGCGCAACAGGCGATTAAAACGACTGTGGCCGATATCGCGATGCCGGACAGTATCACCCTGCGTTATCAGGGGGCGGCGGCGTCGTTTGAAAGTGCCACCGGCAACACGCTGTGGTTGATCCTTGCCGCGCTGCTGACCATGTATGTCGTGCTCGGTATTCTGTATGAAAGTTTTATCCATCCGGTGACCATTCTGTCCACATTACCATCAGCGGCGGTGGGCGCCTTGCTGTCGCTGATCTTTGCCGGTACGGAATTCAGCCTGATCGCGCTGATCGGGGTGATCCTGCTGATCGGTATCGTGAAAAAGAATGCCATTATGATGATCGACTTTGCGCTGGATGCGGAAAATAAACAGGGGCTTTCGCCGCGTGAGGCGATTCATCAGGCGTGTTTACTGCGTTTTCGTCCGATCATGATGACGACGATGGCTGCTTTGCTCGGCGCACTGCCGCTGATGCTGGCGAGCGGATCCGGCGCGGAACTCCGTCAGCCGCTGGGGCTGGTGATCGTCGGCGGCCTGATCTTCAGTCAGATCCTGACGCTGTTCTCCACGCCGGTGATCTACCTAATGTTTGACCGGCTTTCTCACCGCCTCAATCCACGTCACCGGCGTGCAGCGAAGCAGGCGGAATAAATGAACATTTCGCGTTTCTTCATCTTTCGTCCGGTCGCAACATTACTGCTGACGATGGCGATACTTCTGCTCGGTTTGCTTGGGTATCGCCTGCTGCCGGTCGCGCCGCTGCCCCAGGTGGATTTTCCGACCATTCTGGTCAGTGCCAGTCTGCCGGGTGCCAGCCCTGAAACCATGGCGGCAACGGTGGCTACGCCGCTGGAAAGGGCGCTCGGGCAAATCGCCGGTGTCACGGAAATGACCTCGCGCAGTTCGCAGAGTTCGACCAGCATTATCCTGCAATTCGATCTTGATCGCGATATCAATGGGGCGGCGCGTGACGTGCAGGCGGCGATTAATGCCTCCCGTGCGTTATTGCCGAGCAGCATGCCGTCGCTGCCAACTTACCGCAAAGCCAACCCGTCGGATGCGCCGATTATCATGCTGGCCCTGACCTCGGCTACGCGCAGTAAAGGTGAACTGTATGATATTGCCTCGAGCCAGTTGCAACAGAAAATCGCACAGGTCAACGGCGTCGGTCAGGTTTCACTGGTGGGTTCTGCACTGCCGGGCGTGCGCATTGATTTGCGTCCTGAGGCGGTCACGTCTTATGGCATCTCTCTCGATACCATTCGCACTGCGATTGCCAACAGTACCAGCAACTTGCCGAAAGGCTTGCTGCAAGGTTCGGATCAGTCATGGATGATTGAAGGTAATGGTCAGCAAAGTACTGCCGCGCAGTACAAACCGCTGATTGTCACCTACATCAATGGCTCGGCAATCCGCCTTAGTGATATCGCCAATGTTTACGATTCTGTCGAAGACAAATATAACGTCGGGTATTACAACAGCACACCGTCGGTCATGATCGGCGTGACGCGGCAGGCTGGCGCGAACATGCTTGAAACCATTGAGGCGATTAAAGCCGCGCTGCCGCTGATGAAAGAAAGTCTGCCAGGAGATGTGCAGCTTAATCTGGCCCTTGACCGTTCGCCGAACGTTTCCGCTTCTTTGCGTGATACTGAAATGACCCTGCTGGAAGCCACGCTGCTGGTGATCGCGGTGGTGTTTGTGTTCCTGCGTAACTGGAATGCGGTGTTGATCCCCGCCGTGGCGCTGCCCGTGTCACTGATCGGCACCTGCGCGGTAATGTATCTGCTCGGCTATAGCCTGGATAACCTCTCGCTGATGGCGCTGATTATCTCCACCGGTTTCGTGGTCGATGATGCCATTGTGGTGCTGGAGAATATTACCCGGCATATCGAAGAGGGAATGGGGCCCGTGCGTGCGGCGCTGAAAGGTGCACAGGAAGTCAGTTTCACCGTACTGTCGATGACGCTGTCGCTGATCGCCGTATTCATCCCAATCCTGATGATGGGCAGCATTGTCGGGCGCTTGTTCCGTGAGTTTGCGGTGACGCTGAGTGTCTCACTGATCATCTCGATGCTGGTATCGCTGAGCCTGACGCCGATGCTGTGTGCGCGTTTCCTTAAACGCAAACCACCGGTGGAAAAACGTCAGCCGCGCATTTACCGCATGATCGAACGCGGCCTTAACAAACTGCTGGCGGCCTATTCTGCGGCGCTCGGCTGGGTGATGCGTCATCAGCTAATGACGCTGGTGGGGTTGTTTCTCACCGTGATCCTCAATTTCTATCTTTATACCGTAGTAGAAAAAGGTTTCTTCCCGGACCAGGACACCGGGATGCTGATGGGCATGTTGCGTGCGGATCAGAATACCTCCTTCCAGTCGATCCAGCCGCAGGTGCTGAAATACAGCAAGATCATTCAGGATGATCCGGCGGTCGAAGCGGTGATGAGTTCAGCGGGCAGCGGCGGTTTCGGATCACGTAACACCGCGACCTTCTTTGTACGACTGAAAGATTTCGACAAACGTACTGCCACCGCCAACCAGGTGGCTAACCGTCTGATGATGGCGACGGGCAAAGAGCCTGGCGCGCAGTTGTTCCTGATGGCCGCGCAGGATCTGCACATCGGCGGACGCAGCGCTAACGCGCAGTATCAGTACAGTCTGCAATCCGATGATCTTTCCGTGCTGCGTGAATGGGCACCGAAGGTGCAGAAAGCACTGGCGAAATTGCCACAACTGACCGGGGTGGATTCCGATGCACAGACCGGCGGTCAGGAGGTCATGCTCAATATTGACCGGGATCGCGCCACGCAACTGGGCGTGAACGTGAAGATGATCGACACGTTGCTCAACAACGCCTTCAGCCAGCGGCAGGTCGCGACGATCTATAAGACGCTGAACCAGTATCATGTAGTGATGAACCTGACATCGGATTACACCAGCAACCCGGATGTCCTGCATCAGTTATACGTGGTGACCGAAGCCGGTGATCAGGTGCCGCTGTCCGCGTTTGCCACCTTCAGTGGCGCCAACGCACCGCTGTCGGTTTCCCATCAGGGGCAGACAGCCACTACCACCATTGCATTCAATCTCGCTGACGGCTATGCGCTGGAGGATGCCCAGGCTGCGCTGAAAACCGCTATGGCGCAAATCGGCTTGCCGGATACCGTTCATGGCAGTTATGCGGGGACAGCGCAGGCATTTGAAGCGCTGGCCAGTTCCATGCCGTGGTTGATCCTGGCCGCGCTGGCAGCGGTATATATCGTGCTCGGCATGTTGTATGAAAGTTATATTCACCCGCTGACCATTCTTTCCACGCTGCCTTCCGCCGGACTTGGTGCGCTGCTGCTGATGCTGGTGACGGGTACGCAACTGACAGTGATCGCACTGATTGGCATCCTGCTGCTGATCGGCATCGTGAAAAAGAACGCGATCATGATGATCGACTTCGCCCTCGATGCCGAACGACGGCTCGGTCTGACGCCGCAACAGGCGATCACTCAGGCATGTCTGATGCGTTTTCGTCCGATCCTGATGACCACACTGGCGGCATTCTTCGGCGCACTGCCTCTGGCGATGGGCAGCGGTGGTGACGCGGATCTGCGCAGCCCGCTGGGGATGGCGATTGCCGGCGGCCTGGCGTTGAGCCAGATCCTGACGTTATTCACCACGCCGGTGGTTTACCTGTATATGGATCGTACCAGCCGCGCGACGCATCGTCTGTGGCAACGTCTGCGTCCTCACACGACGCCGCCGGAGGCCCGCACACATGACTGATCACACTGAAACTCATTACCCTGAAGCGAATCTGATGACTCTGCAAAAAACACGTTCTATGGTGTTCCGTCTTGCCCCGCTGGTGCTGGCCATGCTTGTCAGCGCCTGTGCCGTCGGCCCTGATTACCAGCGGCCTGACGTGGCGATGCCGACGGCATTTAAAGAAGCCAAAGGCTGGACCGCCGCCATCCCGAAAGATAACCAGGCCAAAGGCGACTGGTGGGCGGTGTATCAGGATCCTGAATTGTCATCGCTGCTGACGCAGGTGCAGATTTCCAACCAGAACGTCGCGCAGTATGCCGCGCAATACCGTCAGGCACAGGCGCTGGTGACACAGGCGCGTTCCAATTTGTATCCTTCCGTGGATGCGACCGTCGGCAGCACGCGCAGTGGCACATCAACCTCCACCACCAACAGCCAGTCCGCACAATTGAGTGCCAGCTGGGAGCTGGATTTGTGGGGCAAACTGCGCCGCACGGCAGAAGAACAGGACGCCAGCGCGCAGGCCAGTAAGGCCGATCTGGCCGATGCCACGCTCAGTGCGCAGTCGGAACTGGCGCAGGATTATTTCCAGTTGCGGGTGATGGATCAGCAAATCGCGTTGTATAAGCAAAGCATCGATGCCTATCAGCGTTATCTGACCGTGATTGAGAACCAGTATGCCGGTGGCAGCACCTCGCGTGCCACACTGGCGCAGGCGCAAACTCAGCTGGAAAGCACCAAAGCCTCGGCGCTGGATCTGCAATGGCAGCGCGCCCAGCTTGAGCACGCTATCGCCGTACTGATCGGCAAACCCCCCGCACAGTTCAGCCTCGCGGCACGTGACGTCAAACTCAACCTGCCTGCGATGCCGGATGCGATTCCGTCGCAACTGTTGCAGCGCCGTCCTGATATCGCCGCCGCCGAACGTACGATGGCCTCTTCCAACGCCGCCGTCGGTGTGGCGACTGCCGCGTACTATCCTGATCTGACCTTAAGCGCCAGCGGCGGTTTCGCCAGCTCGGCCTTCCACAATCTGTTCTCGCTGCCAAACCGCGTCTGGTCTTTAGGCCCGGAACTCAGCCAGACGGTACTGGATTTCGGTTCCACCCGTGGCAAAGTGGCACAGGCCGAAGCCGCGTATGACGCCGACGTCGCCAGCTATCGCCAGAGCGTGTTAACCGCGATGCAGGAAGTAGAAGATTATCTGGTCGAACTGCACACGCTGGACAGCGAGCTGGTCGCCCGGCAGAACGCTGCCGATGCCGCCAAAGAGTCCGCCCGCGTGACCTACAACCAGTATCAGGCTGGGATGATCGACTATCTTGACGTCGCCACCACTGAGAACACCAGCCTGACTCAGCAGCAAAGCGTCCTGTCACTGCTCAGCACCCAGATGGTCACCAGCGTTAAGCTGATCGCAGCCCTGGGCGGGGGATGGAACGGGGATGTAGGGAAATAAGAGAGTGTGAATTATCTCTACACGAAGGACACATAAAAGTGTCTTTGGTGTAGAGATCATTATTGATTTCAGTTTCAGCGCGAATGTTGCCGTTCATCGTAAGTGGTCTCAATCACTTTAGATATAGCAATTAAAGTGTCGGGGAGCAATGACACTAGGTTGCCTGTTTTCGATATGCGAAAAACTTTGCGATCACAATAATTAAAAGCATATCTACCAGAGCCGAACCTCCAAACAAAATGCTCATATAAATATTATCCCAGGTGTTTTCCTGAATAAATTCTGCATACTCTCTAAGTTTCGAATAGAACCATTGTTCAGAACATAAAGCGAAAAGTGTCGTAAATGTCATTGTAAACAAGAAAACACTTCCTAGCCAAATAATCACACATTTCAAGGGGGCATTTAATATACCTGTACGGTTCCGAAAGCATTTAAAGTAGAGCTGATTTTTATGAACTGAGTGCTTAATAATTCCTTGCCTTCTTTCATATCAAAGGAATCCTTGATATGGGCGATATTGTCATCTTTAAGCCATAAGTAATCAGGAATAGCCGTTTTTAAATCACCCTGTTGGAATGTGATAAATAAACTACTCCGCAAGGTAATGATTGCAAAGTTTTTTTTAATGATTTTTTTAATGATAGTAATTAATTATGTTCTGTAGGTTTATATTGACGCAGGAAATTATTGTTTTGATTAATTCGTTTAAATTAGCGTAAATCGATTTGCTCAAGGCGGATTGAAAAATCTTAATGTTGACAACCAAAAAAATAAGCGACCGATTGTTAGTAATAAACTTCTGAAAATCTCGGTTTTCCAACTTAACTAATGGTATGCCAAGACATAGAGTCATAACGTAAAGCCTCTCTTTTTAAAATGGATTTATGAAAAATGGCAATACCAGCATACTTATGGCTAAAAGACGATGGCGGTGCAGACATCAAAGGTTCAGTTGACGTAAATGGCCGCGAGGGGAGTATCGAAATTATTGGTTTAGCTCATGCTCTGGAGATCCCCACTGATTCTAATACCGGGAAACTTACGGGCACCAGGATCCATCATCCTTTCGTCTTTGATAAAGAAATAGATTCATCTAGTCCATATCTTTACAGGGCTGTTACTTCAGGAAAAACCCTTAAATCCGCTGAGGTAAAATTGTATCGGATCAATGATGCTGGACAGGAAGTTGTATATTTCAGTGTGAAACTTGAAAATGTTAAATTGGTTTCAATTTCGCCAATGATGTATGACGTGAAAAATCCTAATTTTGAAAAGTATGGGCACATTGAATGCGTGGAGCTGCGTTACGAAAAAATAATCTGGACTTACACTGACGGCAACATTATTCATTCAGACTCATGGAACGAACGCTCAACCGCATAAGGAGGATTTATGACCTGGACATATAAACAAAGCACCGGTGAATTATTTCATGATGGAGTATTCATCGAGCAGGGCTATTCTGGCGTCCTTACAAATAAAAATAATCCAGACCGTCAGCATGTCAAAGGGATGGGACCGCTTCCCCAAGGTACATATCGTGTGGGTATTGCCACCAGCTCGAAAGGACCACTTACGATTGAACTGCATCAAACTTCCGGTGAATCATATGGCAGAAACTTATTTCGCATACACGGCGAGAGGAGAGAAGGCCCGGCAGGGTTTGCTTCGACAGGTTGTATCATTATGAGCAATCCTACCCGCCGTTTAATAAGAGGAACCTCAGAAGTACTAGAGGTGGTGAGATGAAAATTCTTCCCTTACTTTTTCTCGTTCCAATAATGGCTTTTGCTTCTGCTACACCGAAGGATATAAGAGCAAGTATTCATAAATATGGAAGCAACAGTTTTTCATCTAAAATAACAGCAGAAGACTGGGCTGAGGCGATTAAAAAAATCTCTAAGGGTGACAATGAATGGCTATTGTTAGTCCCGGATTTAGCGCCTGTAGTGAATCTACAACAATCCAATCAACTTGCTGGCGCGCTCTATTACGCGCTCGATGCGAACGCAAAAGAAACGCTAAAAGTGATGTCAATTCTCGATAAGCATCATTACAAGCACCAGCAAGGAACGGATATAGCCTGTGTTCCGCCATTTGACAAGATAACGAATAGCGACATGGTGATATATAACCGCATCCGCCTTTCATTATTAGATGCAGGACCACAAGCCGCCACTTGCCTGTGGATAATGGAAGCTTGGGTCGAAGAGATCAAAGCAAACGATGCTCGAAAATCCTCATAGACCCAGTCGAAAATTCTCGTTCATAGCCCGGCGTCATCCGGGCGAACCTTGAATGCGTTATTTTGCGAGATTTCTCTATAGAATTTCTTCATGTAATGCTGGACGATACTCAAGGAATCGTGAGTATTTCACTCGCTTCAGCTCTTATTCAACCTTCACTTGGAACAGAGAAGGTTGAATAATTTGATATTGATTCATTAACTGTCGCTATTATTCGAATCAAATAGCATTTCCAAAACACTTTGCGGCTTAACTCCTAACAGCCGCGCAATCCTGGCAAACTCAACCACATCGAGCCGCCTTTCGCCGTTTTCAAACTTCGCGATAAATGACTGCGGTTTTCCCAACATCTTAGCCAGTTCGATCTGAGTGATCCCTTTTTCCAGCCTGGCTTTCTTCAATAAACCAATCACTTCCTGATAATCACGATCATAGATTGATGCCATCGAAAATACTCGTCATAAAAAATCCCAAAAACGAATATCAACGCTTTACTCAAATATCCCAAAACGGGATAATGGTTTTGTTAAGTATGAAAACTAACCACTAAAAGGAAAGGATCCTCCATGAACAAAGCACAGAATCATACCGACTGGCATCAGGCAGACATTATTGCGGCATTGCGTAAAAGAGGTACGACATTGGCGGCGGTATCGCGCAGTGCGGGGTTGAGTTCATCCACGTTGTCGAATGCGCTGTCACGATCATGGCCGAAAGGGGAGAAGGTGATTGCGCAGGCGCTGGAGGTGCATCCGAGCGTGATCTGGCCGAGCCGTTATTTTGATGCGCGGGGTGAGCTGGTGAAGAAGATTCTGCGATGAATATGTTGCGGGATAAGGTGTCTCCGGCTTAAAAACAAAAACGCCGACTTCCGTCGGCGTTTCCATTAACTCAAACACTCACTCCTTCCAGCCGCCCCCCAGAGCTTTATACAAACTGATGTCCTGATTCAGTTGGGCAAGTTGTGTGGTGATCAGCGTTTGCTGAGCAGAATACAGGGAGCGTTGCGCGACCAGTACGCTGAGGTAATTGTCGACACCGCCTTTGAAGCGCATCTGCGACAGATCGTAGTTGCGCTGGTTGGCGTCGGCGTCCTGCTGGCGGGCCAGCAGTTCGTCTTTGTAAGTCGCCTGACCGGCTAAGCCGTCGGACACTTCCTTGAACGCCGTCTGAATCGCTTTCTCATAGTTAGCGATATCAATTTTTTTGGTGTCCTTCGCGATGTCGAGATTGGCCTGATTCACGCCGCCGTCGAAGATCGGGATGTTAACCGAAGGCATAAATGACCACGCGCCGGTACCGCCATCGAACAGTTTACTCAGGCTGCCGCTTTCTGTGCCTGCCGTGCCGGTCAGCGTGATGCTCGGGAAGAACGCCGCCCGCGCCGCACCGATATTGGCGTTAGCGGCTTTCAGCGTATGTTCAGCGGAAATAATATCCGGACGGCGGGTCAGCAGATCAGAGGGCAAACCGGCCGGTGTCTGCGGGAATTTCCAGTCCTGTTGCAGGGTGGCGTTCGCCAGCAAACTCTGGGGGATGGTGGTGCCGACCAGCAGGGTCAGCGCGTTGACGTCCTGACGCACCTGACGTGTGTACTGGGCGATATCAGCCTGTGCCGCACGCACCGTGGTTTCGGCCTGCACCAGATCCTGTGAGGTGTCGATGCCGGCATCATAGCTGTGTTTGGTGAGTTCGTAAGATTTTTCCTGACTGCCGGCGGTGCTGATTGCCAGTTTCAGCAAATCGTTATCCGCCGCCAGACTCAGATAACCGGAAGCCACTTCAGACACCAGCGAGATTTGCGTCGCGCGCTGCGTGGCTTCTGTCGCCAGGTAAGTCTCCAGCCCCTGATCGCGCAGGCTGCGTAAGCGGCCAAACAGGTCAACCTCATAAGACGTCACGCCCAGATTGGCACTGTATTGCTGATACGTCACCGGTCCGGTGCTTTGTGTTGAATACAATCCGCCCGGCAGATGCTGGTTGGTTTCACTGGCACCGGCGTTGAGCGTCGGCAGCAGGGCGGCGCGGTCAATCCGGAAGGTAGCGCGCGCGGTATCGACATTTAATGCCGCGACCCGCAGGTCGCGGTTGTTAGCCAGTGACATGCCAATCAGCTGATTCATCGCCGGTTGATTGAAGAACGCTTTCCAGCCGATATCCTGTGCCGCGCCAGGGGAAGCACTGTCCCAGTTGCTGGCGACCGGCAGTGCAGGGCGCTGATAATCAGGTTCCAGGGTACAGCCCGCCAGCAGGGTGAGTGAAAACGCGCTGACAAGCGAGAGCGCGAAATGCGGTTTATTCATGGTGTGTGGCCTCGGGTGCAGGAAGCGCCTTATCGTGTTTTTTCGATTTGCGGGTGAACAGATTCACCACCGTGACGTAGAACATTGGCACGAAGAAAATGGCCAGGAAGGTGGCGGTGAGCATACCGCCGACCACCGCCGTCCCGATGGAATGCTGGCTGCCCGCACCCGCACCGCTGGAAATGGTCAGCGGGAATACGCCGAGAATAAACGCCATTGAGGTCATGATGATCGGCCGGATACGCAGCTTGGCCGCTTCGATGGCCGCCTGAGTCACCGACATCCCTTCGTTCTCATGCAACTCTTTGGCGAACTCAACAATCAATATGGCATTCTTCGCCGCCAGCCCGACGGTTGTCAGCAGGCCGACCTGGAAGAAAACGTCGTTCGACAGCCCGCGCAGCAGCACGGCGCCGATGGTGCCTAAAATCCCCAGCGGTACCACCAGCATGACGGAGAACGGAATTGACCAGCTCTCGTACAGCGCCGCCAGACACAGGAACACCACGATCATTGACAGACTGTAAAGCGCCGGTGTTTGTGAGCCGGAAAGCTTCTCTTCATAGCTCAGACCGTGCCAGGCCACTTTATAACCCGGCGGCAGTTTGGCCGCGATTTCCATCACTGCCTCGTTGGCATCACCTGAGCTGTAGCCCGGTGCCGGCGAACCCATCAGTTCAACGGAAGACACGCCGTTAAAACGCTCATAACGCGGGGATCCGTACACCCATTTGCCACTGCCGAAGGCGCTCCATGGCACCATATCGCCGCTGGAATTACGGAAATACCAGTTATTCAAATCTTCAGGCGTGACGCGGGAAGCCGCCTTACCCTGGATATAAACACGCTTCACGCGGTTGTTATACATGAACTGATTCACATACGCTGAACCCCAGGCCGCAGACAGCGTGTTGTTGATGTCGTCGAGGCTCAGACCCAGCGCCTGCGCGCGCTCATCGTCAATTTCCAGCTGATATTGCGGTTCATCTTCCATCCCGTTCGGACGCACCGCCATCAGACGTTTGTCCTGCGAGGCCAGTTGCAGGAACTGATTACGCGTGGCCATCAGCGCTTCATGCCCCTTGCCGTCAGTGTCTTGCAGGAAGAAGTCGAACCCGGTGGCATTACCCAGTTCCATAACCGCTGGCGGAACGAAAGCAAACACACGGGCGTCTTTGATAGTGGCGAAATGCGCCATCGCACGACCGGCCAGCGCCTGGACTTTTTGCGCGGCACCTGGACGGTCTGCCCAGGTTTTCAACTGCACGAACGCAATGCCGACGTTCTGACCCCGCCCGGCGAAGCTGAAACCGTTGGCGGTAAACACCGAGGAGACAATACCGCTTTCCTGTTTCAACAGATATTCGCGGACATTATCCAGCACCTGCTGGGTCCGTTCTGCTGAGGCATTGGCGGGCAATGTCGCCTGAACAAACATCACAGCCTGATCTTCATCCGGCAGAAAGGTGGTCGGCACGCGTGTGAACATAAAACCGGTGGCGATGACAATCAGCAGGTAGAGACCCAAAAACAGACGACGGCGGGAGATCACCGTGCCGACGGCTGCGGTGTAGCGCATCGCACCTTTATCGAAGTTACGGTTAAACCAGCCCGCAAAACCGCTTTTGGCTTTCTCTTCGTCATTGTGCCGGATGATAGTGGCACACAGTGCCGGGGTGAAAATCAGCGCCATCAGCACCGAAAGCGCCATGGCAGACACAATGGTGATGGAGAACTGACGGTAGATGATCCCGGTCGAGCCACCGAAGAAGGCCATTGGCACCAGGACGGCAGACAGCACGAGTGCGATACCAAACAGCGCGCCCTGAATTTGTTTCATCGACTTAATCGTGGCGTCTTTTGGCGAGAGCTTTTCTTCCGTCATCACACGTTCGACGTTTTCCACCACCACGATGGCGTCATCCACCAGCAGGCCGATCGCCAGTACCATCCCGAACATGGTCAGGGTGTTAATGGAATACCCCGCAGCTGCCAGAATACCGAATGTCCCGAGCAGAACCACCGGCACCACCAGCGTGGTCACCAGTGTCGCACGCAGGTTTTGCAGGAACAGCAACATGACACAAAACACCAGCACGATGGCTTCGAGCAACGTTTTTACCACTTCCTCGATTGAGGCGCTGACTACCGGCGCGGTCTGGTACGGGAACTCGACTTTTACGTTGGCTGGCAGAGAGTCTTTCAGCCCGGCGATGGTTTGTCTTACTGCTCTGTCGGTGTCCAGCACGTTCGCGCCGCTTGCCAGACGCAGGGCGATAGCGGTTGACGGTTTGCCGTTAAAGGTGGAGGAAATCGAATAACTTTCCGGTCCCAAATCCACATTCCCGACATCGCTGAGGCGTACCTGAGAGCCGTCGGCATTCACCTTCAGCAGCACATTTTTAAACTGATTAATGCTGTCAAAACGGGTTTTACCGATGATAGTGGCACTGAGTTTGCTGTCTTTTACCGTCGGCAGGCCGCCGAGGGAGCCGGACGACACCTGCACGTTTTGCGCTTCAATCGCTGCGCTGACATCACTTGGGATCAGCTTATATTTATACAGTTTTGCCGGATCGAGCCAGATACGCATCGCGTATTCTGAACCGAGCATCAGGAAGTCACCGACGCCTTTGGTACGCACAATCGGGTCTTCGAGTTTGGTCACCAACAGGTTACTCAGATCCGAGTTACTCATTTTACCGTCAGTCGCAATCAGGCTGACCAGCAGCATGAAGTTGGCCTGGTATTTGGCAATACGGATCCCCTGATTAACCACTTCGGTTGGCAGTTGTGATTCGGCCAGAGACACTTTGTTTTGTACCTGAACCTGCGCAATATCCGGGTTAGTGCCCTGATCAAAGGTGGCAATAATGGTAGCACTGCCATCGCTGTTACTTTGCGATTCGATATAGCGCAGGTTATCCAGCCCGTTCAGTTGCTGTTCAATAACCTGAACCACCGTGTTCTGAGCCGTTTCCGCTGACGCACCCGGGTAGGTGACACTGACGGAAATCGCCGGAGGCGCGATATTCGGGTACTGGTTGATCGGCAGTTTCATGATTGACAGCGCACCGGCGATCATAATGACGATGGCGACAACCCAGGCGAATATGGGGCGGTTAATAAAGAAAGTAGACATTCAGCTCACCTATTGCGCGGAAGGATCGGTCATCGCGAGATTAGCCTGTTCGGCAGGGGCACTGGCTTTACGCTCGGTGGCGTTGACTTTGGCGCCTGGTCTGACGTTCTGTAACCCATCGGTAATGACTTTGTCGCCATCGTTGAGTCCCTGATTCACTAACCAGTTACCGTTCATCATCTGACCGGTGGTAATGGCGCGCTGCTCAACGCTGTTATCCGCTTTCACCACGTACACATACGGCGAGCCTTTTACGTCATGCATGATGGCTTCCTGTGGCACCAGAAGGCCTTTTTCATCAATACCTTGTTGCAGCTGGGCGTGTACAAACATGCCCGGCAGCAGTTCATCGTGCGGGTTCGGGAAGGAGGCACGCAAAATAACGGAACCGGTGCTTTGCGACACGGTGACTTCAGAGAATTCCAGTTTGCCCTGCAGGGGATATTTGCTGCCGTCCTCCAGCGTCAGGGTGGCCCGTGCCGCATTTTCACCGGCGCTTTGCAACTTACCGGAAGCCAGCGCGCGGCGCAGTTTCAGTAAGTCCTGCGAGGATTCGTTCACATCGACATAAATAGGATTGAGCTGATCGATGGTGGTCAGAGACGCCGTCTGGCCGCTGGTAACCAGTGCACCTTCGGTATACACCGAGCGGCCAATGTGGCCGGAGATCGGCGCGTATACTTTGGTGTATTGCAGATTGACGCGGGCGGTTTCGACATCCGCTGCGGCTTCGCGTTCAGCAGCCACGGCATCGTCATATTGCTGACGGCTGACGGCCTGCGCATCAACCAGCGGCTTGTAACGGCGGGCTGTCGCATCGGCGCTTTTCCAGGTCGCCATGGCGCGGTCAAACGCCGCCTGATAGGTTGACGGATCAATCTGATAAAGTTGCTGACCGGCTTTGACTTCACTGCCTTCCACAAACAGGCGTTTTTGGATCACACCATTCACCTGCGGCCGGACTTCTGCGCTGCGTACGGCAGTGGTGCGGCCGGGCAGGCTGGTCGTGAGGGTAACGGGCTGGCTGTGCAAAGTAATGACATTTACCGCAGGAACCTGCCCTGCCGGAGAAGCAGAGCTGGCGGTCCCGTCACATGCACAAAGCAGTAGCACTGTACTGACAGAAAGTAACTTCAGGCGCATAGAATTCACTCTTTTGGGGAAATTGAGAACAACCATTCTCAACAAGTCCTCTACTATACGAGAGCGCCTGATTTCTCTGTGTAAGCATATTGTCATCACCTATGTTTCTATATTTCAAAACATGAGGATGATGTTGCTATATAACCCCTTATTGTTATGGGGTTTTAATCTTTTCGTGCAGTGTGAAATAGCAATAAACTTGTTGCTTAGTAAACTAACTAATGGGTTGTAAGAATAATTTCCAGTTGAATATTCTAAAAGTGAATGAATTGTTAGGTGTTAAAAAAGTGTGATGCAAATCAAACAAATTTATACATTTTAACCTGCCACTTACAAGAAAAGACGCCGGGATCCGGGCAACTGCCATTATCTTAAAGGCCGAGAGCGAGCAGTTCTCACATTTGCTTGTTGCCAGCCGTTCTGAACAGCGGCCAGTTGCAACCCCTGCGCCCACAGTCCGATGTGGGCTTTTTTTTGTTTTACCTCCACACCTGCTTTCCTCCCGCAAAACTGTGATCCCTTTCATACTCCTGACTACTATGTCTATACAACTATACATTCTGTGACTTAACTCAATTAACGGTTTATTTTTAGCCAGCGAGTTGAGGGAAGACAGATGATAAAACTTGGCAGCAAGATACATGATCTGGGGAAAGCCCTGATGACGCCTATCTCGGTAATTGCCGCCGCCGGAATTTTTTTAGGTCTTGCAGCTGCATTGCAGAACCCGGCGGTCACCGGTGAAACCTTCACTCAGATGAAAACATTGCAACTGGTGATCGGCTTTATCCGCCAGGTGTCGGGGGCGCTGTTTGCCAACCTGCCGCTATTTTTTGCGGTTGCAACGGCCATGGGGCTGGCCAATGCAGAGAAGGCCACGGCGGCCTTTTCCGCAGTGATCGGCTTTGTCGGCCTGCATGTCGGGGTTAATTACAGCCTGCTTGCCCAGAATATTACCCCGGAAACCATTACCGTCGCCAAACTGACAGCGAAGGGTATGACCGAAAGCGACGCGATGATTTACGCCGCGGAATTCACCAACACACTGGGGATCTTTACCTACAACATGAGTGTGCTGGGCGGGGTGCTGGTCGGGCTGATCACGATGTGGCTGCACAACCGCTTCTATACCATCGTGCTGCCGACGGCGATCGCGTTTTTTGGCGGGCGGCGTTTTGTACCGATTGTGACCGTGCTGGTGCTGCCGGTCGTCGGCGTGCTGATGTCGCTGATCTGGCCGACGATTGCGCAGGGGATCCAGTGGATCGGCGAACTGATCGGGCGTACCGGGGAGATCGGTACCTTTATTTATGCCACGTCAGAACGTTTGCTGATCCCAACCGGCTTGCATCACATTATCAATGAAACCGTGCGCTTTACGCCAATTGGCGGCGTGACTACGGTGGATAACCAGAGCATTGTCGGGGCGCTGAATATCTTTAATGCCGCACTGGCAAATCCGGGCCTGATCCCTGATGCCGTCACGCAGCAGGCAACGCGCTTCCTGGCGCAGGGGAAAATCCCGGTAATGATGTTCGGCCTGCCGGCGGCAGCGCTGGCGATGTATCACTGCGCGCGTCCGGAACATAAAGGCCGCGTGAAAGCTCTGATGCTGGCAGGTGGGCTGGCGTCGTTTACCACCGGGATTACTGAACCCCTCGAGTTTTGCTTTATTTTCGTCTCGCCGGTTCTGTATATCCTGCACGCGGTGCTGACCGGTTTGTCGTTCGTATTAATGCAAATGCTGCATGTGATGATCGGTAACGTGCAGGGCGGGGCGATCGACTTCCTGATCTTCGGTG
Source organism: Rahnella sp. PD4 (assembly GCF_049199325.1). Lineage (NCBI taxonomy): Bacteria > Pseudomonadati > Pseudomonadota > Gammaproteobacteria > Enterobacterales > Yersiniaceae > Rahnella > Rahnella sp. PD4. The sequence continues at coordinate 99,475 of NZ_JBLZQF010000009.1, read as the reverse complement.
TGCTCGGTGGCAGCCGCACGCACTGGTGGTATCCGCTGATCCTCGGCATCATCTACGCGCCACTGTATTACTTCTCTTTCCGCTGGGTGATTCTGCGAATGCAGATAAAAACGCCGGGGCGTGAGGATGAAAATGATGCCGAAGAACGTGCAAAACCGGCGCAGGGCACGGGCGAAAAAACCAAAAATATTATCATCGGACTGGGCGGCGAGGGCAATATTACGGCGGTCGACTGCTGTTTCACCCGTCTGCGCGTGAAGGTGAAAGATATGGCTCAGATACAGGATGGAACATTAATGAAAACCGGCGCGATGGGGGTGAAACGCATCACCGACACGGACGTGCATGTGATTTATGGCCCGCAGGTTGAACAGGTGGCGAATCTGGTGAAAGCAGAGTTGTCGGGCATTGCCTGACGGCTCTTAAGCTTTAACTTTGGCATGGACGCTGAAGCCATAGTTTTTCTGGTTGTAGTAGACATCTGATACTTCAAACAGCGTGCCGTCGGTGAACGACACAATTGCGTGGGAATGCAGTACCGGCTGGTCGCGTGACAGGTTCAGTGCGAGACGTATCTCGTTAGATGGCAGTTCTGCTGAAATCAGTTTGGTGCTGCCCGCAGGCTGGAAACCTTTCGAGCGGATATAAGCATATTTTGACGAGGTCATGGCAGCGCGGGTGATATCCGGGAACCGGTCGCACAGCATCCAGCATTGTTCATACACAAACGGCTCATCACCGAGCAGACGCAGGCGGATCATAAAGTAAACTTCAGTACCTGCCGGAACATTCAGCTCGCGGGCGATGTCTTCACTGGCCGGCATACGGCGAAATTCCTGCACCTGATTTTCAATCCGCTGGTTATTTTCCCGGGCGACTTCGCTGGCAGTGAGATGCCGGTCGAGCGGCAAAATAATTTTCTGTTGTTGCGGTGGGGCAACCACAAAGGTGCCCCGACCGCGAAAACGGGCTACACGCCCCTGACGCACCAGATAATCCACCGCTTTTCGCGCGGTCATACGCGATACGCCATAGATTTCACACATAGCCGCTTCGGTCGGGATCGGATCACCGGGGCGGATTTCGCCGGTGCTTATTTTTTCGGTAAGTTGCTGCTCAATTTGCAGATAAAGTGGTGTGAACGAATTTTTATCTATCTTCATTAATTCTTACCTCCGATCATTGTAAATTTAACTTAAGAATAATTGTATGGTCAGCTATACAAATCAGCCAGCCACTCTGTTGGTTTTCTGTCCGAAATGGGTTTCAGCACACACAAAAAAGAAAGGTTGCTGACATCAGCAACCTTTGTGCATTTTGAAACCTTTTCGCCGGAATCAGGCGTTATTCAGGCAACAGCGCAGTGGAAGTGAATCCGCACGGGCCATTTTCCTGATTTTTGAAACGCCAGCAGTGTTGATGGTATTTCGCGACCGAATTCCGGTGCGCCACACTGATAACCGAAGTGTCCGGCAATTCGCTCAGCAGCAGAGCGTATACCTGTTGTTCGGTTTCGTCATCCAGTGCACTGGTGGCTTCGTCGAGGAACAGCGTATCGGGTTTAATCAACAGCGCACGGGCAAAGGAGAGCCGCTGTTGTTCCCCTGGCGAGAGGCGCTGGCTCCAGTTGGCGTAATCATCCAGAATTTCTACCGCCGCCAGATGCGACAGGCGACATTGTGTCAGTACCTGTTGCAACTGTTCATCCGTATATTCACGGCTGGCGTCAGGATAACTGAGCGCATCGCGCAATGTGCCAATTGGAATATAACTGCGCTGTGGCAGGAACAGATAACGTTTACCTTCCGCCAGTGTAATATTGCCCGAACCGTAAGGCCAGATACCGGCAATCGCGCGCAACAGCGTTGATTTACCACAGCCGGACGGCCCGGCAATCAGCACACGTTCGCCCGGTTGCATGGCAGCAGAAATATTACAAAACAGCGGATTACCGTTCGGCAGGTTTAGTGTCAGTTGATCAAGCTGTAAGGCGTGTCGGGTACTGGTGCCTACACTGATCCCGCGCGGCTGAGCGTTAACCTGATCGATTGCCGCATTGAAACCGGCAAGGCGGTTAACGGTGGCTTTCCAGTTTGCCAGATCGGTAAAGGCATCGATGAACCAGGACAGCGCGCCCTGTACCTGACCGAATGCTGAGGCAATCTGCATCAGGGCACCCATCTGGATCGCGCCGGAGAAATAGCGCGGTGACGCCACCAGTATCGGGAAGATATTGGCAAACTGGGCGTAAAAGTTGGACGCGACATTCAGGCGACGGGTGACGCGCATGATTGACCACCAGTTGGTTTTGATGGACTCAAACTTGCCCGTCAGCTGGTCGTGCTCGTTTTTCTCGCCATGATATAACGCGATAGCGTCGCTGTTTTCCCGAATACGAATCAGGCCAAAACGGAAGTTAGCCTCAAACCATTCCTGATTAAACCCGAGTTTTACCAGGGGCTTACCGATATACCAGATGATAAAGGAACCCACGGCGGCATACAGCAGGGCAAACCACAGCATATAGCCGGGGATTTCAAAATGATGGCCTGCCAGCATAAAATTCAGCGGCCCGCTGATGGACCACAAAATGAACACGAAGGAGAACAGCGTCACCACGCTCGACAGCAGACCGAGCACCAGAGAAAGAGTCCCGCTGGTCAGGGCATTCAGGTCGTCGGAAATACGCTGATCGGGGTTATCCACCTGGTGCTGATGCTCCGTGTAATAATAGGCGTGATTGGTCAGCCACTTCTCCATATACTCTTCTGTCATCCAGCGCCGCCAGCTCATTTGCAAGCCTTGCGTCAGGTAAACCCGGTAGATGGCAATGACGATAAACAGCAGCGCCAGCCAGGTAAATTTCCACAACTGGGCTTTGAAAACCGGATAGTTTCTGTTTTGCAGCGCGTCATAAAAGACACGGTTCCATTCGTTAAACTGTACGCTGAGGTACACGCCGGCCAGTGAAAGGATGATGATAGTGGTCAACATGCCCCAGGCACGCCACTTTTCTTCTGAGCGCCAGTAAGGCTTAATTAACTGCCAGACGGCGCCCCATTGCGCCGATTTCCCAGGTTTTTTAGCCATAATTGCCATGTGTAATCGATATGTTGTAAAACCAATCATCCCAGAATGAGTGGCTCAGTGCGATAGGGCAATGAGCCACTTGTAAGGATGTTTTTCCAGCACGAAGCTCTGTAGACCACAAAAGTAGAAGGATGTTTGATGAAAGTCGCAGTGAATTTACTGCTGGTGGCAGGATGTTTTGCCAGTGTTCAGGCGTTGGCTCAGATTGATGAACCGGATATCAGCGCCGATTGTGTTAAAGCCGGGATTTATGCCGCTGCCGGAAAAGTGGCTTACCAGCAGGGCGATATGGGCAAAGCCCGGGACATTTTCCGTAATCAGGTCGCCTGGAGCGAGTTTTGCCATAAGCCGCAGGATCAGATCGCCACGGCCTACAACAACATTGCGCTGACCTACATAAAGCAGGGCGATTATCTGAAAGCCAAAGCCTGGCTGTTGCTGGCGCCTGCTGACAAAAAATCACAATACAACCTGAGTCTGATACAGCCAAAACTGGATGCCTTGCCGCCAGCGGAAAGCCCGGCAGGGATTTACTGGCAATATGCGGGCTTTGGCAGCTGGAATATCGTTGAAGTGAAAGCCGAAGAGGCACAGTTCAAAATTGATTTCAGCGGCTTATATATGGGGCAAATGTCGCTCTACTATGGCCCGAACATAGGAGAGTTTTCCGTGGTGACGGCCATTAAAGATAACCACGCGGTTTATCATGAAACCGACGACGCCTCCGCTGCGGGTGACGAGTGCAGCGTTGACATGAACTTTGCGCCACAGAGCGTTAAACTTCACACCACCGGTGACTGCGGTTTTGGTCACAACGTGCAGGCCGAAGGCGAATTTGTGCGGGTGACGCAGTAAGTATCAGAAAGAGTAAACCAGGCTAATTGTAATTGGGTTTGCGCTCCTCCCCTTCGCAGGGGAGGAGCCGATCGATGTATGCCTTTAGCAGAAGAGGGCGCCGACTCAGTTTATATTCATTGCGGCCACTTCATTTCACCTTTCAATACTTTTGCGCTCAGGTCTAAAGAGGATTCTTCTTTAAGCTGCGGGTAATGTTTTTTCATTGCAGCAATAAGTGCGGCGGAATCTTTCGCTTTCGGTAATTCTTTTTCCAGCGTCAGCAGATACTGACGGGTAAATTTCACCGACTCCACGCTATCCGGCGCACCTGGCAGGAAATGGCCCGGTACCACCACTTGCGGATGCAGACCGGTCATTTCATCAAGCGTTTCTACCCACTGTTGACGGGATTTCGGCGTCTGCGTATCTGCTGTCCAGACATGCGTGTTATTACCATTGACCAGCACGCCGCCCGCTACCGCTTTCAGCGACGGGATCCACACAAATGTCCGCTCTGCGTTCACCCCCTTCACTTCAAATTTATGACCTTCCAGTTCAAACGTTTTCCCTTTCAGTGGCTCGGGAACCACGACAGATTTTGGCGCGTTGTCTTTAAGTTGCGGGCCCCAAAAAGCGACCTTGCCGTCTTTGCTGGCGTTGATCTGATTGACGGTGGCCTGCGTGGCGATGATTTTTGCTTCCGGGAAGGCGGCGTGAATGACGTCCAGCCCGAAGTAATAATCCGGATCGGACTGGCTGATGTACACGGTAGTCAGTTTTTTGCCGGTAGCTTTGATCATCTCCACCAGTTTCTCTGCATCATTGCGCTGGAACTGGGCGTCGATCAGCACCGCTTCTTTGTCCCCGGTAATAATTTCAGAGGAAACCGGGAAAGCGCTTTTTTCACCGGGGTTGTAAACGTCCATTTTCAGTGCGCTGGCGGCATGAGCAGACAGGCTGCTGCCCAGCAGGGCGGCGAGTAACGTCAGATGTTTCAGATGCATGGGATTTCCTCAGAGGTATAAATAATCACATTCAGTAAGCATCTACTGTACGTTGCATAATCCGCAGGAAAAACCGGATAATGTGCAACTGTTTGTTGCATAAACCGGACGAATCATGGACAGAATTACCGCTGCACAAGTGTTTGTTGCCATTGTTGAACGCGGAAGCATGGTCAGTGCTGCCGAATCGCTGAATATGTCGCGGGCGATGGTGACGCGTTATCTGTCGGAGATGGAAAAGTGGTCGGGCGCACGCCTGCTGCACCGTTCCACCCGCAAACTTAGTCTGACGGATGCGGGTGAAAATACGCTGGCCCGCTGCCGGAAAATGCTGTCGGTAGCGGCCGAGATGGGCAGCGTGGCGGATACAGGAAATGAAGCGTTACGCGGATTGCTGCGTCTGAGTTGTTCGCAGTCTTTCGGACAGGGTGCCGTGGTGATTGCGGTCAGCGAGTTTTTGCGGCGACATCCGCAGTTGAGCATCGATCTTCAGCTGGAAAGCCGGGCGATCAATCTGGTGGAAGACCGTATTGATATGGCGCTGCGTATCACTAACGATCTGGACCCCAATCTCATCGCCCGGCCCCTGGCACAATGTCCGTCGATCGTCTGTGCGTCCCCGGCTTATCTGGCCGCGCAGGGCACACCGCAACATCCGCAGGATCTGGCGGTTCACAATTGTCTGACATACACCTATTTCGGCAAAAGCCTGTGGCAGTTTGAGCGCCAGGGCGAAAAGGTTGCGATTCCGGTGAGCGGAAATCTGAGCGCCAACGAATCGCTGGTGCTGCTGACCGGCGCAGTGGAGGGCGCGGGGATAGTCATGCAACCTTATTATTCGGCAGCCCCGCTGATTGCCAGCGGGCAACTGGTTGCCTTACTGGGTCAGTGGCAGCCACAGGGAATGGGAATTTATGCGATTTACGCATCACGGCGACAAATGCCTGCCGCGTTGCGTGCATTGCTCGATTTTCTGGTGGCGTGGTTTAAAAGCCACCCGCGCTGGCTGTCACTGAAAGAAGAAAAATATTGATCCGCTGAATCCCTGGAATCGGTTCCTTTTTTGTCTGAATGTGTTTTGTATAATCTTTTGTTATGTAAAGAATTATGCGGATATCGGGTGCGTTTCAGGCGCTCAGGGCACAGACTGCGTCTGGTCAAAAGTGTGATCAACGTGGTATTTAAGCCCTTCCGGCGCAATGCCGGTGCCTTTAACCATAACAAAAATATCCGGAGTTTTTATGCCTGTCGCACTTCTGGCACTGGCGCTCAGCGCGTTTGCCATCGGTACCACCGAATTTGTCATCATGGGGCTGCTCCCCAACGTGGCGGGGGATCTGCATGTCAGTATTCCTTCTGCAGGCTGGTTAATCAGCGGATATGCACTGGGCGTAGCGATTGGCGCGCCGATCATGGCTGTACTGACGGCGAAACTGCCGCGCAAGAAAACCCTGCTGCTGCTGATGAGCATCTTTATCGTCGGTAACGTGATGTGCGCTCTGTCCTACAGTTACGGTTTCCTGATGCTGGCACGCGTGATCACTGCGCTGTGTCATGGCGCATTCTTCGGGATTGGCGCCGTGGTAGCGGCAAGTCTGGTGGCACCTAACCGCCGCGCCTCTGCGGTGGCCCTGATGTTCACCGGTCTGACGCTGGCTAACGTGCTGGGCGTTCCGCTCGGTACCGCGCTCGGACAGGCTTTCGGCTGGCGTTCAACGTTCTGGGTAGTGGCGGTGATTGGTGTGGCATCGCTGTTCGCGCTTTATAAGAAGCTGCCAGATAAGAAAGAAGAAGAGCCGACTGATCTGCGTAAGGAGATCCGTGCGCTGGGCAGTCTGGGGTTATGGCTGTCGCTGTCGATCACTATTTTCTTTTCGGCGGCAATGTTCGCGCTGTTCACTTATATCGCGCCGATTTTGACACAAATCACCGGCGTGTCTGAACATGGAGTCAGCTGGACGCTGCTGCTGATCGGCCTCGGTCTTACCATCGGTAACGTGCTGGGCGGACGTCTGGCGGACTGGCGTCTGGGGATTTCGCTGACCATGACATTCCTGATGATCACGATATTTTCCGTGTTGTTCAGCTACACCAGTGCTCATCTGGTGGCGGCAGAAATCACACTGTTTATCTGGGCGATGGTGAATTTCGCGGCAGTTCCGGCGTTGCAGGTCAACGTTGTGACTTACGGTAAAAACGCGCCAAATCTGGTATCGACCCTCAATATTGCAGCCTTTAATGTCGGCAATGCTCTGGGTGCCTGGGTGGGTGGCGCGGTGATTGAACGCGGAATGGGGCTGGGCACCGTGCCGCTGGCAGCGGGCGCACTCGGCGCTACCGGCTTCGTATTGTGTGTGATCACTTTCCGTCGTGCGGCGAAGAAAGTGAAAAAAGCGGCCATGTAATTTTGCCGCTGAAAACGTCAGGGCTATGCGGGATGTCTCCGGCGTGGCCCTGACGTTTGGACTCAGCGCATCAGCGCCGCCTCAAGATCCCCGGCGAAGCGTTGCGCCTGCTGATGGCAGTGCTCAATAAAGGTGCTCACCAGCGCGGAAGCGGGGCGGTGCAACGGTCTTATCAGGCTGACGGTGAACGGCACGGCGACGCTGAATTCCCGCAGGACGAGTCCGTTGTCACCATAATCGAGTGCAGTCAGCGGGTTGACGATAGAGACGCCCGCGCCTTCCCTTACCATACTGCATACCGATGCGGCGCTGTGGGTTTCCATCACCAGCCGTCGCATAACCTGTTGTTCCGTAAACAACGTATCCAGCAACTGGCGGTAACTGTCCGTTGCTGACAGACTGATAAAATTCAGGCCGCTGAAATCCTGCGGTGTGAGGCGCGGTTTGGCTGCCAGTGGATGTCTGGCTGGCAGCACACAGACTTCATTCAGCGTCAGCAGCGTTTGCCGCTCGGTCCCGGCGGGCGTCTGAGTGTTTTCCGTCAGTCCTAAATCATGGCGCTGCGCCGACAGCCACTCTTCGAGCAGCGGTGATTCTTGTGGCACGATATTGAAACTGACCTCAGGATAGCGGTCGAGAAACGGCTTGCAGACCGCAGGCAACAGCGACTGGCTGAATACCGGCAGGCAGGCGATCGACAACTGCGCCTGCTCAAACTGGCGGATGCCTTCTGCCGCGCTGATGATCCTCTCCAGCCCGTAATATGACCGCTGCACCTCCTCAAACAACCGTAAACCCTGCACGGTCGGATACAACCGCCCGCGCAGGCGTTCGAACAATTGCAAATCCAGTAACTTTTCGCAGCGTGCCAGCTCGCGGCTGACTGTTGGCTGTGACGTATTGAGCAACGCAGCGGCTTCGGTCAGATTTCCGGTGGTCATTACGGCATGGAAAATTTCGATATGGCGCAGGGAAATTGCTGGCATGGTTTTATCCGCTGGACGATGACAGTAACCCATATCATAAATGAATAGACTTGCCTGAAATAGATATTTTATCAGTGTTGCGCCACGCGGCATACTGAGGGAAATATGACTGAATTCACCTGACGGAAAATCTTATGCCACGCGCCCTGAACGACATGTCCACCGCACTTAACGCCGCGAATTTACGGGCCCTGCCGCAACAATTTGGCTGCCCTGTGTGGGCATATGACGCTGCAATTATCAAACAGCGTATAGCGCAGTTGCGCCAGTTTGACGTCATTCGTTTTGCGCAGAAAGCTTGTTCTAATATTCATATTCTGCGCCTGATGCATGAGCAGGGTGTGAAGGTCGATTCTGTTTCTCTGGGTGAAATTGAACGTGCACTGGTGGCCGGTTTTATTCCGGGCGGCGAAGACAGCGAGATTGTGTTTACCGCTGACGTGCTGGATCAACCGACGCTGGAACGTGTGACCGCGCTGAATATTCCGGTGAACGCCGGTTCCATCGACATGCTCAGCCAGATTGGTCAGCACCAGGCCGGACATCCGGTGTGGCTGCGCGTTAACCCGGGCTTTGGTCACGGTCACAGCCAGAAAACCAATACCGGCGGAGAAAACAGCAAGCACGGGATCTGGTATGCCGATTTACCGCAGGCACTGGCGGAGATCGCCCGTTACGGTCTGAAACTGGTGGGCATTCATATGCATATCGGTTCCGGTGTGGATTACGGTCACCTTGAGCAGGTTTGCGATGCGATGGTGCGTCAGGTGATTGAAACCGGACAAGATATTGAAGCGATATCCGCCGGTGGCGGTCTGTCGATTCCCTATCATTTTGAAGAAGAATCCATTGATACCGGCCATTACTTTGGCCTGTGGAACCGTGCGCGTGAGCAAATCGCCGCGCATCTTGGCCATGAAATTAAACTGGAGATCGAACCGGGTCGTTTCCTGGTGGCAGAGTCCGGTGTACTGGTGGCGCAAATACGCGCGGTGAAAAATATGGGCAGCCGTCATTTCGTGCTGTGTGATGCGGGCTTTAACGACCTGATGCGTCCGGCGATGTACGGCAGTTATCACCATATTTCGCTGTTACCGGCCGATGGCCGCGATGTCAGCGGGCAGCCGCTGACTGAATCGGTGATTGCGGGGCCGCTGTGTGAGTCCGGCGATGTCTTTACCCAACAGGCAGGCGGCGGCGTTGAAACCTTCCCGCTGCCACCGGTAAATATTGGCGATTATCTGGTGTTCCATGACACCGGGGCTTATGGCGCATCCATGTCATCCAACTACAACACCCGACCGCTGCTGCCGGAAGTGTTGTTTGAGAATGGCGTGCCGAGATTGATTCGTCGCAGGCAGACGGTGGAAGAGTTAATTGCTCTGGAGCTTTAGTCTTTGCTCCTCCCCCTGCGAAGGGGGAGGGGGTTTTAAATACAAAGCAATGAGTTAAAGCACACTTTGAATTTAGTTTTTGACCTTAATACCCCACCCCAGCCCTCCCCTTCGCAGGAGAGGGAGCTAATCGCGTTGCTTTTACTTCTTCGCAAAGCAGGGAGCTTACTTATCAAACATCTCTTTTCTCAGTAACACGATCTCTTCTGCCAGATCACGGCACAGCATGGCGGTCATCAGATGATCCTGCGAATGCACCATGATTAAATTCACCGGAATTTTGCCTACGCCTTCATCCAGGCTAATCAGTTGTGTCTGCACTTTATGCGCGACACGGGCCGCATCGTCAGAGGCTTTCAGCATCGCATCGGCCTGCGCCCATTCTTTTTTACGTGCGTGCTGAATGGCCATCATGGCGTTAGATCGTGCTTCGCCGGCGTTGATCAATAATTCCATTACTGTTTGTTCCAGATCGAATTCCATCGAAAACTCCAAATTGGTATACCAGATGAGTGTGAATTCATGATATTGGAATTCCAATATTCACATGTGAGAACGCTGTCACAGAAATTAATTCGTATTACGCTATTTTTTGGCATGCCACATTACGTAAGTAATCCCGAAATATGGCCGACAGGATGATATACAGAACCGGACTCTGACCCTGCTTCGTACGACACCTTTATTCCTCATGCCATGTAAAAGGTGAAGACGAAACCAACACCTGTGAAGTATAGAAAAAAGAAAATGAGGTGCTGTCATGTCATTGAAAGATCGCTTTATCGATTCGCTGGGGGGATTCGCCAATACCTTTAATAGCTTCAGATACATCATGGCTATTAAGGCGTCTTTTATCACGTTAATGCCCGTCATTATTGTGGGGGCATTCTCAGTTTTAATTTCAAACATGGTGATGGATCCGAAAAACGGACTAGCACATTTTGAAATGTTCTCCTGGCTGGCAACACTCAAACCCATCATGAGCAGTATTAACTATGCCACGCTGAGTTTTCTGACCATTGGCGCGGTGTTTTTAATTGGTATTGAACTGGGAAAAATTAACGGTTCGCGTTCGTTATTTCCCGGCCTGCTGGCGGTGATTTGTTTTATCGCCGTTACGCCAACCACTGTCGATATGATGGTTAACGGCCAGATGCAGGAAGTGAAAGATGTGCTGGCAAAACAATTCTCCGATACGAAAAGTCTGTTCCTCGGCATGTTTATTGCCATTTTGTCGGTTGAGATTTATTCCCGTCTGGAGCGGGTTAACAGCCTGCGCATAAAAATGCCGGAGAGCGTGCCACCCAATGTGTCGGCATCCTTCTCGGCTCTGATCCCTGCCATTATTACCGTGGTTCTCGTTGCCACCTTCGGCTTTGTTTTCCATCGCGTTACCGGCATGTATTTGTACGACGCGGTGTATCAGGTGATCCAGCGTCCTCTGGAATCGGTAATGCAAAGCCTGCCGGGTATTTTGCTGCTGATGTTTGTCGCGCAGCTGTTCTGGGTGATTGGTATTCACGGCAACCAGATGATTAAACCGATCCGTGAACCGCTGTTGCTCGGCGCCATCATGGTTAACATGACCGCATTTGAGCAGGGCCATGAAGTGCCGAACATCATCACCATGCCGTTCTGGGATGTCTATATGAGTATCGGTGGTTCAGGGTGCACTATCGGTCTGCTGCTGGCGGTGATGATTGCTACCCGCCGTAAAGAAATGCGCGAAATTGCCAAACTGTCGCTTGGGCCAAGCTTCTTTAACATCAATGAGCCGGTAATTTTTGGTATGCCGATCATGCTCAACCCGATCCTCGCCATTCCGTTCATCATCACGCCGCTGATTACCGGCACCATCGGCTACTTTGCCACCAGCCTCGGATTCGCCGGACGTGCGGTGGTGATGGTGCCGTGGACCACACCGCCGGTGATCAATGCCTGGTTGTCGACTGCCGGGTCGATGGGGGCGGTGATCACCCAAATTGGCTGCATTCTGGTGGCGGTACTGATCTATCTGCCGTTCGTGAAAGTGGCCGCGCGTCGTGCCGATCAGGCGCAGCTGGAAGCCGCGCAACAAAGCCAGAAACAGGCCGCCACGGCGTAAAACTATTCGGACAAAGAGGAACGTTATGAGTCAGGTTTCAATCGCCATCCCCGAGGGATTTATTCTCGGTGCAGCAGCCTCTGCATGGCAGACCGAAGGCTGGAGCGGCAAAAAAGACGGGCAGGATTCGTATCTGGATCTCTGGTACAAAAATAACCGCCACGTCTGGCACAACGGCTACGGTCCGGCGAAAGCCACCGATTTTATCAATCGTTATCAGGAAGATGTGGCGCTGATGAAAGCCAGCGGACTGAGCCACTACCGCACGTCCGTCAACTGGTCACGCTTTCTGACAGATTACGAACTGGGTACCGTCGATGAAGAGTATGCCGCATATATTGACGACCTGCTCGATGAAATGAAACGTCACGGCATCGAACCGATGTTGTGCCTGGAACACTATGAATTACCGGCGTTTCTGATCGAGAAATACGACGGCTGGAGTTCGAAAAAAGTTGTCGAATTATTTGTGTTGTACGCAGAAAAAGTCTTTGAGCGCTATGCCGGAAAAGTCAGTCGCTGGTTTACCTTCAACGAACCGGTGGTGGTACAAACCCGTGTCTATCTGGATGCAATTCGCTGGCCGTTTGAACAAAATACCGCCAAATGGATGCAGTGGAATCATCACAAAGTGTTGGCGACCGCCAGCGTTGTCGAACTGTTCTACCGTAAAGGCTATAACGCCTCGGGCACGGTGGGGGTCATTTTAAATCCGGAAGTGACTTACGCCCGCTCAACAGCAGCACATGATCAGCAGGCGGCACATTTATACGATTTATTCTATAACCGCGTATTTTTAGATCCGATGATTAACGGCGAATATCCGCAGGAGTTGTTGGAATTACTGCAAAAGCATGGCGTGCATTTTGATTATTCCGCAGAGGAACTGGCCGTTATTCGGAACAATACTGTGGATGAAGTGGGTATTAATCTCTATTACCCGCACCGGGTGAAAGCACCTTCCCGCGAATGGAATAAAAACACGCCATTCCATCCGGCGTATTACTACGAACACTTTGAATTACCCGGTCGCCGGATGAATAAATCGCGTGGCTGGGAAATATACCCGAAAATTATTTACGACATGGCGATGCGCATTAAAACCGAATACGGAAATATTGCGTGGTTTGTGGCGGAAAACGGCATGGGTATCGAAAATGAAGATCAGTTCCGCGATGCCATCAGCGGGGAAATTCAGGACGACTATCGTATTGAATTTATTGCCGAGCATCTTTACTGGACGTTAAAAGCGCGGGAGGACGGTGCCAATTGTCAGGGATATATGCTCTGGGCCTTTACCGATAATGTCTCGCCAATGAACGCCTTTAAAAACCGTTACGGACTGATCGAGATTGATCTGGAGAACAACCGTGATCGCCGTCAGAAGAAATCATCTCACTGGTTTAAATCGCTCAGTGAAAGTGGTGTGTTGTCTTTAACGCTGGATGACCAGGAAAAATAACCTAAGGAAATACCATGAAACGAATTGTTTTAGCTTGTTCGGCAGGAATGTCCACGTCACTGGTGGTCACCAAAATGGAAAAAGAAGCCGCTGCCCGGGGTATGGAATATCAGATCTACGCGATCCCGGAAAACAATCTGCGCGATGAGCTTGAGGCGTATGGACGCGATATCGTCGCCGTGCTGCTCGGGCCGCAGGTGCGTTTTAAGCTGACGGAGAATAAAAAGCTGACCGATGAACACGGTATTCCGATCGCAGTGATCGACATGGTGGCTTACGGCACGTTAAACGGTGCAAAAGTGCTGGATCAGGCACTATCTCTGATACAGTAACATCCGGTCTTTCTTGTTTCGTGTATCAGGGTGATTGTGTGGAAAAAGGTGTGGTTTCGCAGGACAAAAAGCAGTATCAGGAAATCGGGCACGACCTGCGTGAGCAAATCAAGCAAGGGCATTTTGCCGTGGGATCCCGCCTGCCGCCCGAACGCAATATGGCGGAAAACTACGGCGTCAGCCGGACGATAGTGCGTGAAGCCTTACTGATGCTGGAACTTGAGGGCACAGTCGATATCCGTCAGGGTTCCGGCGTGTATGTGATCCGCATTCCTTCTCAGGAAGAAGGGGAAGACGAGCTGATGTATCAGGGGCAGATCGGGCCCTTTGAAATCTTACAGGCGCGGCAGTTGCTCGAAAGTAATATTGCCGCGTTTGCCGCCAAAATGGCGACCAAAGCGGATATCGAAAATCTGCGTCGCACGCTTGAGCAGGAACAAACCGCTATCGTGGCTAACGATGAAAGCGGTGACAACGACAAGTTGTTCCACCTGCTGATTGCCGGTGCGACACAAAACCAGATGCTGCTCGATTCGGTGAAAAATATCTGGATGCACCGGGATTCCAGTCCGCTGTGGAAACAGTTACACAGCCATATTGCTACCCGGGGTTACCGCCTGAAATGGCTGGCTGATCATCAGAATATTTTGGCTGCCCTGCGACGCCGCGACGTCATGGGCTCGTACCAGGCGATGTGGCAGCATATGGAAAATGTAAAAAATACACTGATGGAATTGTCAGATGTTGATGCGCCGGAGTTTGACGGGTATCTGTTTGAATCTGTACCGATTTTTCAGGGAAAGCTGGTCTGAACACCATGAAGATTATTAATCTGAGTGAACGTCCTGAATTTCAGGACGCGGTGACAGACTGGCTTTGGCGGGCGTTTGGCAGCGAAAATAGTCGCGAATTTTTTGCCAGTGTGGTGCGAAGCAGCCTGTCCGGCGCGGACTTACCGCAAACTTTTATTGCACTCGACGAAGGTAGACTGGCAGGCACCGTGGGGTTATGGCGCTGCGATTTAATCAGTCGTCAGGATCTTACCCCGTGGCTGGCGGCGTTATACGTGGATAAGCATTTCCGCTCGCGCGGACTGGGGCAGCAGTTACAGCAGTTTGTGCAGGAACAGAGCCGCCGCAGCGGCTTCGGGGAGTTATATCTGTACGCCGACTTCACCGGTTATTACGAACGTTTTGGCTGGAAATACATCGGCGATGCCCTGGATTACCCGGATAAGCCGGTGCATCTTTTTCATCAACTTCTTTAGCTGTTGGCCGGGCTGCTCACCGAGTGACGCCGCACCAGCGTCGGGCTGAACATGTGAGTGGTTTCCGGTAACGGCTGACCATTTGCCAGCGCTAATGCCAGTTGCGCTGCCTGACTTGCCATGGCCACGACCGGATAACGTACGGTGGTCAGACGCGGGCGCAGGTAGCGCGAAATCAGCACATCATCAAAGCCAATCAGCGAAATTTCGCCCGGTACATCAATACTGTTATCGCTTAAGACTGATAATGCACCGGCGGCCATCGGGTCGTTGTAGCAGGTCACTGCCGTAAAACCTTTGCCCAATCCTAATAAGTCCGCCATGGCTTTTTCGCCTCCGATTTCATCGGGTTCGGCGTATGCAATCAGCTTGTCATCGACAGGGATGTTGTGTTCGTTAAGGGCGTCGATATAGCCCTGAAGGCGGTCGCTGGCATCGGAAATGCCATGGTTAGAACACAAAATCGCGATGCGCTGATGCCCGGCCTGGATCAGATGACGCGTCGCCAGCCAGGAACCGTAGCGGTCATCGAGTGCAATACAGCGCTGTTCGAAGCCCGGTAACGTGCGGTTAATCAGCACCATTCCGGGGATTTGCTGCATCAGGCTGGTCAGCTCATCTTGCGGGAGCATTTTGGCATGCACGACTAATGCCGCACAGCGGTGGCGGATCAATTGCTCAATGGCCTGACGCTCTTTTTCAACGTTGTGATAACCGTTACCAATCAGCAGAAAATTACCGGTGGCATAGGCGACCTGTTCAACCGCTTTCACCATCGCACCGAAAAAGGGATCGGATACATCAGCCACGATCAGCCCCAGTGTTTCGGTCGCCTGCTGGGCGAGGGCACGGGCGTTGGCATTGGGATGATATTGCAGATGTTGCATGGCGTTCTGTACGGCTTCCCGCGAGCTGTCGCTGGCTTTCGGGGAATGGTTAATCACGCGTGATACGGTCGCAACCGATACGCCTGCCAGTTTTGCTACATCCTTAATCGTTGCCATAACACTTCTGTTTCCGTGAGGGTAATCGTTTACACGGACCAGTTTTGCGGAAAAGACCGCTGGCTGCAAGGATGCTGATCGCAACTTTAGGATGTAAGCGGGATGTAACGGGAAAAATACCTGAAGGTTTTGCGCCTCCCCTGCGCAGGCGGCGGCGGGGAGAGCGATTTTGCTGGGAAACGATTTCCGGCGTAAACGTCAATCTGGTTTCATTCTGACTACACCCTTCCTTCCTCCTTAATCCACTGCATAAAATCATCGATAAACACTCTTGTTTTAAGTGGCAGCAGTTTATTGGGAAGGGTGATTGCGTAGGTGTTACGCGGCAGGGGATTCTCCACTCGCCATTCAGGCAACACGCGATGCAATTTACCATTAGCGATATATCGGTTGGCGATGAAAGTGGGGATCAGCGCAATGCCGACACCCTGCAAGATGGCATCAATCATGGCGTCGCTGTTATTGATCATCAACCGTGGAACCAGCGTCACGGTCTCCACTATATCATTGTGCCAAAAACGCCAGGCACCGCGAAATTGCCGTTCATCGGGGAAAAAAATGTTGTGTTTGGTGAGTGCAGCCGGGAAATCGGGCAGTACTTCGTCGTAATCCGCAGCACAAACCAATACATAATCGATAGGCATCAGGGCACGGGCTACCATATTCTCCGGTGGACTTTCGGTTACGCGCAGTGCCAGATCGTAGGCGTCCTGCGTCAAATTAGTGACGCGATCGGTCAGCGAAAGCTCGACGTTTATTTCCGGATAGCGGCGTAAAAATGCGGGCAGAAAAGGGGTGAGCAGAATCTTACCGAGTGTGTTTGGCGCGGTGATACGCAACACACCCTGAGGGGTATCGCTGAAGCTATCCGCCCGGGAGAAAAGTGTCTGCGTAGCGGACAGTACCGTCAGCGCCTGCTGGTAAATTTCCAGTCCGATCTCGGTTATGGCAACAGAGCGGGTCGAGCGGGTAAATAACACCACGTTGAGGCGTTTCTCCAGACGGTCAATCATCCGGCTCACAGAAGAGGGGGCCAGCGAAGTCTCCCGTCCTGCTGAAGAAAAACTTCCTTTTTCAACCACCTGAATAAAAACGGACAAACTGGGAAGGAGTTCGGCTAACTCATTTGTGCTTTTCACGCATAGCTCTTTTGTTTCTGGAATATCTATCCAAATTATCATCAAGCCGTATGATGTTCAACAGAGGCAACCTCTGGTGAGAATTAGTCATAATAATCAATTTAATTAACAGGTTAGCTATGTTGAACCAAACGGTTATTGAACGGATCCGCCAGCACGATGTGCTGAATGTTGGTGTTAGTCTGGGTTTTAAAGGATTGTCGTTTCGCAATGTATTACACAATTGCTGGGAAGGGTTCGACATTGATTTAGCCCGGGCGGTAGCAGTGGCGGTGTTAGGTGATGTCGGAAAAATTCATTATATGCCGTTGCAGTCCGGTGACCGGTTTCGGGCGCTGCGTGACGGAGTGATTGACCTGGGGTCATTTAATTCCAGCATAACTTTCCAGCGTGAAACCGAGTCAGAAGTCAGTTTTGTTCATCCGATGCTGTTTGATGGCGAAGTGCTGATGACGCCGGCGGGTAATTTGCTCGAACCCGTTGAACAGGTAAAGTATACCCGCGAGCGCCGGATAGCGGCCATGCGGGGATCCACCACCGAAGAGAATCTGAAGCGTTACTTTGGAAATTTAAATCTCTCTTGCGAGATCCGACTGTTTGATTCGCCGACTCAGGCCCGTCAGGCTTATCAGCTAGGCGAATGCAATATCTACTGTCTCGATTCCTATTTGCTGGCCGGCGAACGTGCTCAGCTGAAAGATAAAGAAGCGCATATTATCTTGCAGGATCGTATCTCGCTGGAAGCCATGTCACCGGCAGTGTCCTCGCATGACACGCAGTGGCTGAAAGCGGTAACCTGGATCATGCGTACGCTGATAGAAGCGGAAAACTTACAGGTCACCAGCAAAAACATTCTTGAAATGAGTCAGGAGGCGACGGGCTACCTGCGCACTTTCCTTTACCCGTCAGAGCAGCATTGTAAAAATCTGGGGCTGCGTCCGGATTTTATCCGCGCGATCATTCATCAGGTCGGAAATTACGGTGAAATATTCCAGCGTAATTTAGGTAAATACTCAGAGCTTAATCAGGAACGTCGGGATAATAATTTATGGTCTCAGGGGGGAATGCTGTATTCGCCTTTATTTGTCTGACATCTTATTTCACCCAAGTTAATTTAATAACACATTTTTTTTACGATTATCATTTTAATATTCTTTGGCAGGAACGTCATGAGTGAGTTATTGGCTGAAAAACAGCAAAAGATGGTATTGTCCGGTTCAGTAAAAAAAGGTTTTAGTTATTTAGAAACAGAGCCTGATAATGTAGATTTCAGCATTATCAAAAATATTATTCTGCACGGTCATCATCAGGGTAATGTTCTGTATATTATCCGTAATTTTGCGGATAAAGAAATCTGCCAGGATGTAGCAGAAAAGTTTAATCAGATGGTGAATCGCAACGGTGGCGGAAACCGCGCCGATGACGGTTTTGTTCTGACCAATCAGATTGGCGCCACGCAGTTTTCACGTAACGGTGAAAACTATATGGCGGAAGTGAACCGGGTAAACGCCAGTGTTGCAGAACTGATGTCCGTCGCGGACAGTTATGCCACCGAATCCCTGTTCCTCAACCGTACGCTGGAAGATTTATTCCTTGACGAAGGGATCCATTTTGGTCCGGCGCGTTATAAGAATTCTTACGCCTGTTTTGCCACGTTCCGTCGCTGGCTGGATAACGGTGTCATGTCGCTGATGCCGCATGAAGACCGCGCCCAGCTTAAGTTTGCGCAACAGGATGATTTTGAAATTGCCGATGCCATGACGGTGACTGCGTTTAATGTGTGCCTGGAAGCGGCGCAGGGCGGTGGCGAATTGAAAATGTGGAATCTCGATCCGGATGAGCCTTGCCGCACCCGCTTTGGTGTGACGGACACCGGTTATCCCTATCCTCCGCACCAGTTGCAGGGCGTGGAATCCCTCTCAGTGCGACTGAATGCCGGGGATATTTACTTCATGAACGCCTGTCATCTGCACGGTGTCAGCAGCGTCAGTCAGGGAAGCCGTCTTACGGCCGGGCGCTTTATTGGCAGACTCAATAATAGCAAAGTGGTGTATTGGACATAACCGGAGCGAATTAATCATGGTGGTTCCTTATCTCTTTGTCCTGAATTAATAACGAGTCTTATATGGAATATGTTAATCATCTTGCGGCCGGGGGATATGCATTTATCCCCGGGAGTTATTATCAAACGTTGCCTGATATCAATTGCGATAATAAAGATATTTTTCTTTCTGAACTTGAGCAATTAAAACTGGCATATGAAAAACTGACGCTGGATCCTTATTCTGCAGGGAATCGCTGGCGCGGTTATGCGCAATGCCGGCGTAATGAGCAGGGTGAGCTCAGTTTTGGTCATTTTACGGAATATAAGCAAACTAAAAAATACAATCCGGACACCGGCGGTATTGTTCGCCATTATCCTTTGCTGCCCGAAAATATTACTGCTAACCGCCTGATGCAGACGATTTTGCAGGACGACATCGCTTTTGTTGAAGCTTATAAGCGTATCGGACCGCTGGAAGAGTTGTCCGTCGGCATTCATTTATTCCGCTATGAGGCGCAGTGTGATGCGCCCGCGTACAGCTCGCCTGTCTGGCTGCATAAAGATGATGAGGATGTGGTGTTTGTTCACCTGATCCATGCCTCCGCCAACATGCTGGGTGGCGATAATTTGATTGCCCCGACCCCTAAAAATATTGAGCGGGTGCTGCGTCTGGAGACGTTATTCGACACGCTGGTGGTAAATCACGACAAATACCATGCGGTGACACCCATAGGCTGTCGCCAGCCGGGGGAGACGGCACTGCGTGACATTATTCTGGTGACGTTCCAGCGCACGATGAAGGAAGCGGCATGAGCCTGAAATATAAAGTGTTTATCACGGGCGCATCCAGTGGTATCGGTCAATCGATGGTGGCGGCCTATCTGGCCGCCGGCTATGCGGTAGAGGGTATTGACTGTTCCCCGTCCGTTTTCGCCAATGAACCTGAGTATGTTCACCACCAGCTGGATATTACCGATTCAGTGCATCTGAATGGCGTATTTGAAGCGGCAGAATACGCCAGCGATAACAATGTCTTAATAAACTGCGCCGGTACGCGTGAAATCTGCCGGATCGATGAATTATCACTGTCACTGTGGGAACGTGTTTTTGCCGTTAACGTGACCGCCAGTTTTGTTGCCGGACGTGCATTCTGTCAGCAGCTGGTTCGCCATAACCTGCCGGGCAATGCCGTCAATATCGCCTCGGTCTCCGGCCTGATGGGCGAGCCTGATCGCACCGCCTATGTCTCATCAAAGCACGCCGTTATCGGCCTGACGAAACAGCTGGCGCTGGAATACGGCAAGCATCGAATCCGGGTGAATGCCATTGCGCCCGGCGTTATCCGCACACCGCTTACCGAACCTTACTACGACAACCCGGCACAGATGGAGAAGATCCAACGTGGTCAGTTCCTGCCTGTGCTGGGCGAAACGCAGGATGTGGCAAAAGCGGCAATGTATCTCACTTCTTCCGATGCACGATTTGTGACCGGTTCCACGCTGGTTATTGATGGCGGCTGGACGATTGGTAAAGACCTTTAATCCGATGGCCGGCATAACGGCCACTACTGACTTGCAGGAGTTTTATTATGAACAACACCTATATTTTGATTCTGGGCGGTGAGTTTGCTTTGCGTGAGCGTGTGCTGGCGGGGGCTTTACGTGCTTCAGGCGGAATGCGGGTACTGACGATGGCAAAAAATCGCACCTCGCCGACAATCAAATTTTTCGACGGCTTTATACCGGGAGATGTGGCCGATGCAGAGGCTGTGCTACGTGCCGTACAGGCCCATCAACAGGAAACCGGTGAAACTCCTGCGGCGGTTATCCCGATGAATGATTTTACCGTGCGCGCCGCCAGCCTTCTGACTGAGCATTACCAGCTTTACGGAAATGATTGCCAAACGATCACCCACTGCCGTGACAAATTTGTGATGAAGCAGATCCTGCAAGCCGCCGGCCTGCCGGTGCCTCGCTTCGCTGCGTTCCGTACGCTCAACGAACTGAAAACATTGATTGCAGAGTTCGGTCTGCCGGTGGTGAT
Source organism: Rahnella sp. PD4 (assembly GCF_049199325.1). NCBI lineage: Bacteria > Pseudomonadati > Pseudomonadota > Gammaproteobacteria > Enterobacterales > Yersiniaceae > Rahnella > Rahnella sp. PD4. Next base: position 78,364 of record NZ_JBLZQF010000009.1, on the reverse strand, counting down.
TAAACCGCGTGAACTGGCGGGGAGTCTGGGTGTATTGAAAATCACTCACGAACAGGAAATCGAAGAAGTGTTCGCCCGTTGCGTTACCGATGTGATTTCACTCAATGGTGAATCCTTTGCGCCGGAAGACTTGTTCCAGATCGAGGAATATATTCCGGCGTGGCAGGAAGTCAGCGTTGAGGTGATCAATCAGGGCGACTATCACCGGGCAATAGCAGTTACGGACAAATATCTGGGTGAAGAGCCGAATTTTGTTGAAGTCGGCCACAGCATGCCGTCGCTGCACAGTGACAATCAATCACTGCGTGACATAGCTGAACGGGCCTGTCATGCACTGGGGATCCGTTACGGGGTGGCGCACTTTGAAGCACGTATTACGCCTGCCGGTGAAATCAAAATCATCGAAGTGGGCGCGCGCACAGGGGGCGACACCATAATGGATTTGGTGGAAAGAACCTACGGTATCAACCCGTATGAACTGCACGTACTCAGCCATCTGAACAAACTTAAACCGCTGCCGGATACTCTCAAACCTCGCGGCCTGAGCGCCGTTGCTTTTATTAAAGCCGACGTGGGTGTGATTGAGAAAATCACATTGCCCGCCAGCCTGCCGGCTCATGTGGTGAATATGCAGGTTACCGCTAAGCCGCTGGATCTGTCGAAAAAGCTGGTGTCGTGGAAAACCCGTGAAGGTTCTATCGAGTATTTCTGGCCACAGCGTGCCGCAGAACAGGGTTTTGACGAGCACTTAACGATTGCCGATCAATACGCCCGATCGCTGTTTACCCTTCGTCAGGTCTGATATCCCCCGAGCCACCTCATTTGTGGTGGCTCCTGAACTCCTTTAAGGAAAGCAATGATATGAACAGTGATCGTTTTGGATTAAAACGTTTCGTCTTTTCCCGCTTTGCCGGGTCACTGTGCGATCAGTTTTTGCTGTTTGCCGTGCCGCTGGCGATTTTAAAAGCGACCGGTTCTCTCACCTTTTCCTCGCTGGCATTCGTGATTGAGTGGTTGCCGCGCATTCTGTTTTTCCCGCTGTCAGGTTTTCTGGCTGACCGTATCAAGCCCCGCTTTATCTTCTTTAACGTGGAAGCCGGACGCTGTGTGTTAATGGTGGTCGCTTTCCTGACCCTGACCTTTCATCCCGGCGCCACATTCCCGGTGCTGGCGGTCATGATGGCGCTGCTGTCGGTGGCCTATGTGCTGAACTTTGTCGCCACTGAGGCGCTGTTACCGCGCCATATCCCCGCAGAGGCTCTGCCGAAAGCCCATTCAATGTTACAGGGTGTCGACCAGACCACGCAGGTTCTCGGCCCGGCGCTGGCGGTGGCAATTTCCGTTTATGGTGGCGTCGGGGCGATTTTAGCCTGTGCAGCCGTGCTGTTTGCTGTCTCTGCTATTAACTATCTGTTCCTCGAAACTCATGACGTGGAAATTGCAGAAAAGATGAGTCTGCGGTCCATTGTGCAATCCAACATTACGGCGATTCAGGTGCTTAAGCAGAATAAAATCCTGCTGCATCTGTGTGCGCTGACCTGGGTAGTGAATCTGGTATACGGTGCGGCGCTGGTGGTGAGTGCTGCGGTGATCCTCAAAGAGTTTCATCTGCCTGAGAGTTACTTCGGGGTATTACAGACCTCGGCAGCGCTGGTCACCATCATTACGTTTTTCTTTGTGCCGCGAATTGCCAAACGTTTTGGGCTTTCCACGCTGGGGACCCTGTCATTTTGCGGCATGATATTGTCAGGTGCCCTGATGTCGCTTTCACTCGATTATGCGATGTATCTGGCCGGTTACGCATTACTGATGGCTTTTGATGGTGCATTCAGCGTCTACCTGCGCACCTTACGCAGCCAGATTATCCCGCAGAAACATCTGGGGAAAACCATGGGGCTTATAGGCCTGATGAATATGTGTTCGGTACCCGTTAGCGGTCTGGCGGTGACAGCGTTGGCAGGCAGCTTTATGCCGTTGCAAATTATCGCCATCATTCTGATTTTTGCACTGATATTAGGATTGATGTTGATCGTCATCGGCCGCCGTGCTTTCGGCTACAACAGCTGGCTACCGCCTGTGATCGCTCAGCCACAGGCCTGAAACGGTCATCCCGTCTCAAACGATGAATAATGGGGAGCACATCCCCTTTTCTGTTTATCCACATTTGTGCTTTGAGTTATCAGCGCAGTGAATGGTATTTTTAAAGTCACTTATCTGCGCTGAGAAAAATAGAAAATATGTCGATAAAACGCTATCCGCAACTGGCCCACTGGGGCGCGTATACTGCCGTGGTAGAAGATGGCCGGTTGATCCGTTGTGAACCTTATCAGGCGGATGCCGATCCTTCCCCTTTGCTGGATTCCATTGCGCCGCTGGTTTATTCCGACAAGCGTATCCGTAAACCGGCAGTGCGCCGTTCGTGGCTGAAACACCGCGAAAACAGCGATCGCTCGCTGCGTGGCCGTGAGGATTTTGTCGAAGTGGACTGGGATCTGGCGCTGGATCTGGTGGCCGAAGAGAATAAACGCGTGCGCGACCGTTACGGCGCTGCCGGTATCTTTAACGGTTCTTATGGCTGGTCATCCGCAGGGCGTTTACACCACGCCCGTTCTCTGGTGCGTCGTTTTTATTTCACCGGCGGCGGCGGGGTTGATCAGCAGGGCAATTACAGCTGGGGCTCGGCGCAATTTTTCCTGCCGTATGTTATCGGTACTTTTACGCCGCTGACCGGACGCGTTACTTCATGGCCAAGTGTGGTCGAACATGCTGACATTCTGGTCGCGTTTGGCGGCCTGGCGCTGAAAAATGCGCAGGTCGCTTCCGGCGGTGCAGTGGAACATACCCTGAAACCGGCGCTGGAACAGCTGGCGAAAAAAGGCACCCGCGTCATCAACATCAGCCCGATGCGCGACGATTGTCCGGAATTCGTTAATGCCGAGTGGATCCCGATCCGCCCGAACACCGATGCGGCGCTGATGATGGCCGTTGCGTATGAAATTCAGCGTAAAGAAGCGCAGGATGAGGCGTTCCTTGCCAGCCATTGCGTGGGTTATCCGCAACTTGCCGCGTATCTGCGCGGCGACACGGACGGCACACCCAAAACGCCTGACTGGGCGAGCGCTATAACCGGCGTGCCGGCTGAACGTATTGCGCGTCTGGCGGATGACCTGATCGGTGTGCGCAGCTTTATTACCTGTTCGTACTCCGTACAGCGTGCTCACCGTGGCGAGCAGCCTTACTGGATGATGATCGCCCTCTCTGCCATGCTCGGGCAGGTCGGTTTGCCGGGCGGTGGTTTCTCCTTCGGTCACGGCTCGATGAACAGCGTGGGTAATCCGCGTTATGACACGCCGGGGCCTGCCGTCAGTGCCGGGCCGAATCCGTCTGGTTTGTCGATCCCGGTGGCGCGCATCAGCGATATGTTGCTCAATCCGGGCCAGCCGTATGAATTTCAGGGCGAGACGCTGCATTATCCCGATATTCATCTGGTGCACTGGGCGGGGGGTAATCCGTTCCACCATCATCAGCAGCTTAACCGTCTGGTCGAAGGCTGGCAGAAGCCGGATACCGTGATTGTGCAGGATAACGTCTGGACGCCGGCCGCGCAGATGGCCGATATCGTGCTGCCTGCGACAACATCGCTGGAACGTAACGATATCGGCGGTTCATCGCGTGACCGCTTCGTGCTGGCGATGCATCAGGCCGTTGCGCCGCAACATCAGGCGCGCAATGATTTTGATATTTTCGCGGATATTGCCGACCGTCTCGGTTACCGCGAGCAGTTCACTCAGGGGCGTAATGAGGATCAGTGGCTGCGCCATATTTACCGTCAGTGCGGCGAAGCGCAAAAAGGCACGGGTGTGGAATGGCCTGATTTTGAAACCTTCTGGGAGCGCGGTTTTGTTGAACTGCCGGTACCGGAAAAAGATTACGTGTTCTTTGAGGAATTTCGTAAAAGTCCGCGCGCTAATCCGCTGGGGACACACAGTGGCAAAATCGAACTGTTCTCCGAAACCATCGCCGGTTACGGCTATGAAGATTTCGCACCGCATCCGGAATGGCAGCCGCCGGTAGAATGGCTGGGCGCGGAAAGTGCCAGACAGTGGCCATTGCACCTGATTTCCATTCAGCCCAAAGATCGTCTGCACAGCCAGCTCGATCAGTCGCCGCTGGCGCAGTCGAACAAAACCGCCGGTAAGGAAACCCTGTTCATGCATCCGGAAGATGCCCTCAGCCGTCAGCTTAAGGACGGCGACCGGGTGAAAGTGCACAACGCACGCGGCAGTTGTCTGGCGGGTGTTTCGCTTAACGACTGCATTACGCGTGGCGTGGTGCTGATGTCCACCGGCGCCTGGTTTGATCCGGGCTTTGGCGGCCAGTGGCAGGAAACGGAGCAGGCGGGGAATCCGAATGTGCTGACGCTGGATATCGGTACGTCGCGCCTGACGCAGGGGCCAAATGCCATGAGTTGTTTAGTCGAGGTCCAAAGTATTTAAGGTGGTTTTTAAACAGTTAGCCTGATTTATGATAAATCGGGCCTATTTTCACCACTGGTTACATTTTGCGGGATTATGTTTCGATTGCCTGCTGGCGGTGATTCTCCTAAACCAGCTAAATTGAACGTCCCAGAGGTATTGATTGGTGAATCATCAACGTGCTCTGCATGTTGATACCGATTAAATTTGCACCAACCTACGCGGATGCGTAGGTTTTTTTTTGCCTCAGCTCCGGCACGCCGATCAGTTCCCTCCTAAATTCTCTCTGACTGTCGTCATTTTTCAGCGGCTTATAGTATGCTGTTTCCCCAACCTTTTCTTCAAGATCAGGGATGACACATAAGGAGATGGCCAACATGTATCACTTTCTTTTCGCTACTTTCAGGTGGCTTTTCCGCCTGATGTTCAGAGTCAGCGTGACCCCGGCGAACAATAAATATGATTACCCGCGTTTAATCCTCACGCCGAATCATGTCTCGTTTATTGATGGCATGCTGCTGGCGCTTTTCCTGCCGATAAAACCGGTCTTTGCGGTGTATTCCGACATCACCGACAGCTGGTTTATGCGCTGGCTGAAACCGTACGTGGATTTTATGCCGCTGGATCCGACCAAACCGATGGCGATTAAGCATCTGATCCGCGAAGTGGAAAAAGGGCGTCCGGTGGTTGTATTTCCGGAAGGGCGTATTACGGTTACCGGTTCTTTAATGAAGATTTACGACGGTGCGGCCTTTGTGGCGGCGAAGTCACAGGCGACCGTCATGCCGGTGCGCATTGATGGCGCGGAATACACGCCGTTTGGCCGGTTGTTCGGCAGCTTTAAAATCCGCTGGTTCCCGAAAATTACCATCAGCCTCTTACCGCCGACCACCATTGCGATGCCGGACGCGCCGCGCTCGCGCGACCGCCGTGTTCTCGCCGGTGAGCAACTGCATAAAATTATGATGCAGGCGCGTATGGATACCCGCAAGCCGGAAACCTTGTATCAGGCATTATTATCCGCACAAACCCGTTATGGCCGTCGCAAACCCTGTATCGCTGATATCGCATTCAAAGAAGATACCTATCAGGGCCTGCTGAAAAAATGCCTGGGCGTGAGTCGCATTTTGCAACGTTTTACCCGCGAAGGTGAACATGTGGGGATGCTGTTACCCAATGCGACGATCATGGCGGCTGCGCTGTTTGGCGCGTCAATGCGTAACCGTATTCCGGCGCTGCTCAACTACACAGCGGGTGCAAAAGGGTTGCAAAGCGCCATGAAAGCGGCGCAGATCAACACCATTATTACCTCCCGCCAGTTCCTTGAAAAAGGCAAGCTGACGCATCTGCCGGAGAATGTACCTGAGGCGAACTGGGTTTATCTGGAAGATTTGAAAGACACGGTGACCACGCAGGATAAGCTGTGGATCCTGTTCCATCTGATCTTTCCTCGCCGCGCGATGTTGCCGCAAAAGCCCGATGACGCAGCACTGGTACTGTTCACCTCCGGTTCTGAAGGTAACCCGAAAGGTGTGGTGCATTCGCACGCCAGCCTGCTGGCTAACGTCGAGCAAATCCGCACTGTTGCTGACTTCACGCCGCGCGACCGGTTTATGTCGTCGCTGCCGCTGTTCCACGCCTTTGGCCTGACGGTCGGATTGCTGACGCCGCTGATCACCGGCGCGCGGGTTTTCCTGTATCCGAGCCCGCTGCATTACCGCATTGTGCCGGAACTGGTGTATGACCAGAACTGTACCGTATTGTTTGGCACCTCAACGTTCCTCGGCAATTACGCCCGCTTTGCGCATCCGTATGATTTTGCACGGTTGCGGTATGTGGTCGCCGGAGCGGAGAAACTGGCGGAAGGCACCAAAGAAATCTGGCAGAACAAATTCGGTATCCGCATTCTGGAAGGCTACGGCGTGACCGAGTGCGCACCGGTGGTTGCAATCAACGTACCGATGGCGACGAAAGTGAATACCGTCGGTAAGATTTTGCCGGGCATGGAGTCACGTCTGATTACCGTGCCGGGCATTGAAGAGGGCGGTCGTCTGCAACTGCGCGGGCCTAACATCATGAAGGGTTACCTGCGCGTTGAAAATCCGGGTGTGCTGGAAACACCGCAGGCTGAAAATGCCGCAGGTGAAATGCAGGCGGGCTGGTATGACACCGGCGATATCGTCACGCTGGATGAAAAAGGTTTCTGCACCATCCGGGGCCGCGTGAAACGTTTTGCCAAACTGGCGGGGGAAATGGTCTCGCTGGAAAGCGTCGAACAACTGGCGATCAGCGCTTCACCGGATAAACAGCATGCGGCGACGTCCCGCAGCGATGCCAGCAAAGGCGAGGCCCTGGTGCTGTTTACCACCGATCCTGAATTACGTCGTGATGCACTGAGCAAGGCCGCCCGTGAACTCGGGCTGCCGGAACTGGCGGTGCCGCGTGATATTCGTGTCGTTAAAGCGTTACCGTTGCTCGGCAGCGGTAAACCCGATTTTGTCACCCTGCGTCAGATGGCAGAAAACCCGGAGACTGAGGCATGATCCAGCCAGTAAAGGCGGCATCGCCGCTGATGTCAAAAAGTATGATTGCGGTGATCGTGGCGCAGTTCCTGTCGGCTTTCGGTGACAATGCGCTGCTGTTCGCCGCGCTGGCGCTGATCAAACAGCAACTTTACCCCGACTGGAGTCAGCCTGTTTTACAAATGGCGTTTGTGGCGACCTATATTATCCTCGCGCCGTTTGTCGGGCAGTTTGCCGACAGTTTCTCCAAAGGCCGCGTGATGATGGTCGCCAACCTGCTCAAACTGGCAGGCGCGGCGGTGATTTGCGCCGGACTGAATCCGTTCCTCGGTTATACATTGGTCGGTATTGGCGCAGCGGCGTATTCGCCAGCCAAATACGGCATTCTGGGCGAGATCGCCAGTGGTGAACAGTTGGTGAAAGCCAATGGCCTGATGGAAGCCTCTACCATTGCCGCGATTCTGCTGGGTTCTGTGGCCGGTGGCGCGCTGGCTGACTGGAGCATTCTGGCGGCGCTGGGTATCTGCGTGCTGGCGTATGGTGCGGCGGTGGTCGCAAACTGGTTTATTCCGAAGCTGAGTCCTGCGCGTCCGGGACAGTCATGGAATCCGGCAAAAATGAGCCGGACTTTTTTCTCTGCCTGCAAAACATTATGGCAGGATGGCGAAACCCGCTTCTCGCTGGTCGGTACCAGCCTGTTCTGGGGCGCGGGCGTGACGCTGCGTTTCCTGCTGGTGCTGTGGGTGCCAGTGGCGCTGGGCATCACCGATAACAAAACCCCTACGTTGCTGAATGCGATGGTGGCGGTCGGGATTGTGTTGGGTGCGGGCGCGGCGGCGAAATTAATCCGTCTGGATACCGTGAAACGCTGCCTGCCTGCAGGCGTCGCTATCGGTATCGCCGTGGTGGTCTTCGCACTGCAAACCAGCATGTTGAGTGCTTACATTGTGCTGGTGGTGGTGGGGATTCTGGGCGGCTTCTTTGTGGTGCCGCTGAATGCACTCTTGCAGCATCGCGGTAAAATTTCCGTTGGTGCCGGTAATGCGATTGCAGTGCAGAACCTGGGTGAAAACACCGCCATGCTGCTGATGCTCGGTTTGTATTCGCTGGTGGTGATGGTTGGCGCGCCAGTGGTGGCGATTGGCATCGGGTTCGGTGTGGTATTCGCACTGGCGATAGCCGGGTTGTGGATCTGGAAGAATATGCAGAAACGCCGCCTGGCGTGACCGGGCAGGTGAAAAAAGAAAAGGGCGCTGAGCGCCCTTTTTTACTGCCTGCGACCAGGGTTTACGGCGCAGGAATAGTGAAGCGTTTGTGGATATTTTCCAGATCAGCAAGGATCTCCTCATCGAGCGTCAGATCCTGACTGTCGATGTTGATCTTCAGCTGTTCGAGCGTGGTTGCGCCCAGCAGTGTGCTGGCCACAAACGGTTGCTGGCGCACAAAGGCCAGCGCCATCTGCGAAGGATCCAGGTTACGTTTCTTCGCCAGCGCGACATATTCGGCAATCGCCGCTTCAGCCTGCGGTGAAGAGTAACGGGTGAAACGGCTGAACAGCGTATTACGTGCCCCGGCCGGTTTCGCACCGTTAAGGTATTTGCCACTCAGTGTGCCAAACGCCAGGCTGGAGTAGGCCAGCAGTTCAACCCCTTCGTGCTGACTGATTTCGGATAAACCGATTTCAAAGCTGCGGTTCAGCAAACTGTACGGGTTTTGAATCGACACAATACGCGGCAGATCGTGTTTCTCAGCCAGTTGCAGGTAACGCATCACGCCCCACGGCGTTTCGTTAGAAACACCGATATAGCGGATTTTACCGGCGCGAACCTGTTCATTCAGCGCTTCCAGCGTTTCCAGCAAAGTCACCGGAGATTGTTCTTCGGTGTACTGATAGCTCAGTTTGCCAAAGAAATTGGTCTGGCGCTGAGGCCAGTGAATTTGATAAAGATCGAGATAATCGGTGTTCAGACGTTTCAGACTGGCATCCAGTGCCGCGCGGATATTTTTGCGATCCAGCATCTGATCCGGGCGAATGGCGTTGTCACTACCCCGGGAAGGGCCGGAGACTTTACTCGCCAGAATGATCTTTTCACGATTGCCACGGGCTTTCAGCCAGCTACCGATATAGGTTTCCGTCAGCCCCTGAGTTTCAGGACGCGGCGGAACGGGATACATCTCTGCGGTATCAATCAGGTTGATACCCGCCGCAACGGCGTAATCGAGTTGCTGGTGGGCGTCGGCTTCGCTGTTTTGTTCACCAAAAGTCATGGTGCCAAGTCCCAGTAAGCTCACTTCTAAAGAACTGTGGGGTATACGGTGATATTGCATTGCCGGTCTTCCTTTATATCTGAGAATGTCAGCCTGTTAGAAAAAGCGCCTTAACTGACTATATACAAGGCTGGCAGATGGGGGAAGTGGCAGTGTGTGCGGGAAGAACGATGCGGGCGGTGGATAAAATAACAAAGAGCCAGTCCTGATAACTGGCTCTTTAACGGGTTAAGAGGCGTTTTGCTTAACGCTTCATCACCTGGCTGACGTTGTCATTATTGATCTGGCGATCGTTACCTTGTTCATCGGTGTAACTCAGCAGTCCGGTAGATTTATCCAGCTTAGGTTTACCATCAGTGAGGATCATATTGCCGTCTTTGGTTGAGATCACATAGTCGCTGGCACAACCTGCGAGGCTCAGCACCACAAGCGCAGCACCGGCTGCCATTAAAGTTTTTTTCATCATCGTTAACGTTCCTTTTTGTTGTACCGAAGATAGTGATATTTAGCGTAGCAAACTATCCCGCAGACCGCGTGGAATGGTATCGGTTAAAGCTGAAAATGACGGGCCAGAAGCGCTGCGGTAAAACGCTTTTTCAAATAGAAGCCGCGCGGCAGTGTCAAAATGGGTTGCCCTAATTCCCCGATCGCTTCCGTCAGCGCTTTGCTGTTGGCGGCTTTGGGGCGAATTTGCAGATATTCGCCATGGCGTGCTGTGATGCTTTCGACTTTACCCAGCACGATCAAATCCATCAGTTCCTCCCAGTCCTGACGCAGTTGCTCATCTTCTTCCTCAGAGGGTTGCCATAATAAAGGTGCTCCGATGTGGCGCCCGGCCAGGGGGATCTGGCGCTCACCTTCGACCGGTATCCACAAAACCCGGGCCAGTTTATGGCGCACGTGGCTGTTTTCCCAGGTCACGCCGCTGTTGCCGGTTAACGGGGCAACGCAAACAAAGGTGGTTTCCAGCGGCCTGCCCCGGGAATCAACCGGGATTGTTTTGAGCTCAATGCCAATGTCAGCAAAATCCTGCTCGGCTTTGCTTCCTGCTACCGCACCGAGATACACCTCAACCAACATACCAACCCAGCCTTTCTCCCGTTTAAGATTCTCAGGGATGGGCAATCCGGCCCGGGCGGCGAGTTCACCCAATGTATGACCCGCCAGCGATTGCGCGCGCAACAACAGTTCCTGTTCATTGAGCGGGGGCCGGGCGGCAGGGAAAGGAATAGACATAAAAAACAATGCTCACTCGATAGATTAAATTTCGTACTGCTTTTGTCATGCACAGTGAATAAAAAGTTGTTCCTGTGGATCAATGAAATAATAGCATGATTTGCCTTAGTTTTTTTTGAGGTTTCTGGCGTATTGAGTGCATCGCCGCTGAGGTTGATCACCTGTTGAAGGCGACAATGAACAGGATCTTCCACCTACTTATCCACAGATTTCTTGGATAACCCTGTCTGAATGAGAGCACTGGTTCGATTTACAGGCTTGACGGCCTGGGTTTTATCCATTTTTTGGCGGGATAGCGTCAACTTTTAGACGATCGCTGTGGATAAAAACGACATTGGTGGATCTTTCACCAGATCACTTTCAGGTGTGAGATAACTCTCATTTTTAAGCATGGGATAACTCCATTTATTATTGGTAATATACTGTTTTAAAATGATTTAATATGAATATATTTTCCCGCTAAAAATAAGTTAAGAAGAGTTTTACCCCGCTTACTCTGAAGTTCTTCACATACCTATCCACAGAAAAAGTGCATAAAATCGCGGGTGATTCCAAAAATCTGTTTATAACTTTGCGTATAACTGTGAGTTATCCCATTTTTATTCATGCGGATCGGCATTAACCAGTGGTTTACCGCCTGTTGGTAGTATGAAACAATCAGAACATCTATGAGTTTAAGCGATTGAGGTAGTCCGGTGATCGATGATGATGGCTACCGCCCGAATGTTGGTATTGTAATTTGTGACAAGCAGGGTCAGGTATTGTGGGCCAGACGATACGGCCAGCACTCCTGGCAGTTTCCACAAGGGGGGATAAACCCTGGTGAAACCGCTGAGCAGGCCATGTACCGCGAGCTGTTTGAGGAAGTGGGGCTTGGCCGTAAAGATGTACGTATTCTGGCTTCAACCCGTAACTGGTTACGTTATAAATTGCCGAAACGTTTGGTGCGTTGGGACACAAAGCCGGTTTGTATCGGCCAAAAGCAAAAATGGTTCTTGCTGCAACTGATGTGTAACGATGCTGATATCAATATGCAGCGCAGCAGTACGCCTGAATTTGATGGCTGGCGTTGGGTCAGTTTCTGGTATCCGGTTCGTCAGGTGGTGTCATTTAAACGCGATGTTTATCGTCGCGTAATGAAAGAGTTTTCCACTACTATTATGCCGATGCAGGAAGTCTCCCTTCCCAGGATATCGCCCGCTTATCGTCGTAAAAGAGGCTAAGTCACGAAGAGATGCTCACGCGTTTGCGAGAAATTGTTGAAAAGGTAGCAATGGCGTCCAGCCTCAATGATGCGCTGGACGTACTGGTCAACGAAACCTGCCTGGCGATGGACACGGAAGTGTGTTCCGTCTATCTCGCTGACAATGACCGTCGTTGTTATTATCTGATGGCGACGCGAGGTTTGAAAAAACCTCGTGGTCGGACTATTACGCTGGCTTTTGATCAGGGTATTGTCGGTCTGGTAGGGCGTCTGGCCGAGCCCATCAACCTTGCCGATGCGCAGAGCCATCCAAGCTTCAAATATATTCCTGCCGTAAAAGAAGATCTTTTCCGATCCTTCCTGGGTGTGCCGATCATTCATCGTCGTCAGTTGCTGGGTGTGCTGGTTATCCAGCAACGTGAACACCGGCAGTTCGACGAAAGTGAAGAGTCGTTTATGGTCACGCTTGCCACCCAACTGGCGGCGATCCTTTCTCAGGCACAGCTTAATGTGCTTTATGGACGCTTTCGCCAGACGCGCGTTCGTGCGCTTGCCGCATCTCCAGGCGTGGCCATCGGTGTTGGCTGGCAGGACAGCTCTCAGCCTTCGCTCGACCACGTTTATATGGCGTCTACGCTTGATACTGTGCGTGAACGCGAGCGCCTGACCCGCGCTCTGGAAGATGCCGGTGCAGAGTTCCGTCGCTTCAGTAAACGTTTCGCGGCGAGTGCGCAGAAAGAAAGCGCAGCGATTTTTGACCTCTATTCTCACCTTCTTAATGATGCCCGTCTCAAACGCGAACTGTTCGCCCAGATAGATCAGGGTGCAGTGGCGGAGTGGGCCGTCAAAAAGGTTGTCGAAGAATTTGCGGCGCAGTTTTCCAGCTTGCAGGATACCTATCTGCGTGAGCGTGGCAGTGACTTAAGGGCGCTGGGGCAGCGGCTGGTGTTTCATCTTGATGATACGATCCAGGGCAACACGCAGTGGCCAGAACGTTTTATTCTGGTTGCAGATGAACTGACAGCCACTTTGCTGGCTGAAATGCCGCAAGACCGTCTGGCAGGCGTTGTGGTTCGCGATGGTGCAGCTAACTCACATGCGGCGATTTTGGTTCGCGCAATGGGCGTGCCGACCATTATGGGCGCTGATATACAGCCTGCACTGCTCAGCCAGAGACAACTGATCGTTGACGGCTACCGTGGTGAGTTGCTCATTGATCCGGAAGCCGTACTGGTCACAGAATACAAGCGTCTGATTAGCGAAGAAATGGAGCTGAGTCAGAAGGCTGAAGATGACGTTGAGCAACCCGCAGCGCTGAAAAGCGGCGAACGGGTGAAAGTGATGCTGAATGCCGGTCTGAGCGCAGATCATGAAAAATTGTTTGGCAGTCGCGTTGACGGCGTTGGGCTTTATCGCACCGAAATTCCGTTCATGTTGCAAAGCGGTTTTCCTTCTGAGGAAGAGCAGGTCGCGCAATATCAGGGCATGTTACAGCTGTTTCCGCAAAAACCCGTGACCCTGCGAACGCTGGATATTGGCTCTGATAAGCAATTGCCTTATATGCCGATCAGCGAGGAAAATCCTTGTCTGGGTTGGCGCGGGATTCGAATTACCCTCGATCAGCCTGAAATTTTCCTGATCCAGGTCCGTGCGATGTTGCGTGCGAATGCCGCAACCGGAAATCTTGGCATTCTTCTGCCAATGGTCACCAGCCTGGAAGAAATTGATGAGGCCCGTCGCTTAATCGATCGCGCCGGACGTGAAGTGGAAGAACAACTGGGTTATGAACTGCCGCGCGCGCGTTTGGGCGTGATGATAGAAGTGCCGTCGATGGTCTTTATGCTGCCTGCACTGGCCGGGAGAGTGGAGTTTATTTCCGTCGGCACCAACGACCTGACGCAATATCTGCTGGCTGTTGATCGTAACAATACCCGTGTTGCAGGGCTTTATGACAGCCTGCATCCGGCGATGCTGCGGGTGCTCAAACAAATTGTTACCACCGCTGAGGCTGCCGGGCTGGATGTCAGCTTATGTGGCGAGATGGCGGGTGACCCGATGGGCGCATTACTGCTTACCGGTATGGGTTTTCGCAATCTCAGCATGAACGGACGCAGCGTTGCCCGTGTAAAATATCTGCTTCGCCGTATTGAACTCCATGATGCCCAGGAACTGGCCAGCCGGGTGTTACAGGCGCATTTCACGACGGACGTGCGTCATATGACGGCTGCTTTTATGGAAAGACGCGGTCTGGGCGGCCTGATCCGCGGGGGTAAATAAGCGCCGGATACCACGCTTTGCCCCAGGTTACCCTCATCCTGCTCGCCTCACGGCGCTGGATGAGATGATTTTTTACAGAACTTTTCCAGCAGCTTAGCCCCGGAAAACCTTCCGGCTATGCTACTATTCGCTCCCTGCTGGCCCCTGAACGGGCAATAATGATAAACAATTTGTGGTGATAGATGAGCAACAGCTATCTGGCGTTTCCCCAGTTTGATCCGGTAATTTTCTCAATCGGACCGGTATCTCTCCACTGGTACGGACTGATGTACCTGGTCGGTTTTGTCTTCGCGATGTGGCTGGCGGTACGCCGTGCCAATAAGCCAGGCAGCGGCTGGACAAAAGATGAAGTCGAAAACTTGCTGTACGCCGGTTTCCTGGGGGTATTCCTCGGTGGCCGTATCGGGTACGTTTTCTTCTATAACCTGCCTTTATTCCTCGATAATCCGCTTTATCTTTTCAAAGTCTGGGATGGCGGCATGTCTTTCCACGGCGGCCTGATTGGCGTGATCGTGGTCATGCTGATTTTTGCCCGTCGTACCAAACGCAACTTCTTCCAGGTTTCCGACTTTATCGCTCCGCTGATCCCGTTTGGACTTGGCGCAGGTCGTTTGGGTAACTTCATCAATGGCGAACTGTGGGGGCGTGTGACCACAGATGTTCCCTGGGCGATGCTGTTTCCGGGCTCACGTCAGGAAGACATCGCGATTGCTGCGGCTGACCCTAAATGGCAGCCATTGCTGAATCAGTATGGCGTATTGCCGCGTCATCCTTCCCAACTGTACGAACTGCTGCTTGAAGGCGTTGTACTGTTTATTATTCTGAATGTGTTCATCCGAAAATCACGCCCGATGGGCGCCGTATCAGGTTTGTTCCTGATCGGATATGGCTTATTCCGCATCATCGTTGAACACTATCGTCAGCCGGATGCCCAGCTAGGCCTGTTCGATGGGATCATCAGCATGGGGCAGGTTCTGTCCATTCCTATGGTGGTCATTGGCCTGATTATGATGGTCTGGGCATATCGCCGTCCGCAGAAACAATTGTCGTGAGGTAACATGAAACAGTATCTGGATTTAATGCAGAAAGTGCTCGATGAGGGCACCCCTAAAGCGGACCGTACCGGTACGGGCACGTTGTCGATTTTTGGCCATCAGATGCGTTTCAACTTGCAGGAAGGTTTTCCGCTGGTCACCACCAAACGTTGTCATTTACGCTCCATCATTCATGAACTTCTATGGTTTCTGAAAGGCGAAACGAATATTGCCTACCTGCGTGAAAATAATGTCAGCATCTGGGACGAGTGGGCAGACGAAAAGGGTGACCTCGGTCCGGTTTATGGCAAGCAATGGCGTGCCTGGGGTGCGGCTGACGGCAGGCAAATCGACCAGTTGACAAATGTGGTTGAACAGCTAAAAAAAGATCCGGATTCACGCCGCATTATTGTGTCGGCATGGAATGTCGGTGAGCTGGATCAGATGGCGCTGGCACCTTGCCACGCTTTCTTTCAGTTCTATGTGGCCGACGGGAAACTCTCTTGCCAGCTGTATCAGCGTTCATGCGACATCTTCCTGGGTCTGCCGTTTAACATCGCCAGCTACGCGCTGCTGGTGCATATGATGGCACAGCAGTGTGATCTGGAAGTCGGTGACTTTGTCTGGACCGGTGGCGATACGCATCTGTACAGCAACCATATGGAACAGACACATCTGCAGCTGACGCGTGAGCCTCGTGCATTGCCAAAACTGGTGATTAAGCGCAAACCGGCCTCCCTGTTTGATTACAACTTCGAAGATTTCGAGATTGAAGGGTACGATCCACATCCTGCAATCAAAGCGCCTGTGGCGATCTGATTTTTTGTGGTGTGCCGCCTGACAGCCTGGTCAGGCGGTAATTTATCCCTTCTCACGTTTCTTGCTGCATTTTTTACACCTTTCCCTGACGATTCCCACTCCGATTTTTATCCTGATGTTATCCCTGCGAGATATCACGCAAATTTTTTGCCGCGTGTATTTTATTGCACCGATTGCTCTGAAGACATCCTGGAAAAAATGACTTTGCCGGTGGCGATAAAAATCTACACGCTTATTTTGGCGGTATGAAAACATTTGAGCGGGCAGGAGAGCAGGGAATGTCGCTGATCGAAATGATGGTTGTTGTGGCTCTGATTGCCATGTGTACGTTATGGGGAATCCACAGCTGGCGCAGTTACCAGCAGGCATTGAAGCTTGAACAATCGGCTCAGCAACTGCGTTTGTATTTATACGGAGTCCAGGCCGAAGCCAATAATTACAATCGTTCTGCTGTTTTATGGGGGATTTCCGGCGCAAACGGGTGTGTGGGAACCGGCATCCGCCCCTCTGATTGCCGTAATGCGGCGGGTAAAATATTCGCCCTTCATGAAGCTGGCATTGAATTAGCCGACGTTCCTGAAAAAAATATGGGCTTTTACGGCCTGCGGAATGCGGCACTTGCCGGGCATATCACGCTGAGAAATCCAGCAGGGAGTGTGCGAATCGTTCTCTCCGTCAGAGGGCGGTTGCGTATGTGTAGTGAAACTCAGCCTTTACTGGGTATCGGGCTATGTCAGTGAACACATCCCGTTGTCAGGGATTCACGCTGCCCGAAGTTATGATTGCGATGGGTATTGGCAGCATGCTGATGCTCAGTGCCGCACAAATCTATCCGCTTATGCGCCAGAGAAGCCAGAGTCTGGGCCGGCATTATCAGCTGGAACAATTGTTGCGCCAGAGTATTTCTGCTATCGGCAAAGATATCCGTCGGGCCGGTTTTTGTAACGGAAACTGTGAGGGCAAATCTTTTATCATAAGTAACGCTCTCGGCGAAGCGCCTGGCTCCTGCATCATTGTTATCTATGACCTGAACCGTAACGGAATATGGGATAAAACCAGCTCACCGGAATCTGAATACTTTGGTTATCGTTTACGACAGGGGGGGATTGAAATCCAGCGCGGAACAGATGACTGCGGGAGTTCTGGCTGGGAAAAACTCCTTGATCCGGCTGAAGTTAACGTGACCCGATTTACGATTACGCAGGTAGCAGAAAGTGCCTCCGGCCGTCTGTATTCTCTGCAACTGGAAGCCCGCTGGAGCAAAGATCCTTTTATCCACCGTCAGGTTAACGAGATGATTGCAGGCCATGTTTTATGACGAGCGTAGTCAAAAGAAGCGATTCACTCAGACAACGTGGGAGCGCCATGATCCTGAGTATTCTGGTGATGATGGGATTAGGCTTGATTGTCCTTAATTCGCTGCAACAGCAACTTTCCGCCGGGCTTTCGCTGACGTCAAATCAGCATCGCTATAATGTTGCCTGGGAAAATGCAGCTTCGGCATTGGCGTGGGGCATAGGACAATCATGGAGCGACAGCCATGATCCCTACTGGCAGTGCCGGGAGGTGGCGGTTGGGATCATTATTTCAGGAAGTGGCCGGGCCTGTGTCCGCCCTGCCTTTCGGGAGGATATCTTTCTGGTCCGTGGTGAAGGCCGGTTAACTCAAGACAATGAACCCGTTGTACAGTATCAGCAAGTCAGTAGTAAAAAGCAGGCTGGCGGAGATCTGATTTTTTCGCCACTAAAACAAGGATGGCTGGATTTTTGTCCTGAGACTGATGCGCAGGCCTGCAATGAATGAAAGCTGCTCAGCACAGCAAGGTTTCAGCCTCACAGAAGCGCTGATCGCCATGTTGCTCTTGTCAGTTTCCATTCTGGGGCTCCTGAATTATTACCAGTCACTGAGCCACGGTTTTATGCGCCAGTGGCAGGTTCAACAGGCGTGGGCAGAAGCGCACTCCCAGCTTGAAGCCTATTCTGTAGCCGGGAAGGGGACGGAGCCTTTTGCGAAAAATTGGGAATATCTGATTAACGGCACTTCATATGCACAATCCTGCAAGTTGGTTACTGCGGCAATTCAAACGCCGACAAAATATCAGGCCATATTGCAGCGTTTGATATGTGATTTTGCCCCCTGAAGTGGCATCTGTCAGCCGCATATTACCGGGCAAAAATACTGTTAAGCTACTTGCAATGGCGGGTTAACAGCTTAGAGTGGTTTAACCGGGTGTTTTTCCCCTATTGGGAACCATGAGTGTTGTGGCTAAAACATAACGGAGCACAGGAAGAAAATCCCGATTCGATTTTTTTTCACAACTATCCTGTTTCTGCGCGGTCTGAACAGACTCAATCGCTCAAAACAGCGTGTTGAGGTTCATCGGTTATTGAACCGTGTATTTATTGCCTGCGTGGCACATTTATTCGATTGAGGGAGAGTGGCAATGTTAAAACAGGTTACCCGCGTTTTCGGGGTACTGTTGTTATTGAGCGTTGGGATTCCTGTTGTTTCAAGTGCAGCTGACTGGCAACCTTTTGCACAAGCTATCAATAAAAGTCAAAACGACCCTCGTCACTATCAGGCAATAAGACTGGCCAATGATATGACCGTTTTGCTGGTTTCTGACCCTCAGGCGCCCAAATCTCTCGCCGCATTGGCCCTTCCTGTCGGCTCGCTGGAGGATCCTGATTCTCAGTTAGGCCTTGCCCATTATACTGAGCATATGTTGCTGATGGGCTCGAAGAAATATCCTCAGCCGGAAAGCCTGTCTGAATTCCTTAAGAAACACGGTGGGAGCCATAATGGCAGTACAGCTTCTTACCGCACGGCGTTTTATCTTGAAGTAGAAAACGATGCCTTGCCAGAAGCGGTAGATCGCCTGGCGGATGCTATCGGCCAACCACTATTAGATCCCGCCAACGGAGACCGTGAGCGTAATGCCGTGAACGCTGAACTGACGATGGCCCGATCGCGTGACGGTATGCGGATGGCGCAAGTTCGCGCAGAAACATTAAATCCTATGCACCCGGCAGCCCGCTTCTCAGGGGGTAATCTGGATACGTTGAAAGATAAACCGGGCAGTAAGCTTCATGACCAGCTGACGGCTTTTTATCAGCGTTACTATTCCGCTAACCTCATGGTCGGTGTGATTTATAGCAATAAACCTTTGCCTGAACTTGCTGAACTGGCCTCCACAACCTTTGGCCAGATCGCCAATCATCATGCCGCCGTGCCGCCGATTACAGTCCCGACGTTAACTGCAGACCAAAAGGGCGAGTTTATCCATTTCGTTCCTGCACAGCCGCGCAAAGAATTGCGGATTGAATTTGCCATTGATAACAATAGTGCCGATTTTCGCAGTAAAACCGATACCTATATCAGCTACCTTATTGGTAACCGCAGCCCGAATACCCTATCCGACTGGTTACAGAAGCAGGGCTATGCCGACGGGATCAGTGCAGGTGCGGATCCGATGGTTAACCGTAATATGGGCGTATTCAATATTTCTGTTTCCCTGACGGATAAGGGGCTGGCGCAACGCGATACCGTTATTGCCGCCATTTTCAACTATCTCAATGAAATGCGCGCTCAGGGGATCCGGAAATCCTATTTTGATGAGATTGCACACGTTATGGCGCTCGACTTCCGCTATCCGGCACTGACGCGTGATATGGATTATGTCGAATGGCTGGTGGATACCATGCTGCGGGTACCTGTCGGGCATGTTCTCGACTCGCCGTATCTTACTGACCAGTATGATCCTAAAGCGATTGAATCACGGCTAACTGAAATGACGCCGCAAAATGCACGTTACTGGATCATCAGCCCGAATGAGCCTCACAATAAAGTGGCCTACTTTGTTAATGCGCCGTATGAGATCGATAAAGTTCCCGCACAAACCTACTCGCAGTGGAAGACGCTGGGGCAGGGGATTTCTCTGTCGCTGCCTGCGCTGAATCCGTACATTCCGGACTCACTTGCGCTGGTCACTAAAGATTCGACGGCGACGAAACCTGAATTGTTAGTTGAAGATAAAGGGTTGCGGGTGTTCTACATGCCGAGTCGCTATTTTGCTGATGAGCCTAAAGCGAATGTGACCGTTTCTTTCCGCAATGAGCAGTCTCTCAGCACGGCTAAAAATCAGGTGCTGTATGGCCTGACAGATTACCTCACCGGCGTTGCTTTTGATCAGCTGAGCTATCAGGCATCCATTGGTGGGATCACGTTCGGCACATCGCCTGATAACGGATTACAATTTACTGCTACCGGTTTCACCGAGTGTCTGCCTGATTTACTGGCCGCACTGGTCGATAACTACCCTGATTTCAAACCGACACAGGAACAGCTTGATCAGGCGAAATCATGGTATCTCGAGCGTTTAGCTTCAGCAGATAAAGGGAAAGCGTTTGAGCTGGCGTTACAACCGGTTCAGTTGCTTTCGCGGGTGCCTTATACCGAGCGCAGCGAGCGTGAAAAGCTGGTTTCCGCCATCACACTGGAAGAGGTGAACGCCTACCGTGAACAACTGGTTCATCATGCTGCGGTAGAAGTGATGGTCGTGGGGAATATGACGGCTGATCAGGTTAAAGCGATGTCTTCGCAAATCATGCAAAAGTTGGGTGAGCATGGGACACAGTGGTGGCGCGGCAAGCAGGCCGTAGTGACCGGACCGCTGAAAGCGAATATTCAGCGTATCGGGACAAGTTCGGACTCTGCGCTGGCAGCGGTGTATGTCCCCACCGGTTATGATGAAGTTCAGAGCATGGCGTACAGTGCTTTGCTGGGACAAATTATTCAGCCATGGTTCTACAGTCAGCTTCGGACACAAGAACAACTGGGTTACGCAGTGTTTGCTTTTCCTATTCCGGTAGGCAAACAGTGGGGGATTGGTTTCCTGCTGCAAAGTAACAGCAGGCAACCTGATTATCTGTATCAGCGCTATCTGGCATTTTATCCGCAGGCCGAAAAACGTCTGCGTGAAATGAAGGATGACGAGTTCCTGCAATACAAACAGGGGCTGGTGAATGAAATGCAGCAAAACCCGCAAACGTTAGATGAGGAAGCTGACCGTCTGGGAAATGATTTTAGCCGCGGAAATCCACAATTTGACACCCGCACGAATGTTATCCGGGTTATTGCCGGGCTGACGCAAACTCAGCTGGCGGATTACTTCAATCAGGCCGTAATAAAACAGGTTGGTCTGGCGATGTTGTCACAGGTCTCAGGCAATGACAGCAAGTCGCCACAATACGCGGCGCCTGAGGGCTTTAAAACCTGGTCTGATACCTCAACGTTGCAACAGGCGCTGGAACCGCACACGGGTAAATAACCCGCTGATGTGTAAAGCAAAATAAAAAGGGCGCGGAAGCGTCCTTTTTATAACTGAGGCCAGGTAGTGAGAGAGTTACAGCTCAGCGATCAGTATTTTGGAACGACGCTGGTAGTTATACATTTCCTGTTTCTGAATCGGCAACACATCCACTTCTGCTGGTTTGAAACCACGCTCCTGGAACCAGTGAATGCTGCGGGTCGTCAGTACAAACAGCCTGTTCAGCCCCATGAGTTTCGCCTGGCTGGCAACGCGTTGCAGTAACATTTCACCCCGTGAAGAGCTGCGGTAGTCCGGGTGAACCGCCACGCAGGCCATTTCGCCAATCCCTTCATCATGAAACGGATAAAGCGCCGCACAGGCGATGGTCAGGTTATCCCGCTCGATAATGGTAAATTTATCGATTTCCATTTCCAACTGCTCGCGGGAACGGCGTACCAGAATACCCTGTTGTTCCAGCGGACGAATAAGTTCCAGAATGCCACCGATGTCGTTGATGGTTGCTCGCCGAACTTGTTCGGCACTTTCCATCACGATTTGCGTGCCAATGCCGTCGCGCGAAAACAGTTCCTGAACCAGTGCACCGTCTTCCTGATAACTGATCAGGTGACTGCGACGTACACCGCTGCGGCAGGCCTTCACCGCGCCGCGCAGGAAGCGAACGGTACCGGAAAGATAATCGCCGCCGGATTCCATCTGATCAATTTTTTGCTGTGCATCATTAGGAAACAGTTCGGAAATAATATTACCTTCCTCGTTGATTACCCCTTGCGAAGAGCAGAAGCCGATCATTTTTTCTGCTTTCAGTTTGATCGCCAGTTGTGTTGCGACTTCTTCGGAAGTCAGGTTGAAGCTTTCACCGGTAACCGAAACTGCAACCGGACCGAGCAAGACAATCGCATTGCTGTCGAGCTGACGGTGAATCGCTTCTTCATCAATACGGCGGATACGCCCACTGTGACAGTAATCAATACCGTCATCGACGCCCAGCGGCTGAGCAATGATAAAATTGCCGCTGACGACATTGATATGCGCGCCCTGAAGTGGCGTATTATTCAGACTCATTGACAGCCGCGCCGTGATATCGAGCTGCAGCAGCCCGGCGGCTTGCTTAACCAGTTCGAGCGCACGTGCATCCGTGACGCGAATATTCTTATGATAAATCGGCTCGTAATTATGCTCAGAAAGGTTCTCATCAATCTGCGGACGGGCGCCATAAACGACGACCAGACGGATGCCTAAACTGTGTAACAGGCCGATATCGTTGACAATATTGCTAAAATTTTCATGTTCAATGGCTTCCCCACCGAGCATGACAACGAATGTTTTGCCTCGGTGAGCATTTATATAGGGAACTGAGTGGCGAAATCCCTGAACCAGTTCAGTACTACGTTCCTTCACGGCAAAACCTCGTATGAATTTTTATTCGTAATTTTTGTATTTTTATTCTTTTGCGGCGCTGTGGCAAGTAAGAAATCTCTGTTTTTGTTTTAACACCCATCACAAACATACAACAAATTGATAAATCGAATAAATGTTTAGGAATGACATGCAGGATATGATTCGTTAGAATTCGTAAAATGAGTTTTTTATCAGCTATTTTTTACTTTTGGACACTTTTTGAGACTGCATGACTGACGATACCCACAATCCCGGAAGACGACGCCTCCTGCAAACCGTAGCTGCTTCCTGGATACTGAGCGTGAGTAAAGTGGGTTTTGCTGCCAGCTCACAGGTCATTGCTGTACGTATCTGGCCCTCGTCTACTTATACCCGAATTACGCTTGAATCCAGCACTCCCTTAAAATATAAGCAGTTTCTGCTCAGCGATCCGCCGCGCGTTGTGGTGGATATCGAAGATGTGCATCTCAACAGTGTGTTAAAAGGGTTGGGCGAAAAAGTCCAGCAAAGTGATCCTTATATCAGACAGGCGCGGGTGGGGCAGTTTGATACCAAAACGGTCCGCCTGGTGTTTGAGCTCAAGCGTGTAATCAATCCACATGTCTTCACGCTGAAACCGGTCGCTGAATTCCATAACCGGCTGGTGCTCGATCTTTATCCGCAAGAGGGTGAAATCAGTGCTCAGGACGATCCGCTGCTGGCGTTACTGGAAGATTACAACCGCGGAGATGTGGCGAGAACGCTACCTCCGGAAAAGGCAAAAGATGGTCAGGCGGGGCGAAGCCGGCCGTTGGTGATCATGCTTGATCCTGGTCATGGCGGTGAAGATCCGGGGGCGATTGGCAAATATAAGACCCGTGAGAAAGATGTTGTATTGCAGATCGGCCGCAGATTACAGAAGCTGATTATGCGTGAACCCAATATGAAAGCGCATATGACCCGCAATGAGGATGTGTTTATTCCGCTTAAAGTCCGCGTGGCAAAGGCACGAAAACTGCGGGCAGACCTTTTTATCTCTATTCACGCAGATGCATTTACCAGCCGTGCAGCAAAAGGCTCGTCGGTTTTCGCTCTGTCGACCAAAGGGGCAACCAGTTCCGCAGCACGTTTTCTCGCACAAACACAGAATGAATCTGACCTGATAGGCGGCGTCAGTAAAAGCGGTGACCGCTATCTGGATCACACGATGTTTGATCTGGTTCAGACAGCAACCATCAGCGATAGCCTGAAATTTGGCAAAGAAGTGCTGACGCGTATGGGCAGGATTAATCATCTGCATAAAAATAAAGTGGATCAGGCCGGGTTCGCGGTATTAAAAGCGCCGGATATCCCGTCAATTCTGGTGGAAACGGCGTTTATCAGTAACATCAGTGAAGAGAAGAAATTGCGGACTGCACATTTTCAGCAGCAGGTGGCAGAGTCTATTCTGGCCGGGATCAAAGCATATTTTGCAGAAGGTGGGATGTTGGCCAGGGGATAACCAGAGAGGCTGCGAGGTGATTATTCCCGCCGCTTGGCGGAATTCAGAGACAAAAAAACACCCGTTAGGGTGCCTGATGTTTGTAACCGATTTTTAGTAGTTGGTTGCGGGGGCCGGATTTGAACCGACGACCTTCGGGTTATGAGCCCGACGAGCTACCAGGCTGCTCCACCCCGCGTCCGTCACTACTCTTACAGCTTTACTTCATCACATTATCCGAACTGAGCATCTTCATGCATCGGTCTCGAATTGGTTGCGGGGGCCGGATTTGAACCGACGACCTTCGGGTTATGAGCCCGACGAGCTACCAGGCTGCTCCACCCCGCGTCCGTATACTGCTTTAATTCATCGTACAATTCAACTGAGCATTTTATGCATCGAAATCGAATTGGTTGCGGGGGCCGGATTTGAACCGACGACCTTCGGGTTATGAGCCCGACGAGCTACCAGGCTGCTCCACCCCGCGTCCGATGGAGGCGAACTATACTCCCCATGAGATTTCGTGCAACCCTTTTTTGAATTTATTCAAATAAAGCACTTAGTTGCTGGCTTTTTATCCACAAAATTGCCGTTTGATGTTCAATTTGGCTCAGTACACTTTTTTCGGCTGTGGCAATTCCTTTCTGATAGGGCGTTTGTTATCGTTTCGCCAGTCATTTTCCTGAAAGTAAGAGAGCGCGGCAATAATGAAAGGACGTTGGAGTAAATATCTGCTGGGTGGTTTGGTGTTAGCGGTGCTGGCGGGTTGTTCTTCGCGACCTACTGACCGGGGCCAGCAGTACAAAGATGGCCGTCTGGATAATGCACTCGAATATGTGAATGAGCCGAATGCCACAGGCAAACCAGTGAATGCGCTGGATTACTCTAATCAGGTCGCCGCGGTACAAATTGCCTCTTCTTCTTTATATGGTCGTAATAACACAACATTCCAGGCTGTCGAACAATGGCTGCGCTCCGGGGCTGATACCCGCAACCTTAGCCAGTACGGCATCAGCGCGTATCAGATGGAAGGTGCTGACAATTTTGGTAATGTGCAACTGACCGGCTATTACACGCCGGTGGTGCAGGCGCGCTACACCCGTCAGGGTGAATTCCAGTATCCGCTTTATCGTATGCCGCCAAAACGCGGCCGTCTGCCTGATCGCGCCTCAATTTATTCCGGTGCACTGAGCGATAACTACGTGGTTGCCTGGACTAATTCCCTGATGGATAACTTTATGATGGAAGTGCAGGGCAGCGGTTATGTCGATTACGGCGACGGGCGCCCGTTCATGTTCTTCGGATATGCCGGTAAAAACGGCCATGCCTACCGCAGCATCGGCAAAGTGTTGATTGATCGTGGGGAAGTGGCGCGCGAAAATATGTCGATGCAGGCGATCCGCCAGTGGGCGGACACCCACACACCGGCACAAGTGCGTGAATTGCTGGAGCAGAATCCGTCATTCGTTTTCTTCAAACCAGAGCCTTTTGCTCCGGTTCGTGGTGCCAGCGGTGTGCCGCTGATTGCCAAAGCCTCTGTGGCTTCTGACCGTTCACTGATCCCGGCAGGAACAACATTACTGGCGGAAGTGCCTGAGCTTAACGATAAAGGCAAGTTCACCGGTAAATATCATATGCGTCTGATGGTGGCACTGGATGTCGGTGGTGCGATTAAAGGACAACATTTCGATATGTATCAGGGAATTGGCCCTGATGCCGGGCATTCAGCAGGATTTTATAATCACTATGGTCGCGTCTGGGTGTTAAAATCAGCGCAGAACGGCAAGCCGCTGTTTACGGCATACGCGCCGTCCAACTAGTTTTCACCCGTTAATATTTCAAACGACAAAGTTTACGAACGCACTGAGGTTTATTTTTTCATGACAGCTACTTACTCCGACGCTTATCAGCAACGTTTTGGCGGAACTGCCCGGCTTTATGGTCAGCAATCGCTGGAGTTGTTCTCGCAGGCGCATGTCTGTGTGATCGGTATTGGCGGAGTGGGTTCCTGGGCGGCGGAAGCGCTGGCCCGCACCGGCATTGGCGCGATCACCTTGATTGATATGGATGATGTTTGCGTGACCAATACCAACCGTCAAATCCATGCGTTGCGTGAAAATGTCGGGCAGGCAAAAACGGAAATCATGGCACAGCGTATTCTGGCGATTAATCCGGAATGCAAAGTCACCTGTATCGATGATTTTATTACGCCCGATAACGTGGCTGAGATGCTTGATCAGGGTTTTAGCTATGTGATTGATGCTATTGACAGCGTCCGGCCTAAAGCTGCGCTGCTGGCCTATTGCCGTCGTTTTAAGATCCCGGTGGTGACCACAGGCGGGGCGGGCGGACAAATTGATCCGACCCAAATTTCCGTGGTGGATCTGGCGAAAACAATTCAGGATCCGCTGGCGGCAAAACTGCGTGAACGTCTGAAAAATGATTTCAAGGTGGTGAAGAACAGCAAAGGTAAGCTTGGGATCGACTGTGTATTTTCCAGCGAACCGCTGATGTACCCGCAGGCTGATGGCACAGTATGTGCTGCAAAGGCAAGCGCAGAAGGCGTTAAACGCATGGATTGCGCGTCTGGTTTCGGTGCTGCGACGATGGTGACCGCGACGTTTGGTTTTGTCGCGGTATCCCACGTACTGAAGAAAATGATGGCTAAAGCACAGCGTCAGGCTCAGGCAGCCTGACGGGCGAGGGTGATTACGCCTTCTGCCAGCGCATTAAGTCCGCTGGAACGGCTGGTACTGAGTTGCTCACGCAACCCCAATACATCAAATAGCATCAGTGGATCCCGCATCAGAATCTCTGCCGGCGTTTTACCTTCCACGGCAGTCAGCAGCACTGCCAGCAGACCTTTAACGATCCGCCCTTCGCTGTCGCCATAGAAATGCATCGTTCCATTCTCCGTTTTTTCTGCGCCCAGCCAGACACGGTTTTCGCAACCACTCAGCTCATTTTCGGGCGTTTTCAGCGATATATCCAGCGGCGGTAAAGATTTCGCCAGCAAAATTAACTGGCGGTAACGATCTTCCCACTGGCGGAATGACGCGAATTTTTCGGTCAGGGAGTTTTCGGTGATCTCATGGCCAAAAGGATGTGGCGCTAACATGGTATTCCTCAAAAAAAATGAATTAACCGGCTAACAGGTCGAGGGCATATTCTACCGCGCTGACCAGCCGCATAACGTCCTGTTCATTATTATATGGCGCAAATGAGGCCCGTAATGTTCCGCTGATGCCCAGAGCGTCCATCAATGGCTGGGCGCAATGCTGTCCGGCGCGCACGGCAATGGCCTGTTCAGCCAGCAATGCCACCAGATCGCTGTGATGCACACCGGCGATATCGAATGCCAGAACGGATGAATTTTGACAGCGGAAGCTGCGGAAACCGTCAATCTGTTTAAGTTGTTCTTCAGCCAGATTCGCCAGATTTTGCGTATATTTCTCCGCGGCGTGCAGATCAACGGTTGTTAACCATTTCAGGGCTGCTGACATGCCGATTACACCGGCAATGTTGGGCGTACCCGCTTCGAAGCGGTGAGGAACAGCCTGCGGGGTAAAACCGGTCATGGAGGCCTGAGTCAGCATTTTGCCGCCGCCTTGCCAGGGGGCCATATTCTCGAGTAATTCAGTTTTGCCATATAACACGCCGATGCCTGTCGGCCCGTACAGCTTATGGCCGGAGAAGGCGTAAAAGTCGATATCGAGTTGTTGTACGTCTGGCGGGCAATGAACAACGCCTTGCGCGCCATCGATCAGAACGACGGTGCCGTTAGCGTGTGCCAGCGCAATGGCGCGGGCTATATCGGGCATGCCACCGGTGACATTGGACATTTGCGTCAGTGCCAGCAGGCGGGATTTATTGTTCAGCAGGGCAGAGAGGGCGGTGATATCCGCAATACCGTGTTCATCCACCGGCAACGTAATCACCTGCGCCTGACACTGCTCAGCTACCATCAGCCACGGAATAAGGTTGGCGTGATGTTCAGCCTGACTGACAATAATTTCGTCGCCGGGCTGTAAACGCGGGCGCAGCCAGCCTTGCGCGACCATATTGACGGACTCTGTTGTCCCCCGCGTCCAGACGATATTTTCAGGAAGTGGGGCGTTAATCCACTGCGCCACCAGCATTCTGGCCTGCTCGTAGTGATCTGTGAGGGTTTGTGCCGCATGATGCTGACTACGGTGAACGGTGGCTCCTTCCTGCGAGTAGAAATTCAGGGTGGCCTCGATCACCGCCTGTGGCTTCAGCGCCGTGGCAGCGCTGTCTAGATAACATTGTCCCTGAGACAGCGCAGGAAACTGTTGACGAAAATCCCGGGGGTTAAAATCAGTCATACGAAATCAGATCCTTCGGCCTGAGTGAAAGAATACAGTTTTATCTGTAATAGCCGCCGCTTATTCATTTTAGGAATGGTTACCTGGAAATTTATCAGAGGTTTGTTATGCTGAATTACGAAGACTAGAAGCATTAGCCTGGAGTCCTACCAGGAATTTGAAGCATATTAATCTGCAAGGAGTCTAAGATGAAGAAGATCGCCGCCGTAATTTCAGCTGCACTGCTGACGACAACACTTGCCGCCTGTTCGAGCAACTATGTGATGCATACCAATGATGGCCGTACCATTGTTGCTGAAGGCAAACCTAGCACGGACAGTGATACCGGTATGATCAGTTATACCGATGCGTATGGCAACAAGCAGCAGATCAATAAATCTGAAATCAAAGAAATGGCAGAAGGGAATTGATCCCTGACGTGAATACCTTGAGCCAGTCGCTCAGGTAACCTCACACGTTGCTTTATGACAAAACCGGCCCCTCTTGCGATGAGGCCGGTTTTGTCACATTATGCGCTCGCCTTTGTACCGCATTGTGCTTTCTTTGCGGCCCTTTTGCAGTAAAAAGGGCAAAAAAAAGCACCGCAAATTGCGGTGCTAAAAAATCACTTTGGACAGACAGGGTAATGTACAGGAAGTGAAAAGTGAGTAGCATTTACGCTACGCGTCTGGATTGCCAGACAATTGCAAACACAACATCACAACCACAAGCCAAAAGTATCTCAGCATCCTCATACCAATTTACTTTTCGTTCCGGCTCAGGAAGTGGCGCCACTATAGGTTTTTGCCTGTACATCCTCAACGGACAAATTATAATGTCTCGGATTAAAAAAACTAATACCAAAACCTACGGACAGGCGTCCCGCTAACCGGCGAATAAGAAGTATCCATTCTATGTCAAAACGTTTACCGCCTCTGAACTCTTTGCGGGTATTTGATGCCGCAGCGCGCCACCTTAGTTTTACTAAGGCTGCCGAGGAATTATTTGTCACGCAAGCCGCGGTTAGCCACCAGATTAAGTCACTTGAGGACTTTTTAGGGCTAAAGCTGTTTCGCCGACGCAATCGCTCTTTGTTACTGAGCGAAGAAGGGCAGAGTTATTATCTGGATATTAAAGAGATATTTTCTGCTCTCAATGAAGCCACGCGTAAACTTCAGGCACGCAGTGCCAAAGGCGCGCTGACCGTCAGTTTGCCGCCAAGTTTTGCGATTCAATGGCTGGTGCCACGGTTGTCTGGCTTTAACTCAGCTTATCCGGGCATTGATGTGCGTATCCAGGCTGTGGACCGTGAAGAAGATAAATTGGCCGACGATGTTGACGTCGCCATATTCCACGGCCGGGGTAACTGGCCGGGGCTGCGGGCAGAGCGATTGTATGCGGAATATTTACTGCCGGTCTGCTCTCCTTCATTGCTGATGGGGGATAATCCGCTGAAGGAGCCCGCCGATTTAAGCCATCATACCTTGCTGCACGATGCTTCCCGTCGCGACTGGCTGGCGTACACCAAACAGCTTGGGTTACAACACGTGAACGTGCAGCAGGGACCTATCTTCAGCCACAGTGCGATGGTGGTTCAGGCTGCTGTCCACGGTCAGGGTATTGCGTTGGTTAATAATGTTATGGCGCAGACCGAAATTGAGGCCGGACGTCTGGTGTGTCCGTTCAGTGAAGTTTTAATCAGTAAAAATGCTTTTTATCTGGTTTGTCATGACAGTCAGGCAGAACTGGGTAAAATAGCCGCCTTTCGTCAGTGGATCCTCGCGCGTGCAGCCAGCGAGCAGGAAAAACTGCGCTTTCGTTTCGATCAGGCATGAGGCCTGATCGCCGGGGATAGAAACCGTGAGTCTGCTGATGAGATGGGTTAATCAGGATTTTCATCGGCAAATAACGATAACGGGTATCGCATAATGACCAGTCGTGCAATGTTGATTTTCGCCGCGATCAGCGGTTTTATTTACGTCGCTTTCGGTGCTTTTGGCGCACACGTATTGAGCCAGTCGCTTGGCGAAGCCGAAATGACGTGGATCCATACCGGCTTAACTTATCAAAGTATACATACGCTTGCGATAATGATTCTGGGTGTTGCGATGCAACGCCAGCGCAATGTGTGGTTCTACTGGAGCAGCGCCTTTTTAGCGCTGGGAACCGTTTTATTCAGCGGCAGCCTTTATTGCCTTGCGCTGTCACACCTCCGTTTATTCGTTTTTGTAACTCCGATTGGCGGTACCATGTTTCTGGTCGGTTGGATTTTGTTGTTGATCGGCGCATTGCGCCTGAAGAAAAAGGCCGAACGCCATGAATAAAGTTGCTCTCTACTGCCGTCAGGGTTTTGAAAAAGAATGCGCAGCAGAAATTACCGATAAAGCCGCAAAGATGGAAATCTTCGGTTTTGCCCGCGTCAAAGAAAACAGCGGTTATGTATTATTTGAATGTTATCAGCCTGATGATGCTGACCGCATCGCTAAAGAACTGCCTTTCCGTGAGCTGATTTTTGCCCGTCAGTTAATTGTGGTAGGTGAATTACTCAAAGATTTACCGCCGGAAGATCGTGTTTCTCCGATCGTCGGGATGGTCCAGAACGTGATCACCAACGGGGGGGAACTTCGCGTTGAAGTGCCGGATACTAATGAAAGTAAAGAGCTGACCAAGTTCTGTCGCAAACTGACGGTGCCGCTGCGTTCTGCGATGCGCGAATGCAAGGTTCTGGGCAAAAAAGAAAATGCGCTGCGTCCGGTCGTGCATGTGTTCTTTATCGCGCCGGGGTGCTGTTATGTGGGGTATTCCTACAGCAATAACAATTCACCGTTTTATATGGGTATCCCGCGCCTTAAGTTCCCTTCCGAAGCGCCAAGCCGCTCGACGCTGAAACTTGAAGAGGCTTTCCATGTCTTTATTCCGGCTGATGAGTGGGATGAACGGCTGGCAAGTGGCATGTACGCGGTCGATTTAGGGGCTTGTCCGGGCGGGTGGACCTATCAGCTGACACAACGCAGCATGATGGTCACGGCAGTCGACAACGGTCCGATGGCGCCAAGCCTGATGGAAACCGGTCAGGTTATTCATCTGCGTGAAGACGGCTTTCGTTATAAATCCACCAGTACCAAGAATTACTGGCTGGTGTGTGACATGGTCGAAAAACCGGCGAAAGTGGCTGCACTCATGTGTGACTGGCTGGTCAATGGCTGGTGTCGTGAGGCAATTTTCAATCTTAAGTTGCCGATGAAAAAGCGCTACGAAGAAGTCTCTAACATTCTTGAGCGCATCGACGAACGTCTGAAAGAAAATGGCGTGAATGCCGAGATCTTTGCGAAACAGCTTTATCACGATCGTGAAGAAGTCACCGTACATATCCGCCGTTTCTGGTCGGCTATTGGCGGGCGCCGCGACGAGCGTGATCGCTGATACTCGTCATACTTCGAGTTGCTGATGCGTTGGCTGCATGTGCTCACCCGAATCACTTACTCATGTAAGCTCATCGGGATTCACTTACTTGCTGCCTTCCTGCAACTCGAATTATTTTGAGTATCTGGTTATGGCGTTTCTTAATAAGAAGCGCCTTTTTACCCCCATTTTATGGCAGGCGCAGTTGCTGTAAGTTGCCGTCCAGGACGACGTCGGTTTGCAGCGTCGAAACCCGTTTGCAGGCATATGCCAGTTCACGATGCTCTTCAAGCTTGTTACGCCATTTTTCCGGCACACCCTCCAGATTGTCGTAAATCTCGTCCAGCGAACCGGTCTGTTTCAGTAATGTCACCGCTGTTTTCGGACCAATTCCCGGTACACCCGGAATTTTACTGCTGCTGATCCCGGCGAGACCCCAGTAATCGGTGAGTTGCTGAGGCAATACGCCAAATGTATCCTGCACAAAAGGCATATCCAGCCAGCGTTTCTGAAAGTAATCGCGGATCTGAATATTCGGTGCCAGCAGCTGGCAATAGCCTTTATCAGTTGAAACGATGGTGACCTGATGGCCACCGGATGACACTTTGACTGCAAGCGTTGCCGCCAGATCGTCCGCTTCATTACCCGCAGAATGCCAGCAGGCGATCCCCTGCGCTTCAAAACCGGCCTTCAGACTGGGCATTTCCGCAAACAGGTTATCGGGCATCGGTGAGCGCCCGGCTTTGTAGTCTGGCAGACACTGATGACGCCAGCTGTCTGCCCGGTCATCTTCGTCAAATACGGCCACGGCATGTGTGGGCTGTGTATGCTGAATCAGCTGGCCGATGGCGTTCTGGCATGTCATCAGACAAGGCGACCCCTGAACCGCATGAATACGGCGGATCAGGTTCAGGGCATCGATAATCAGCAGATGTATAGCCATGATAATCTCCATAATAAAGGCGACTCACGTCGCCCTTAGATCTGCTTTCGAAGTGTGGCCGGTAAATCAGGCACAAATCTCATAGCAAGGAATATAGGCGCTGCCCGGCAATTTCATGCGGTGCTGTGCGACGAAACCTTGCAGCAGGCTGTCCATTTTTTTCATTAATGCCGGATCGCCGTGCAGCTTGAAGCGGCCGTGTTTTTCGATAGCCTGAATTCCAAATTCTTTCACGTTACCCGCCACAATACCGGAGAAGGCGCGGCGCAGTGCAGCGGCCAGTTCCTGCGGTGGCTGGTTCGGATAAAGATTCAGGTTCGCCATGTTTTCATGGTTTGGCTCGAACGGATGCTGCAAATCGGGCGCAATGCGAATCGACCAGTTGAAACTGTAGGCATCACCGCTGTTACGACGGTTTTCTTTCACCAGCGGCATGGCGCGTTTCATCTGGCGGGCGACTTCTGTCGGATCGTCGATGATGATGGTGTAGAACTTACAGGCTTCTTCACCCAGCGTTTCTTTAATGAAGGCATCGAGAACGTGGAAGTAATCGGCGCTTTCTTTCGGACCGGTGAGGATCAGCGGTAAAACCTGATCGCTATTTTCCGGATCCATCAGAATACCCAGCAGATACAGCAATTCCTCAGCGGTACCTACACCGCCCGGGAAGATAATGATCCCGTGGGCAATACGGACGAACGCCTCAAGCCGTTTTTCGATATCCGGCATGATGATCAGTTCGTTGACCAGGGGGTTGGGTGGCTCAGCGGCAATAATCGACGGCTCTGTCATGCCAATAAAACGGCCCGCTTTGTAGCGTTGTTGAGCATGGCCGACGGCAGCACCTTTCATCGGTGCTTCCATTGCGCCCGGACCACAGCCGGTACAAATATTCAGTTCGCGCAAACCCAACTGACTGCCGACGTTGCGGGCATACTGATATTCAATTTCATTGATTGAGTGTCCGCCCCAGCACACCACCATGTTCGGATCTTCATCCAGATGCAGGGCGCGGGCGTTGCGTAAGATAGAGAACACCAGGTTGGTCAGGTGCGCTGAATTTTCAGTATTCAGGTTCTGAAAACGACCGGCATTGTCGATTTGCCCGCTCACGAACAGGATATCCCGCAGGACCGCAAACAGATTGGCCTGGAGTGAGCGGATAATCCTGCCATCAACAAAAGCGTCTTCCGGCGGGTTTACCAGTTCGAGTTTTACGCCACGCTCTCTGCGCAGCACATTGATATCAAAGCTTTCGTAACGGTCGAGAAGTTCTTTACTGCTGTCAGTCTGGCTGCCGCTGTTAAGCACGGCCAGTGAACAATTTCTGAAAAGACGGTAGAGGTCGCTGCTCGCTGTACGTTTGAGCATGTCAACTTCCAGCTGTGACAACAAATCCATTGAGCCTAACGGGCTGATATGTGTAATCAAAGTTGCTCCTTGACACCAACGGGTGCAGTGATTCTTTCTGCTACCTGATTGCGACGCATGATTTTCGGATCATGTTTTTTGCGCCGTATGCGATTTAACAGTAACCCCGCCATCAGGCTTTTACCAATGCTGACAGAGCGTTAGCTCAGTTCTTGAGCAACGTCTCGCATTATTGTCTGACAAGTCTTGCCGTTGCAGGTTCAAACGGGAAGTTGGATCTCCATGGATTGATGTCCAGACCGCCGCGGCGTGTATAGCGCGCATAAACGGCGAGCTTTTCCGGCTGGCAGAAACGCAGCAGATCATTGAAGATGCGTTCAACGCACTGTTCGTGAAATTCGTTATGATGGCGGAAAGAAACCAGGTAACGCAGTAGTGCTTCACGATCAATTTTCGGGCCACGATAGTGGATCTGAACGGAACCCCAGTCAGGCTGATGGGTGATCAGACAGTTGGATTTCAGCAAATGGCTGACCAGCGATTCCTCAACCATCTCGTCGCCTTTGGCACCGGCCAGATAATCGGTGCTGAACTCATAGCTGTCGATTTCAATGTCCTGTTCATCAATGCAAACACCGTCAAAATGTCCGACAGGTGAACCTTCAATCTCAGACAGGCGGCTGACGGTTACCGTGGCTTCGCCTTGCGCGCAGGCACTTAAATCACGAGTCAGTGTTTCCTGCACCGCCTGCCAGTCAGGGAAAACGGTCTGATTGAAACTGTTCAGATAGAGTTTGAAACTTTTGGATTCGATCAGATTCTGACTGTTGGCATTCAGACTGATTTCACCCACGGCAACCTGCGGCAGGCCTTTGGCATTCAGCCAGGACAATTCATATAGCGTCCAGATATCTGCGCCATGAAAGGGTAAGTTATCCGGATAGAGGCCCAGCGGCTCCCGGTTCATGCTGCGCGGAACAGCCTGCAATAAAGAGGCGTCGTACTGATCGACATAAGCCGTGCTTTTGCCCAGCGTCAGTTGCGCCAGTGCGGGGTTATCCTGATATGAGGGCATGCTGTCACCTTACGAAATAGGTACAATAGAAAATAATCCCCTAGT
Organism: Rahnella sp. PD4; assembly: GCF_049199325.1. Classification (NCBI taxonomy): domain Bacteria; kingdom Pseudomonadati; phylum Pseudomonadota; class Gammaproteobacteria; order Enterobacterales; family Yersiniaceae; genus Rahnella; species Rahnella sp. PD4. The sequence goes on along the minus strand of NZ_JBLZQF010000009.1, from coordinate 43,179 downwards.
TTACCCCAGCCTTACCGGAAGATGAGAGAATTATGGAGTCTGAAGTTTCTGTAGCATTGCGAGGATTTACTCAGCGTTATGTCGAACTCTGGCAGGAGGAAACCGGCATGCCACCCGCCAGCGAAGCCCTTTTTGGTGTTGATTCGCCGTGCGTGATCAAAACCGAAGATGAAAAAGTTTTCTGGCTGACGCAGACATTTACACCTGACGCGACGTTGCAAAATGTGGAGCGGGCGCTGGAGTTACAACTGCGTTCTGAGGCTCATGAGTTTTACACAACGCAGTATGCAGGGGATATGACCGCCAGCTGGCAGGGAAATCCGCTGACGCTGTTGCAGGTCTGGAGCCAGGAAGATTTCACCCGTTTGCAGGAAAATCTGATCGGGCATCTGGTTACCCAAAAGCGGCTGAAACTGACGCCAACAGTTTTCCTGGCGACTACAGATTCCGAGCTGGATATGGTGTCGTTATGCAATGTGACCGGTAATGTCGTGCTGGAACAGTTCGGCAGTAAAAAACGAACGCTGCTCTCGCCATCGCTATCAGAATTCCTTACAATGCTGACCCCGGTTTATCCCGCCTGATCATGATCTGAAACTCCGTCCCGCAGAGCATAAATGGCTCACAAGCGTGTGAGAGATCTCTCACAAAGCCTGTAAGAGATCTCGTTAATTTGACTTAGTAAGTTTGCGATAAAAATACTTATAATTTTTATAATCAATAAGTTAAAAGCAGAATCGTTTGTGGCATGGCTTACCTGGCCTGATTTTGGCTTACAGCCTGTCTTGCCCGGAAGCGCGAAATCAACGATTCTAGTTGTGCACTAAGGAAGCATGAAGCAGAACATCAGGATGATGGCTGATTCATAAAAGAAGGGGACGGCTCAGGAAGAGTCAGGACGGCATCGGATTATGCCAGGATGTTTCAGGACGAAACCAGGGACACCTCCAGGACGGAGAAGAGAGCTCACAAAGGAAGCTGAGCGGGTCACAGATGACCAAGGGACTTTAGTCAGGATGATTTAGGATAGCCCGTCAGGATGAAAGTGGGACGATGCAAAGGATAGCCGGTTAGGATAACCACAGGAAAAGTTTTCAGGGATTGAGCAGGGAGCACTGAGGTAGCTGGATTGCTATAAAACGAACCGGGGGCACTGTGAAAACAGTGCCCCCAACTTTTTAATGATAGATATAGATATTGCCTCGTTAAACGCTTCTATTCCGCCGGAAGCGCCAGCCACTGACTCAGCCAATCGCCCCTAACACATCATCCTGCCCTTGTTTTTTCGGCAGCAGAAATAGGGTGGCAAAAATATCCAGCAGATAAATCGCCGCCAGCAACGTAATTGCTGCGGTAAATGACACCTGTGCCACAAGTATTCCGATCACCAGCGGGCCAAAACCGCCGACGCCGCGCCCGAGATTAAATAACAGATTCTGCGCCGTCGCCCTGACACGCACCGGATAGAGATCGGAAATAAGGCCGCCGTAACCCCCAATCATGCCATTCACGAACATCCCCATCAGCGCACCTGCGAACAACATCAGCGTCGGGTCAGTTAACTGCGCGTAACATAACACCATCACAACAGCGCCAATCTGATAAATCAGGAAGATTTTCCAGCGAGGGAAACGGTCGGACAGCATGCCGAACAGCCAGATGCCGAAGGTCATACCGACAACGGTCACAGCAGTCCACAGCCCAGATTTGGTCAGTGAGAAGCCAAAGTTTTTCGACAGATAACTTGGCATCCAGATCATCAGACCGTAATAACCAAAGTTCTGAACAGAACATAAGATCAGAATGCCGATGCTGGCTTTGGTGGTGGCTTTATCACGGAACAGTAGCCTGATACGGCTAAACAGCGTGCCGTCGTTGCGGGTCTGGGCGTTTTTTACAAAGGCTTCCGGTTCGCCCATTGTACGGCGTATGAGGAAAGAGGCCAGTGCCGGCAGCAGACCGACCAGGAACATGCCACGCCAGCCGATAATCCCAAGCAGCAGTGGCGTCAGGAAGGCTGCCATTAACACGCCCAGTTGCCAGCCCATACCCACGTAAGCCGAGGCGCGGTTACGCTTTTCAGCGGGCCAGGCTTCTGCAATCAGCGCCATGCCAATACCAAATTCGCCACCCAGCCCGACACCGGCCAATGTGCGATAGACCAGCAAATCCCAGTAGCCTTGTGCGAAAGCGCATAAACCGGTGAACAGGGAGAACATCCCAATGGTGAAGGTCAGTACACGGATGCGGCCGAAACGATCGCTGATTGGCCCGAAAATCACGCCGCCAAGTACGGCGCCAATCAGGGTCCAGGTGACCAGTGAACCACTTTGTGAGGACGACAGGCTAAATTCGTGAGTGATGGCCGGGAGCATGAAGCCGAGGATCAGTAAATCGAAACCATCCATGGCGTACCCGGTCACGGAGGCCAGCATCGCTTTGGCGGGTGTTGCATGGGCTTTCTGAGTGTGTTGTGCGGACATTGGACACATCTGTAAAGAAAAAAGTGGCGGTAGTTTGCCCGTATCGGGCGTTTATCGCTACCACGAAAAACTTATGGCTGAATAGTTAAATTGGATACGATGCAGAAAGTTGGGGCATCAGTCCTTCAATGTTATGCTTTGCGCCGCCCGGCGTAGGCTGCCCGGGGCCATGAACGAAGAGAGGCATTGATGAATACAGAAAACCAGGTTCGCCAGATTTTAGAAGATATCGAACAGGTCATGCGTGATGATAAATTGTGGCATGCCACGCCGCCGGAAGCGGAAGCCTTTGAAAGCAAAGAACCGTTTTCAGTGGATACCCTGTCTGCTGAACAATGGCTGCAATGGGTTCTGGTTCCCCGTATGTACGCGTTGCTTGAGGCCCAGGCGCCCTTGCCAACCCGTTTTGCTATCACCCCTTATTTTGAAGTGGCAATGCCTGAAGCAATACGTTTGCTGGCTCAGTTGCAACGCCTCGACGATTTGCTGAACATAGAAGACTGACATGCTGGAAATTTTGTATCAGGACGAATATCTGATCGCAGTGAATAAACCGGCGGGCATGTTGGTGCACCGCAGCTGGCTGGATCGCCATGAAACGGTGTTTGTGATGCAAACATTGCGTGATCAGATTGGTCAGCATGTGTTTACGGTTCACCGGCTGGATAAGCCGACATCCGGTGTGTTGCTGCTGGCGCTGTCCAGCGAGGTGGCGCGTTTGCTGTCTCAGCAGTTTGAAAATAATCAGATGAGCAAGGTATATCACGCGGTGGTTCGCGGATATGTGCCGCAAGACGGTACGCTCGATTACGCGCTGACGGAAGAGCTTGATAAAATCGCTGATAAATTTGCCAGTCCGGATAAAGCGCCACAGCCTGCCGTCACGCATTATCGCGTCCTGGCTCAGGTTGAAATGCCGGTGGCTATCGGTCGTTACGATACGGCGCGTTATAGCCTGGTAGAACTGAAACCGGAAACCGGTCGCAAGCATCAGTTGCGCCGCCATATGTCGCATTTGCGCCACCCGATTATCGGTGACAGCGCGCACGGAGATTTAAAGCAAAACCGTGGCATGGCGCAGCATTTTGGTTGTTCAGGACTGATGCTGCACGCCAGCCATATGCAACTGCCGCATCCGGTGACCGGAGAATTATTGTCATTACATGCGCGCTGGGATCATCGCTGGCAAAATGTGGTGACGCAGTTTGGCTGGCAGGGAAAAATCCCTCAGCTTGAAAGGGTTGAGTTTGCGGAAACTTACGGTCAGGATAGTCCACAAATTTAAGTCCTTTGATTGAAATATTGGCCTCACACAGGAGTGAATCCCATGGCAGAAGTCGGAATTTTTGTCGGTACGGTATACGGCAATGCGTTACTGGTGGCAGAAGAAGCGGAAACCGTGCTGAAAGGCCAGGGGCATGAGGTGAAATTGTTCGAGGAAGGCACGCTGGAAGCCTGGCAGTATTATCGCCATCATTTTGTGCTGATTGTGACGTCCACTACCGGTCAGGGCGATTTACCGGACAATATCGCGCCGTTATATGTTGCCATCCGCGATACTGTCGGTTATCAGCCGGAGTTGCGTTACGGTATGATTGCGCTGGGTGATATCAGCTACGATCATTTCTGTGGTGGCGGGCATAAACTGGATGATTTATTGCAGGAGCAGGGTGCGTCGCGCATTGGCGAAATGCTGGAAATTGATGCGATGGAAACTGCAGAGCCGGAAACCGTTGCGATTCCGTGGGTGGAAAAATGGGGACAGTTGCTTAAATAACGTCACGCCCTGACGTGTTCTCCGCACCCTCAAAAGGTCAGGCGAAAGCCTGACCTTTTTTGTATTCGCATCTTCTGACCGGAATTTATCAGCGACCGTTGGTGAGTTTTTCCAGATCAGATTCAATCTCGGAAATTTTATTTGCCACGACGGATTCGAGATGACGCAGGTCATCAAGAATTTTACGTTTCAGATCCACTTCGACCTGATCACGCTGACAGATTTGATCCAGCTCATCAATCACATACCGCAGATTCGGGCTGATCTCATGAATTTCTTTATAACCCTGGCCGGCATTATCGGCAACGATAGTTTTACGCTGGCGCGGGTATTTAAATTTCACGCTTTTAGCAAAAAACTCGCCTTTATCTCTGCGGAAATAGATCTTCAGAATGTCGTTATTGGCCTCCTGACGCAGGCTGTAACGATCAATATCGTCGGGATTATTAATGCCCAGGCTTTTCAGATTGTCATACATAGCGCCACCTTCGTTTAGGAGAATAAATCAGAGTGTCATGATGAACTGAACGGCGGCTTTAATCATTGATTAATTGCACACTTTGCCGTTTAGAAGATAAAAAAGCGGGTTATTAATACCCGCTTTTCTCAAGTTTAGTCGATAGTGCGTAATAACTCATTCAGACCCGTTTTGCCCAGCGTTTTCGCATCTACTTTCTTCACGATAACCGCGCAATACAGGCTGTACTTACCGTCTTTTGAAGGCAGGTTACCGGAAACAACAACAGAGCCTGCGGGTACGCGGCCATAATGTACTTCGCCAGTTTCGCGGTCATAGATTTTGGTGCTCTGGCCGATGTAAACGCCCATGGAAATCACAGAGCCTTCTTCAACGATAACGCCTTCAACAATTTCTGAACGTGCGCCGATGAAGCAATTATCTTCGATAATAGTCGGGTTAGCCTGAAGTGGCTCCAGAACGCCGCCGATACCCACGCCACCAGACAGGTGAACGTTTTTACCGATTTGTGCACACGAACCGACAGTCGCCCAGGTATCTACCATGGTGCCTTCATCAACGTAAGCGCCGATGTTGACGTAAGAAGGCATCAGCACTGTATTACGTGCGATGAATGCGCCTTTACGCACTGCCGCTGGGGGGACCACGCGGAAGCCTTCACGCTGAAAACGCGCTTCATCGTAGTCCGCGAATTTCATCGGCACTTTATCGAAGTAACGGCTTTCACCGCCTTCCATAACCTGGTTGTCATTGATTCTGAACGAGAGCAGTACCGCTTTCTTCAGCCATTGATGCGTCACCCATTCGCCATCAATCTTCTCAGCAACACGCAATTCGCCACTGTCGATTTTGCTGATAACTTCAGTGATAGCGTCGCGCGTTACGCTGTCAACGTTAGCCGGGGTGATATCTGCACGGCGCTCGAAGGCTTGTTCAATAACGGTTTGTAGTTGCTGCATCCTGTTCTCTTTCCTGAATTGGTTTTAAAAGATAGTGGTACTTGTATCACATTTTGTCGCCAGGGTTGAGTGCCTCAGTTAACCGGCGTGTGATTTCCTTGCGGGTTTGATTATCCAGCGCACGACGCTCACCATTTGCCAGAATAAATAAATCCTCTACGCGTTCACCGATGGTTGATATGCGCGCACCGTGCAGCGACAGGCCGAGATCAGAGAAGACCTCCCCGACGCGTGCCAGCAGGCCGGGCTGATCCAGCGCCACCAGTTCCATATACGTCCGGCGGTCCGTATGGGTAGGCAGGAAACTGACTTCTGTCTGCACGCTGAAATGGCGCAGTTTCGGCGAAGGATGCCGGGTCCGGGGTGGCTGGTAAGCCTGCGTCATGGATTGTTCCAGCGCATAACGGATCGCTTCATGACGATCTTGTGCCAGCGGACTGCCATCCGGTTCCAGCACGATAAAGGTGTCCATCGCCATACCATCGCGGTTAGTGAAAATCTGTGCGTCATGAATGCTCAGGTTACGCCTGTCCAGCTCACCGGCGACGGTGGCAAACAGATAAGGCCGGTCAGGGCTCCAGATGAATATTTCGGTACCGCCACGCGTTGCCTGACGGCTGACCAACACCAGCGGTTTGGCGGAGTCGTGTTCCAGCAGATGTCTTGCGTGCCAGGCCAGCTGATTGGGTGAGTGGCGCAGGAAATAATCTGCACGACAGCGGCTCCAGATCCGGTGCAGTGCTTCTTCATCGATATTGTCCATACGCAGCAATGCCAGCGCCTGCAGACGGTGATGACGCACACGTTCGCGAAGATCCGGCGTGTTTTGCATGCCGCGACGCAATTGCTTTTCGGTGGCAAAATACAGTTCGCGTATCAGGCTCTGTTTCCAGCTGTTCCACAGCGTTTCGTTAGTGGCACAAATATCTGCCACGGTCAGACTGACCAGATAGCGCAGGCGCACTTCGCTTTGCATTTCCGCAGCAAATTGCTGAATTTCATTAGGATCCTGAATATCCCGGCGTTGCGCTGTCACTGACATTAGCAGGTGACAGCGAACCAGCCAGGCCATCAGCTGTGTTTCGCGGGAATTCAGCCCGTGCAGTTCGGCAAATTCCAGCACATCCTGCGCACCGAGGATCGAGTGATCACCGCCACGGCCTTTGGCGATATCGTGGAACAAGGCAGCCATCAGCAACAGCTCCGGCTGTGGCAGACGCGGATACAATTCCACGCATAAAGGGTGCTTTGGCCGGGTTTCTTCATGGGCGAAGCTTTCAAGTTTTTGCAAAACACGAATGGTATGTTCATCGACCGTATAAGCGTGGAACAAGTCAAACTGCATCTGTCCGACGATTTGCCCCCATTGCGGCATATACGCCCACAGCACGCTGTGACGATGCATCGGCACCAGCGCACGTGACACGGCCCCTGGATGGCGCAGAATCGACATAAACATTTCACGTGCCTGCGGGATCATACACAGAGGCTCTTTGAGATGGCGTCGGGCATGGCGCAACAGGCGGACGGTGGTGGAGTAAATGCCTTTGATTTCGCGATGGCGCACCATCAGGTGGAACATGCCGATGATCGTTTCCGGACGGCGGTCAAAGAGGGTGCTGTCCCGCAGGTCAATCAGGTCACCACGCAGTTGGAAATCCTCATCAAGCGGCCGTGGTTTTTCATTCGGGCCGATGGCCAGAATCGCTTCATCGAACAACTGCAATAACATCTGATTCAGCTCACCGACCCGGCGGGTCATGCGGTAGAAATCTTTCATCATGCGTTCGACGGGCTGATTGCCTTCCCCCTGATATTGCAACAGCTGTGCCACACTTTGCTGGCGATCAAACAGCAGGCGGTTGTCGTAGCGTGGCAGCAGCAAGTGCAGGGCAAAACGGATGCGCCACAGGAAGCTTTGACATTCCAGCAGTTCGTTGCGCTCGGCTTTAGTCAGGAAACCAAAGGCCACCATTTCATCTAACGATGTGGCACCAAAATGGCGGCGGGCCACCCATAAAATGGTGTGAATGTCGCGCAGTCCGCCGGGGCTGCTTTTGATATCCGGCTCAAGGTTATAACTGGTACCGTGATAACGCTGATGGCGTTCATTCTGTTCATCGATCTTGGCGCGGAAAAAGTTTGGCGAAGGCCAGAATCCGTCACTGAAAATGTGTTTCTGCATACTGAGAAACAGCGCGACATCGCCGCAAATCAGGCGGGATTCAATCAGGTTGGTGGCCACCGTTAAATCAGCTAATCCCTCCAGCAGACACTCTTCCAGCGTACGCACGCTGTGTCCGACTTCCAGCTTAAGGTCCCACAGCAACGTAATCAGCTCACCGATCCGCAACGCCTGTTCATCGTTGAGACGTTTCTGGCTGAGCACCAGAACATCAATATCTGATAAAGGATGCAATTCGCCGCGCCCGTAACCACCGACGGCCACCATCGCAGTTTCAGGAATATTGTCGAAGCCATAGAACGTCCACAGACGCTGCAAAAGTTGATCGATGTAATGCGTCCGGGCATCCACCAGATCTTCCGCCCGTTGCCCGGCATTGAAGGCATCTGCCAGCCACACCTGAAACTGCTCCATATGTTGTTTCAGGCTCTGACGGTTTAAATCGTCGTCCGGATAGGCAGAAGGGGAGGCGGGCTGTGGCGGGTAAGTGCGGATAAGATCCTGCGTGGTTTGCGGTTGCAGGCTCTTTTCAGCCGAATAGTTTTCAATCATGGGTGCGCAGCCCTACACGTGAGAGACCAATAAACGTGAAAGATAAAAAAACCGGCTTTCGCCGGTTTGATTCACAGATTTATACCCTCTCCGCAGAGCGGGTGACTGTTTAGTCGTGCGTCAGGATAGCCGGGATGGTGTCATCCTTACGCAGCGTCATAATTTCACAACCGTTATCTGTGACCACAATAGTATGCTCGTACTGAGCCGACAAGCTGCGATCTTTAGTTTTTACTGTCCAGCCGTCTTTCATGGTGCGTATACGGTAATCACCCGCATTGACCATAGGTTCAACGGTAAAGGCCATGCCAGCCTGTAACACCACACCGCCGTCATCTGCGTCATAATGCAGCACCTGAGGTTCTTCGTGGAAACCTTCGCCAATGCCGTGACCGCAATATTCGCGTACCACAGAGAATTTCTCGGCTTCAACGAATTTCTGGATCTCTTTACCCAGCGTGCGCAAGCGGATACCCGGTTTGATCATGCGCAGGGCGATATACAGGCTTTCCTGGGTGATACGGCAAAGACGCTCGCCCAAAATCGTCGGTTTACCCGCGATGAACATTTTGGATGTATCGCCGTGGAAACCGTCTTTAATCACCGTAACGTCAATGTTGACGATGTCACCCTCTTTCAAAATCTTATCTTCGCTCGGAATACCGTGGCACACCACTTCATTAACGGAGATACAAACAGATTTCGGGAAACCGTGGTAATCCAGGCAGGCTGAAACCGCCTGTTGTTGGTTCACGATATGATCGGCACATATGCGATCCAGCTCACCCGTGCTCACGCCCGGTTTAACGAAAGGTTCAATGATTTCCAGCACTTCTGCGGCCAGACGGCCAGCAACGCGCATTTTCTCGATGTCTTCGGGGGTTTTGATTGAAATAGCCATGTGTTGTCCTGCGGGTTCTGTGCATCAGGTGTGCTTTATTTCTACACCGATGTCGTCAATAATAAGCTGTGACTTATGGTATCAGCCCTGATATTTGCTGCCAAACTATCATTTCCCGTGAAGCAATCTGCTGAACAAAAGTTGCTGCCGGGCCGTTATTTATGGTATAAAGCGCGCCGGCAATCCGCTCTGAGTCTTACGACGCTGAGGGATTAAAGCCAAAATCACTCATTGTGTACTTATTAACGTAAGTAATAACACACACGTATCGACACATACGCCGGGGTGCCTTGGGAATTCGTTCTGCAGGGTCGGTTGTATGGGATACGTGGAGGCATAACCCCAACTACTTAATAGAGGTTTTATCATGGCAACTGTTTCCATGCGCGATATGCTCAAGGCCGGTGTTCACTTCGGTCACCAAACCCGTTACTGGAACCCGAAAATGAAGCCATTCATCTTCGGCGCTCGTAACAAGGTTCACATCATCAACCTTGAGAAAACTGTTCCAATGTTCAACGAAGCTCTGGCTGAGTTGCAGAAGATCTCCTCCCGTAAAGGTAAGATCCTGTTCGTTGGTACTAAACGCGCAGCAAGCGAAGCGGTAAAAGAAGCTGCACACAACTGCGACCAGTTCTTCGTGAACCATCGCTGGTTGGGCGGCATGCTGACTAACTGGAAAACCGTTCGTCAGTCCATCAAACGTTTGAAAGATCTGGAAATTCAGTCTCAGGACGGCACTTTCGAGAAGCTGACCAAGAAAGAGGCGCTGATGCGTACTCGTGAACTGGCTAAGCTGGAAAACAGCCTGGGTGGTATCAAGGATATGGGTGGTCTTCCTGATGCTCTGTTTGTAATCGATGCTGATCACGAACACATTGCAATCAAAGAAGCTAACAACCTGGGTATCCCGGTATTCTCCATTGTTGATACCAACTCCGATCCGGATGGCGTTGACTTTGTTATCCCAGGTAACGATGACGCAATCCGTGCAGTAAATCTGTACCTGAGCGCTGTTGCTGCCACTGTCCGTGAAGGCCGTTCGCAAGATCTGGCTGTTCAGGCAGAAGAAAGCTTCGTAGAAGCTGAATAATAAGGCAAGCTCAGCAGAGCCCTTATTAACCAGGTATTGAAATATGTTGGTTAGGGGGCCTTTATTGGCCCCCTTTGCTTATCTTAAATGCGAGAAATATCTCACCGCAAAAACCCTTTTTGCACTGAGATAATCGAGGAAAATACAATGGCTGATATTACCGCTGCCCTGGTAAAAGAACTGCGCGAACGTACTGGCGCTGGCATGATGGATTGTAAGAAAGCTCTGGTTGAAGCTAACGGCGACATCGAGCTGGCAATTGAAAACATGCGTAAATCTGGCGCGATCAAAGCGGCGAAAAAAGCAGGCAACGTAGCTGCTGACGGCGTGATCAAAACCAAAATCGAAGGCAACTTCGGCGTGATTCTGGAAGTTAACTGCCAGACTGACTTCGTGGCTAAAGATGCTGGTTTCCAGGCTTTTGCTGACAAAGTGCTGGACGCTGCTGTTGCAGGCAAAGTGACTGACGTTGAAGTCCTGAAAGCTCAGTTCGAAGAAGAGCGTATTCAGCTGGTTGCTAAAATCGGTGAGAACATCAACATTCGTCGCGTTCAAATTCTTGAAGGCGATGTGCTGGGCAGCTACCTGCACGGCGCACGTATCGGTGTTCTGATTGCGGCTAAAGGCGCTGATGAAGAACTGGTTAAGCAAATTGCTATGCACGTTGCAGCAAGCAAACCAGAATTCGTTAAGCCTGAGGACGTGTCTGCTGAAGTGGTAGAAAAAGAGTATCAGGTTCAGCTGGACATCGCGATGCAGTCTGGCAAACCGAAAGAAATTGCAGAGAAAATGGTTGAAGGCCGCATGAAGAAATTCACCGGCGAAGTTTCTCTGACAGGTCAGCCTTTCGTTATCGACCCAAGCAAAACTGTGGGTCAGGTTCTGAAAGAACACAATGCTGACGTGATTAACTTCATCCGCTTTGAAGTGGGCGAAGGTATCGAGAAAGTTGAGACTGACTTTGCTGCTGAAGTTGCAGCAATGACTAAACAGTCTTAATCAGTATCTGATACACCCTAAAATGGAACCGCTACGAAAGGGCGGTTCCGTTTTATCCAGCCCCAAATTCCTATTACATTGTGCGTGAAGTCATTCAGACAACGCTATGATGTAAAAACCGACTATCCATTAAGACACATTGCTTCTAGGACAGACACCATGGCTACCAATGCGAAACCCGTTTATCAACGTATCCTGCTCAAACTCAGTGGCGAAGCCCTGCAGGGTAGTGAAGGTTTTGGTATCGACGCGAGTGTATTAGATCGCATGGCTCAGGAAGTGAAAGAGCTGGTCGAACTCGGCATTCAGGTAGGTGTTGTGATCGGCGGCGGTAACTTATTCCGTGGCGCGGGTCTGGCACAGGCGGGCATGAATCGTGTTGTAGGCGACCATATGGGTATGCTGGCAACTGTCATGAATGGCCTGGCAATGCGTGATGCATTACACCGTGCCTATGTTAACGCACGCCTGATGTCTGCGATCCCTTTGAACGGTGTGTGTGATAATTACAGCTGGGCTGAGGCCATCAGCTTGCTGCGTCATAACCGCGTGGTAATTTTCTCTGCCGGTACCGGCAATCCTTTCTTTACCACTGACTCAGCCGCGTGTCTGCGCGGTATTGAAATCGAAGCTGATGTGGTATTAAAAGCCACCAAAGTTGACGGTGTGTATTCAGCTGATCCGGTGAAAAACCCGGATGCGACACTTTACGAAACACTGACCTATCAGGAAGTGCTGGAGCAGGAATTGAAAGTAATGGATCTGGCTGCCTTTACGCTGGCCCGCGATCACAATCTGCCAATTCGCGTCTTCAACATGAATAAGCCTGGCGCACTGCGTCGCGTGGTGATGGGTGAAAATGAAGGAACGCTGATTTCTAAAGCGGAATGATCCTTCACAATTGAACATTACGTTCAGCCAGCCTCTGCTGGCATGAGTATTCACGGACTATACTGATGTTATGGTCTGCCAGGTAATCAGCTTTCAAAGGTTCACAACGTGATTAACGAAATCAAAAAAGACGCTGAAATTCGTATGGAAAAATGCGTTGAAGCATTCAAAACCCATATCAGCAAAATCCGTACCGGCCGTGCATCTCCGGGCATCCTGGATGGCATCATGGTGGAATACTACGGTTCAGCAACGCCTCTGCGTCAACTGGCCCAGGTGACGGTGGAAGATTCTCGTACTCTGGCAATCTCTGTATTCGATCGCTCCATCAGCGCTGCTGTTGAAAAAGCGATCATGACTTCTGATTTGGGCCTCAACCCGTCTTCTGCGGGTGCGACAATCCGTGTTCCATTGCCTGCACTGACAGAGGAACGTCGTAAGGATCTCATCAAAGTCGTGCGTGGCGAAGCAGAGCAGGGCCGTGTCTCCGTACGTAACGTCCGCCGTGATGCGAACGATAAAACCAAAGCATTGTTGAAAGATAAAGAAATCAGTGAAGATGAAGACCGTCGTTCTCAGGACGATATTCAGAAACTGACTGATATTTTCATCAAGAAAATCGACGTTGCTTTGAGCGAGAAAGAAACCGAGTTAATGGAATTTTAATCCGGTTTAAGTCTCTCCTAAAGCGCCGCAATTGCGGCGCTTTGTTTTTTAGCAGGCTTTAAATTTTTTACTGGTTCGCACAATCTCATAGACAAGCCAGATAAGAGGTTTCAGACTGTGCACTTTCCAAATTTACGAGCGCTATTCCGGGCATTTTCATGAAAAAAATGACTATTCTTGGTTCGACAGGGTCTGTCGGCACCAGCACGCTTTCCGTTGTCCGGTCTAATCCTGACGATTTTTCCGTTAAAGCACTGGTTGCGGGGCGTAATGTTGACGTTATGGCGCAGCAGTGTCTCGAGTTTCACCCTGAATACGCTTCGATGGCGGATGAACCGTCTGCCCGCGCGCTGAGAGCCATTCTGGCAGAACACGCAAGCCGTACTGAGGTGCTTTCTGGCTCTGATGCTGCGGCTGAACTGGCTGCTCTTGATGATGTGGATCAGGTGCTGTCGGCTATAGTGGGTGCAGCGGGCTTGTTACCGACACTCGCCGCTGTGCGCGCAGGTAAACAGGTACTTCTGGCGAATAAAGAATCGCTGGTGACCTGCGGGCGCATTTTTATGGACGCAGTCCGCCAGAGTCAGTCTCAGCTATTGCCTATCGACAGTGAGCACAACGCGATTTTCCAGAGTTTGCCTGAATCTGTTCAGAAACAACTGGGATATGCTTCCCTCGAAAACCATGGGATCTCTCGCATTATTTTAACCGGATCCGGTGGCCCGTTCCGCGAATTGCCGTTGGATAAATTCCGCGATGTCACACCGGATCAGGCTTGTGCACATCCTAACTGGTCTATGGGACGTAAAATTTCCGTCGACTCAGCCACCATGATGAACAAAGGGCTGGAATATATTGAAGCCCGCTGGTTATTTAATGCCTCTGCGGCTGAAATGGAAGTGATTATTCATCCGCAATCTGTGATCCATTCCATGGTGCGTTATTGCGATGGTAGCGTGCTGGCTCAGTTGGGCTCACCGGATATGCGCACCCCGATTGCGCATGCGATGGCGTATCCGCACAGAGTCACAACCGAAGTCGAAGCGCTGGATTTTTGTAATATGGGTGCGATGACTTTCAGTGCACCGGATTACATCCGTTATCCTTGTTTGCAACTCGCTATTGAAGCCAGCAACACCGGTCAGGCAGCAACGACGGCACTGAATGCCGCAAATGAAATTTCAGTGGCTGCGTTCCTCAATGGCAAGATTCGTTTTACCGACATTGCTTTCCTGAATCGACAGGTGATGGAGCAGATAGTGAGTGCTGAACCTGATTCTGTTGAGGAAGTGTTGGAGATCGACGCACAGGCGAGAGCCAGTGCGTGTGAGAAACTTCATAGATTTGCGCTCTAAGGCTATTTTTGTACTTATGCAGCAGTTTGTTAGCATCACATTGAAATGGTATAGTCTGCGCCACACTGACAGTAGATTTGGCTTTTCAGAGCCTGAATGTTAAAGGTGGAATCGGTGATCTGTCTGTGTAAGCCGTGCCTGCAAGGGAGACACGGCTTTTTTGCGCGTGTAGTCGCATCAGCGACAGAAAGGTAGGCCGCCAGCGGGCGTCAGCCAGAAGAATGTTATGCCAGCCAGAAAGCCGTTGTGTTCTGATAAAAGGAAATGAGTACGCGTTATGTCCCTCGAAAATCAACAGATGTCTGATATGTATTGCGCTCAGCCTCGCCATGTTGCCATTATCATGGACGGTAACGGACGCTGGGCAAAACGTCAGGGTAAAATGAGGGTGTTCGGTCATAAAGCGGGAGTGAAGTCGGTGCGCAAAGCGGTGAGTTTTGCTGCCAGTCATCATCTCGATGCACTCACGCTTTATGCCTTTAGCAGTGAAAACTGGAATCGTCCGGCTCAGGAAGTCTCTGCATTGATGGAGTTGTTTGTCCGTGCATTAGACAGTGAAATTAAAAGCCTGCATAAACATAATGTCAGGCTTCGGGTCATTGGCGATGTCAGTCGCTTTAGTGCTCGTCTGCAGGAACGCATTCGTCGTTCAGAAACACTTACTCAAAATAACGACGGACTTACCCTGAACATTGCTGCGAACTATGGTGGCCGATGGGATATTATTCAAGGCGTTAAAACGCTGGCGGGTCAGGTTGAAGCGGGCACACTGCGGGCAGAACAGATTACCGAAGAATTGCTGAATTCAGCGGTCTGTATGAGTGAACTGGCACCTGTCGATTTGGTGATCAGAACCGGTGGGGAACATAGGATCAGTAACTTTTTGCTGTGGCAAATTGCTTACGCGGAGCTCTATTTTACCGATGTCCTCTGGCCTGATTTTGATGAAAATACCTTTGAAGGTGCGCTGACGGCTTTTGCCCATCGCGAGCGCCGCTTCGGAGGGACTACACCTATCGGCGCTGATGCGTCCTAGGGAGAACATTTGCTGAAGTATCGCATTATCACAGCTCTGATTTTAATACCGATTGTTATTGCAGCACTCTTTTTGTTACCGCCTGTCGGTTTTGCCATCGTGACGTTAGTTGTGTGCATGTTGGCTGCGTGGGAGTGGGGACAACTGGCCGGTTTTGCAAGCCGTAATCAGCGCATATGGCTGGCTATATTATGTGGTTTTCTGCTGGCGGCGATGATGCTGAGCATTCCGGCTTACCAGCAAAGCGTGCATTTGTTGCAAGTCGCAGGCTCCTTATGGGCAGCGCTTGCCTGGTGGTGTCTGGCCCTGGTGCTGGTGGTTGGGTATCCGGCTTCGGCAGCCTTCTGGCGCCACTCTCGTGTGCTGCGTTTGGTCTTTGGCATACTGACCATTGTGCCTTTCTTTTGGGGGATGGTCGCACTGCGCCAATACGGTTATGCGGAAAATCATCATACTGGCGCATGGTGGTTGTTATATGTGATGCTACTGGTCTGGGGGGCAGACTCCGGTGCTTACCTGTTTGGTAAATTACTGGGTAAGCATAAGCTTGCTCCTAAAGTATCCCCGGGAAAAACCTGGGAAGGGTTTACTGGCGGTCTTCTGACTTCAGCCCTGATAGCCTGGCTATTTGGCCGCTATGCGCCTCTTGATGTGGTACCTTCAACCTTATTAATTTGTTCCGTTGTGGCTGCACTGGCGTCTGTGCTGGGCGACCTGACGGAAAGTATGTTCAAACGCGAGGCAGGTATCAAAGACAGTGGTCATATGATCCCGGGTCATGGCGGTATACTGGACCGTATCGACAGCCTGACGGCTGCAGTCCCTGTATTCGCCTGTCTGATGCTGTTAGTGTATTAATCCGTCCATGACGGTAGAAGTTTTCTAAGGAATAGTTAGACATATGATGAACATACTCTGGAGCCTGGCCGCCTTTATCGTCGCATTGGGGGTGCTTATCACCGTGCACGAGTTCGGCCACTTCTGGGTTGCTCGTCGTTGTGGTGTCCGTGTTGAACGTTTTTCTGTCGGGTTTGGACGTGCGCTATGGCGCCGTACTGACCGTCAGGGGACCGAGTATGTTCTGGCCATCATTCCGCTCGGGGGCTACGTTAAGATGCTCGACGAGCGTGTCGAGGCAGTCGCGCCTGAATTTCGTCACCAATCTTTCAATAACAAAAAAATCTGGCAACGTGCTGCTATCATCAGTGCCGGACCTGTCGCTAATTTCATTTTTGCGGTTTTTGCTTACTGGCTGGTTTTCGTCATCGGCGTGCCGAGCGTGCGTCCTGTCGTGGCAAATGTCACTGTCAATTCAGTTGCCGCACAATCCAATATTTCGCCCGGAATGGAACTAAAATCTGTTGCTGGTATCGAAACGCCTGATTGGGATTCAGTTCGCATGGCGTTAATGGGCGAAATTGGTGATGATCAAACGACGGTTGGCGTGGCGCAATTTGGCTCGTCCCAGGTCGTTGAGAAAACCCTGGATCTGCGTCAATGGCACTTTGATCCTGAAAAGCAGGATCCCGTGGTATCTCTGGGTATGATTCCGAGAGGGCCGCAGATAGAATCTGTTCTGCAGGAGGTGCAGCCAGATTCAGCCGCTCAAAAGGCGGGTTTGCAAGCCGGGGACAGGATCGTTAAAGTCGATGGTCAGATTCTGGAAAGTTGGCAGTCTTTTGTCATCCAGGTAAGGGACAATCCGGGTAAACCCATCGCGCTGGAGGTTGAAAGGGCAGGAAATCCTGTCACGTTAACACTGACGCCGGACACGAAGTCCGCAGGCAAAGGCAAAATACAGGGTTTTGCTGGTGTGGTACCGAAGGTGATACCGCTGCCTGATGAGTATAAAACAATCCGTCAGTATGGTCCGTTTGTGGCGTTTTATGAAGCCGGGGATAAAACCTGGCAACTGATGAAACTCACTGTGAGCATGCTGGGTAAGTTAATTACCGGAGATGTGAAGCTGAACAATCTGAGTGGCCCAATCTCCATCGCACAGGGCGCAGGAATGTCAGCTGAATATGGTTTGGTGTCTTATCTCACGTTTTTGGCGCTCATTAGCGTCAATCTGGGGATCATCAACCTCTTCCCATTACCGGTATTAGATGGTGGACACCTGCTGTTTCTCGCAATAGAAAAGCTTAAGGGTGGGCCAGTTTCCGAGCGAGTTCAGGACTTCAGTTACCGCATTGGTTCAGTTTTGCTGGTGTTGTTGATGGGGCTTGCACTTTTCAATGATTTCTCCCGTCTTTAAGACCGGAGATTAGGTTAGGAAGAACGCATAACAACGATGGCGATCAAAAAGTTGCTCATAGCGTCGCTGCTGTTTGGCAGCGCCACCGTATACGGTGCAGACGGTTTCGTAGTGAAAGATATTCATTTCGAAGGCCTGCAGCGAGTTGCCGTCGGTGCGGCGTTACTCAATATGCCGGTTCGCGTCGGTGATACGGTGACTGACGATGATATCAGTAATACCATCCGTGCTTTGTTTGCCACTGGCAACTTTGAGGACGTTCGTGTCCTGCGCGATGGTAATTCTCTGATTGTTCAGGTCAAAGAACGTCCAACCATTGCCAGCATTACTTTCTCCGGTAACAAATCGGTGAAAGATGACATGCTCAAGCAAAACCTGGAGGCCTCTGGCGTCCGTGTTGGCGAAGCTCTTGACCGTACAACCATCGGTAGCATCGAGAAAGGTCTTGAAGACTTCTATTACAGCGTCGGTAAATACAGTGCATCGGTAAAAGCGGTTGTGACCCCATTGCCACGTAACCGTGTTGATCTGAAGCTGGTCTTCACCGAAGGTGTTTCTGCGAAAATTCAGCAGATCAACATTGTGGGTAACCATGCCTTCACAACCGATGATCTGATTTCACGCTTCCAACTGCGTGATGAAGTGCCATGGTGGAACGTAGTCGGTGACCGTAAATATCAGAAACAAAAACTCGCGGGTGACCTTGAAACCTTGCGCAGTTTTTATCTGGATCGCGGTTATGCCCGTTTCAACATTGATTCGACTCAGGTCAGCCTGACGCCGGACAAAAAAGGCATCTATATTACGCTCAACATTACAGAAGGTGAGCAATACAAACTTTCTGGCGTTGAAGTAACGGGCAGCATGGCCGGTCACTCGGCAGAAGTTCAAAGCCTGACTAAAATTGATAAGGGCGAGTTGTATAACGGCGCCAAAGTCACCAAAATGGAAAACGACATTAAGCAGATGCTGGGGCGTTATGGCTATGCTTATCCTCGTGTGACGACTCAGCCAGAAATTAATGATGCAGACAAAACCGTCAAACTGCATATCAACGTTGATGCGGGAAACCGTTTCTATGTTCGTCATATCCGGTTTGAAGGCAATGACACCAGTAAGGACAGCGTACTTCGCCGTGAAATGCGTCAGATGGAAGGAGCCTGGTTGGGCAACGATCTGGTCGATAAAGGTAAAGAGCGTCTGAACCGTCTGGGCTACTTCGAAACCGTGGATGTAGATACACAGCGTGTTCCAGGTTCCCCTGATCAGGTTGATGTCGTCTACAAAGTGAAAGAACGTAACACGGGTAGCTTTAACTTTGGTGTGGGTTACGGTACTGAGAGTGGTGTCAGCTTCCAGGTAGGCGTCCAGCAGGATAACTGGCTGGGTACAGGTAATTCCGTTGGCATCAGCGGGACTAAAAATGACTACCAGACATATGCAGAATTCACTATCACTGACCCTTACTTCACGGTCGATGGTGTAAGTCTGGGCGGCCGCATCTTCTATAACGACTTTAAAGCAGATGATGCAGACCTCTCCAGCTATACCAACAGAAGTTACGGTATTGGCGGTAATCTTGGTTTCCCAATCAATGAGAACAACTCATTGCGGTTAGGGATAGATTACGTCCATAACGATCTGTCCAATATGGAGCCACAGATCGCCATGTTCCGTTATCTGAACTCTGTCGGGCTAAAACCGCCGGTGACCACCAGTGACAATGCGGATGCTGACTTCAGTGCGAATGACTTCTTTGCCAATCTCGGCTGGGGTTATAACAATCTCGACCGCGGCTACTTCCCGACATCCGGGACGAAAGCCAGCCTGAACGGTAAAGTGACTGTCCCTGGTTCTGATAACGAATACTACAAAATTACATTTGATTCAACCAGTTATATGCCACTGAATCAGGACCGTGATTGGGTGCTGATGGGCCGTGCGCGTGCAGGTTACGCAGATGGTCTTGGGGGTAAAGAAGTTCCGTTCTACGACAACTTCTATGCTGGCGGTTCAAGCAGTGTTCGTGGTTTCCAATCGAATACCATTGGTCCTAAAGCGGCATATTACAAGTGTACTACGGCTAATACGTCTTACAGTGGCTGTCCGATTGATAATTCAAACGACGCAGTTGGCGGTAACGCAATGGCAGTATTGAGTGCGGAATTGATTGTTCCTACTCCATTTGTTAGTGAGAAATACGCTAACTCATTGCGTACTTCCCTGTTCGTGGACAGCGGTACTGTGTGGGATACAGGTTGGGAAAATACGCCGCAGACATTGGCAGCTGGTGTTCCTGATTACAGTAAACCAGGTAATATTCGTGTTTCTTCAGGTCTTGCGTTGCAGTGGATGTCTCCACTTGGACCATTGGTGTTCTCCTACGCACAACCGGTCAAGAAATATGAAGGCGATAAGGCAGAACAGTTCCAGTTTAACATTGGTAAAACCTGGTAACGTTCTGTCAGGGCAGAAGTTGTTCAGCGGAATCGCAATGGCCTGATGAAAAATCTCATACACGGGTTTCGGCCCGTGTATTGTTTTCGTATCAGGTGTTTTGTGTAATTTAATGTGCCACATGGCACAACGGGTGATGGAAGGAGTTTATAGTGAAAAAGTGGTTATATGCCGCAGGCCTCGGTTTAGTGATGGCTTCTTCAGCTAGCGTTCAGGCTGCTGATAAAATTGCTATCGTTAACGTAGCAAGTATTTTCCAACAAATGCCTGCGCGTGAAGCTGTAGCAAAGCAACTGGAAAACGAGTTCAAAAGCCGTGCGACAGATTTGCAATCTCAGGAACGTGATCTGCAAACCAAAATGCAACGTCTGCAACGTGATGGCTCTACAATGAAAGCCAGTGAACGTTCTAAACTTGAAAAAGACGTGATGGCTCAGCGTGAAGCGTTCTCTGCTAAAGCGCAGCAATTCGATCAAGACAACCGTCGTCGTCAGGGCGAAGAACGTAACAAAATTCTGAGCCGTATTCAGGACGCTGTGAAAACTGTAGCAAGTAAAGAAGGTTATGACGTTGTTATCGATGCTAATGCCATTGCATATGCTGACAATAGCAAAGACATTACTGCTGATGTGCTGAAACAGGTTAAATAAACATGTCTTCAATTCGACTGGCTGATCTCGCACAGCAGTTGGATGCACAATTGCACGGTGATGGCGAAATTGCCATCACCGGCGTTGCTTCAATGCATTCCGCACACTCTGAGCAAATCACGTTTTTATCAAACAGCCGTTACCGTGAACAGTTGGCTTTCTGCAATGCAGGTGCCGTAGTGTTGACCGAAGCGGATCTGCCATTTTGCCCGACAGCGGCATTAGTGGTTAAAAACCCTTACCTGACGTACGCCCGGATGGCGCAATTGCTGGATACCACGCCAGCACCGGCACAGGATATCGCAGCGAGTGCGGTGATTTCAGACAGTGCAACACTAGGTAAGAATGTCTCGGTTGGCGCAAATGCAGTCATCGAATCAGGCGTTGCATTGGGTGACAACGTTGTCATCGGTGCAGGTTGCTTTATCGGTAAAGAGGCAAAAATCGGCGCAGGCACACGGTTGTGGGCCAATGTTTCTATTTATCACCGCGTTGAAATCGGTGAGCAGTGTCTGATTCAGTCAGGTACCGTGATCGGTGCTGATGGTTTTGGTTATGCCAACGATCGTGGCAACTGGGTCAAAATTCCACAGCTGGGGACTGTCATTATCGGTGACCGCGTTGAAATCGGTGCCTGTACCACGATTGACCGTGGTGCACTCGACGACACCATCATTAGCAATGGCGTTATCATTGATAACCAATGTCAGATTGCACACAACGTCGTGATTGGAGACAATACGGCAGTTGCTGGCGGTGTTATTATGGCCGGTAGCCTGAAAATTGGGCGCTACTGCCAGATCGGCGGAGCCAGTGTTATCAATGGTCACATGGAGATTTGTGATCAGGCTGTAGTGACGGGAATGGGAATGGTAATGCGACCAATCACTGAACCTGGGGTATACTCCTCCGGTATCCCATTACAGCCGAATAAAGTTTGGCGTAAGACGGCTGCATTGGTAATGAATATCGACGAGATGAATAAGCGCCTGAAAGCTGTCGAGCGTAAAATCGAAAAAGATTAATTACCACCTACGGTGCTGCTTTGTGTTCCCTTCGTTGAGTGAACCTGCGACATACGTTCCTATTTGCGGCCTGCCT
This sequence comes from Rahnella sp. PD4, assembly GCF_049199325.1. Lineage (NCBI taxonomy): Bacteria > Pseudomonadati > Pseudomonadota > Gammaproteobacteria > Enterobacterales > Yersiniaceae > Rahnella > Rahnella sp. PD4. The sequence continues at coordinate 21,339 of NZ_JBLZQF010000009.1, read as the reverse complement.
GATGACCTTCTTTTAGGGTCTGGCAGGCCGTGTTATTGATGCCATCAGTTTTTATAGACAGGAAGAGTATTTTGACTACTGACACTCATACTCTGCGTATTGAAGAGATACTGGATTTACTGCCACACCGTTACCCGTTCTTGCTGGTTGATCGCGTGTTGGATTTTGAAAAAGGGAAATTTTTGCGCGCTGTGAAAAACGTTTCTTTTAATGAACCGTTCTTCCAGGGCCACTTTCCAGGCAAACCGATTTTCCCTGGCGTTTTGATTCTGGAAGCGATGGCTCAGGCTACTGGCATTCTGGCGTTTAAAAGCGTGGGAAAACTGGAGCCTGGCGAACTGTATTATTTTGCAGCAATCGACGATGCACGCTTTAAACGTCCGGTCTTGCCGGGTGACCAGATGGTTCTGGAAGTTGAATTCATTAAAGAGCGTCGTGGCGTTGCTCGTTTCAAAGGTGTCGCGAAAGTCGATGGTGAGATCGCTTGCGAGGCATCAATGATGTGCGCCCGTCGCCGGGAGTCTTAATACATGATTGATAATACCGCCTTTATTCATCCAAGCGCTATTGTTGAAGACGGTGCCATTATTGGTGCCGGAGTTCATATCGGTCCTTTCTGCTACGTGGGGTCTCAGGTAGAAATTGGTGAAGGTACCGAGCTTAAATCACACGTAGTTCTTAATGGCGTGACCAAAATTGGTCGCGATAACCGCATTTTTCAGTTTGTTTCTATTGGTGAAATTAACCAGGATCTGAAATATGCCGGTGAACCAACACGCGTTGAAGTTGGCGATCGCAACAATATTCGTGAGAGCGTTACCATTCATCGTGGTACTGTTCAGGGCGGTGGTCTGACAAAAGTGGGCAGTGATAACCTGTTGATGGTTAACGCACATATTGCCCATGATTGTGTCATTGGAAATCGCTGTATTTTGGCGAACAACGCGACCCTGGGTGGTCACGTTGAGGTGGATGATTTTGCGATCATTGGCGGTATGACGGCGGTACATCAGTTCTGTATTATCGGTGAGCATGTGATGGTTGGGGGATGTTCCGGGGTGGCTCAGGACATTCCTCCGTTTGTCATTGCGCAAGGTAACCATGCAACACCTTTCGGCATCAATATCGAAGGGCTTAAGCGCCGTGGTTTCGAAAAAGCCGATCTGCATGCTATCCGTAATGCTTATAAATTACTGTATCGCAGTGGTAAAACACTGGAAGAAGCACAACCGGAAATCGCTGCTATCGCGGCTGAATTCCCGAAAGCTAAACCATTCAGTGACTTCTTTGCGCGTTCAACGCGTGGCATTATTCGCTGATCTGCGCTACGGAAAACAATGCAAAAGCCTGTTCTGACAATTGGCCTGGTGGCCGGTGAAACGTCCGGTGATATTCTTGGCGCCGGACTGATTCGAGCCTTGAAGAAGCATCATCCTGATGCCCGTTTTGTTGGGGTCGCAGGTCCGCTGATGCAGGCGGAAGGATGCGAAGCCTGGTACGAAATGGAAGAACTGGCGGTAATGGGCGTGGTGGAAGTTCTTGAACGACTGCCACGTCTGTTGAAAATCCGCAAAGATCTGACCAAACGCTTTAGCGAGCTGAAGCCTGATGTATTTGTGGGCATCGATGCCCCGGATTTCAACATCACGCTGGAAGGGCGTTTGAAGCAGCGCGGTATCCGCACTATTCATTATGTCAGCCCGTCTGTCTGGGCCTGGCGCCAAAAGCGCGTTTTCAAAATCGGGAAAGCCACTGATCTGGTTTTGGCATTTCTGCCTTTTGAAAAAGCGTTTTATGACAAATTCAATGTTCCTTGTCGTTTCATTGGTCATACGATGGCCGATGCAATGCCGTTGCATCCGGACAAACAGGCTGCACGTTTGTCACTCGGTATTCCAGAGGATGTGCACTGTCTGGCGTTATTGCCGGGAAGCCGCCATGCAGAAGTAGAAATGCTCAGCGCGGATTTTCTGAAAACAGCCTTACAGCTGCGGCAAACCTATCCTGATTTACACATCGTAGTGCCGTTGGTCAATGCCAAACGTCGCGGGCAGTTTGAGCGAATTAAGGCTGAGATTGCGCCTGACTTACCTGCGCATTTACTGGATGGCAAAGGTCGGGAAGCGATGATTGCCAGTGATGCTGCTTTGCTGGCATCAGGAACAGCAGCGCTTGAATGTATGCTGGCCAAATGTCCGATGGTGGTGGGTTACCGTATGAAGCCTTTCACTTTCTGGCTGGCTGAGCGTCTGGTGAAAACGCCCTATGTTTCGTTGCCAAACCTGCTGGCACGACGGGAAATTGTCACCGAATTACTGCAAACTGAATGTGTGCCGGACAAGCTTTCCGCCGCCTTGCTGCCGTTACTGGCAGGGGGGGAGAAAAGTCAGGCACTGCGTGAGACATTCCTTGAATTACATGAAAGTATTCGTCGTGACGCAGATGAACAGGCTGCTCAGGCTGTCATGGAGCTGGCAAACCGATGAACGATGTATTTATCTATCCACAAGCCGTTTGTATCGCCGGCGTGGATGAAGTAGGGCGCGGCCCGTTAGTCGGTGCCGTTGTCACCGCTGCCGTGATTCTTGATCCCGCGAATCCGATTACCGGGCTGGCAGATTCAAAAAAACTCTCCGAAAAACGCCGCGAGGCGTTATATATCGAAATCAAAGAGAAAGCACTGGCCTGGAGTCTCGGGCGCGCTGAGCCTCATGAAATCGATGAACTGAATATTTTGCATGCCACCATGCTGGCCATGCAAAGAGCTGTTGCCGGTTTATGCATCACGCCTGATATGGTGCTGATTGATGGTAACCGTTGTCCTGCACTTCCGATGGCCTCCCAGGCGGTAGTAAAAGGGGACAGTAAAGTCGCTGAAATCAGCGCCGCCTCTATTCTGGCTAAAGTCACCCGCGACCGTGAAATGGTTGAACTGGATCTTCAGTTCCCCGAATATGGTTTTGCGAAGCACAAGGGCTATCCGACGCCGGTGCACCTTGAAAGTCTTGCCCGTCTTGGAGCCACTACACACCACCGTCGAAGTTTCTCTCCGGTGAAACGCGCGCTCGGGCTGGCATAACGTATCATTTGTCCCTGCCCGTTTTTATTGCTAAAAAAGACAGGCACACAAACCCTTAATTCACTCATTTCTGGACTCTGGATATGGCCGAACCTCGTTTTATTCATCTGCGTGTACATAGCGACTATTCCATGGTGGATGGGCTTGCGAAGGTAGGCCCGCTGGTGAAATGCGCAGCGTCACTCGGCATGCCTGCTCTGGCGATTACCGATTTCACTAACTTGTGCGGACTGGTTAAGTTTTACGGCGCGGCACACGGCGCGGGCATAAAACCGATTATCGGTGCAGATGTGAATGTCCAAAGCGAAATCCTGGGTGATGAACTGGCACAGCTGACGGTTCTGGCGATGAATAATCAGGGCTACCAGAACCTGACGTTATTAATTTCCAGAGCGTATCAGCGCGGTTACGGCGCCGCCGGCCCGATCGTTGATCTCGAATGGCTGGCAGAACTGAATGAAGGTCTGATCCTGCTCTCCGGCGCGAGAATGGGTGATGTCGGTAAGTTTCTGATCCGCGGAAATGATCTGCAAGTCAGCCAGTGCCTGGATTTCTATCAGCAGTATTTCCCCGATCGCTATTATCTCGAATTGATCCGCACCGGCCGTGCAGACGAAGAAAACTATCTGCATGCGGCAGTCGCCCTGGCGACCGAACGTGGTTTGCCAGTAGTGGCAACCAACGATGTACGCTTTATGGTGCCGGGTGATTTTGATGCTCATGAGATTCGTGTCGCGATCCACGATGGCTTTACGCTCGATGACCCTAAACGTCCGCGAAATTACACATCTCAGCAATATATGCGCAGCGAAGATGAGATGTGCGAGCTGTTTGAGGATGTGCCTGAAGCGCTGCAAAACAGTGTGGAAATCGCCAAACGTTGTAATGTGACCATCCGTCTGGGTGAGTATTTTTTGCCGCAGTTCCCGACCGGTGATATGACCACCGAAGATTTTCTGGTCGAAAAATCAAAAATCGGACTGGAAGAACGCCTTGAGTTTTTATTCCCGAATCCGCAAGTGCGCGCACAAAGACGCCCTGAATATGACGAGCGTCTGGACATCGAACTTAAAGTTATTAACCAGATGGGTTTCCCCGGTTACTTCCTGATCGTAATGGAATTCATCCAGTGGTCGAAAGACAACAGCGTGCCTGTCGGGCCGGGGCGCGGTTCCGGTGCAGGTTCTCTCGTGGCGTATGCCCTGAAAATCACCGATCTGGATCCGCTCGAGTTTGACCTGCTGTTCGAACGTTTCCTTAATCCTGAACGTGTTTCCATGCCCGACTTTGACGTCGACTTCTGCATGGAAAAACGCGACCGTGTCATCGATCACGTGTCAGAAATGTATGGCCGCGAAGCGGTCTCGCAGATCATCACTTTCGGTACGATGGCGGCCAAAGCGGTAATCCGCGATGTGGGCCGGGTTCTGGGTCATCCTTATGGTTTCGTTGATCGCATTTCCAAACTGGTGCCCCCTGATCCTGGGATGACGCTTGAAAAAGCATTTGCCGCTGAGCCGCAATTACCAGAGATCTACGAAGCTGACGAAGAAGTTAAGTCGCTTATCGACATGGCGCGTCAGCTTGAAGGTGTCACCCGTAACGCCGGTAAACATGCCGGTGGTGTGGTGATTGCGCCCACCAAAATTACCGACTTTGCGCCACTGTATTGCGATGCCGAAGGTAACCATCCGGTCACGCAGTTCGATAAAAATGACGTGGAATACGCAGGACTGGTGAAATTCGACTTCCTCGGCCTGCGCACGCTGACCATCATCGACTGGGCACTGGAGATGATCAACGCCCGCCGGGCGAAAGCCGGTGAGGCACCGCTGGACATTGCGGCCATCCCGCTGGATGACAAAAAAAGCTTCGACATGCTGCAACGCTCGGAAACCACGGCGGTATTCCAGCTTGAATCACGTGGTATGAAGGATTTGATCAAACGTCTGAAGCCTGACAGCTTCGAAGATATGATCGCACTGGTGGCGCTGTTCCGCCCGGGCCCGTTGCAGTCCGGCATGGTGGATAACTTTATTGACCGCAAACACGGTCGCGAAGAGATTTCCTATCCGGATATCCAGTGGCAGCATGAATCGCTGAAACCTGTGCTGGAGCCGACCTACGGCATTATCCTGTATCAGGAACAGGTTATGCAGATTGCGCAGGTTCTGGCCGGTTACTCGCTGGGTGGCGCAGACATGCTCCGCCGTGCGATGGGTAAGAAAAACCCGGTGGAGATGGCCAAACAGCGTGGTGGCTTTGAAGAAGGGGCCAAATCTCGCGGTATTGACGGCGAACTGGCGATTAAAATCTTCGATCTGGTAGAGAAATTTGCCGGTTACGGTTTTAACAAATCTCACTCAGCGGCTTATGCTTTAGTGTCGTATCAGACGCTGTGGCTGAAAGCGCACTATCCGGCGGAATTCATGGCAGCGGTAATGACGGCTGATATGGATAACACCGAAAAGGTGGTCGGACTGGTGGATGAATGCTGGCGTATGGGGCTGAAAATTTTGCCGCCTGATATCAACAGCGGCCTTTATCATTTCCACGTCAACGATGAAGGCGAAATTGTTTACGGCATCGGCGCGATTAAAGGCGTGGGTGAAGGCCCGATTGAAGCCATTATTGAAGCGCGTAACGAAGGTGGCTATTTCAAAGAACTGTTTGATCTTTGCGCGCGTGCTGACGTCAAAAAGCTTAATAAACGTATCCTCGAAAAGCTGATTATGTCCGGGGCGTTTGACCGTCTGGGACCCCATCGTGCCGCGCTGATGAGTTCCTTAAGCGACGCACTGAAAGCCGCAGATCAACATGCTAAAGCTGAGGCAATTGGTCAGGTTGATATGTTTGGTGTGCTGGCAGAAGCACCTGAGCAGGTTGAGAAATCTTACGCGAATGTAATGCCATGGCCGGAACAAACGGTTCTTGATGGCGAACGTGAGACGCTCGGTCTGTATCTGACCGGCCATCCTATTACCCAATATTTGAAAGAAATTGAACGTTATGGCGGTGGCCAGCGTTTGAAAGATATGCACCCGACGGAACGGGGCAAAATGACCGTCGCGGTCGGGCTTGTCCTTGCTGCACGCGTGATGGTCACCAAACGGGGTAACCGTATTGGGATCTGTACACTTGACGACCGTTCGGGTCGTCTTGAAGTCATGTTGTTCACTGAAGCATTGGAAAAATTCCAGCATTTATTGGAAAAAGACCGTATCCTTATCGCCACAGGACAGGTCAGCTTTGATGACTTCAGTGGCGGGCTTAAAATGATGGCCCGCGATATAATGGACATCAGTGAAGCACGGGAAAAATATGCTCGCGGTCTTGCTATCTCGCTGACTGACAGGCAAATTGATGACCAGCTTTTGAACCGTCTCCGCCAATCGTTGGAACCTCATCGATCGGGGACGATACCAGTGCATCTGTATTACCAACGAGAAAACGCAAGAGCCCGGCTACGATTCGGGGCGTCATGGCGTGTTACGCCAACGGACAAACTATTGCTGGATTTGCGAGGCCTGGTCGGTACAGAGCAGGTGGAACTGGAATTTGACTAAAATAGGAATGCTATGAGTCTGAATTTTCTTGATTTTGAACAGCCGATTGCGGAACTGGAAGCGAAAATTGACTCGCTGACTGCAGTCAGCCGTCAAGACGAAAAATTAGATATTAATCTGGACGAAGAAGTTGCACGCTTGCGCGAGAAAAGCGTTGAACTGACTCGTAAGATTTTCTCTGATCTGGGTGCCTGGCAAATTGCCCAACTGGCACGCCATCCTCGTCGCCCTTATACGCTCGATTACATCAAACATATCTTCACTGATTTTGATGAACTGGCGGGTGATCGTGCATTCGCAGACGATAAAGCTATCGTTGGCGGTATCGCCCGTTTGGGTGAACGTGCTGTGATGATCATTGGTCATCAGAAAGGCCGTGAAACGAAAGAGAAAATTCGTCGTAACTTCGGTATGCCCGCTCCCGAGGGGTATCGCAAAGCGTTACGTCTGATGGAAATGGCTGAGCGTTTCAAACTGCCAATTATCACCTTTATCGACACGCCGGGTGCATATCCGGGCGTGGGTGCTGAAGAACGTGGTCAGTCTGAAGCGATCGCCCGTAACCTGCGCGAAATGTCTCGTCTGAACGTCCCGGTTATCTGTACCGTTATTGGTGAGGGCGGTTCTGGTGGCGCACTGGCTATCGGCGTGGGCGATAAAGTTAACATGTTGCAATACAGCACCTATTCGGTTATCTCACCGGAAGGTTGTGCGTCAATTCTGTGGAAGAGCGCGGATAAAGCCCCTCTTGCTGCGGAAGCGATGGGCATCATTGCACCGCGTCTGAAAGAACTGAAACTGATCGACTCCGTTATCCCTGAACCATTGGGCGGCGCTCACCGTAACGTAGAAGCAATGGCGGCTTCCCTGCGTGCACAGCTGGAAGCTGACCTCAGTGATCTTGATGTTCTGAGTACAGAAGAACTGCGTAACCGTCGTTATCAGCGTCTGATGACTTACGGCTACTGCTGATCTTGTTCGTTATTTCAAAAGGCCACGCAAAGCGTGGCCTTTTTTATTGTCCGTTTTCATCGCTGGATCTTTCCAGCATTCTTAAATATTCCTCCATTCACTGTAAACGCATCGGTAAAGGGTACACAGCAGGCACTAACCGTGTTTCTATAATTACCTGAGAGAATAAACAACAGAAGGATTTGTCAGATGAATATTATCGCTATCATGCGCCCGGAAGGGGCTTACTACAAAGACGAGCCGATCCGTGAACTGGATAGTGCGCTGACACTTCTTGGTTTTCAGGTCATTTATCCACGTGACCGCGCAGATCTGCTCAAACTCATCGAAAATAATGCCCGTATTTGCGGCGCAATTTTTGACTGGGATCAGCACAGTGAAGAGCTGTGTACAGCCATTAATGAGCTGAATGAATATCTGCCGCTGTACGCTTTCATCAATACGCATTCAACGCTTGATGTGGACGTTAATGAAATGCGCATGGTGCTCTATTTCTTTGAATATGCCCTGAGTGCGGCTGAGGATATTGCCAAACGCATCCGCCAGTACACTGATGAATACATCGATACCATTACGCCACCGCTGACTAAAGCGCTATTTACATATGTTGAAGAAGGGAAATATACTTTTTGTACGCCCGGCCATATGGCCGGTACAGCGTTTTTAAAAAGCCCTGTCGGAACGTTGTTCTATGATTTCTTCGGGGCCAAAACACTGAAAGCCGATGTGTCGATTTCTGTGACGGAGCTTGGCTCCCTGCTTGACCACACGGGGCCGCATCTCGAGGCGGAGGAATATATCGCCCGCACTTTCGGTGCCGAGCAAAGTTATATCGTTACTAATGGCACTTCAACAGCCAATAAAATCGTCGGAATGTATGCGGCACCGGCGGGCAGTACGGTACTGATTGACCGCAACTGTCATAAATCGCTCGCCCATCTGATGATGATGACCAATATCGTACCGGTTTATTTGCGGCCCAATCGCAACGCGTATGGCATTCTTGGCGGAATTCCTAAGCGTGAATTCACCCGCGAAAGTATCGAAGAGAAAATTGCGCAGACCGCGGGCGCTACCTGGCCTGTCCACGCCGTGATCACTAACTCTACCTACGACGGCTTGCTGTACAACACAGATTACATCAAAAGCACACTGGATGTTCCGTCGATTCATTTCGATTCCGCATGGGTGCCATACACTAATTTTCATCCGATTTATGACGGTAAAAGCGGAATGAGCGGCGAGCGCATTCCGGGGAAAGTCATTTACGAAACACAATCAACGCACAAACTACTGGCAGCTTTCTCGCAGGCCTCAATGATTCACATTAAGGGCGATTACAATGAAAGTACCTTTAATGAAGCTTATATGATGCACACTACAACATCACCTAATTACGGTATTGTGGCTTCCGCAGAAACGGCCGCAGCGATGTTGCGTGGTAATCCAGGACGACGTCTCATTAACCGTTCGGTTGAACGTGCACTACATTTCCGTAAAGAGATCCAGCGGTTACGCGAAGAAACTGAGGGTTGGTTCTTTGATATCTGGCAGCCTGAGCATATTGATGAGGCCGAGTGCTGGCCATTAAATCCTGATCAGAACTGGCATGGTTTTGCGCACGCAGATGCCGATCATATGTTTCTGGATCCGATCAAAGTGACGATCCTGACACCAGGCATGGATGAAACAGGTAAGCTGGAAGAGGAGGGGATCCCGGCGGCGCTGGTAGCCAAATTCCTGGATGAACGTGGGGTAGTTGTTGAAAAAACAGGCCCGTACAATCTGCTTTTCCTGTTCAGTATCGGCATTGATAAAACCAAATCTATGAGTCTGATGCGCGGCCTGACGGATTTTAAGCGCAGTTATGATCTTAACCTGCGCATTAAAAATATGCTGCCGGATTTATATGCGGAAGATCCTGATTTTTATCGCAACATGCGTATTCAGGATCTGGCTCAAGGGATCCATAAACTGATTGTTCGTCACGATTTGCCACGCTTAATGCTGGAGGCGTTTGATGTGCTGCCGGAAATGAAAATGACGCCCTACGAAATGTTCCAGCATCAGGTTCGTGGCCATGTTGATGAATGCGACATTGACGAACTGGTCGGCAAAGTATCAGCAAACATGATCCTGCCTTATCCGCCGGGAGTACCGGTGGTGATGCCGGGAGAGGTGATCACGGAAGAAAGCCGCGCCGTGCTCGATTTCCTGATCATGCTTTGCTCGATAGGCGAGCGTTATCCCGGCTTTGAAACCGATATTCATGGAACGCGGCTCACAGAAGACGGACGATATCTGGTCAAAGTCTTAAAGCTTCCGGAAGCCAGCTAGCAAACTGCCCTCTTCAGGAGGGCTTTTTATTGACGTGTCCGGATGCGCTGAGTAACGTGCAGATCATAAATCAACAGGACATGACTATGCTTAACCTTCGCCAGATCCACCACATCGCCATCATTGGCGCTGATTATCAGGCCAGCAAACACTTCTATTGTGACATTCTCGGGTTCACGTTGCTGGGTGAGTTTTACCGTGAGGAACGCGATTCCTGGAAAGCCGATCTTGCGCTCCAGGGTCAATACACCATTGAGCTATTCAGCTTCCCGCATCCACCCGCCCGGCCAAGTCATCCTGAGGCATGCGGATTACGTCATCTGGCGTTCAGCGTTGAAAATATTGACCAGTCCGTTTCCGCACTTACCGAAGCGGGTATTATCTGTGAGCCTGTGAGAACCGATCCTCACACCGGTAAAAAATTCACTTTCTTCAACGATCCTGATGGCTTGCCGCTGGAACTGTACGAACCCTGATAATCTTATGAATTCAAAACCGGCGACATTTCTTTTACAACACCTGCACAATAAAATCGGTGATGCACGAAAACTTTGCGTGGCGTTCAGTGGCGGGCTGGATTCTTCCGTGCTGCTCGCTGGCCTGGCAGAATTACGCGACAACGCGTTGCCGGACATCAGGCTGCGTGCATTGCATATCCATCACGGATTAAGCCGGTTTGCTGATGACTGGGTCGCGCACTGCCAGACATTTTGTCTGCAGCGAGATATCCCTTTCTCCGTGATTAAAGTGCAGGTCAATGCGCAGGATGGTGGGATCGAAGCGGCGGCACGAACGGCACGCTATCAGGCATTCTCTGAAAGCCTGACGGCCGGTGAAGTGCTACTGACAGCACAGCACCTGAATGACCAATGCGAAACCTTTATGCTGGCGCTTAAACGCGGGAGCGGGCCTGCTGGTCTCTCGGCGATGAGCGCGGACAGTTCGGCTCAGGGATATCGTTTGTTACGGCCTTTACTTGATCTAAGTCGTAACCAGCTTGAGGCTTACGCCACGCAGCATCAGCTTGCCTGGATCGAAGACGACAGCAACCGGGATGCACGCTTTGATCGTAACTTTTTGCGGCTGGATATTTTGCCTGATCTTTATGCCCGCTGGCCTCACTTTGCTCAGGCTACAGCCCGCAGCGCGTTACTTTGCGCAGAGCAGGAAGCGTTGCTGGATGAATTACTCAGTGAATCTTTGAAAACACTCACTGACCAGCAAGGCAGTTTGTCGGTAGACGGGCTGAGACATGTCTCGGCGGTGAGGCGCTCTGCGTTATTACGACGCTGGCTGGGAGCATGTGGCGCAAGAATGCCTTCGCGTGAGCAATTGCAGAGAATATGGGACGAAGTCGCTTTAAGTCGCGAAGATGCGCAGGCGCAGTTAGTGCTGGGGAAAATGATGGTCCGGCGTTTCCGTCAGCGTCTGTATGTATTGCCGGAACACCAGCCTCTTAAAGATCAGATCCTCTGTTGGGATCCGGTCGAAAAACTGGTGCTGCCAGACGGTCTGGGTTGTCTGATTGCGGATCATGTTCTTACCGCGCAGACGGCTGATTGTTTGATCCGCCAGCCACGTGCTGATGAAAAGATCACTGTGCGATTTCAGGTACAGGGAATTATCGAAAAGGTCGGGCGGGATCGTGCCCGTCAGGCAAAAAAATTGTGGTCTGAATTAGGTGTACCGCCATGGGAGCGGGATCGTATTCCTTTGATTTATTATAATGATCAACTGATGGCTGCACCGGGTTGGTTTACTACCCGCCAGTCTCTTACTGAAAATAACGAAGCGTTATGGCGGATCGTCTGGTCAGCTGCGTAATAAACAAAAGAGCACTTTATTGGGGCTGTGGTCATTTGCCTGAGGGAATAGTGATGCAAGTCGGGGAAAGAACGGTGGCAGGAATCGCGCTGTTAATGTTAATCACTTCACCTGCTCTGGCGGGCGGAAACGTGACTGACGGGCAATCTAAATCAGCCAGTTGTGCGGCATGTCACGGTGCAACGGGTAAAGCCGTTAATTCGATTTACCCTAATCTTGCCGGTCAAAATGCTGATTATCTGGCGCTGTCACTGCACGCGTACAAAAAAGGCGAGAGAAGTGGCGGGCAGGCGGGAATTATGCAGGCTTTTAGTTCATCATTATCTGATCAGGATATCAGTGACCTGGCGGCATATTACGCCAGTCTGACACCGCTGCAAAAATAAGCTTATCGTAAAATGCAAACGGGCAATCCTGAGATTGCCCGTGAGTTAAATTGACGATCGTTATCGCTATTCAGCGCTGACGACAACGGTGCCAATTTCCGGATGGCTAAAGCTTTCAATGTGATCCAGACGAAGATCCCGTTGTTCGCCGTTGACCTCAACCACCAGATATTCCACTTTTTTACGCATTAACAGATCGTTGGCTTTTGCCTCAACGACTTCTCCGCTACGCATCTTCAGCGTCAAAACCAGATGATGCTGGCAGGCGAGCTCAAGATTATCGTAGTCATCACAATTGATGGGTTGGTACTCATCATTCATCGACATAATCGCTCACCAATAAGTTAGCGGCGGCGTAGGCCGCCTGATCCCTAACGGAAGACGGAAGGTCAGCATTCGCTGCGACTTCGTCCAATGCTTTCAATACACAGCCCAATGCATCGGGCACATATCCGAGATCGCCGCTGGCGATTTCAGAATATTTACGGCGTACCAACTCACAGTATCGTTGCATAAGTTCTCCCTAAAAAGCGTATCCCTCTGAGGAAAGCGCAGAAAGATAAGCTCTCAGTATTTACCGACTATAGCACAGGAGAGTGTGAGTTATTAGCAGGCCTGTAAAGGTAAATCGTTTGTGTAAAACCATTATTGAGGATGACCATCGGGGGAAAACTGGTCGCGGCAGGATGCTTTCAAGTACACTGTGTGTCTATTATCAAGGGGTTTACCATGGCGTTAAAAGCAACCATTTATAAAGCAGCGGTCAACATCGCTGATATGGATCGTAATTTCTTTCATGACGTCAGCCTGACTCTGGCACAGCATCCTTCCGAAACAGAACAGCGCATGATGCTGCGCCTGCTGGCATGGATTTATCATGCTGACGAACGACTGACTTTTACCCGCGGATTAAGTGCAGAGGACGAACCCGAAATCTGGCGTAAGAATGATCACAATGGCATCGAACTGTGGGTCGAATTAGGACTACCCGATGAGAAGCGTCTGAAAAAAGCCTGTAACCAATCGCGCGAAGTCGTGCTTTACGCGTATGGTGAGCGTGCGGCAAAAGTCTGGTGGTCACAAATGGAGGGGAAAGTCAGAGGTTTTGAGAACCTGCGTATCCGTTATTTAGAAGATGAGTTGCTCAATCAGTTGACCGCTTTTGGCAACCGTACCATGAACTTACAGGCGACTTTGCAGGACGGAACTATTTGGCTTTCTGATGCTCAGAGTAATTTAGAAATTCATTTTTCTGAATGGAAAGAGTCTGTTGTTAAAGAAGCAAGGTAATCAGTGTGTTAATTCTTTCCGGAAAACTGGAAATACCCGACAGCGAAATCGAATTAACCGCGATTCGCGCTCAGGGTAACGGCGGCCAGAACGTCAATAAAACATCAACGGCCATCCATTTGCGCTTTGATATTAAAGCGTCGAGTTTGCCAGAATACTATAAAGAGCGGTTACTGGCGTTTAATCATCATTCTGTTACTGCCGACGGCTGGGTCATTATCAAGGCTCAGGAATACCGGAGTCAGGAGATGAATCGTGAAGCGGCTTTGACCCGGCTGGGAGCATTGATTTCCCAGGCGATGGTGATAGAAAAAACGCGTCGTGCGACGAAACCAACCCGCGGGTCTAAAATTCGCCGGGTAGAAAGTAAGGTTCGCAAGGGTGCGACGAAAGCATTACGGGGCAAAATACGTTAGCCCTAAATTCGTGTTGCAGGACAATTTTTATCGCAGCACCAGGAAAAAGCAGTAGGGGAGAAACTGTGAAAAAAATCATTATTAGTGCAGTGCTGGCGCTCGGGGCGTTATCATTGTTCGGTTGTCATACTGCCGCCTTCAATCATGAAAAACCTTTGCAGGCTATGCAGCAGAGTTACAGCGGCGTATTGCCGTGTGCTGATTGCAGTGGTTTGAAGATGTCGTTATTCCTGCAACAGGATGGTACTTACATTCTTCAGGAGGAATATCAGGGCAGCAAAGAGGGCGATCAGGTATTTGCCAGTTATGGACGCTGGGCACGGACTGCCGACAAATTGGTGCTGACTGGCAACAAGGGTGATAAACGTTATTTCCATCCGAAAGATGAAAATCTGGAAATGCTGGACATGAGCGGTGAGCCTATAACTTCTCAGTTCAACTATACATTGAAGCCGGTGCAGCAACATTTGCCTCAGACGCCGATGGCAATGAATGGAATGATGCAATACAGCGCAGACGTTGCCTCGTTTAAAGATTGTGTGACCGGTAAAGTGTTCCCGATGTCGGCAAACCAGTCACTGGAAGAAGGCTACCTTACGGCACGTAAAGCACCGAATCAGCTGGTCTTCCTTTCTATGGATGGCCATTTCATGACGGAACCGTCAATGGAAGAAGGGCAGATGCAGAACGCTGTCGTGGCAGATAAAAATGTCAAATTTGACGCCACGAAGTCCTGCCCTTAATAGCGCACACCGTTTTTTAATAACGAAAGCCTGGCTCAACAGCATCAATAAAAATGCCCGCTTAAGCGGGCATTTTTTATGGCAAACAATTGTTATCCGATCTTAACGCGGGATCTGACTCAGCAGATATTCAATGATATCGCTTTGTTTGATCATCTGCTTTTCGCCGGTGCGACGGTTTTTGTATTCCAGCTCTTCTGCATCCAGATTACGATCACCAATCACCACCTGATGCGGCACACCGATCAGTTCCATATCTGCAAACATGACGCCCGGACGTTCTTTACGATCGTCGAGGATCACATCGATACCGTGTGAACGCAGTTCTTTATACAACGCCTCTGCCGCATCTTTCACGCGGAAGGATTTGTGCATGTTCATTGGCAAAATAGCGACCTGGAACGGAGCGATAGCATCCGGCCAGATAATGCCACGGTCATCATGGTTCTGTTCAATCGCCGCAGCGACCACGCGGGTCACGCCGATACCGTAACAACCCATGGTCATTACCTGATTACGGCCATCTTCGCCCTGAACGGTCGCATTCATCGCTTCTGAATATTTAGTTCCGAGCTGGAAGATATGACCGACTTCGATACCGCGTTTGATAACTAAAGTACCCTGGCCATCCGGACTTGGATCACCAGCAACGACGTTACGGATATCGGCAACTTCTGGCAGCGCAACATCACGATCCCAGTTAATACCAAAGTAATGCTGACCATCGATGTTAGCACCTGCGCTAAAATCGCTCATGGCGGCGACGGAACGGTCAGCAACAACTGGCATCGGCAAGTTCACCGGACCCAGTGAACCCGGACCAGCAGCAACGATTTCACGAATTTCAGCTTCCGTTGCGAAAGTCAGTGGTACAGCAACTTGTGGCAATTTTTCCGCTTTGATTTCGTTCAGCTCATGATCACCACGAACCAGCAGCGCCACCAGTTTATGGCCACTTTCCGCTGTTGCGTGAACCATCAGCGTTTTCACGGTTTTCTCAACCGGCACCTGGAACTGTTCAGTCAGTTCAGCGATGGTTTTGGCATTGGGTGTTTCAACAACACGCATTGCTTCGGTTGCTGCAGCGCGCGGAGTCGCCGGAGCCAGCGCTTCAGCGAACTCAATGTTAGCCGCGAAATCCGAAGAGTCCGAGAACACGACATCATCTTCGCCGCTTTGTGCCAGAACCTGGAATTCATGAGATGCGCTGCCGCCGATAGAACCGGTATCCGCCATCACGGCACGGAAATCCAGGCCCATGCGGTTGAAGATCTGGCTGTAGGCTGCGTACATTGCATCGTAAGTTTCCTGCAGAGATTCCTGTGTTGTGTGGAACGAGTAGGCATCTTTCATCAGGAATTCACGGGAACGCATCACACCAAAGCGCGGACGAACTTCGTCACGGAATTTGGTCTGGATCTGGAAGAAGTTCAGTGGCAATTGCTTGTACGAACTGACTTCATTACGGATCAAATCAGTGATGACTTCTTCATGGGTCGGGCCCAGAACAAATGGACGATCGCCACGGTCAACAAAACGCAACAACTCCGGACCGTATTGTTCCCAACGTCCGCTCTCCTGCCATAAATCGGCGGGCTGAACTACCGGCATCGACACTTCAATGGCGTTCGCGTTGTTCATTTCTTCGCGTACGATGTTTTCAACTTTCTTGAGAACGCGTAAGCCGGTCGGCATCCAGGTATACAAGCCTGAGGCCAGTTTACGAATCATTCCCGCGCGCAGCATCAGCTGGTGGCTGATAACTTCTGCGTCGGCTGGCGTCTCTTTCAGAGTAGAGAGCAGATATTGAGTAGTACGCATGATGTTGTTGGTTCCGTTAGCACTGCAAATTGCAATCGGGCTGCCATGAGCAGCCAAAACGTGAAAAGTGGTTTAGTTTACCAGCGAGTTGCTATTGTCAAAAGAGACGCAGAGGAAATTTAGTTTTTGTCGAGAGACAATACCTGATTCACTGAGCCTGAGACCCGCCAGCGGACGTTAAACTCCAGCAAGCGAACGGCGTAATCGCGCTCTGCGGCTTCACCCTTGCGATAAGCCGGGCGGGGATCTTGCCCTAAAACCTGCGTGATGAATCGACGCAGATGCGGGTATTGATGCGTATGTTGGGTAATTTGCTGTTCTGCCTGAGGTAAAAATTCGACCGGCATATTGGCATCGGGGGCGTGCTGGGCAAAACCTGCGCGTGCATCAGGATGGCTTTCTGCAAAGGGAAGGTAAGGCTTGATGTCCACGACAGGCGTGCCGTCTACTAAATCCAGACTGCCAAGCTGCAGAATGACATCCTGGCCCTGACAGCGGATCCCTTTCAGTTCAATCAGAGACATTCCGAGCGGGTTCGGTCGGAAAGTTGAACGGGTGGCGAATACACCGGTACGCGCGTTACCGCCCAAACGTGGCGGGCGGACCGTCGGACGCCAGCCGCCTTCCATCGTCTGATGAAAAATAAACATCACCCATAAATGACTGAACTCTTCCAGCCCGCGGACGGCTTCAGGCTGGTTATAAGGTGCATGCAGATGTAATTCGCCGCCACCGTCCTGAATCAATCCGGGCTGGCGCGGAACAGCAAACTTCTCTTTATAGGGCGAGTGAATGGTCCCTATTTGCTCAAAAGAAAATGAGGTCATTTAAACGTGACGTTCAGGGCAGAACCCTGACAAATTGCCTGCTGGAAACAGCCAGGTACGCCGCTGATAATCTGGCACTGATGCAACAACACGGCATTGGCTTTCATATAGGATGCGCGGGTCAGCATTCTCTTCCGTGCCGCAGCCAGGCTTGGTGGCGTATCATTTTGAGCACTCTGGCAAGATTCGCCGGAGACTTCGCCAAGATCACGGAACGGGGTTCCAACTAAAGCTTCTGCATCTTTATAGAGCTTTACAGGAGCGGGGCGCACTGGTGCCGGCTTGGGTTTGACAGGTTTTGGTTCTTCTTTAACAACAGGCGCAGGGGGTGTTGGCTGTGTGTGTTGAGTCAGGGAACAACCCGCCAGCAAAAGTGCCGACAAACAGAGAGGTAAAGCACGCATGGTATATCCTCTGCTTTTTAATATGTTTACAGGAAAGAATGTGGCGTTATTGAACCAAGGTATTGAGGAAATAACAAGGCGGGCATATGCCCGCCTTGTTATTTATTTATGAAAAGATGTATTTGCGAATCTACTATCTTATAAATGAATAGTCAGGAGAAACGTAACGTTCCTGATTTCGGACAATTACCAACCTTTTACTGCGCCGCCGTTGAAGATTTTATTTGCTGCAGCGTTCACTTCATCAGACTGGTAAGCCTGAACGAATTTCTTCACGTTTTCAGCATCTTTGTTATCTTCACGTGCCACGATCAGGTTCACGTATGGAGATTCTTTATCCTCTACGAAGATACCGTCTTTCTCCGGCGTCAGGTTTATCTGGCTGGCATAGGTGGTATTGATAATGGCCAGAGCGATTTTGGCATCATCCAGTGAACGTGGCAGTTGTGGGGCTTCAAGTTCGACCAGTTTCAGATTTTTAGGGTTCTCGGTCACATCCAGAACAGTCGGCAGCAAGCCAACACCGTCTTTCAGTTTGATCAGACCTTGTTTTTGCAGCAGCAGCAAAGAACGACCAAGGTTAGTCGGGTCGTTTGGCAACGCAATCTGATCGCCATCTTTCAGTTCATCAATAGATTTGATTTTTTTAGAGTATCCGGCGATTGGGTAGACGAATGTGTTACCGACCGGCACCAGTTTGTAACCGCGATCTTTGATCTGTTGATCAAGATAAGGCTTATGCTGGAAGGCATTAACATCAATGTCGCCTTTGCTCAGTGCTTCGTTAGGCAAAACGTAATCATTGAAAGTCACCAGCTCAACGTCAAGGCCGTATTTTTCTTTAGCTACTTTCTGTGCAACTTCTGCCACTTGCTGTTCAGAACCAACAATCACACCCACTTTGATATGGTTTGGATCTTGTTCTTTTGGCCCGCAGCCGACTAAAGCCAGCGATCCCAGAAGCGCGCCGACAATGGCAATGGATTTGAATTTGTTAGACATGTCCTTTCCTCAATAAACGGATATAAATCATTCACAGGGTAGCTATTACAGCTGTTTTTATTTATGTGTGACTGCTTTTACAATGCGGTCGCCACAAAATTGTATTAAATACACCAAAACCACTAACAGGACTAATACCGTATTCATCACGGTTGCGTCATAACCGATATAACCATACTGATAACCGATTTGACCCAAACCACCCGCACCCACTGCGCCACCCATAGCAGAATAGCCTACGAGGGTGATCAGCGTGATGGTAGCTGCATTGACCAATCCTGGCAGAGCTTCCGGTAATAAAATTTTACGGATGATTTGCATCGGTGTTGCCCCCATCGCGCGGGAGGCTTCTACCAGACCACTTGGAATTTCCAAAAGAGCATTTTCAACCATGCGGGCAATAAACGGTGCTGCACCCACAGTCAGCGGAACAATCGCTGCCTGCAAACCGATAGAGGTACCGACGATCATGCGGGTGAACGGAATCATCCACACCAGTAAGATAATAAAAGGAATAGAACGGAAAATATTCACCAGCGCTGACATCACGCGATAGACGTTTTTATTTTCTGCAATCTGACCCGGACGGGTGACATATAACAGCACACCAAAAGGCAGACCCAGGACAAAACCAAAGAAGCCAGAGGTTAGCGTCATGATGACCGTTTCCCAGATACCCCGGCCCATTAACCACATCATTGCCTCAGACATAACCGAGTACCTCTACTTTCACCTGATTCTCATGCAGGAAACGAATTGCCGCCTGAGTGTTTTCTTCTGAACCGTGCATTTCTGTCAGCATAATCCCGAACTTCACGCCACCGGCATAATCCATCTGAGCACTGATGATATTATTATTAATGTCAAAGCGACGGACCGCTTCTGAAAGCAGCGGAGCATCCACTGACTGGCCGGTAAATTCTAACCGTAATAAGGGCACTCGACCCGCTTCAGGCGTGGTCAACAGACGCACGGCGTAATCATCCGGAATATCCAGGTGCAATGTTGACTGAATAAACTGCTGGGCAAGCGGAGTCTTAGGATGTGAGAACATCTCGCTCACTTTATCCTGCTCAATCAGTTTGCCATCGCTGATCACGGCAACCTGATCGCAAATGCGTTTTACGACGTCCATCTCATGGGTAATCAGCAGAATCGTGAGCCCCAGACGGCGGTTGATATCTTTCAGCAATTCCAGGATTGCGCGGGTTGTGGCCGGATCCAGTGCGCTGGTCGCTTCATCACAGAGCAATACTTTTGGATTACTGGCCAGCGCACGGGCAATCGCTACGCGTTGTTTTTGTCCACCGGAAAGATTGGCAGGATAGGCGTCATGCTTATCTTCTAATCCGACCAGACTCAGCAGTTCAGAGACGCGCTTTTTAATCGCGGCTGAAGACAGATTGTCGAGTTCCAGTGGCAAAGCAACGTTGCCAAAAACGGTACGTGACGACAGCAAATTGAAGTGCTGAAAAATCATGCCAATCTGTCGGCGTGCACGGGTAAGTGCTTTCTCTGAAAAGGACATCAGATCCTGACCATCGACCAATACCTGGCCTTCAGTCGGGCGCTCCAGCAAATTCACGCATCGGATTAAAGTACTTTTCCCCGCGCCGGAAGAGCCGATGACGCCATAAATTTGTCCGGCAGGGACGTGAAGACTCACGTCAGAGAGCGCGACAATCTGGCGCGAACCCTGCTGGAAAACCTTGGTGATGTTAGAAAGTTTAATCATATTTTTTTTATTCTGTCTTTTTGCCGTGACGTGGTGAATTTAACTCTGCGGAGGTCTTCTCCGTAGTATGGTGTGGATGCTAAGGCGTCTAGACGTCTAAGTCAACCAGGTTAGCATTCTCACAGACATTGAAAACATGCGATACTGGCGCCGTTAATCAGCCATCAGGAGCAAATTCGTGGCACAACCAGTTTCAGCAATCTTTCTTGACCGTGATGGCACTCTGAATGTCGATCACGGTTATGTACATGAAATCGATAACTTCCAGTTCATCGATGGGGTCATTGATGCTTGTCTTAAATTAAAAGAGATGGGCTTTTTACTGGTACTGGTTACCAACCAGTCCGGTATCGCACGTGGCAAATTTACTGAAGATCAGTTTATGACTCTGACAGAGTGGATGGACTGGTCGCTTGCCGATCGCGGGGTTGATCTCGATGGTATCTATTTCTGCCCGCATCATCCGGAAGGATCCATTAAAGAGTTTACTCAGGTTTGTGATTGCCGTAAGCCCCAACCCGGGATGTTTTTGACGGCCAAAGAAGAACTGGGCATTGATATGGCTTCTTCTTATATGGTGGGCGACAAACTGGAGGATATGCAGGCAGCTGCCGCTGCGGGGGTGGGGCATAAGATTTTAGTGCGTACCGGCAAGCCCGTAACCTCCGTAAGTGAAAATGCCGCCGATGCAGTACTGGAAAGCCTTGCCGCATTGCCTTCCTTTATAGCAAAAGGCCATAAATAACGTCTTCTGGATAAAAAAACGGCAAACGGAATAAAACTGTATTTATTCGCTTGCCATTAAAATCCAACTCCCTATAATGCCGCTCCATCGACAGGGAACAACGTGAACAACATCACGAAGTAACCGGGTCGGAAAGATTAAAAACAGCGGCAACCGGATGAAATAAACGGTTGACACTGAATGAGGAAAGCG
>NZ_JBLZQF010000008.1:0-218457 GCF_049199325.1 Rahnella sp. PD4 | reverse complement strand
GCAGTGAGTTTGTAGCCGTCACGACCATCAAGGTAATGCCTGACGGCCATAAGTTTGATTTGAAAATTGTATTTCATATGAACTCCGAATGAAGGTTTAAAAAGTCCAACATTCGGGGTTCAGTTCAGCGAAGGGGGAGGCCGGGAGGGAGTGTTAAGTATTAACGCCAATGCCTGTCCGGTAACTTGACCCGCTGATTTGTCTTTAATACCCCAACCCTCCCCTTCGCAGGTGAGGGAGTCGATCAAGTTTCCGCTGAAGACTTTAGATCTTTTCGCTCTTAGTTATCACTTTTATTTTGTTGCTTAAATTCCCCGATATGTTAAAACTCTGCTACTGCGAGTCTTAGACGGCTAAACGTCTAAATACCCATCCGTCTATTAATAAGGCCCAACGCCCAGTGACTTCCTCCCTTCTTGAGATGCGTAATATCTCGATTTCATTTGCCGGTTTCCCTGCCCTGCGCCAGGTGGATTTCACACTGGAAGGCGGCTCCGTACATGCATTGGTCGGGGCGAATGGCGCGGGAAAATCGACGCTGATGGCCGTGCTTTCCGGTACGCATGATCATTACACCGGGCAGATAAACATTGACGGCGAAGCAGTCAATATCCGCCTGCCGCATCATGCCCGCCAGCACGGGATCCATCTGGTACAGCAGGAAGTCGATGTTGCTCTGGTGCCAACGCTCAACGTCGCTGAAAACATTATGCTGGACCGGCTTTCGGAGCCGGGCCATTTGCACAACTGGTCGCAGCTATACCATCAGGCGCAGTTGCTGACCGAACAACTCGGGCTGAACATCAGCCTGCGGGCGCGGATCGAAAGCTGCACGCTGGCTGAGAAGCAACTGATTCTGCTGGCGCGTGCGTTATCGCATAAATGCCGTTTTCTGATCCTCGATGAACCGACTGCGCCGCTGGATCAGGCGGAAAGTGCGCGACTGTTCGCGCTGGTGCGCAAGCTGAAAGCGGCCGGAATGGCGATCGTATTTATCTCACACCGCATCCATGAGCTGCGCGACATCTGCGACCGCATGACGGTGCTGCGCGACGGGCGTCTGGTCAGCGATGACAGCATGAACGGTCTGAGCAATGAACACATTATCGAGAAAATGATTGGTCATCAGCTTGACGATATTTATCCGCCCCGCCGCCCGCCTCACAGCGGTGAAACCCTGCTAAGCATCCGCGGGATGCACGATAAAGACAAACTGCGCGATATTTCACTGCGTCTGCATCGGGGAGAAATACTCGGGATCGCCGGGCTGGCCGGGGCCGGAAAAACCGAACTTTGCAAAGCGCTGTTCGGCGCGACGCCGAGCCAGATCGACAGTGGTGAGCTGAATGGCAAACCGTGGAAGCCAAAGGAGCCGCACCTGTCCGTGGAACAGGGACTGGCGTTAGTGCCGGAAGAACGGCGCAAGGAAGGGATTTTCATTGACGAAGATATCCCGATGAACCTGAGTGTGACCGCTGACGATACGTTTTCGCGCTGGAGTATTTTCAGTACGCGTCAGTCGCTGTCGTGGGCGAAAGACATTATCGGCCGCTTAGGCATTCGCGCCTCCGGGCCAATGCAAAAGCTGGCACGGCTTTCCGGTGGCAACCAGCAAAAGGTCGCCATCGGAAAATGGCTGCGCAGTGAGAGTCAGGTGCTGATCTTCGACGAACCGACCAAAGGCGTAGACATCAAGGCCAAAACGGATGTGTTCAGGTTGATCGACGGCCTGGCGCAACAGGGAAAAGGCATTATTTATGCGTCCGGTGAGTTCGCCGAACTGGTCGGTTTGTGCGACCGCATTCTGGTGTTATGGGACGGCCGTATCGTCGCCGAACTGAACGCCGCAGACATCGACGAAGAAACGTTATTAGTCTATTCAACCGGAGGAATACCCGCGTGAACAAAGCCGTGGTGAGTAAAGAAAATGTGCCCGATGCCCGCCAGCCGTGGCGTCATCAACTGTTCGAGTTTTTGTATAAATGGGGCATGTTGCTGACCGTGGTATTGCTGATCGCCGCGTTTGGTCTGGCGTCAGATAATTTCCTCGAACCGTCGAACATCATCAACATTCTGCGTTCAATTGCTATCGTGACAGTCATTGCCATCGGCGTATCGATTTCCCTTGCGGTCGGCGGCTTCGATTTATCAGTCGGCTCAACGGCGTCGCTCGCCAATGCGCTGGTGATTTCAATGTTCGTCTGGCATGGTTTCGGCACCACCGAAGCGATACTTATCACGCTGGCGTTGTGTACGCTGGTCGGACTGTTCAATGCCTTTCTGATCGTCATCCTGAAAATTCCTGACATGCTGGCGACGCTCGCCAGTCTGTTCGTGATCCAGGGTGCGGCAATGACCTACAGCTATGGCGGTTCCATCACTGAAAACATGTTATTGCCAAGCGGTGATATGGCCGAAGGCACAGTGCCTGCGGTGTTCAGCCTGCTCGGCCAGGTGCCGGTGATCGTGATCGTGATGGCCGTCGTCACCCTTGCGGTACAACTGTTTATGTCGCTGACCAAACATGGACGCCGCATGTACGCCATCGGCGGCAACCCGCTGGCGGCACGCCTGGCGGGGATCCGCACCGCCCGTTATCGGGTTATCGCGTATGTCATGTCATCGGTACTTGCCGGTGCAGGCGGGATTTTGCTGGCTTCGCGCATCGGCTCCTCGCAGGTCAACGCCGGTGGCGGCTATCTGATGGACGCCGTTGCCGCCGCGTATATCGGTTTTTCGCTGGCAGGTTCCGGTAAACCTAATGCGCTCGGCACACTGCTTGGTGCGGTGATCCTGGGCGTGCTGTCGAACGGGCTGGTCATGTTGTCAGTACCCTATTATGCGATGGATATCATCAAAGGGCTGGTGCTGGCAGTGGCGCTGGCGCTGACGTATATTCAGAAACGGTGATTTTTTGGGTCCGGCACCCAAGCTGGCCCTTAAGGTCAACACCTTGGGTTGCCACCCAAACTGGCCTCAAGGGGCGCCTGTCGCCGCACCCCTTGAGAATCCCGGGCTCTTACACTGCGCGCTATCGCTAGTCACTATGTTTCAGCAACCACCGCGACAGGCTGGAAATCTTGCCGCTGCGCGGTACCTTCATTTCGGGATTGCAGCCTTAGGTCTGCAACCTCTCATTCAGCAAGCTTTCTGAAACGCCCGCAGCATCTTAAATTCAAGGGCAGACAGTTTTTAGATTTCAAAATCAGTCAGGTTGTGAATTAAGAGCCTGAGGCCGGTTCCAAAATACCGCCGGACGAGAGGTGGAAAACCGCGCATCTTTTTGCGCGGGTTGTAACCCGATGGGAGGGAACCGCGCAGCGGCGGGATTTTGCGGCTATCACTGCGGCTTATGAAACATAGTCAGCGAGCGGAGCGTGCAGTGAAAGAGCCCGGGGGGTCTTGGGGGGCGGCGGCGATAGGCCGCCCCCCAAGTCGGTGTGGGCCGACGCCCACGGTTTTGACTTTAAAACATTTCACATCAGCACTTTATACATCACACTGGTGGACTCCAGCATCCCCGCCGTCGACATCGCATAGTGCGGGATCGTTCCGCTCAGGGTAAAGCCCAGATTTTCATACAGCGTTTGCGCCGGGCTGCCCGTCACCGTATCCAGCACCAGCAGCGTTTTACCCTCCTCACGCGCCAGCGCTTCAACCGCTGTCATCAGTCGGCGCGCAACACCTTTGCGGCGGCCATCAGGATGAACCATCAGTTTAACCACGTCACCACGGTGCGCGCCGTTGGCGGGCTGATCAACCACCAGCTGCACCGTGCCGATGATTTTGCCCGCCAGACGCGCCACCAGCAGACGTTTTTCTCCCCGCGCAAAAGCCGGTAATAACTTTTGCCAGAACGCCTGCGCCTGCACAAAACCGAACGGCAGAATAAAACCGATGCTGGCACCCCGCGCCACGGACTGCATCAGGGTTTCGGCCAGCGCATCCAGATCGTCCACCGGCAATACCCCCCCCTGCACTTCACTGATCACCACTTCATGATTATGTTGCATCGGAACCAACCTTTCTCATCAGACATTAAGGACGTGAAATAACAATGGCGTAACGTGCATCAGCCGGGCCGGGAACGTGAAAAGAAGACGCGCCGTGGAGATGAAAACGCAGGCAGTCGCCCGCTTCCAGCCGGTAGCTGCGGCTATCGAGCGTGAATTCCAGTACGCCTTCCAGCAGCCAGATGTGCTGTTCGAGGCCCTCTACCGGCGGCGAATCATACGAGATAGTCGCGCCCGCTTTCAGCACGCCGGTAATGAGTTCGGCGCGAAATCCCGGTGCCGGCGCGGAGACGGAACGACGCTCGAAGCCGGTTTGCCGGTCATGCCAGACCGGTTGTTGTGAGGCGCGGATAAGCTCCGGCGGATTATCTTCCAGCGCCATCAGCAAACGGGACATCGTCAGCCCGTAAGCTGCACTCAGTTTACCAAGTAACGAGGCGGTCGGGCTGGTTTCTGCCCGTTCTACGCGTGAAAGCGTTGCGCGGCTGATGCCGGTCAGCTGCGCCAGTTGTTCGAGTGACCAGCCCTGACTGACGCGCAATGCTGTCAGCCGTTCCGCCAGCCGGCGGTCATGACTCTCCTGCCCTGCGTCCATTTGTTGTTCTGCCGTAAAATCTCAATAAAGGGAAAATATCTCTGATGTGAGAATATTGCAAGTTAAAAACCTGTAACCCAAAAGAATGAGACAAGTTGTACAAAAATAATAAAGTTGTACAAGTTTGAAATCTGGCGCTAGAGTTAGCTTATAAGTGGTATGAATATTTTGGATTGAATTATGTCTCTGTATAGCATCGGCGAAGTCGCTCGAATTTGTGGTATCAACCCGGTTACGCTGCGTGCCTGGCAGCGGCGTTACGGCCTGCTGAAGCCGCAACGCACGGAAGGCGGTCATCGTCTTTTTAATGATGATGATCTGGATACCATCCGCACCATCCTGGGGTGGATCAATCGCGGCATTCCGGTCGGACAGGTGAAATCGCTGCTGGAAGGCAAAGTGGATGCGCTACCCGGCGGCTGGTCACAGTCAGAACATCAGTTGCTCACCGCCTTACAGGACGGCCGCCCGCAGAAAGTTCGTCAGCTGATGATGGAGTGTGGCCGTGAATATCCGGCGGCGGCATTCGTGAATAATGTGCTTCGTCCGCTTCGTGCGCGTCTGAGTTCCGGCGATTCACGACTGCTGATGTTACGCAGCCAGCTCGATGGCCTGATCATTGAACATTCGGTGATGAGCATGAACGCGGCGCGTAAACGTCCCGGCCCGCTGGCCACCCTGGTCGGCTGGGGTCAGGTGGACAGCACCGAGTTGTGGCTCGAAGCCATTGTGCGTTGCGAGGCAGGATTGCAGATCGAGATATTGCCGGTTCAGCTCAGCGAACCTTACCTGGAAAACCTGAGCGGTTCACAAATTCTGTTGTGGTCTGAAGGCCGTCTGACACAGGTTCAGCGCCAGCGGTTGTTGAACTGGGTGGAACAGGGTTTGTCGATAGTCCTGCTGGGCAGTACCGCCGTGTTGCTGGGGGCAGAAGAAACAGACGTAGTGGAAGATGAGTCCGGCGAGCACCTGCATGAGGATGACCGTCATGCCGGTCTTCATATCGTGCCAGTCCCTCAGCAAGGAAAAAATAATGATTAAACATTTTCCTGAGACCACCCTATCCGCCGATGTTCTTGCGCAGCTGTGCGAGTTTTACAGCTATCTCGACACCAGCCGCCTGCCGCAGCTTTCACGCATTTATCATCCGCAGGTAGTGTTTATCGATCCGGTATCGCATTACGAAGGCGTTGATGCGCTGGAACACTATTTTGCGCAACTGCTTAAAAAAGTGAATTACTGCCGTTTTGAGATCCAGCCTCCGCTGGTTCAGGGCGATGAAGCCTCACTGTTCTGGCAGATGGGATTTTCGCATCCGGCACTGAAAAAGGGTCAGGAGATGTTCCTTAACGGCGCAACCCATCTGCGTATGAATGAAAACCGCATTATCTATCAGCGCGATTATTACGATCTCGGTGCAATGTTGTATGAACACGTTCCGGTGCTCGGCAGTGCCGTACGCGCTGTCAAAGCCAGGTTGAAATAATGCGCCGCGTGCTGATTACCGGTGCCAGTTCAGGTATCGGAAAACAACTGGCGCAGGATTATGCCGCCGGAGGCTGGGAAGTCATTGCCTGTGGGCGCGATGAGGAAAAGCTGATGGCGGTCGCCGCAGCCAGCCCGCTCATCATCCCGCTACGTTTTGATATCACTGATTTACACGCAACCCGTGAGGCCCTGCAGGGCCGGCAGGTCGATTTAGCGATTCTTTGCGCCGGCACCTGCGAATATCTCGACAATGGCGTCGTCGATGCCGAAAAAGTCATGCGGGTGATGAACACCAATTTTACCGGTCCGGTCAATTGCCTTGATGCCCTGCTGCCCGGCTTAGCACCCGGCAGTCGGGTGGCACTGGTGGGTTCCGTCGCCTGGTTGCTGCCATTTGCACGCAGTGAAGCTTATGGAGCATCCAAAGCCGCGCTGGCCTTTTTTGCCCGTTCTCTGGCGGTTGATCTGGCGAAACGTCAGATTCACATTTCCCTGATCCAGCCGGGGTTTGTCGAAACGCCGCTGACATCGCGCAATGATTTCCCGATGCCGATGATGGTAAGCGTCACGCAAGCCTCAAAGCATATCCGTAAAAAACTGGCGCGCGGTGACAATGAAATTGCTTTCCCCCCGCTTTTTGTTCGTTTACTCAAGGTAGCTTCGTTGCTGCCCGTTAGTCTGCAACAAAGGTTATGCCGGAAAATGGTGAAATAAAATGACAACAAAAGTCGCGATTGTGGGCAGTGGGATCTCAGGGCTGAGCTGTGCGTGGTTGCTGGCAAAAAGTCAGCCAGACTGCGAGATTACCGTCTTTGAAGCCGCGGAAACGTTAGGCGGACATACTGCCACGCGGGATGTGATTTCCGACGGAAAAGAATACGCCATCGACACCGGTTTTATCGTCTATAACTCGCGGACGTACCCGCATTTTATTGCCCTGCTCAAAGAACTGGGCATTGAAGGCCAGCCGACGGAAATGAGTTTTTCCGTACGCAATCCGGTTAACAAACTTGAATACAACGGCCACTCGCTGAACAGCCTGTTTGCCCAGCGCCGCAATCTGTTCAGGCCGCAATTCTGGCGGTTTATCCTTGAGATCCTGCGGTTTAACAAACTGTGCAAAGCACGCCTGCTGAACCCGCACAATGACGAAGATACGCTGGCTGATTTGCTTGATCAAAACGGTTTCACGCCGTTTTTCGCCCTGCATTATGTGCTGCCGATGGGGGCGGCCATCTGGTCTTCTTCGCTGAGCGATATGGCGGAATTCCCGCTGTCGATGTTCCTGCGCTTTTTCGATAATCACGGGCTGCTGGACGTCAGCAACCGCCCGCAGTGGATGGTGGTACCCGGCGGGTCGCGGGAATATATCCGCCGGATGCAGGAAAAACTTCCGGCCAACGTCAGGCTGCTCACGCATGCGCCGGTCAGTAACGTCATACGCACGCCTGCCGGCGTGACGCTGCACTCGCCGTACGGCGAGGCGCATTTTGATCAGATTGTTTTTGCCTGTCACTCCGATCAGGCACTGGCGATTCTGGGTGATAACGCCAGCGCAGATGAGCAGAGCATTCTCAGCGCCCTGCCTTATCAGAGCAATGACGTCATTTTGCATACCGATACACATCTCCTGCCACGGGAAAAACGCGCCTGGGCGAGCTGGAATTATCAGTTGCCCAATTCACTGCATCTGACGGACCGCGCAGATATGCGCGACAGTAATGCAGCACACCATCGCCGTGCCAGTGTGACCTATAACATGAATATTTTGCAGGGACTGAACGCACCGCAGACTTTTTGTGTGTCACTCAACCCGCTGACACCGATTGATGAAAACAAGGTTCTGTTCCGTACCACCTACATGCATCCTGTTCTCAATCTCGCCAGTCATCACGCGCAGCAGGAACGCTACCGGATCAATGGTCACAACCGCACCTGGTTCTGCGGGGCCTACTGGTACAACGGCTTTCATGAAGACGGCGTTAACAGCGCGCGTGACGTAGCGGAGAAACTCAACCTGCAACTTTTCAGTGGCCGGTTACACAATGAGCATGAAAAACAGGAAGCGTCATGAACAGCCAGTTGTATGTCGGCACGGTGCGCCATCGCCGGTTTACGCCGGTTGAACACCGTTTCGACTACGATATTTTCATGCCGCTGATTGACCTGGATGAACTGGATCAGTTACCTGCAAAAGGTATTCAGCTCGAACGGTTTTCCGCCGCCAGTTTTCGCCGCAAAGATTATCTCGGCGGCGGTGATATCAAAATCAAAGCGCAGGCGCGAATTGAAGCACTGACCGGCGAACGCCCGGACGGACGGGTGATGTTGTTGTGTCAGTTATGCTATTTCGGCTGCTATTTTAATCCGGTGAATTTTTACTATCTCTATGATCAGCAGGGTGTTTTGCGCTGGATGCTGGCCGAGGTGCGTAATACACCCTGGAACGAGCGCCACACCTATGCCGTCCTCCCTGACGGTTCGCAACCGGTGCCGAAAGCCTTTCATGTGTCGCCTTTTAATCCGATGGACATGTTCTATCACTGGCGGCTGACACCGCCGGGAAAGCAGTTGCATATCACTATCGAAAATCACCGCCAGACACGGGAATTCGATGCAACCCTTTCACTGACAGCCCGTCCGCTGACCCGCACGGCGTTGCGTCAGCAATTGTGGCGACTGCCTCTTATGACCGCAAAAACCGCACTGACCATTTACTGGCAGGCGCTGAAACTGTGGCTGAAACGGGCCCCCGTTTATTCTCATCCTCCCGTTGATAAGGACTGACCATGAGTCAACCTGAAATGCAGCTCGCCCGTGACAGGGCGAATAACAGGCGCAGCAAGGCGGCACGCGCATTGATTCTTGGTGTACTAAAGCAGCTTAAGGGTGCCGGCCTGACCCTGCGGGAACCCGGCGAGGAGGCAATATTATTTGGCGATCCGACTGCGGTATTACAGGGTGAAATCGACATCCGGCACCTGCGTGCCTACCGTCGTGTACTGCTGGGTGGCAGCGTCGCCGCCGGTGAAAGCTTTATTGATGGCGACTGGACAACGCCCAATCTGACCGTTGTTCTGCAACTGCTGGCCGAGAACCTCAGGCTGGTCGACAAACTCGAAGCACGCCTCAGCTGGCTGAGTACGCCAGCCAAAAAAATCGTTCATTTTTTCCGCCGTAACAGTCTGTCACAGGCGCGTAAAAATATTTCAGCCCATTACGACCTGGGCAACGATTTTTACCAGGGTTTTCTTGATGAGAAGATGCTTTATTCATCGGCCTGGTATCAGGAACCGCAGATGACCCTGGAACAGGCGCAGGAAGCCAAGATGCGCCGTTTATGTGAACAGCTGCAATTGAAAGCGGGCGATCATTTATTGGAGATCGGCACCGGCTGGGGCGCCATGGCCGAATTTGCCGCGCGGGAATACGGCTGTCAGGTGACCACGACCACCATTTCCCGCGAACAATATCGCTTTGCCTGTGAACGGATCGAACAGGCCGGGCTGAGTGACCGCGTGACGGTGCTGTTTGAAGATTATCGTTCATTGCGGGGTCAGTTCGACAAACTGGTGTCGATAGAGATGATCGAAGCGGTCGGCAAGCAGTATCTTTCCACCTTTTTCAAACGCTGTAACGCGCTGCTCAAACCTCATGGGCGGATGGCCATTCAGGCAATTACTATTGCAGACCAGCGTTATGCCGCCTACAGCCGTAATGTCGATTTTATTCAGCGTTATGTTTTCCCCGGTGGCTTTTTGCCTTCCATTACTGCCATGAATGACGCGATGACCCGCTGCACCAGTCTGGTGGTGCGTGATCTGTTCGATATCGGTTCCGATTACGCCCGTACGCTTCATGAATGGCGGGAACGGGTTCAGCGCTACTGGAGCACGCAGACAGACGGAGTGCAGGACGAATATTTCCGCCGCCTGTGGCTGTTCTATCTGTGCTACTGCGAGGCAGGTTTCCGTGCCCGCACCATCAGCACCGTTCAGCTTGTTGCCGAGCGACGCGGATGAAATCTTTGTGCTTCTGGCTGCTGACACTGGGCTTTGACGTCTGGTGGACATTGGCCGTGTGGGGGCGCGGGCGCTTTATCCTCTTCCTGCTGTTAAGCAGTTTTCTGATGCTGGCGTTTACGCCAGCAAAACGCCGGTTATGGGTCGCCGTTGCCTGCACGCTGGGCATCATAATGGATTCGCTGTGGTGCATTTTGGGGCTGTTTGAATTTACGGGTTCTTCCGCCGTCCCACCGTGGATGATGGCGTTATGGCTGGGCTTCAGCGCCTGGTGGCTGTGGTTACTCAGCAATTTACGGCTGACGTGGTACTGGCTGATACCCCTCGGCGCGGTCAGTGGCCCGCTGGCCTATTACCTGGGAATGCAACTCGGTGCCATGCAACTTCTCGCTACACCCGTTTATGTCTGGCTGCTGCTGGCAACAGGCTGGGCGATATTCTTACCGCTGATCAGCCTGCCGGTACTGCTCAGCCATAACACAGGACGGAAAACCCGATGACACGCCTATTGCTGGCAGCACTTTCGCTGATGATGTCTTTCTCTGCCCTGGCTGCCACACCATGGGGGGCATGGCAACAGGTCGGACGCGCCACCCTGAGCTGGGGGCCTTTTGAGGTTTATCATTCGCAACTGCTGACACCTGACGGTAAATATCAGACCGGAAAATGGCCGCAGGCGCTGGTGATTGAATATCTGCGCAGCATTGATCATCAGGAACTGACCAAAGCCACCGAAGAACAATGGCAGGCTCTGGGCATACTGGCAGAGGCACAAAAAAATGGCTGGCCGGACGCGGTGCAAAACACCTGGCCGGATGTCAGTAACGGCAGTGAAATCGTGTTTGTCGCGACTGAAAAAGGCGGCCAGTTTTACAGCCAGCCCGCCAACAGCGTGCTGAGTACGCCGGTGGGACGGCCTTTCAGCCCGGCATTCCGCGATGCCTTTCTGGCAATCTGGCTCTCGCCTGCCACGCAGTATCCTGATTTACGCAGTAAGCTGACCGGCGCATCCGCGCCCGATTAATGGCATCTTATGGAGGTTTTATGACTGTTCTGCGCAAGATTTTTGTCACGCTGGTCGTCGGCGGTATGCTGTTACTCACCGGCTGCAAAGCCAATATTCAGGATTACGCACAGGCGCAACCGAAACTGGATATTTTCACCTGGTTCGCCGGTGACAGCATCGCCTACGGCATGGTGCAGGATCACAGTAACAAACAAACCCGGCGTTTCACGGCGAGAATCCACGGTGACGTTGCGGG
Organism: Rahnella sp. PD4; assembly: GCF_049199325.1. Classification (NCBI taxonomy): domain Bacteria; kingdom Pseudomonadati; phylum Pseudomonadota; class Gammaproteobacteria; order Enterobacterales; family Yersiniaceae; genus Rahnella; species Rahnella sp. PD4. Next base: position 207,077 of record NZ_JBLZQF010000008.1, on the reverse strand, counting down.
TGATACGCTGACGTTGCATGAAAATTTTGTGTATGACGATGGTGAGAAACAGACCCGCATCTGGCGTATCCGCAAACTGGCGGACGGCAGTTATACCGGTACGGCAGGCGACATTATCGGCACCGCCACCGGGCAATCCGCCGGCAATGCCTTTAACTGGAAATATGTGATGGATGTGAAATCAGGCGGCAGCACCTATCGTCTGACGTTCGATGACTGGATTTACCAGCAGGATCAGCAGCATCTGTTTAACGTCACCGCGCTGAAAAAATTCGGCGTAGAAGTCGCGCGGGTGACGATCTTCTTTGAGAAGCAGTGAGGTAAGCTCGATCGGCTCCCTCCCCTGCAAAGGGGAGAATTAAACCTTCACTTCTTTAATCTCAGTCTTCCTGCGCCCGAACACGAATTTTCCCAGCGTCACCAGCAATACCGCGCAGAGAATAACACCTAACGCCACCCATTCGACCGGTGAGAGGGATTCGCCGCCGAAGCCGATGCCCAGCAGAACAGCCACAATCGGGTTCACATAGGCATAACTGGTGGCCACGGCAGGTCGGACGGTTTTCAGCAAAAACATATAGGCGCTGATGGCAATCATCGAGCCAAACACCACCAGATAACCGAGCGCCAGAAAACCGCTCGTCCCGGGGACTGCCGTCAGATGCTCACCGCTGAACCGGCTGGCTACCAGCAGCACCACGCCTGCAATAATCATTTCTGCGGCACCGGCCATTAAGCCTTTTGGTAACGGCAGACGCGAACTCCACACCGAACCGAATGCCCAGCTTAACGAGGCAAGCAGGATCAGCGCCGCCCCCCACGGGTTGCCTACCAGATTGCTGCCGGTATTGAGCAGCACGATCCCGAACAGGCCTATCGCGACACCGGTCCACTCGAGGCGGCTGTTGGGCATACCCCACAGACGACTGAAGCACAATGTAAACAGCGGCACGGTCGCGACCATTACCGCAGCAATGCCTGACGGCACCTGCATATGTTCAGCCACCGTCACCAGCCCGTTACCGACCGAGAGCAGCAAAACTCCCACCGCACCGGCGGCCATCCACTGTTTAAGCGCCGGCACTTTATGCCCGCGTAACAACAGAAAGCTAAAAAGAATGCACCCGGCGAGGAAGAAACGCAGCCCGGCCATCATCAGCGGTGGCCAGCTTTCTACGCCCACGCGGATGACGAAATAGGTAGAACCCCAGATAAAATACAGTGCAAAAAGTGCAGCGATCAGTGGCAGCAGAGAACGGGTAGCAGAACCAGTCATAGGAATAACTTATTAGCGTGATAACGAAGGCAGACAGTTAACGCTATTGGCGCGAATAACGGCAAGGAAATCTGTGCGATCGCGTCAAAATGTTGTTAAAAAGTTTCTGTATATGACGAAAAATGCAATGGCATCCCCCCTAAAAGTAATCACAGCATGAATAGTCTGTTGCAGGGGTGAGGAAACGATTTATAATTCCCCGTTCAAAATCCTGAGGTACTTACATGAACTCGCTTGGCAAAAAATTATTTATCGCGCTGTTTGGTCTGATGGCAATCGGCGCAATTGGTGGCGTGATGGTTGCCGGTTATGCGGTGGTGATTCAGGACGACGCTAAACCGGTCAGCGACAGCGACGCCCCTTCAGTAGTGCCTGCACCAGCGCCGGCATCAGCGAACTGATTTGCCCACTGACCGTTGCTGCCAGCGTTGTAACCATTGACTCCAGCGTTCAAATAGCATATCCACACAAATCGCCAGCAGTGCGACAATCACCGCGCCCTGCAATACATAAGCGGTATTAAAACCGCTCAGGCCGATGATAATCGGCGAGCCGAGGCTCAAGGTACCGACCGACGAGGCTATTGCCGCCGTCCCGATATTGATAATCACGGACGTGCGGATCCCTGAAATAATCACCGGTGCCGCCAGCGGAATTTCCACTTTTCGCAGCATCTGCCAGCGGCTCATCCCCACGCCCTGCGCAATCTCGCGCGCCGATGCCGGGACCGATTCAATACCGGCAATCGTCCCCTGTAAAACCGGCAACAACCCGTAAAGCACCAGCGCAATAATCGCCGGTTTTTCGCTAAACCCCATCACCGGCACCGCCACGGCCAGCACCGCAACCGGCGGAAAGGTCTGCCCCATGGCCACCAGCGTTTCCACCAGAGAGCGGAATTCTTTGCCTGCCGGACGCGTCACACCGACGCCTGCCGCCACGCCAATCACCACCGCGATCAGACTGGAAATCCCCACCAGCAACAGATGCGCCTGTACCAGCGCGGCGAAACTTTCCTGCTGATACACCGGCCTGCTGAGTGCCGGGAACATCCAGTGGAACAGGCCGCCGAGCGACGTCATGCCGAAAATCAGCGCCAGTAACAGCGCGAAAAGCCAGAGTAAAGGATCGGTGATAATCCGCACTACTGTCTGTTTCATGCGCCGCTCCTGGGTGCCGTCAGATCTGCAAAATGCAGCACGCCCAGCGGCTGCCCCTGCTCATCAACCACCGGCAATTGCTGAACCTGCTGTGCGACAAAGGCTGACAGCGCCTGACTCAGGTTCATATTTTCGGTCAGCGGAGGCTGGCTGCCGGAATACGGCTCGCCGCGTCGCGTCAGTGAGCCAACTTCGCACAGCGACAACAAACGGATCCCCATGTCGCTGCCACCGAAGAAATCGCGCACAAATGACGTCGCCGGTTGCGTCAGCAGTTCCAGCGGCGTGCCCTGCTGCACCACCTGCCCGTCATTGAGCAGTACGATGCGGTCACCCAGCGCCAGCGCTTCATCGATATCGTGTGTCACCAGCACGATGGTGCGGTGAGTGATTTTATGGATACGAGCCACTTCTTCCTGCAACGTAGCACGGGTCACCGGATCGAGCGCGCCGAAGGGTTCATCCATCAGCAACACTTCCGGGTCAGACGCCAGCGCCCGCGCCACACCAACGCGCTGCTGCTGGCCGCCGGAAAGCTGGTGCGGATACCGCTGACGGAACTGTTTCGGGTCAAGACTGAGCAGTTCGAGCAGTTCGGTCACACGGTCACGGATTTTCGCTTTCGGCCATTTCAGCAACTGCGGCACAGTGGCGATGTTTTCTTCCACCGTCCAGTGCGGAAACAGTCCGATGGACTGGATGGCGTACCCCATCCGGCGGCGTAAATCCTGCGCCCGGAATTTTTCTATCGGTTCTCCGGCAAACAAAATCTCCCCGCGATCATGCTCCACCAGCCGGTTGATCATTTTGAGTGTGGTGGATTTCCCGGAACCGGAGGTGCCGATCAGCACGGTGAATTCGCCTTTGGCCATTTCCAGCGTGAGATCGCGCACGACCGCTTTTCCGGCAAAGTGTTTGCTAACCTGCTTGAAATGGATCATCTGCGTGTGGTTTCCAGAATTGAAACTGCGAATTTAAATATACTGTCGACGACCACGGCCATCAGTACCGCCGGGATCACCCCGAGTAATACCAGATCCAGTGCGCTGCTGAGCAACCCCTGGAACATGATGGCACCCAGTCCGCCCGCGCCGATCAGCGCCGCAACCATTGCCATACCCACGGTTTGCACTGCCACAATGCGGATACCGGTCAGGATCACCGGCAAGGCGATCGGCATCTGCACACGAAGAAAGACCTGTGCGCGGTTCATGCCCATGCCGCGCGCGGATTCAGTCACCGCTTCCGGCACTGACTCAAGACCGGCAATCACACCACGTACCAGCGGCAACAACGAATACAGCACCAGCGCGATAATCGCCGGTGCCAGCCCGATACCGCTGATACCGTGCTCCGCCAGCCACGGCAGCGCTTTTGCCAGCCCCGCCAGCGGCGCGAGCAGCAAACCAAACAGTGCAATCGATGGCACGGTCTGAATAATGTTCAGTACCGACAATACCGGCCCGCGCCAGCGGGGCTGGCGGTGACAGAGCAAACCGACCGGCAATCCAATCAACACCGCAGGCACCAGCGTGCCAGACAAAATGCCCAGATGCTGCCACAGTGCGTCGTTAAACACATCGGAGCGGTTATCGTATTCTTTGAGCAACGAAAGCTCAGCGAGCTGGCCGTACGCCAGCAGCAAAATCACGGGCACAATCATCTGCACATTGAGCAAAATACGCAGGCTGTGATTACGGGTAAAACGGGAAATAGCATCGGACGCGATCAGCAGACAAAGCGCTGCGCCGGCCCAGAAACCGCCGCCCAGCGAAGTGCGTGCGATACTGTCTTCATTGCCGCCAGACAGTTGTAATGCGCTGTGCCCTGCCAGCCACACCAGGGCGGTCAGCAGAATTTCTGCCAGCATCATCACCAGTAAATGATGACGGCCATACAGTGTGAGAAAGGCACAAATCAGCAGCAACGCGGCAGGCAGCAGAAGTAACGCAGAATAGCCCTGCAACAGGCTCGCCAGCGAAATGCCTTTACCGGACACCAGCCGGTTAGGCGCATGGCTGACGAAAGCCAGGCCGAAACCGGCCAGCAACAGCAGCAAAACCAACGTCAGCAGGACGCGGTTTTTGACGGGTGAGTGATAAGTCAAAGCATTACCTGATATCAAAGAGCACGATCCGAAGATCGTGCTCAGGGCGTCACTGCCCGGTTATTTTTTAACGAAACCTTTTTCCTGCAAATACTTCGCAGCCACTTTTTTCGCATCCTGTCCGTCAACGGCGATTTTCGCGTTCAGGCCCTGCAACGTTTTAGTATCAAGGGAGGCAAAAACGGGTTTGAGCAAATCAGGAATATTCGGATGCGCTTTCAGCGCCGCCTCGCGGATGACAGGCGCTGGTGCGTAAATCGGTTGCACACCTTTCGGATCTTCCAGCGTTTGCAGGCCAAGTGCCGCCACCGGGCCATCCGTACCATAGGCCATCGCCGCATTCACACCGGAGGTTTGTTCCGCCGCCGCTTTGATGGTCACCGCCGTATCGCCACCCGCCAGGGAGAGCAACTGTGCCTGACTGAGTTTGAAACCGTAGGCATTTTCAAAGGCCGGTAAGGCATCCGGACGCTCAATAAATTCTGCCGAGGCCGCCAGTTTAAAATCGCCGCCGCTGCTGATGTATTTGCCTAAATCACCGAGAGATTTCAGGTTGTGCGCACTCGCCACATCCTGACGCACAGCGATAGTCCAGGTGTTATTGGCCGGAGACGGGCTCAGCCAGACAATTTTGTTTTGATCGTAATCCAGCTTTTTAACCTTATCGAAACCAGCCTGCGCATTTTTCCACGCGGGGTCTTTATCATCAGAGAAGAAGAACGCGCCGTTACCGGTGTATTCAGGATAGATATCGATTTCACCGGCGGTGATAGCGCCGCGCACCACTTTCGTCGTTCCCAGTTGCAATTTGTTGGTGGTGTGGATGCCGTTCGCTTCCAGCACCTGGATAATTATGTTACCGAGCAGCGAACCTTCGGTATCAATTTTTGAACCGACACGCACAGCATCATCAGCGGCCTGTGCGCTGAAACTTAATGCAGATACCAGCGCCAGTGCTGCCACTGAAAATCCCCGTACTCGCCCAGTTGTTACAGTCATGTTCTATCCTCTTATCGGGTTATGTTGGTTTTGTCGCCCGGCGACTGCTCCGTCATTCAATCTGCTTTCATCGGTGAAAACTTTCGTTCGTGAAAACAAGCTGCTAACAAGAATAGTCCAATTTTGCGCAGGGGAATGGATGGTGATCTATAAAAGCAGGCGGTGATAGCCGGGTAAAATGCCGAAATGTACGAAGCTTATCCGTGAAATCGCTGAGGCGACGTGCCGGCGGGTCTGGCCGGTGGCGGTAACGTGACCAGCACGATTTTATACTGGCTGACATACGCTTAGATCATTGGGTTTTAAGTTATAGCCATTTGTTTTCATGCAATGCTTAATCAGGACTTGTGACCGGTATCACCTCGCCTCTATGCTGGCTTTTTTGTCAAAAAGCGTAAACACAACAATGTCTGACTTAATTGCGGCCTCACAGACCGCCTCTTCAGGGGATTACAGCGCAGCCGACACGGCGACTGACCAGCCGGTGGTGATTCGTTCCGCTGCCGATATTACTCAGTTAGTGAACCGCGGCGCAGCGAAAATCAGCGACGCGCGCATCGTGATTGCTATCGCACTGGGCGGCGTTTTCCTCGACGCTTACGACCTCGGTGCGCTGGCCTTCGGGATGAAAGATATCACCCGCCAGTTCGGCCTGACACCTTCCGGCGCAGGCTTTGTGGCCTCGGCGATTACTTTCGGGGCGATTGTGGGCGCACTCTTCGGCGGCTATCTGACCGACAAAATCGGCCGTTACCGCGTCTTTATGGCCGATATGTTCTTCTTCGTCATTGCCGCTCTGGCCTGTGCCTTTGCACCCAATGAGTGGGTTCTCGGCGGATCACGCTTTGTGATGGGTCTCGGGGTCGGCATCGATTTACCGGTGGCGATGGCATTTCTGGCGGAGTTTTCAAAACTGCAGGGCCGCGGCAATAAAGCCTCGCGCGTGGCAATGTGGTGTCCGACGTGGTACGCGGCGATCAGCGTCTCCTATCTGCTGGTGCTGCTGCTTTACGCGGTGCTGCCCGCGACGCATACCGACTGGTTGTGGCGTCTGATCCTCGGTTTCGGCGCGGTGCCTGCGATTCTGATTATCGCTATCCGTCACCGCTATATGAATGAATCGCCGGTCTGGGCTGCCAATCAGGGTGACCTGCAAAGCGCTGCGGCGATCCTGCGTAAGTCTTACAACATTCACGCAGTCGTGGCTGAAGATGCGGACAAAGCACCGCAGGTGAAAGTGCGCAAAGCCGCATGGCGTAACTACGGTACGCTGTTGCAGGGTATTTATCTGCGCCGCACTGTGCTGGCGACCGTGACGGCAGTGGCTTCATCCTTTGCCTATAATGCGGTGGCTTTCGGGCTACCGGTTATCTTATCCAGCTTCCTGCAACAATCGATGATCAGCACTATCCTGTTCTCGCTCGGCCTGAACCTGTGCTTCGCCTTCGTCGGCGGCCTGATTGCGGTGCGGTATGTCTCGAAATTTGGTGCATGGAAAATGACCTATGCCGGTTACGCCTGTCAGTTGGTCGCGATGATCGGCCTGGCACTGGTCGGTCGCCCGGCAGATGGCGGTGAAGCAGCAATTTCCATCGCCATGCTGGCACTGTTCCTGTTCGGTCAGGGCTTCGGCCCGGGATCGCACACCATGACCTTTGCGTCACTGAGCTACCCGACATCACTGCGCGGCATGGGTGTCGGCTTCAACCAGACGCTGATGCGCGGCAGCTCGACGGTCTCGCTGTTCCTGTTCCCGGTACTTTCCGCAGCACTCGGCACCGGCGTGTTCTGGGTGATCGCGTTAGCGCCACTGGCGGGCTTAATCGTGCTGACAGCGGTACGCTGGGAACCGTCGGGATATGATGTGGATGCTGAGGATTTTCAGCAGGAAGTTAAACCAGTTTAGGTTTTTGCCTTGTTCCTCCCCCCGCGAAGGAAAGGATTTTCTTGCTTCTCCCCCTGCGAAGGGGGAGGGCGCAGATCGGTATTCTTACTCCTCTCGGTTAGAAAACTGAGAGAGTGTCATCAAACCACCGCGCTTCTCGGCGCAAACACATACCCGATATCGTTTTCGATCATCGCGGACACCAGCTCAAAACCGCCATTCGGTTTGGCCTGTGCAAACGCCAGTTCACTGGTGAACACCGGGCTGACCCAAAACTGATTCACCGGATCACCATAGATTTCCGGCAGGCGCATTTTGTCTGCCGGACCGCATAACGCCGAGGAAATGACGTGTCCTTCAAAACCGAGCGGTGCCATCGGTGACATCAGGGTGTGACCTTCACCCAGCCAGCTGAGCGTCGTCCAGGGGATCTGCGCATAACCGGATAAGGCACTGGCCATCTGCACGGCATTTTCTTCTGTCACATATTCTTTGCCGACCGAAAAAGCCAGCTCAATACGGCGGTGTTTTTCAGCCTCATCATTGAAAATAATATCGACTTGCGGCATCGGACGGATACTCATGCCAACCGTGAAGAAGTAATAATTTTCTTCATCTTCATGCTGGGAAATCGCCATCGGTGGCCAGTGCCCCTGGTTAATCAGATAATATTTCAGTGAAGGGCCAAAGCGGGCTTCGTAGGATTCCAGCAGCTTGCGCTGGATTTTCGGCCACGGATTGCTGAATTCATTTTGCCAGTCGCGCCAGAACAGACGGGTTTTTTCCGCCAGCTCACATTGCGTATTGGTCGAGGCTGAACCCAGCGGGAAGGTCAGCGGATTCTGTTTAATGCAACCGGCGGAATAACACACCGAATGATCGATATACAAACTCCAGCCGGGGATCACTGCCAGCAACAATCCCTGATACCACAATGCCGCGCCGTCATCGCTTTCATTCCACAGGATCTGGATTTGGGCCGGATCCAGCGGTGCTTCGCCTTCCAGATTGCGGCAATATTGCGCCGCCAGCATCGGGGCAATCCCCTGCTCCATCGCGTCGGTATCATCGTTCGCCGGTGCGGGCACCAGATTGCGAACCCAGCAGGCGCGCATTTTCGGAAAGCGGTCACGCAAATCTTCGCGGGCGAAAATATAGAAATACACCACGCGGTTGTCCTGCTCGACCAGCGCGGTCAGGGTTTGTTTGTCGTTACTGACTTCAGCAACAATGTCGGACTGGCGCATATGACCTCAACAATATAGGAAGTTTATTATTTCCTGTGAGGTTCAGTGTAAAGCGGATAAGCCAGCCCGATAACGGGCAATATTCCCAAAAAAGCCCGATAAATCATTAAAACAGGTGCTTTTTTGTCGAAATATCGACATCAGCGGCAATACATCCGAAACAGATGCGCCAGGTGCGCGGCCATCGGTGTGAGTGTGGTATCACGTCGCTGAATAAGATAGAACGTGGCTTTCGGCAGTGACAGATCGAGATCCAGCGCGATCAGGCTCTGACCGATCACCGGATCATTAATCGCATCAACGGACAATATGCTGAGAAAATCGGTTTTGGCGATCAGGCTGGTGCACGACATAAAGGTTTCACAAATCACGCTGATATTGGGTTCGGTATCCATTTCGCTGAACATTTCGCTGAGCAATTTATAATAACTTCCGCGTGGCGTCGGCATCGTCCAGTCGCAATGTAAAAGCGCCTGCATCGAGCGGGCGTTCTGCATCGGATGGCCGCGTCTTGCGACCACCCGATACTCTTTATCCATAAGTTTTTCATATAACAGTTCGTTATCAAAAGGGCCGTGATAATAGGTATTCACGGTGAAATCCAGCTCGCCCTGTCGCAGCTCCGGGATCATCGACACCAGTTGTCCCTCGGCTATCCGTACCTTCACATCGGGAAATTCGCGGTGAAAACGCTCAATCACTTCCGGCATGATGGTGCGGGCAATACTGGCACCCACGCCGATATTTACCCTGCCGCTGGTGCCGCCGAGACGCTGCGTGATGTCTTCCTGCGCCACCCTCAGCTCTTCCAGAATCAGGCTGGCGTGTTTAAAAAACGCGTCACCACAATCAGTTAGCGTCACGCCCTGACGGCGGCGGACAAATAATTTCGTCCCCAGATTTTCTTCCAGCTCTTTAATCGATTTAGTCAGCGCGGGCTGCGAAAGATTCAGCACCCGGCTGGCGGCACGAATGCTGCCCTGACGTGCGACCGCAACAAACGCCCGCAACTGATGCATTTTTATTTGTGATGGCATGAGATTCTTTGATAACCCCTGATTATCACTAAAAAGATTTTGGCATCTTATATGCCCCGAACGCTTTATGTACATTAAAAATCTTATAAGGCCGCCTTTCGCCGCTTTCTGCGTGCGGCTCTGCACTTGCCAACGCTTTGATTTCCTCCTTTCTGCCGCTGCGCGGAAAGCCTGCATGTCTGTGTCAACAAGAGAGTCTGTGATGGTTAATGAGATTTCTGAACGTGTAGAAAAGCTGTTTCCTTCCCTGCAAAAGCAACGCCGTGACCTGCATAAATACGCCGAATCCGGCTGGCTGGAATTTCGTACCTCCACGCTGGTGGCCGATCGGCTGGAAAAACTGGGTTATTCACTGCAACTGGGCAAAGAAGTCATTGACGCGGATTCGCGTATGGGGCTGCCTTCCGCCGCTGTGCTGGCCGAACAAGAGCGGCGTGCTCTGGAACAAGGGGCGATTGCCCGCTGGATGCCACATTTCTCCGGCGGTTTCACCGGTATTGTCGCGACGCTGGAAACCGGTCGTCCCGGCCCGGTGATGGGTTTTCGTGTGGATATGGACGCGCTGGATTTATGCGAAGTCCTGGACGAGGCACACCGCCCGTTCCGGGAAGGATTTGCTTCGGCCAATAACGGCATGATGCACGCCTGCGGTCACGATGGCCACACTACCATTGGCCTCGGGCTGGCAGAAGTGCTGATGCAGGTGCGCGATCAGTTATGCGGCACCATCAAGCTGATTTTCCAGCCTGCCGAAGAAGGCACGCGCGGCGCAAAATCCATGGTTGAGGCGGGGGTGGTGGACGATGTGCAATATTTTACCGCTGTACATATCGGCACCGGCGTACCGGCTAATCACATTGTGTGCGGTAACGATACTTTCATGGCGACAACCAAGCTCGATGTGCACTTTACCGGCGTGGCTTCGCATGCAGGCGGCAAACCGGAAGACGGGCGCAACGCCCTGCTGGCGGCGGCACAGGCCACGCTGGGGTTGCATGCTATCCCACGCCACAGCGGCGGCAGCTCGCGGGTGAATGTCGGCGTGTTGCAGGCGGGCACCGGGCGCAATGTGGTGCCGTCCACCGCCATGATGAAAGTCGAGACACGCGGTTCCACCAATGAAGTAAATGATTTTATTTATCAGCAGGCGCTGAAAGTTATCTCCGGCGCAGCCGAAATGCATCAGGTGAAATTCGACATCAAACTGATGGGTGCGGCGCAAAGCAGCACACCAACGCCTGCCTGGGTAAATTACATTCACCGTCAGGCAGAAAAACTCGGCGAGTTCGAACAGATTATTGACCATCAGGAAGGGGCTGCCGGTTCAGAAGATGCCACTTACATGATGGAGCGCGTCAAAGCCCGTGGCGGTGAAGCCTCTTATGTCATTTTTGGCACGGATCTGAGCGCTGGTCATCACAATGAGCTGTTTGATTTCGATGAGAAAGTGATATCTCAGGGCATCAAAACGCTGGCGGCCCTGGCACTGAATATCGCTGAATTCAAAGGGGATATTTAATGGCGATACAACAAAATATCGTCAATTTTATCAACGACTTTATTGATAACCAGCAACCTGCCCTGGCAGAAATCAGTGATGCAATCTGGGACCATCCGGAGACCCGTTTCGCGGAATCGTTCTCCTCAGCATTGCTGGCCGACAAACTGGAAGCCAGCGGCTTTAGCGTGGAACGCGGTGCCGGCGGCATGGAAACCGCATTCATCGCCAGTTCCGGCCAGGGCAAACCCGTGATCGCCCTGCTCGGCGAATTCGACGCACTGGCCGGTTTAAGCCAGAAAGCCGGTTGCGATGTGGCGCAGCCACAGGTGGAAAACGGTAACGGCCACGGCTGTGGTCATAACCTGCTCGGCACGGCGGCACTCGGTGGTGTGCTGGCAGTGAAAGCCTGGATGGAACGTGAAAAAATTCCGGGTACGGTACGTTTTTACGGTTGTCCGGGCGAAGAAGGCGGCTCCGGTAAAACGTTTATGGCCCGCGAAGGGCTGTTTGATGATGTCGATGCCGCACTGACCTGGCATCCGGAAACCTACAGCGGCATGTTCAGCAATCAGACGCTGGCCAATATTCAGGCGTCGTTCAGCTTTAAAGGCGTGTCCTCACACGCCGCTGCCGCGCCACACCTTGGCCGCAGCGCGCTGGATGCCCTGACGCTGATGAACACCGGTTCGAATTTCCTGCGCGAGCACATTATTCAGGAAGCACGCCTGCATTACGCCATCACCAACGCGGGGGGAATTTCGCCAAACGTGGTGCAGGCCGATGCCGAAGTGTTGTATCTGGTGCGCGCACCGCAAATGGATCAGGCGCAGGCAATTTTTGACCGCGTAGTGGATATCGCCAAAGGCGCAGCGCTGATGACCGGCACGCAGATGTCGATGCGCTTTGATAAAGCCTGTTCCAACTACGTGCCCAACCGCACACTGGAAAGCGCGATGTATCAGTACGTGCAGGCATTTGGCACACCGCATTACACCGCCGGAGAGCGGGCGTTTGCGGCATCAATTCATGCCACGCTGAGCGAACAGGATATCGATAACAATTTGCTGAATATCTCCCGCACCAGCGGCGCGGAAGGCGTGGAATTCGCCGACACCCTGCGCCATTCCCCGCTGACTGACCGCGTTGCCCCGTATGCCCCGAACGACAATATCCTCTACGGCTCAACGGATGTCGGCGATGTCAGCTGGCTGGTGCCGACGGCGCAATGCTTCAGCCCGTGTTTTGCTGTGGGATCGCCGCTGCACACCTGGCAAATCGTGTCACAGGGGCGAACATCCATTGCCCATAAAGGCATGTGCCTGGCGGCAAAAGTCATGTCATCAACTGCGATAGACCTGTTCTCCCGGCCGGATTTACTGGCGGCCTGTCAGAAAGAGCGTGATGCACAACGTGCACGACGTCCCTATCAATGCCCGATCCCGGCTGGCGTGAAACCGTCGCCGTTGAAATAAATCCCGAATGAGTACACCGCGTATTCGCACCCCGTTCCGGCGCAAATACGCGGCATAAATATAAAAAAGACAAACATGACAGAGGGTTAACAGATGAGTATTCAGGCGCAAGATTCCGGCCGGAGTCCGGGAGGATTTCTTCATTGGGTGGAACGTGTCGGGAATAAAATTCCCAACCCGTTTTTGTTATTTGTTTATCTGATCGCCGTGCTGATGGTCGCCAGTGCGGTAATTTCATGGCTGAATATTACGGCGGTGAACCCGACTAACGGTGATGTCATCCACGTAAAAAACCTGCTGAGTGTGACAGGCATTCAGTGGATTTTGCCGAACGTCATTAAAAACTTCAGCGGATTTACCCCGCTCGGCTCGATTCTGGCGCTGGTTATTGGTGCCGGACTGGCGGAGCGCGTCGGACTGCTGCAAAGCCTGATGTACAAAATGGCGTCCAAAGTCAATGCCCGTTACGCCAGTTACATGGTGATTTTTATCGCCTTCTTCAGCCATATTTCGTCTGATGCCGCACTGGTGGTGATGCCGCCGTTGGGCGCGTTAATTTTCCTCGCGGTCGGGCGTCATCCGGTGGCCGGTTTACTGGCGGCTATCGCCGGCGTCGGCTGCGGTTTCACGGCTAATCTGCTGATTGTGACTACCGATGTGTTGCTGTCGGGGCTCAGTACCGAGGCCGCGAAGGCGATTAATCCGGCGGTTCAGGTGAGCGTCATCGATAACTGGTACTTTATGGCTGCCTCCGTCATTGTGCTGACAATTGTGGGTGCCATTCTCACCGATAAATTCGTTGAACCGCGCCTGCCGGTGTATCACGGCGAGCGTAACGAAGAGATGAAAAAACTGACACCGGAACAGAATCGCGGCCTGATGGCGAGCGGTATTGCAGCATTGGTGTTTATCGCACTGGTGGCATTGCTGGTGGTGCCGGAAGCCGCACCGCTGCGCAATCCTAAAACCGGCGGTATCATCCCTTCGCCGTTTATTCAGGGCATCGTACCGCTGATTATTTTGTTCTTCTTCGTGATTTCTGTGCCTTACGGCATGGTAACAAAACAGATCCGCAGTGCCAGTGATGTGCCGGATTTGCTGGTGGATCCGATGAAATCCATGGCAGGTTTTATCGTGATGGTGTTCCCGCTCTCCCAGTTTGTGGCATTTTTCAACTGGAGCAATATGGGGAAATTTATGGCGATCGGGCTGACCGATGTGCTGGAAAACTTAGGCATGACCGGTATCCCGGCGTTCCTCGGCCTGATTTTCCTGTCGGCGTTGCTGTGTATGTTTATCGCCAGCGGCTCAGCAATCTGGTCGATTCTCGCACCGATTTTCGTGCCGATGTTTATGCTGCTCGGTTTTCATCCGGCGTTTGCGCAAATCGTATTCCGCGTTGCGGATTCGTCGGTGATCCCGCTCGCGCCCATGTCACCGTTTGTGCCGCTGTTCCTCGGGTTTCTCCAGCGGTACAACAAAGAGGCGAAACTGGGTACCTATTATTCACTGGTGCTGCCGTATCCGGTTGTGTTTTTCGTCGTGTGGCTGCTGATGCTGGTGGGGTGGTATTTGCTGGGCCTGCCCATTGGTCCGGGCGTTTATCCGCATCTTTAACGGTCTCAGGTCAGACGTCCCATACGGCGCATGGCCCGGTGCCATGAGCCGTTTCTCACCGCCCAGCGCAGTACACCGGCAATACGGCGGGTGGCGAAACGAATCCTTCGGCGCTTTGGCGGGGAAAGGGAAATACCCAGTTGCGTCGCCGCCCATTCGGGCAATAACTCAATGCCAGCCTGGATCATCAGGCTGCCCACCGGTTTCGCCAGACGGCTCGGAGCCGGTGCATTCTGCAATAATTTCACCACTTCAAGCGTGCGTTCATCGCAGCGTAATTGCGGACGCATCGCCTGCAGATAATGTTCTACCGCATCGACACTCTGCGGCACATCTGCCGCACCCAGGCTTTTCGCCACACGGGAAAACTCCCGATAATAAAGGTTCTGCCCGGCCAGACTGAGCGAAGGGTTGCGATACCGCAAATGTGATTGCAGAAAGCTGTACGCTTCAGCCACGTGCACCCAGACCAGTAATTCCGGATCGCTGGCCGCATAAGGCGTGCCGTAAGCATCAGTACCCGTGACCCGCAAATGAATGGATTTTACTTTTTCGATTAATGCATTGGCATCATCCAGAGGCGCAAAAGTCGTACCCGAGATAAACTGACTGGTGCGACGAAGCCGCCCGAGCATATCTTCACGAAATGAGGAATGATCCCAGACACCGGCAAGCGCCAGCGGATGAAGCATCTGCAGCAGCAAGGCACTGACGCCGCCGCAAAGCATGGACGAGAAATCTCCGTGAATTCGCCAGGTGATGCTTTCAGGGCCAAACAGCCCCGGGTCACCCGGCGGATCCTCAAAGTCTATGCCGCCTAACGCCAGGCCCGAAATACTCAGTACCTGACGTTCTATTCTCTTTCTCAACAATTATCTTAACTCAGTGGTTAATGTTCGGCCTGACTGACTGCCGTCGCTTTGGTCAGTTCCGGCCACAGGTTCATAACCACATCAATCAGGCGGTTCAGTTCATCCGCACTCGCGCCATCACGGGCCTGTACGGAGAAGCCCTGAATGGTGCAGGCCAGGTATTTCGCCAGCAGGGCGCAGTCGCTTGCCGCTGTCAGATCACCACTGTGTTTTTTCTTCTCGAAATATTCAAACAGAGTACGTTCCTGCGAAAGATGGCGCGCACGCAGCATTTCGGCAATATCCGCCGATGACGAAGACATGCCGGATGATGCGCTGATCATAAAGCAGCCACTTGGCGTGTCACAATCGGTAAACAGTTCAACGATGGCACGCAAATAGCGTCCGACCGTATCCTCAACGGACAAATCTGTTCTGCTCAGTAAACACGAGCTCTTTTCGTAAAAGTTTTTCAGATAATGTTCAACGGCTGCGCGGAAAAGCCCTTCTTTGTTACCAAATTCAGCATACAAAGTTGGCGCTTTTGCACCGGTTGCTTCGACCAAATCGGCTAATGAAGTGGCCTCGTAACCATGGCGCCAGAATAAATTCAGGGCCTTGCTCAGAGCAGTTCCACGATCGAACTGTTTTGGGCGCCCGCGACTTTTCCGGACCAAAGCCGTCTGTTCAGTGCTCATACACCCTCCTTCCATCACCATTGTGATTATGGTTATTAAATTTTTATAGAAATAACTTAACGATCATTATTAAAAATAGTTGCGCACAAGTCCAGCGGAGTTTATTATTTAATTATCGAGCGATAAGAAAATCGCTCAAACCCGCAAAACTGCGCAGCTAAAAACGCTTTTTAAGCATACTATCCAGGACGTAACATCATGAGTAACTTCAAAATCCTTCTTGCAGTTCTGGCATTAACCGCTGTGCCGGTTGCCAATGTTGCCGCACAGCAGGTTATCATGATGCCTTTACAGAGTCAGGAAGTGAGGATGGTCAATGTGACCGGTGACAGTAACTTCTGTAACCCGGGCACCTGTACGAATAAAAACATCGAACAGGGCCGTATTCCTACTTCTCCTACTCAGCCACCTGCACCCTCGATCCCAAGCCATCGGCCCGCTTCTATTTACTACTAACGAACGCGGTGCCTGACGACAAAGAGTCAGGGCAGGAATAATGATAAGGCGGCTAATGTCGCCTTATCTTTTTATCAGCCGCCCCTGTTTTATCACCCTATCCGGCCAGAACCAACCATTAACTTAGCGATCATTAAAGATTCATTCAGCAAAATTATGCATAAAGGATTTTCCATCCTTCGCATCAATCATTTTAAAAACAATAAATTAACAAAATAAAAACAATGCAGGCATTTAATGTGATATTCATCACAGCACGATTAGTTAACGATCATTAAAAAAACATCTTGCACAAACTCCCAACACTCCCTATCATTTAATTATCGAACGTTAACTAATAACTAACGTTGACCCAAAACTGAGGTTCCTGAAGAAGGCACCCCAAATAAAAACTGAAGAACAGGAATTAACACCATGAAAAATATCGCTATGACAATCGCTGCACTGACACTGGCTACGGCTTCTTTCTCTACCTTAGCGGCAACTGAAGTTCAGTCTGCACCTGCAGGTGAGCAAACTATCGGTACTGTCAGCGCCTCTTCAAACGGTAACCTGAGTACATTGCAGTCCAAACTGAATGCAAAAGCTACTGAAGCTGGCGCAACCTCATACCGTATCATCGGGGCTTCTGGTGAAAACCATCTGTACGGTACTGCTGAGCTGTACAAATAAGTTCTGAAGGTGCTGTTAGCAGATTGTTCCGCACAATAAGTTAACGATTAATAAATAAATGAGTTGCACAGAATGTGATCCCGGTCTAACATTTACTTATCAACTGTTAATAAATAACAGTCGGACCGAATAATCACCTGCTGATAAACAGATAAAAAGGAAAACTACCATGAAAAATATCGCCATGACTTTAGCCGCAATCGCACTTGCTACTGCTTCTTTCTCGACTCTGGCTGCGTTTGAAGTTCAGTCTGCACCAGAAGGTCAGCAAGCAATTGGTGTGGTAAGTGCTTCTTCAAGCAATGATTTATCAAGCCTGCAGAATAAACTGAATGCCAAAGCCAATGAAGCGGGTGCAAGCTCATACCGCATCATCGGGGCTTCAGGTGATAACCACCTGTACGGTACTGCTGAACTGTATAAATAAGCATAAAGTACCTGCCATTTTAGGGTAAAACGGCATTTAGTTAACGATTAATAAGCTAGATGTTGTATCGGACAGACGAGAGCTTTGCACATTAAATGAACGTTGATGACAACGCCTGGCAAAGCTTAAAAATACGAAATGAGGAAAATATCATGAAAAACTTAACAATGACCCTTGCAGCTATCGCACTGGCAACCGCTTCATTCTCCACTCTGGCTGCAACAGAAGTTCAGTCAGCGCCGGCAGGTCAGCAACCGATTGGTGTTGTCAGTGCAACATCCGGTAACAGCCTGAGCAGCCTGCAAAACAAACTGAATGCTAAAGCCAGCGAAGCCGGTGCCAGCTCTTACCGTATCATCGGTGCTTCAGGCGATAACCACCTGTACGGCACAGCTGAACTGTATAAATAAGCTGTGATAAGCAATAAAAAGCAGTAAGCAGAAGAGGCGGCGTTTGCCGCCTTTTTCGTGTCTGTGTTACTGAAAATTTCCCGGAAGCTTCCCCGCCCGCCTGACCTTGTGCTACATTTTCCTCTTCTTTTGCCTTCAGGTTCTGCTTCCCAATGTAACGAATTCTCATCACTAACATTTTTTCTTCTCCCGTTGCCTGCGTGCAAGGCGGGGTTTGTGTTATTTCTGATGAGAATCTTTCAAATGAATTCGTTATTGATTGCGCTCGTACGCGCACTTCGCAGCCATTGCTGGCTGCGGTTGCTGGGTTGTGCCTTTATTTTATCCTCTCTGGGCAATGGCCTGACGCAGGTCATGGTATTTGGCCAATTGCTGCGCTGGAATGCCTCCCCCGGCACGCTGACTTTCGCTTATATGCTGGCAACCTTGCCCGGCTTTATCGGAAGTGTTTGGGGCGAACGTTTGTGCAGGAAGATGTCGCCGCTGCGAATTTTGATCCTGACTGAAGTATTTGGCATGGTGGCACTGGTATTTCCACTGTACGGTCTGCTGTCACATCATATTCCCGCACTGCTGGTCATTCAGTCTGCTGAAGCGTTATTCAGCGGGATGAGTTATCCGGCGCTCACCTTGCTATTCAAACGCGGGCTAAGCGCTGAGGAGTTACCGGCGGCGACGGCAATGGAAACGCTGATTTTTTCTGCGCAGGTTTTGCTTGGCACCGGCGCCGGGGTTTTGCTGTTCAATGTTGTTTCGCCGCTGTGCATTTTACTGCTCGATGCGCTGAGTTTTGCCGCATCTGCTATTTTGCTTCTGACCACCCGGAAAAAATTTCGGGTCAGGGACGCTCAAACAATGGCAGCTGATTTTCCTGCACACCTGCCATTGCATTGGAAACATTACTCTCCGCTGCAAAAACGAAGCATCTTGCTGTTACCGGCGCTCGCTGCTGTCGGTTCTCCCGCGATGGCATTATTACCCGCACTCGTGCAGCAAATTCGCCCTGAAGAAACCACCGGTCTGGCACTCCCTTTGCTGTTTGCCCGCAGCCTCGGGCAACTATTCGGCCCGCTGCTGCTCAGTGCTGACAAACTCCGGCAGTTCAGCACCAGTAACAGACGAATATTGTTATGCCTGATGTTATTTCTGGGGGGATACTTTCTGCTTTCCCCCCTGTCAGCCTGGCCGGCAGTCAGTCTGGCGTTAATTTTTAGTGCTCACCTGGCCTCAAATGTGGTGTTCGCATTAGGCACTTTCGGCGTGCTGCAAAATTTTACGGGCAGACAGGTCGCCACAGCCAGCGCGCTGGCCTGGCGCGGACAAGTTATGGTGGCGGGTTTAGCCACCGGCGCCGCCGGTTTACTGGCAGAAAGTATCGGCGCAACCGGCGCGCTTTATAGCATTTCTCTTGCCAGTCTGACCGGCGTTGTTATCTTACTCTGGCGCTACAGGACGTAATCAGAAAACACAAAAGGCAGGGATTTCCTCCCTGCCTTTTAACACCGTATAAACGCTTTCTTTCGGCACATCTCGCAAGAATTCTCCTTAATTATCTCACCCCCTTTTAGCTGCCGTATAAAGACGTTGGCATAAGGCCCATTTAGGTATAAAATTTTATACACAAGGAAAGTGACGGTGATTAAAGATATCGACTGGCGTGGAAGTTCGTTGAAGGACTTACGTGATTTTCCCACAGACGCCAGAAAAAGAGCGGGCTATGAGCTTGAGCAAATTCAGCAAGGGCTTCCCCCAACACAATGGAAGTCAGTCAGCGACTGGGGTACTGGCGTGGTTGAAATCAAACTCGATGTACGCGCCGGTACTTTTAGGGTTGTCTATCTCGCTAAATTCGACGAGGCCATTTACATCCTGCACTGCTTTGCGAAAAAGAATCAGCAAACCAGCCCGAAAGATATTTCCATTATAAAAAGCCGCTATGCCCAAATTGTACGGGAGCGCCACAGGAGAGAAAATGAAAAAGGATATTGATGTCGCATCACGACATATCACGCAAGCAGGCGGAAATGTGTTCGCCGATTTGGGATTCAGCGCTGTCGAAGCCCAGGCTTTACATGCAGATTCACAGAGTAAAATTGCTCATACTCTGGCGCTCAAAGAGCAACTGATGACGGAAATTGGCCTCTGGATCATCCATCAGAATCTGCGGCAGAGCGATGCTGCAAAAGTTTTACAAGTTTCGCGCCCGCGCGTTTCTGACGTCGTAAACAAAAAGACGGATAAATTTACGCTTGATGCCCTGATTCTGATGCTGAGCCTGGCCGGAAAACAGGTGAAGCTGGTGGTTGAATAATCAGCAAGGTAAACACAAAAGGCAGGGATTTCCTCCCTGCCTTCTTCGTATTGCCTTAAACCAGCCGGTCAGTTAGCCGAGCTTTTCAACTGATTATTCTGCTGATGTTGCTCCATCGCCAGCGCGATCAGGCGCGTGATCAGATCACGGTAACCTAAACCACTGGCGGCCCAGAGTTTCGGATACATACTGATATTGGTGAAGCCCGGCAAGGTATTAATTTCATTGATGACGACTTCACCCTGTTCTGTCAGGAAAACGTCCACACGTGCCATGCCGCGACACTCCAGCACCTGAAATGCCTGCAAGGCGATGGCGCGGATACGATCATGGGTTTCCTGCGGTAAATCAGCCGGAACAGCGATGGACGCGCCAGTTTCGTTGATGTATTTGGTATCGTAGGAATAAAATCCGTCATGCAGGATCACTTCGCCGCACACGCTGGCCTGCGGGTGATCATTACCTAATACAGCGCATTCAATTTCACGACCTTTGATAGCCGACTCCACCAGCACTTTGTGGTCGAAGCTGAATGCTTCATCCAGAGCACGCTGATAGCTCTCTTCATCGCTGACTTTACTGACGCCCACCGATGAGCCCTGATTTGCCGGTTTGATAAACAGCGGCAGGCCGAGTTGTTGCGAAACACTGGCAAAGGTATTTTTCTGACGATTCACTCGCGTGAGGCACACGAAAGGAGCAACGGCCAGACCGGCATCACGCAGCAAACGCTTGGTGACATCTTTATCCATACTGACGGCGGAGCCCAGTACGCCGGAGCCGACGAAGGCTATATTTGCCATACGCAGCAGCCCCTGCAGGGAACCATCTTCCCCCAGCGTTCCATGCACAATCGGGAAGATGACATCCACCTGCGACAATGCGCTGGCGCTGTGGGTTTCGATTAGCTGATTCTCGGTCTGGCCCGGGATCAGCGCAACCTGGTTATTCGAGCGATTCAGGGCAATCAGCGACGGATTTTCAGCATTGATCAGGTAATTACTGGCGTCATTAATGTGCCACTCCCCTTTCTTATCAATACCCAGTAATGTCACATCAAAGCGTTCTTTATCAATCGCATCCACGATATTTTTTGCCGACTGCAGTGACACTTCATGCTCTGCCGATTTACCACCAAAAATAATACCAACCCGTAATTTACTCACCTGCTGCTCCTTGCCGTCTGCCTCAGCAGACGGCGAATGTTTCTATAAACAACCACGCAATAAACCAACACGACTAATCAACAACAAACAGTTTCGCGCCAACCGGTGTAGATGAACGGTGTGCTTCGGCATTGTCCGCTACCTGATAACTCATGCCCGGCGATAAGGTGAACGTACGTCCATCTTCAAGGCGTGTATGAAGCTCCCCTTCAAGGCAGAACAAAACATGGCCTTTACTACACCAGTGATCAGCCACATAGCCTGCTGAATATTCAACGATACGCACACGGATATCGCCAAATTTTTGCGTACGCCACAGCGCCATGCCGGTATCACCAGGATGTTGCGTTGGCGTGACATCACTCCAGTCAGTCGTGCAAAACGGAATCGCATCAAGCTTCATGAATTTCTCAGTGTCGGGAAAGGGAAGGAAAGTCAGCATAAAAGTGAGCGGTAAATTTATCAATCGCTTGCTGAAAACAATTCATTTACTGCCAGTCGCAAAGTTACGTAAAGGCGATTGTTCTTAGAGACAGGCGACAGCAGGCGTATGGCAAGGCCAGTGAGAAAAAGGACAGAACGCGTCATACCGTTGTGTTGCATGAGATGTCTGTGGGACAGGGGTCACATTTTTTCGACTATGCTTAATGTTCTGTTGAGAACGCAAAAGGCGTACGCACCTCAATTCCAACGTGCCGTTGTTTTCGACGACACGCCACAAAACAAGGAGCAACACATGCCATATCAGACAATAAATCCGTTCAACAATAAGCTCATCAAAGAATATCCAACACATAACGATCAGCAGGTTGAAGAGGCGCTCTCTGCAGCCGATGCTTTATATAAATCTGACTGGGGTCAGGGCGATATTAAGCAACGCGTTAAAGTACTGCATAAATTATCCGAACTGATGGCTTCCCGCGTTGATGAACTGGCGGAAGTGATCAGTGTAGAAATGGGCAAACTTATCGGTCAGAGTCGTGGCGAAGTGCAGATTTGCGCGGATATTGCGAAATTCTATGCCGAAAATGCAGAAGAGTTCCTCAAACCTGTGCCGTATAAATCCGATCTCGGCGAAGCCTGGGTCGAGCATCACCCGATTGGGGTAATCCTGGCCGTCGAGCCGTGGAATTTTCCGTTCTACCAGTTAATGCGCGTACTGGCACCGAATCTGGCCTCCGGTAACAGCGTGGTGGTCAAACACGCCAGCATCGTTCCCCATTGTGCGGAAACCTTTGAGAAACTGGTTACCGAAGCGGGGGCGCCAAAAGGCGCTTATACCAACCTGTTTATTTCTCAGGATCAGGTCAGTGCCATCATTGATGATGACCGCGTTCAGGGTGTCGCGCTGACCGGTTCGGAAAAAGCCGGTGCGATCGTGGCTTCACGGGCGGCCTCTAAGCTGAAGAAATCAACGCTGGAACTCGGCGGTAATGACGTGTTTGCCGTACTCGATGATGCCGATATCGATAAAGCCGCCAAAGCCGGTGCGCAGGCTCGTGTTTCCAACGCCGGGCAGGTATGTACGGCGGCCAAACGTTTCATTATTCATGAAAAAGTTGCCGATGAATTCCTTCAAAAATTCACCGGCCACTTTAAGGCACTGAAGACCGGCGACCCGCTGGATACATCCACCACGCTGGGGCCGCTGTCCTCTGCAGAAGCGGTGAAAACGCTGAGTGAACAAGTGGATAATGCTGTGAAACACGGGGCGAAACTGCACTTTGGCGGAAAAAAAGTGGCAGACAATCCGGGCAACTTCTTTGAACCAACGATTCTGACGCACATTACCCGCGATAATCCGGCCTATTTTGAGGAATTCTTTGGCCCGGTCGCACAGGTGTATGTAGTGAAAAATGATGAGGAACTGGTGAAACTGGCCAACGACTCACATTACGGCCTTGGCGGTTCACTGTTCACCTCCGATTTGTCTCGCGCCCGTAAGCTGGCCAGCCAGATTGAAACCGGTATGGTATACGTCAACTCACCTACAGATACCGCAGCGGAACTGCCGTTCGGCGGCGTGAAACGCTCCGGATTCGGCCGCGAACTCTCCGATCTTGGTATCAAAGAATTTGTGAACCAGAAACTGGTCGTGCTGGCCGCGAAGTCATAAATATTTCAACCAGAGTTCTATACCCAAAATAATTCGGGCTGCAGGACAAAAGCTTCAGCTTTTGAGCAGCGCTTGTGCTGGCCCTAATAGGGCAAGGCTTGCCGGGTAACGCGGCAAGTGAAGGGATCCCGATGAGCTTATTCAGGTAAGTGATTCGGGTCACTGAACGTAGCCAACGCATCTGCGGTTCGAATTATGATGGGTAGCCTTGACCCACAACAAAGCGCGGTAACTTGCACCCTCTCTATAATCAGGCCCGTTTGTCTTCCCACTGGTAAATCACATGGCTTATGAACTCAATCTGAACTGGCCGGAATTTCTCGAAAAATACTGGCAAAAAAAACCTGTTGTTATTAAAAAAGCCTTCCCGAATTTTGTCGATCCGATAAGTCCGGATGAACTTGCTGGCCTGGCGATGGAACCGGAAGTGGACAGCCGCCTGGTGAGCCATAAGAACGGTGAATGGCAGGCAAGCAATGGTCCTTTTGAAGATTTTGACGGTCTGGGTGAAACCGGCTGGTCATTGCTGGCACAGGCCGTAAACCACTGGCATTTGCCTGCGGCTGAACTGGTAAAACCTTTTCGCGTATTGCCGGACTGGCGTTTAGACGATCTGATGATTTCATATTCTGTGCCCGGCGGCGGCGTCGGCCCGCACATCGATCAGTATGACGTCTTTATCATTCAGGGCATGGGCAGCCGTCGGTGGCGTGTGGGTGATGCCTTGCCGATGCGTCAGTTCTGCCCGCATCCGGCGTTACTGCATGTAGATCCGTTCACGCCAATCATTGATGAAGATCTTGAGCCGGGCGATATTCTGTATATCCCGCCGGGCTTTCCGCACGACGGCTTTACCCATGAAACCGCCCTCAACTATTCCGTCGGTTTCCGTGGCCCTAACAGCCGTGATTTCATCAGCAGCTTTGCTGACTACGCGCTGGAAAACGATCTGGGCGGCAGTCATTACAGCGATCCGGATTTAACGCTGCGTGACCACGTCGGTAAAGTGGAAGAGTATGAGCTGGAACGCGTACGCCAGATGATGGTTGAGCTGTTAAACCAGCCGGAAGATTTCAAACAATGGTTTGGCCGTTTTGCCACCACGCCGCGCCATGAACTGGATATCGCGCCGGCCGAACCGCCATACGAATCACATGAAATTGTCGATGCGCTGATGCAGGGTGAAAACCTGGTGCGCCTGAGTGGTCTGCGAGTCCTCAACGTCGGCGAACGTTTCTTTGTCAACGGCGAGCCGCTGGAAACGTCCCGGTATGCTGCCGCTGATGCGCTGTGCCGCTATACGCTGATCGGTAAAGCAGAACTGGGGGCTGCCCTGCAGGATCCTGAATTTGTCGCTCTGTTAACAGATCTGGTGAATCAGGGCTACTGGTACTTCGACGCGTAATCTGCCCGGGGTTCAGTCACGATAAAAGGCGGCGTCCCTGAAGACGCCGCCTGTTTAGTACTCTTAACCTACGGACGGTAAAGTTCGACCGGCGGCTTCATTTTTCGCTCTTCCGGTGCGAACAAATCAATTTCTTCACCCAGAATGTATTTGGCGCGCAGCATGGCGGAAATTTTGTCCATGATCATCACGATCACTACCAGTATCAGGGTGATAAACATCACCACATCCCAGTTCCACAGACGCATATTTTCCGCATACACCAGACCGATCCCACCCGCGCCGACAAAGCCCAGAACGG
Source organism: Rahnella sp. PD4 (assembly GCF_049199325.1). Lineage (NCBI taxonomy): Bacteria > Pseudomonadati > Pseudomonadota > Gammaproteobacteria > Enterobacterales > Yersiniaceae > Rahnella > Rahnella sp. PD4. The sequence continues at coordinate 181,963 of NZ_JBLZQF010000008.1, read as the reverse complement.
CGGCTGAGCGGGTATTAGATTCAATCTGATACAGCGACAACGCAAGGAATGTCGGGAAGGATTGGGTGAAAATCCCGAAGCGGTGTGTTTGTAACGGGGAAGCTCCCAGCGCCCGCAAACCGCGGCTCGGCGAACGATCAACGGCTTCATGCCCTTCGGCATAAAGTTTACCGAGCAAGCCTAAATCCTGCATCACAATCGCCAGCACACCTGCCAGCGGTCCCATGCCGACAGCACGAACGAAAATCAGCCCCCAGATCGCCATATCCAGCCCGCGTAAAACATCCAGAAGACGGCGGATAATCATGGAAACAGGTCTGAGAACCGGCGTAGACATCACATTACGCGCCGCGAGGAATGAAAGCGGTAACGCGAGAAAAGATGCGGTGATAGTGCCGGAAAATACAATCGCCAGTGTGATAGCTATTTGCGAAAAATAATACATAAACGGCCATTCGGAAACGTCATGCCAGACAAACATTCGCAGGAAATAACGCCCGATTTCACGGCTGCCGCGCACCACTTCACTCCAGGGAATGCCGAAGTAACTGAAGAAATAGACATAGTACAGCGTAATAACAACAGCCAGTATCGCAAGGTAACGCAGATAGCGGCGTTGCGCGGCAAACAAATGCCCGTGCTGCTGCTTCATGCTGCTGACGACATGAGGTTCGAGCGCATCAGTTAACATCAGAAAGTGCCCTCCACAACGCGTTTGCGTAATTTACCTGAAAGAAAATCCATCACCGACACAACCAGAATAATCAGCAGTAAGGTCATGCTGACCTGATCATAACGATCAAGTTTGATTGACGTCATCAGCTCCTGCCCGATACCGCCCGCCCCGACCAGCCCGAGGATGGTCGACTGGCGGAAATTAATTTCGAGGCGCATAAAGCTGTAGGATAAAAAGATGGGTTTCACCTGCGGCCACATGGCGAAACGCATACGCTGCAAACGGCCCGCGCCGCATGCTCTGAGACCACGCACCGGTTTGTCCGATGCGGTTTCAATGGATTCGTAGAACAATTTGGTCAGGCTGCCGACGGTATGTAACGTCAGTGCGATAAAGCCAGGAATGGCACCCACCCCAAATGCCATCACACACATCACCGCCCAGGCCAGTTCCGGCATTGTGCGCAGAAAAGCGACAAAGGTACGGATGCTGAATTTCACCCATTTAGGCGAATCTGTATTACCGGCGGCGAGAAAAGCCAACACAATAGCCAGCGCCGTCGACAATATCGTCGAGGACAACGCCAGCTGGATAGTTTCCCAAATCAGCGGCAGCTGAATATTGAGACGGTATCCCCAATACGCCAGTGACCCTTCAGTATGGCCGTCAGCAAACAATAATGACCAGTGTAATACCGGTACAGTCTGTCCAATATAATCAAAGAAGCTGGGTGCGGAGAAAAAAATAGTTTTTAAATTAAGCTCGGAAACATTGCCTGACCACAGATATAACAACAGCATCAACCCTGACCAGACCAGTGCCTCCCGCTTTTGTTTACCGCGTATCTGCTGGTAATAACGATTGAAATCTTTGTTCAAAATAATATTTCCGGTTTGCAGATAATCATTATTCCTCCCCTTCGCAGGGGAGGGAGCTACGGGTTAGCGACTGCCTTTAGTTAACTCACGCTTCATATCAATAATCTGCTGATATTCTGCCAGAGACGTCTCGCCGATATGCTGTTTGCCTCCCACTGCTTTCACGAAACAAGCGTGGTCATCTTTATCCAGTTTCTTAATGGCGGAAACCAGCTTAGCTTTAAATGCCGGTGGCAAATCACTACGCACTAAAATCGGGCCATTTGGGATCAGCGGAGATTCCCAAATAATACGAATTTTCTTCATCAGATCCGGATGGTCCATGCGGATCATTCGGTTGAACGCACCGGAGGTATAACCGGTTTCACGGTCGCCGATCATTGAAGCCCATGTTACGGCACCTTCAAACTGACCGTTCAGCACACCAAGAATATCCTGCTCATGGCCACCGGAGAAGGTGACACTGGAGAAGAAATTGTTATATTTATTATCCGTGGTACCGCCAAATTCTTTCTTGAATGTCTGGTTCGGGATCAGGTAACCGGAAGTGGAATCCGGGTCAGCGAAACCGAATGATTTGCCTTTCAGGTCAGATAATTTCTGATACGGGCTGTCGGCTTTAACAATAACAACGGAGTGATAACCACGAGATTTGTCGGTATCGTCAATCACGATGCCCACCAGATCCACCGCTTTCGGATTATTAATATAAACCGAAGCAAAAGATGAAGGTGACATGCTTAATACCATGTCGACTTTCTTACCTAACAACCCCTGAATAACACCTGAATAATCGGATGAATTACGCAGTTTGGTATCCACATTTAATTCTTTATCGAAGAAATCTTTTACACACTGATTATCACCGATTTGCTGAGTGGCATTCTGCCCGCCCAAAATACCTAAGTTTAATTCTTTAGGAGCATCTTCTGCCATGCTGTACATCGCGGTAAAAGAACCTGCTACGAAGACTGCCAGACGTAATAACTTCTTCATGAAATAATGACCTTGTGTAGATTGAGTGAAAGTAGAAATAAGCACTGCAAAAAAATAAATAACATTATTATTTAACTGTTTATAGCGTCGTGCTCTTCACCGTATAACTGATGCAAAATATCATCAGTTAACTGATCCGGATGTCCGTCGAAAATAATCTGACCTTTCGCGATGCCGATAACGCGGGTGCAATAATCTTTCACCAGTTCTACCGAATGCAGATTGACCATCACGGCAATATTCTCTTCGCTGACTTTTTTCAGCGCATTCATGATGCGCAGGGTATTTTTCGGATCCAGTGACGCCACCGGTTCATCAGCCAGCAGAATTTTTGGGTTCTGCATCAGCGCACGACAAATCGCTACCCGTTGCATCTGGCCACCGGAAAGGTTTTCGGCACGCTGCAACGCATGCGGCAACATGTGCAACCATTCAAGCAAAGAGATGGCACGGGCACGGTCTTCGTCGTCGAACTGATTAAAAAATGATTTGAACGTTGAGGTGTGACTGAGACGCCCCAGTAACACATTTGTCAGAACATCAAGACGAGGTACCAGACAGAAATCCTGGAAAATCATGCCACAACACGAGCGCCAGCGACGCAACGCTTTGCCGGTCAGCCCTGCCAGTTCCTGGTGTTCGCCATTTTCGTAATGGCATACCACACTGCCTTCTGTGAGCGGGATAGTCCCGTTGAGAACATGCAGCAGAGTGGATTTACCTGCGCCGGAACGGCCAATTACCGCCACGAATTCACCGGCATGGAGATCAAAATTGATGTCATTCAGGACACGCTGACCTGATTTGTAGGATTTCACGAGACCCTTGACGTCCAGAACCTTGTTCAGATGCTGTGGCCCGGTCTGAGGATATTCAGCCTGTGCCAGCTTAAGTTGAGCTTGAGCCATGATGCTGTCTCTCGGTTGCTTTCGTTATCTGGCGTTCATTAAGCGCGAGTTTTATGACACATCAATGACGATTTAATGGACAGCGCATGACAAAAATGCAACAGATTAAGTGAAATTACCTAACCCATATCCCGAATGACATTTAACTTAATAAGTATCATTTAAGCCTATGATTAGATGGCATCACATTAAAAAAGGAAGATGAAATGGATAATCTGTCACTCATCGCCACGCTGAAAGAGATTGCAGGCAGCCGCCACGTGTTGACCGGCGATAGCAATACCGAACGCTATCGTAAAGGGTTCCGCTCCGGTGGCGGCAAAGCGCTGGCGGTGGTTTTTCCGCAAACGCTGCTGCAACAGTGGCAACTGCTCAAGGCCTGTATCGCCGCCGATAAGATTGTCATTATGCAGGCCGCCAATACCGGCCTGACCGAAGGCTCGACGCCCAGCGGCGACGACTATGACCGCGACATTATTATTTTCAGCACACTGAAACTGGACCAGATCCAGTTACTCGACGGTGGCCATCAGGTGATCGGCTTTCCCGGCAGCACGCTCTACAAACTGGAAAAGATCCTCAAACCCTACAACCGCGAACCGCACTCGGTAATTGGCTCGTCCTGCATTGGCGCGTCGGTGGTCGGCGGGATTTGTAATAATTCCGGCGGATCGCTGGTGAAACGCGGACCGGCATATACCGAAATGGCGTTGTATGCGCAGATCGATGTGCAGGGTGAATTGCAACTGATTAACCATCTGGGAATTAACCTTGGCGAAACGCCGGAAGAAATCCTCACACGTCTCGAAAGAGGCGATTACCGTGAAACCGATATCACGCATGATCAGCGCCTGGCCTCGGATCATGATTATGCTTCTCGTGTCCGCGAAGTTGATGCGGATACACCATCGCGTTTCAACGCGGATGAACGACGTTTATTTGAAGCATCAGGTTGTGCGGGTAAACTGGCCGTTTTCGCCGTACGGCTGGATACCTTTCCGGCAGAAACACAACAGCAGGTTTTTTACATCGGCACCAATGACACTGCGGTGTTGACAGAATTACGTCGTCAGATCCTGCGTGATTTCGTTAATCTTCCGGTGGCCGGGGAATATATGCATCGGGATATTTTCGATATCACCGAAGTCTACGGTAAAGATACATTTATGATGATCGACAAGCTTGGCACCGACAAAATGCCGGACATGTTTACTGCCAAAGGGAAGTTCGATGCGCACGCCAGTAAGGTTCCATTCCTGCCCAAAAATTTCAGTGACCGTGTGATGCAATGCCTGAGCAAAGCTTTACCTAATCACCTTCCCCCCCGCATGAAACAGTACCGTGACCGGTTTGAACATCACTTACTGCTGAAAATGTCCGGCCCCGGCATTGACGAGGCCCGAACCTTTCTGACACGTTTCTTTACTGAGGGTCAGGGTGATTTCTTTATCTGTTCTGCCGACGAAGGCAAAAAAGCTTTCCTGCACCGCTTCGCCGCCGCTGGTGCCGCCGTGCGCTATCACGCAGTACATGAAAAAGAAGTGGAAGATATTCTGGCGCTGGACATCGCGCTGCGTCGTAACGACCGCGACTGGTTTGAAACACTGCCGGAAGATATCAACAGTCAGCTGGTGGCAAAATTGTATTACGGCCATTTCATGTGCCATGTGTTCCATCAGGATTACATCGTCAAAAAAGGCGCAAACAGCAAGGCGCTGAAACACAAAATGTTAGCGCTGCTCGACGCTAAAGGTGCGGAATATCCCGCTGAACATAACGTCGGCCATTTGTATATTGCGAAACCCCATCTGAAAGAATTCTACCGACAGGCCGACCCGACCAACAGTTTTAACCCGGGGATCGGGAAAACCAGTAAGCTAAAAAACTGGCAGGATTGATACTTTCATCTCTTCCCCTGCGAAAGGGGTTAATACCTCCCTCCCCTTCGCAGGGGAGGGAGCAATGCAACCTCATCTCATCAATACTCAGAATAGTTGCGTTCCATAGCCCCACATGATCACCGTCAGAGCCAAAAGTAGTTCTAAAACCAGAACACCCATTGCCAGCGTTGAACTGGAGAACAGAAAACCTTCGCGCCGGTCGATATTGAGAAAGTTAGGGATGCCGAGATATAACAGATATCCGCTGTAACACAGGCCAATGAGTCCGACAAACAGACATAACCAGACCATCGGGTAAAGGGCTACGATCCCGCTGAGGAACATCGGGGTAGCAACATAGCCGGCGAAGACGATACAGCTGTTGAGTGTCGGCCGGCTATCATAACGACGCGCCATTCCATAGATAATCCGTCCCATAAGGGCAACGGCAGCAAGCATCAGAACATAGAAAACGACTGCGATATAAGACGCCGTGAACAGGGAAACCCGCAGCGTCTCGCCGTCACCGAAGTTCCAGCCCAGTTGTGTTGTTCCGATGAAAGAGCAGACTACCGGGATCAGCGCCATTAACAGAACATGGTGTGAATACACATGTGAAACGGTTTCCCGCTCACGCTGGATTTGTTGCAGTTCGGGACCTGGATTGGATATCAGCCCCCAGACATGATTAGCCATGAAACACCCCCTTGTACGCCGAAAGCCGCCAGCAGCGTGCTGTGATAAACCTTCGGCAATGCCGTTCAGACAAGGGCATAAGGAAGGTGGCGGCCTGTCTATATTATAGTCGTTATTGCCAGTTTTGCTGGCACGGCCAATACAGTGTAATGGGTGATTAACCGCATCAGATCGCCTTTAGTGGATATAGCGTGCCGCCGTAAACGTCACGCCAACCAGTACAAGCATCATGCCAATAATCCATCGGGTCTGTGTGATCATGAGTTCATAAAACATTGTCTGCATTGCACTCATTGAAGCTTCAATCTTCACAAAACGTTGATCTATTTTGTCAAAGCGCTCATCCACTCGTTCAAACTGTTTATCCACTCGCTCAAACTGTTTATCCACCTGTTCAAACTGTTTATCTATCCGCACCAGATGGTCGTCAATTCTCAGGAGGTGCCCGTCGATACGGGCGATGCTCTGTTCGGTTTTTCCGACACGCTCACCGATATCGGTCACGACATCGGTGAGCGTGACCATCTGGTATTCCAGTTTTCCGACACGGAGATTCGTTTCTGTAACCACTACGGTCAGCTGGCTGACCTGCTGTTCCACCTTCCCCACACGCAGATTCAGCCCGGCGATTTCCTCACCATTTTTGATTCCCTGTTTTTCAATATTGTTGATCTGGTTTTGCATGAGCTTTTCCATGAATGATTTTCCTTTGTATTCTTCCGGCCACACAGGGGCGCCAGGAAAATAGAGCGTCGGATTGACGGGCGATAGCGTCCGTGTGCTGAGCTGATACATCGTTGTTGTCCCTTACATGAGCGTTCCCTGTTTAGAAATCCTTAATCTGCGTGAAGTGTGCACTGGATAAATAACCACCTCAAATCAATTTCCTTCTCGATAAATACGTCATTACTTATGTATCTATATATGGCTGAGTTGCATTGCCTGGCTGAATAAATACCAATTAAAATAGCCAGTTATGCTTTCCGTTAACAGGCCAAACTTAAAGGGACAACAGGCGGGTGCGGATGACGAAAATCATCACCCGTCCAGAGGGAACCCGGCATTTCCTGCCCGCATTAACGGATGAATATTTACTGGCAAAAACATCTGCGGCGCGGCTAAAAAATCATTAACGTAGAGGCAGACACTCATCAGGAGAAGGGTATGCGCATTACCTGCTTACACACAGCGGACAGCAATATTGCGGTATTTGAAAATACAGCGCGGGCGCTGGGGTTGGATCAGCATCAGTTCCGGCATGTTTCGCGGCCCGATTTACTGGCCGCAGCCGAAAAGGCGGGCGGGCTGACGGCGGAAATTCTTCAGCAGACGGCGGATGTACTGCTGGCATTGAGTGAAAATACCGATCGCGTTTTACTGACCTGTTCAACGCTGGGGCCTGCTGCGACACTTGCCAGTAAAAGCACCACAGTGCCGGTTTTACGTGTCGATCAGGCGCTGGCGGAACAGGCCATGCAAACGGCAGGCAATGTGGTCGCACTGTGCGCGGTCGAAACGACCCTGGAGCCAACGCGGCAGTTATTCGCGCAGGTAGAAAGACATCCGCAGGCACGGCTTAAAACCCGTCTGGTGGCAGGCGCATGGGAAAAGTTTAAACAGGGCGATCTGGCCGGATATTTACAGGCCATCGCGGTGGCGGCAGATGCGGAATATAGGCAGGGCGCGGCCTGCGTGGTGCTGGCTCAGGCTTCAATGACCGGTGCAGCGCAACTGACCCAAACCGGCAAACCACTCACCAGCCCGGAATGTGGTTTACGCGCGGCGCTGATCTGAAAACGGCAGTCAGAAAGCAAAAATACCGCCAGACGCTATACTGATAAGGAATATCATTGGCTTAGCAGAATAGCCGATGACGACTGAAGGTTATGTTAAGGAAAAAATATGAAAATTATTCTTTGGATCATCGCCATCATCTTTATCGTCGGCTTACTGACCCTGACAGGGGTGTTTAAACTGATTTTCTGATCATCACATTCCGTTCCTGCAAACCAAAAGTCCGGCACATGACCGGACTTTTTCAGTTTCATTAATAGCCTAAATAATTCGAGTCGCAGAAAGGCGGCAAGTCAGGGAGTCCCGATGAGCTGACATCAAGTCAGTAATTCGGGCACCTGAGCGCAGCCAACGTATCTGCGGCTTGAAGTATGACGGGTATTTCAATCATCTGCCTCTTCGACCGAAGGCTGGGTTTTTTGCTGCTCTTTCTGCTTACGGTAGTTCCTGGCAATCTGCGGAACAGGCACTGCTTTGCCGGTTTCCATCCAGGTGCGCAGACGGTTAGCATCCGCAAAAGCCGTAAATTTACCGAAGGCATCCATCACGACCAGCGTCACGGGCTTGCCGTTAATGGTGGTACGCATCGCCAGACAATGCCCCGCTTCATCGGTATAACCGGTTTTGGTCAGCTGGATATTCCATGACGGATTCATGATCAGATGGTTAGTATTACGAAACGGCAATGCATACGCCGGATGGCTGAAAACAGCCGTTTTTTCAGCAGTGGTACTCAGCTGACCGATCAGCGGATAGCGCTGGGAAGCCAGCAGCAGTCGCGTTAAATCACGCGCCGTGGAAACATTGCGTGGTGACAAACCTGTCGGTTCAACGTAATGCGTATGGGTCATGCCCAGCGATTTCGCTTTCGCATTCATGGCATTAATGAATGCAGAATAACCCCCGGGATAATGCGCTGCGAGGCTGGCTGCAGCACGGTTTTCCGAGGACATCAGCGCCAGCTGAATCATCTGACGACGGGTAATTTCACTGTTCAGTTTCACGCGGGAGAACACACCGCGCATTTCCGGCGTATTGCTGATATCGATATTGATCACTTCATCAAGTGGCAGATTCGCATCCAGCGTAACCATCGCGGTCATCAGTTTGGTCAGGGAGGCAATCGGCCTCACCTCATCCGGATTTCGGGAATAAATCACTTCGTGGCTTTTCAGATCCACCACCATGGCACTGCCGGAAGCGATTTGAACAATCGTGGCGACGGCCGGTTCATGCTTTGCAGCAATGGCGGCCGGGGCAGACAACATGCCTGTATTTAAGGCTAATAAGCTCAGAACCAAAAGACGGATTTTCACATGCATTGCTCTGTATTTAGAAAGTTGTCATTAAGATATGTCGTAACAGCGGGCGGAATTATAAGTGAGGCGAATAGTCTTAGCACCCGCAATTTTCAATTCTATTTGTCACAAAGTCTGTCACCAGCACCCGCAGACTCTGTAATGGCGAGTAAGTGAACACTTGCGTAAGGCGGCACTGAAAAAAATAAAGGGACACTCAGAAAGCGTCCCTTCGGGATACACAGGGGGATATTATTGATTGTCGATCAGATAACTTATTTCCTGCCCGTATGAAAGTTCAAGCGTATTGCCATCCGGATCATCCAGAAAAGCCCAGTATCCCACCGGCGCGCCGGAATCTGTGGGCTCCTTACGTAAAACGCCTGCGGCACGGGCTTCTGCAAGTTTGGCGTCCATGGCTTCTTTCGTCGCGCAGGCGACGCCGAGGTGGCCGAAAGGGCCAAGTCTGGTGTCGGTATTGTCCGGGTCTTCAGCCAGTACGATAGCAAAATGGCGGGTCATGTCGCTCAGCCATGCGACGGGTCTGGCGTTGCTGCCCTTTTCCCCGCGCCGGTGGATCACTTTCATGTCAGCAAACTGCTGGTAGAACGCGATGCTGGCATCCAGGTCTTTGACGGCAAAAGCGATGTGGGTCAGGCCAATGTCTTTATTTTCCATGATACTTCTCCCTTTATAAGCGTTGCCGCGTGGAGAAGTCATGGCAGGGATCACCGGTTAATGCGTCCGGCAATTTCCTTTGACGTCTTCAGCACGCGCACTTCAGTAAATAACTCTGTCGCCTCTTCGTACTCTTTACGTAAATAACTCAGCCACTGTTTGATGCGCGCAACGTGATACAAACCGGTATCGCCCTGCTTTTCCAGACGGGTGTATTTCTGTAACAGCGTCATGACGTCCGGCCACGGCATGCGCGGTTCGTTGTACTTCACCACACGACTGAGGTTAGGAATATTCAGCGCACCGCGTCCGAGCATCACCGCATCACACCCGGTGGTTTGCAGGCAGGCCTGAGCGCTTTCGTAATCCCAGATTTCACCGTTAGCGATCACAGGAATACTCAGACGCTGACGGATTTCGCCAATCGCAGCCCAGTTAATACGCTCCGGTTTGTAGCCGTCTTCCTTGGTACGTCCGTGCACCGTCAGTTCCGTTGCACCGGCCTGCTGCACGGCATCCGCAATTTCAATGCTGCGCTCCAGCGAATCCCAGCCGAGACGCACTTTCACAGTGACCGGCAGATGTGCGGGAACGGCTGCACGCATGGCTTTGGCACCCTGGTAAATCAGCTCAGGATCTTTGAGTAATGTCGCACCGCCGCCGCTGCCGTTAACCAGTTTGGACGGGCAACCGCAGTTGAGATCGACACCATAAGAGCCCAGTTCCACCGCACGGGCAGCGTTTTCGGCCAGCCATTGCGGATATTGGCCCAGTAACTGTACGCGCACTAATGTGCCCGAAGGCGTGCGGCTGGCGTGATGTAGTTCAGGGCACAGGCGATAGAAGGATTTGGCGGGAAGCAGCTGATCTACCACGCGCAAAAACTCGGTGATGCACAAATCGTAGTCGTTCACTTCAGTAAGAAGTTCACGGACCAGAGGATCAAGCACACCTTCCATCGGAGCCAGTAATACGCGCATCGCAGTTCACCCCTTAAAAATGACGCGCAAGATTACCGCAAGGCCCGTCGCCGGGCAATTACCCCTGAGATAAATCGCTGCTTAATGACGGTTTTGCCCCGCCCTGCAAGCGTCTGACCCTGACGGAGCGCCAGGCAATCCACACCGCCACAAGCGCAGGCACCGCAAACAGCAGGAACATCCAGAATGCCGCGCTGGCTGCACCATTATCCCCCTTATCAACACCTGCAAAGTTAGCCACCGTTCCGGCTAACGCCGCACCGAGCGCCGCCGCGAAAGATTGCACGACGGTTATCGACGCCCCGGCTTTTTCGCGATCATCTTCCGGTGCCTGTTGCAGTACGCGGGTCAGCAGATGCGGCCAGCCGAGGCCAATCCCAAAACCGGCCAGCGTCAGCCCGAGCACCACGCCACTGATATTCAACCACGGCAGCCCAAACGCGACCGGCACGGTGAACAGCAGTAAAAGCAGACCGGCAGCCAGAATCAATGGCCCGCAGATAATCGCGCCGTCCGCACGTCGTCCGGTCCAGCCGGAACTCGCCACTTCACTTAATGTCCAGCCTGCGGCTGCGGCGGCAGTAATGTATCCGGCTGCCAGCGGGGTCTGACCGTGTAAATGTTGCAACAGATACGGCACAAACAGTTCGCAGCCGAGGCCGATAATCAGCAATGTCATCACCAGGTACAGACCATAGAGCGGCGAGGAACGACGTAAAGCGTTACGCGGCAGCAGCCTGACATCCGCCGTAAATTCACGGTGACGTAAGACGAGAATCATCACCACGGCAACCACAAAACCGAGCAGGTTAATCAGGCCGGAGGACGACAAACTGCCCGCCGACACCACTAACACGGCACCGGTCAGTAATGCCAGTTGCATCAATGGCAACGGCTCTTCCGGCTGCCTGTCGCGCTGGGATTTCGGTAAAATCCGCCATACCCACAGCCCGAACAGTGACGTGACCGGCAACAGCAAACCAAATGCCCAGCGCCAGGCGTGCAGTTCAGCAAAAATACCGCCTACTGCCGGACCGACCAGCGTCGCAATGCCCCACATCGCCGAAATCAGTGCCATCGCACGCGGCCAGAGAGATTCTTTAAACAAAAGATTGATCATCGCGTAGGACAGTGCGAATAAGAATCCGCCACCGAGGCCCTGCAGTGCCCGTCCAAGCAGTAATACCGGCATATTCGGCGCGGCCGTGCAAATAGCAGCACCGGCAATAAAAATACCTGTCGCCATCAGATAGCTGCCCCGGGGTCCGGCGGTCCGCATCAGCCGCGCTGACAGCGCCGAGCCCAGAATGGAACACACAACATACAATGTGGTATTCCATGCATACCACGCCAGCCCGCCGATATCCTGCACGACTGAAGGGAGGATCGTGATAACGATGTAACTGTTAGTCGCATAAAGGGCGACGCCTGCGCTCAGGGTGATGGCGCTGCCCCGGTTTTCTGCACTAAATAAATCCGCCCATCCGTTCTGACTTCCCGACATTTTCTCTGCATCCCTTTAGTTTGTGCTTTCCACGCATTGAAGCATGTGGTGGTTATGATATGATTAAACCAAGAAAATACTTGGAATATGTTTTACGTAATCTAGAACCCGTCGAGGCTATATGTCAAGCAATGGCTTGGAAAATAAAAATGACGTCCGGCAAAGCGTCGCAGAGCGATTACTGACGCTGCTGAAAACCCGCGGAGAACTTCAGGCCAGCGATGCCGGATATCTGCTCGGCACTACCGGCGAAGCCATGCGCCAACAGTTTGTGAAGCTGGCAAAGGAAGGACTGGTGGAAGCCAGAGCCGTTTCGCAAGGTGTCGGCCGCCCGGCACAGTTCTGGCAACTGACCGCCGCCGGCCATGCGCGATTCCCCGATGCCCACGCGGATCTTACCGTACAACTTTTGCAACTGATCCGCACTTCACTGGGCGATTCAGCATTGGATCAGCTGATCACGTCGCGCGAAAACCAGACGCTGGAAAATTACCGGCAGGCAATGAATGGCGCGAATTCTCTGGAAGAAAAGCTACAACGGCTGACGGCTATCCGCACGCGGGAAGGTTACATGGCGGACTGGAAAATGCAGGAGGACGGCAGTTATCTGTTTGTCGAAAATCACTGCCCGATTTGTGCTGCCGCAACCACCTGTCAGGGATTTTGCCGGGCGGAACGTGATGTCTTCAGCGATGTGCTGAACGCCAGCGTCGAGCGTACCGAACATATTTTGCAAGGTGCGCGGCGTTGTGCTTATGTCATCAGGTAGATTACAGACGAAAAAAAACCGCCGGTGAAGGCGGTTTGATTGCAGGGCAGCCGGAAACTTATTTGTTGCCGCTGCCTGCATTGCCGGTGCGACGCTGGCCTGCATGCGCAGGACGCGAACGTGCCGGACGGTTTTCAGCAGAACCACGGTTTTCTGAACCACGATTTTCAGAGGTGCCGCTGCGCTGGCCGTTGCCGCCCTGACGCGGAGCGCCTGAACGCGGTGCACCGGAACGTGGTGCGCCCGGACGCTGCCCCTGACGAGGCGCGCCACGACCGCCGCCACCGTTGCCCTGACGACCATTGATGATCGGCTCAGCTTTAATGCTCGGATCTGGCTCGTAGCCTTCCAGCGCGATGCGCGGAATTTCACGTTTCAGCAGGCGTTCGATATCACGCAGCAATTTGTGTTCGTCTACGCATACCAGAGAAATCGCCTCACCGGTGGCTTCCGCACGGCCGGTACGGCCAATACGGTGAACGTAATCTTCCGGTACGTTTGGCAGTTCATAGTTGACCACGTGCGGCAGCATATCAATATCCAGACCCCGCGCAGCGATGTCTGTTGCCACCAGAACACGAATAGAACCGGCTTTAAAATCAGCCAGTGCACGGGTACGTGCGCCCTGACTTTTATTACCATGAATAGCCGCAGCCGTGATGCCATCTTTATTGAGTTGCTCAGCCAAATGGTTTGCACCATGTTTGGTACGGTTGAATACCAGCACCTGTTTCCAGTCGCCTTCACCGATCATCTGAGACAGCAATTCTCTTTTACGTTTCTTATCAACAAAATGAACGCTTTGTTCAATTTGCGCAGAAGCGGTGTTGCGACGTGCGACTTCGACAGAAGCCGGGTTGGTCAGCAACTTGCTCGCCAGACCTTTAATCTCATCAGAGAAGGTAGCCGAGAACAGCAGGTTCTGGCGCCTGGCAGGCAGTTTCGCCAGCACGCGACGGATGTCGTGAATAAAGCCCATGTCCAGCATGCGGTCGGCTTCGTCCAGCACCAGAATTTCAACCTGAGATAAATCAACAGCACGCTGATGTTCCAGGTCCAGCAAACGACCCGGCGTTGCAATCAGCACATCTACACCACCGCGCAGTTTCATCATCTGCGGGTTGATGCTCACCCCCCCAAATACCACCAGCGAACGCAGGGTCAGGTATTTGCTGTAAGCCTGAACGTTTTCACCAATCTGCGCCGCAAGCTCACGGGTTGGGGTCAGGATCAGCGCACGAACCGGGCGACGTCCTTTGAATTGCGCGTTGGTATGGCTGAGCATATTGAGCAGCGGCAAAGTAAAACCAGCGGTTTTACCGGTACCGGTCTGCGCACTCGCCATCAGGTCACGACCTTCCAGCACGACAGGAATAGCCTGACGCTGGATAGGTGTAGGTTCGCGATAGCCCTGTTCTTCAACAGCACGCAAGATTTCGGCACTTAAGCCGAGGGAATCAAATGACATATAAGGAAAAGCTCCAGTCCACTCTAACCCGAACGGGGTTCGGTGCAGTTTCAAGAGTGGATGATCAGACGAGGCAAATGAGGCATTACCACGAGGATTCGGCACAAACTGCAGTGCGCCAGTTGCGTCGATACTAGCACAAAACGCCGCGCTGCGTGAAGTTATCTCCGTTGCGGCTGTAACTGACGGTTACAGCCGCAGACTCTGGTAACAAATTCAGGCCATATAATCTGCCGCGATAATCCGAAACTTTGATACAGGATAATCAATTATAAAGCTGATGAATGGGTTCCCACTTTTTGCGCTCCACTTCACAGATTTGATTGCTATGCTTCTTTTCTCTCACTCCTCTGTCCATAAGGCCACATCGCTGCAACATGGAAACCTGGAAAGTAAATTTAATCTCCGTCTGGCTGGGCTGTTTTTTCACCGGCATGGCGATGAGTCAGATCCTGCCTTTTTTACCGCTTTACATCGAACAGCTTGGCGTCACGTCTCATGAGTCCCTGAGCCTGTGGTCAGGGCTGGTATTCAGTGGCACGTTCCTGGTTTCCGCCGTCGTTGCGCCCTTGTGGGGCAGCCTGGCAGACCGCAAAGGTCGTAAACTGATGTTGCTGCGTGCCGCGCTGGGTATGGCAATTGTCATGATGTTGCAGGGGTTCGCCACCAACGTCTGGCAACTTTTCATTTTGCGCACACTGATGGGGCTGACATCCGGGTATATTCCGAACGCAATGGCGCTGGTCGCCTCACAGGTGCCGCGTGATAAAAGTGGCTGGGCGCTGGGTACGCTGTCTACCGGCCAGGTATCCGGCGTGATTATCGGCCCGCTGCTCGGCGGTTTTATGGCCGACCATCTCGGCCTGCGCACGGTGTTTTTCGTCACCAGCGGCATGCTGTTTATCAGCTTCCTCATCACATTATTTTTAATTAAAGAACGCGTGGTGCCGGTTACCAAAGCCAACCGCCTGAGCGGTAAAGCAGTCTTCACCACGCTGCCTTATCCATGGCTGATTATCAGCCTGTTCGTCACTACCATGATGATCCAACTGGCGAACGGCTCCATCAGCCCGATTCTGACGCTGTTTATCCGCGAACTGTCATCGGATACCAGCAATATCGCCTTTATCAGTGGTGTGATCGCCGCTGTACCGGGCGTTTCCGCGCTGATGGCCGCACCGAAACTCGGCAAACTCGGCGACCGCATTGGCGCGCACCGCATTTTGATTGCTGCGCTGGTTTTTTGCTTCATTCTGTTCTGCCTGATGTCACTGATTAATACGCCTACTCAACTGGGGATCCTGCGTTTCATGCTCGGTTTCGGCGACGGTGCACTGATGCCCGCAGTGCAGGCATTGCTGGTGAAATACAGCAGTGATCAGGTTACCGGCCGGATATTCGGTTACAACCAGTCGTTTATGTATCTCGGGAATGTGGTGGGCCCCTTGATTGGCTCAAGTGCTTCTGCCCTGCTCGGCTTCCGGTGGGTGTTTATCGTGACGGCGATTCTGGTGTTGTTCAACACAGTGCAGGTGTGGTGGAGTTTCCGACAGGTGCCGACGGGAAGGATCAGGGTTTGATTTGCTCCTCCCCTTCGCAGGGGAGGGAGTAAAAAGCCTCACCAGCAGGCATAAAAAAGGGACACTTCTCAGTGTCCCTCTCAATCGTTTGAAATCAAAAACCTTAACGACGGTTGCCGAAAATCCGCAACAACATCAGGAACAGGTTGATGAAATCAAGGTACAGCGTCAGCGCGCCAACAATCGAGTATTTACGGAAGTTATCACGGTCATCCTCTGACAACTGCGCACCCATGTTTTTCAGCTTCTGCGTGTCATACGCGGTCAGGCCGACGAAAATCAGCACACCGGCGTACGAAATGATATTCGCAAGGCCGGAGCTTTTCAGCCACATGTTTACCAGTGAGGCCAGCACCAGACCAATCAGCGCCATGAATAACATGCTGCCGATACCGGTCAGGTCACGTTTGGTCACATAACCGTAGACACTCATCGCGCCAAACATACCGGCGGCTACGATAAACGTTCCGAAAATTGAATCACCGGTGTAGACCAGAAAAATGCTGGAAAGTGTCAGACCGGTCAGTGCGGAATATAGCATGAACAAACCGGTGGCCACGGTGCCGCTCAGACGGTTCACCATACCGGAAATCACAAAGACCAGCGCCAGCTGCGCGATAATTAAACCGAAGAAAGTAATCTGGCTTGAGAAAACAAAGCTCATGATTTTTTCAGAGCCGGAAGCATACCAGGCCACAAATGCCGTCAGCAGCAAACCACAGAACATCCAGCCATACACTTGCGCCATGTACGCCTGAATGCCGGTGTTCGCGCGTTCAACAATTGAACCGTTACTGCGTGGATATCGATCCATGATGATTACCCTTTTGCATGGAGGATGAAAAATGAGGCCAAAACAGCCTCCCGATTTTTAAAGCGTATCACAGATAGGAAGAAAAGCATGGAAGGTCTGCGTGCGGTTGAGATGCTATTTACCAGCGGGCCGCCGCCTGTTTATCGCTGTCACGGGCATCGACCCAGCGGTCCCCCTCTTGCGTGGCTTCTCGCTTCCAGAATGGCGCGCGGGTTTTCAGGTGATCCATAATGAATTCATTGGCTTCGAATGCCATGCCGCGATGTGCACTGGTCACACCGACAAACACAATTTCATCGCCCGGATACATCGGCCCGATGCGGTGATAAACCGACACGCGTTGCAGCGGCCAGCGGTTACGGGCTTCGGCAATAATCTCGGCCAGCGCTTTTTCGGTCATGCCCGGATAATGCTCCAGCGTTAAGGCACTGACATGACTGCCCAGATTGTGGTTACGCACTTTGCCGGTAAACGTGACAACAGCACCGTCGGCGTCGGATTGCGCCAGCCAGTTGTATTCATCACCCACGCTGAACGGCGCAGCATCAACAACAATTTTCGTCTGATCCATCTCAGCCTCCGGTCACCGGCGGGAAGAACGCCACTTCATCACCCGCGCGCAACGGATGCGCCATCGTGGTTAGCGTCTGGTTAACCGCCACCAGTAATTTTCCTGATTCCAGCGCCAGTGCCCAGCGTTCTCCCCGTCCGGTAAGCGCAGCCCGTAACGCTTCCACCGTGGCAAAATCTGCAGGAAGTTGCAGGCTGGAGGTGCCGGTCAGTTCGCGCACCTGTGCGAAGAATAAAATATCAATCATAGTACCGCCTTAAAGTCGCCTGATTTACCGCCACTTTTTTCCAGCAGACGGATCGGGCCGATCACCATATCTTTCTGAACCGCTTTACACATGTCATAGATAGTCAGCGCCGCGACGGAAGCCGCCGTCAGCGCTTCCATTTCCACCCCGGTTTTCCCGCTCAGACGGCAGCGTGACTCGATACGCACGCGGTTATGCTCCGGTTGTGCTTCCAGAGTCACTTCTACTTTGGTCAGCAACAGCGGATGACACAACGGGATCAGATCCCAGGTCTTTTTCGCGGCCTGAATACCTGCGATACGCGCCGTGGCAAATACATCACCTTTGTGATGATTGCCGTTAATGATCATCGCCAGCGTGTCGGCAGCCATTTCAACAAAGGCTTCCGCACGGGCTTCACGAACAGTTTCCGCCTTGCCGGAGACATCCACCATGTGAGCATCGCCGGATGCATTAATATGAGTCAGTTCAGACATACTTATTTCTTCAAATGTGGAGTGAAATTACACGGCCCCTGACGGGCATCAAGCTGCGCTTCAATGATGTTATCCCAGGCGGTCTGGCAGGCGCGGGTTGAACCGGGCATGGCGAAAATCACCGTCTGGTTGGCAATGCCACCTATGGCGCGCGACTGAATAGTCGAGGTACCGATATCTTCAAACGACACCATGCGGAACAGCTCCCCGAAGCCTTCGATTTCACGGTCAAACAAGGGCTTCAGTGCTTCCGGCGTATTGTTGCCTGCACTAAAACCCGTGCCTCCGTTGATCAGAATCGCCTGGATTTTTTCATCTGCAATCCATGCGGAAACCACGGCACGGATACTGTAAATGTTTTCTTTGACGATTTGCTGTGCGACGACATGGTGGCCGCCTTCGGTGACGGCTTCTTTCAGGTAATGCCCGGACGTGTCTTCCGCGTCAGTACGACGGTCAGACACCGTCATGATCGCCACAGATAACGGCAAAAACGCTTTACTGGCTTTGCTCATCAGTTTGCTCCTTAAACGATTACTACCGGATTCAGCCGCCGATAAACGACAGATTCTGGGTGATCCCGGTATTGCCTTCATGCAGGAAGTGGGTCTGTTTTTTACGACTGAGGCCCCCCTGAATGCGATCCATCAGATCGTCCTGCTGCATGTCGTCGGCTAATAAATCACGCAGCGGAATACCCTGCTCGCCGAAAAGACATAAATGCAGATTGCCGATGGCCGATACCCGCAGCCGGTTGCAACTGACGCAGAAATCTTTTTCGTACGGCATGATCAGACCAATTTCACCCAGATAATCCGGATGGCTAAATACCTGCGCGGGGCCGTCGCTGCGTGAGCGAAGCTGCAACTGCCAGCCCTGATGCACCAGCTGTTCGCGCAGCACTTCACCGGAGATATGGTGTTTGCGGAACAGGTCACCCCCGTCGCCGGTTTCCATCAGTTCGATAAAACGTAACTGGATCGGGCGGGTTTTAATCCACGCGAGGAAGGTATTCAGACTGGCATGATTCACATCGCGCATCAGCACGGTATTGACTTTTACTTTGCTAAAACCGGCGTCAAAAGCAGCATCAATGCCAGCCATAACCTCGCGGAATTTATCCTGCCCGGTGATGGCATGAAACTGGCGGGCATCGAGACTGTCAACGCTGACGTTGATATTGGTGAGACCCGCGTCGCGCCATTTCGCAATATCACGCGCCATACGGTAACCATTGGTGGTCACTGCCAGAGTTTTAATGGAGGGGTTTTCGCGCACTGCGGCAATGATTTCGCAGAAATCGCGGCGCAGCGAAGGTTCTCCACCGGTCAGACGCACTTTTTCTGTTCCCAGATTGGCGAACGCACGGCTGACCCGACGGATTTCATCGAGCGAGAGAAAACTTTTATTGCTGTGTCCGTGCGGCTTATAGCCATCCGGCAGACAATAGGTGCAACGGAAATTGCACACATCAGTGATCGACAGCCGCAAGTAATAAAACTTGCGGGCAAAAGCATCAGTAAGTTGAAGCACCTTAACACCTTTCCAAATACGGGAGATGCGGGCATTTCTGCCGTGCACCCTGGTGACATAGTGTCACGGCCAGGGCTCCATATTGTTTCTGCGGGAACGACGTCAGAAAAACAACTTAGGAACCAGGGCTAGGAGTTGATTCATCCGGTCCGTAGCGGAGCGATAATGAATACGGGGTAACGGAGCATATTCTAACGCCGCAAAGTCCCGTTCGCCAAGGTGGTTTTTCGTTATGTATTTTGATATATAACGATATTTCACGACAAAAGGCAGCATTTTCAATGCCAAAAGCACCGGGTTTTTAATGTTCTCAGAGTGGCGAGAAGGGGTAACATCTTGTTGCAATATTAGGTAAAATCCGCCGCTGGAAAACGAGGTAAACCCGCCGCTCCCCATTTGAAAGGAAAACCATGCGCAATCGAACATTAGCTGACCTCGACCGGGTGGTGGCGTTAGGCGGAGGGCACGGGCTGGGCCGGGTGATGTCTTCACTTTCGCTGCTAGGCCCGCGTCTGACTGGCATTGTCACCACCACAGATAACGGCGGTTCAACCGGCCGTATCCGCCGTTCCGTTGGCGGCATCGCCTGGGGCGATATGCGCAATTGCCTGAATCAGTTGATCACCGAACCGAGCCTGGCATCGGCGATGTTCGAATACCGTTTCAGCGGCCAGGGCGAACTGGATGGCCATAATCTTGGCAATCTGATGCTGCGTGCGCTGGATCACCTCACCGTACGCCCGCTTGAGGCGATCAATCTGGTGCGCAGCCTGCTGAAAGTTGACGCAGAATTGATCCCGATGTCAGAACAACCCGCCGATCTGGCCGCGATTGATGCCAATGGTGAACATGTCCACGGCGAAGTGAACGTCGATAAACTGGCACAAATACCGCGTGAATTGCTGCTGGAACCCCAGGTGCCCGCTACCCGGGAAGCGTTACAGGCAATCGCCGAAGCCAATCTGATCCTGATCGGGCCGGGCAGTTTCTTTACCAGCCTGATGCCATTATTACTGATGAATGATATGACAGCCGCGCTGCGCCGCAGCCGGGCGCATATCGTGTATATCGGAAATCTGGGGAAAGAACTGAGTGTCGCCGCCGCCTCGCTGACGCTGGATGACAAACTGGATATGATCGAGAAGCGTATCGGCCGCCGCGCCGATGCCGCCATTGTCGGGCCTAAAGTCAACATCGGCAGCAGCGCCGCTGAACATCTGATTATTCAAAGCCCGCTCGAAGCCAGTGATGTGCCCTATCGTCATGACCGCGACATGTTGCGGATGGCGATTGAAGAGACGCTGCAAAAAATGATCTGATTCCGGAAATCACAAACACGAAAGGCCGCTTTAGCGGCCTTTTTTGGGTTCAGAAAACGGAGTTTATGACCAGTCGGCCAGAATTTCCGCCGTCGTTTTTACCGTTACCGGATTCCCCGGCACGGATAATTCACGCCAGACTTCATTATGTTGCCCGATCAGTTGCTGCGCTGAAACATATGTACGATCGCCGGTGGTATGCGCATCCGACGCGACCGTCACGGCATAACCTTTGCTGGCAGCAACCTTGATGGTGGTATCTACACAATAGTCCGTCGCACAACCGCAGATAGTAAAACCGGTTACGTTCAGTTGTCCCTGCAGAACATGATCGAGGGAGGTGCGGTAGAAAGAATCGCAGGCGGTTTTAGTCACGGAAAGTGCGTCTTCCGGCAGATGTAGCTCCGGCAATACCTGCCAGTATTCACTCCCTTCCGTCATTTCGCCTTCAGCGTGTTGAATGAAGATGACGCGCCCTGCCCGGGCTATCAGTTGATTAATCTGTTCGACCCGTCCGCTGCGGTCATAACGCGGCGAAGCAAATACCCCGTTTTGCATATCTACCACAATAAGAACACGTTGCTCTGACACGAGTTTTCTCCTCACAAGAACACGTTGAATTACTTTTTCACCAGCGGATGATTATTCCAGGGGCTGTCGGCTGCAGGTGCGGCGGTACTGACTTTGGTTTTTTGCGGCACCTGTGCAAACAAGGGGGTGCGGCGCTTGCTGCGGGTCAAATCCGGGCGCAGATGGCCTTCGATAAAATCCAGATATAAGGTTTCCACTTCCTTACGCGCCCAGGGTGTGCGGCGCAGGAACTTCAGGCTGGATTTCACACTCGGGTCACTTTTGAAGCAATTGATATTGACCTGTGAGGCCAGCGCAGGCCAGCCAAAGTTATCCACCAGTGTTGTCAGCAGTTTTTCCAGCGTGACGCCGTGCAGCGGATCTTTCGCTGCGCCAGGGTTTTGTGGTGTATCCGTCATTGGCTCGCTCGTCATTTTAAAATGTCAGGGTGATGATTTACAGGCCGCGCAGTCTATCACTTTTATCCCCGACATACTTCACATTGCCTGTGGGTTGGCTGCGTTCAATCACCCGACTTATTTGGGGACCGCTTTACGAAATCGCAATAAACTGCTCGCGCAATGCATGCAGCTCGTCACGGGTGTTAGCCGCTTCTTCGAACTCCAGATTTTGCGCGTGCGCATACATTTTGCTTTCCAGCTCTTTAATGCGCTGCTCCAGCGCTTTTGGCGTAAGCGATTTGAAGGTCTGCGCCGCTTCGGCATCGCGTTTGTCTTTGTTCTTTTTGGTCTTCGGTTGACCGAGTTGCAGGATGTCGGAGATCTTCTTATTCAGCCCCATCGGCGTGATGCCGTTTTCGAGGTTATACGCTTCCTGTTTGGCGCGACGACGTTCGGTTTCTTCAATGGCACGGGCCATCGAGTGGGTAATTTTATCACCGTAGAGAATCGCTTTACCGTTGAGGTTACGCGCTGCACGGCCGATGGTCTGGATGAGTGAACGTTCAGAACGCAGGAAGCCTTCTTTATCCGCATCCAGAATGGCCACCAGCGACACTTCCGGCATATCCAGCCCTTCGCGCAGCAAGTTGATCCCCACCAGCACGTCAAATTCCCCCAGACGCAAATCGCGGATAATTTCCACACGCTCAACGGTATCGATGTCAGAGTGCAGGTAACGCACCTTCTCGCCGTGTTCTTCCAGATACTCCGTCAAATCCTCGGCCATACGTTTGGTCAGCGTGGTGACCAGCACACGCTCGTTAATCGCGACACGTTTACGGATCTCCGATAACAGGTCATCCACCTGTGTGGTCACCGGCCGTACTTCAATGATCGGATCCAGCAGACCGGTCGGACGCACCACCTGATCGACCACATCGTCACCGGACTTCTCCAGCTCGTATTTCCCCGGCGTGGCTGAGACATAAATACTTTGGGGTGCCAGCGCTTCGAATTCCTCAAAACGCATCGGGCGGTTATCCAGCGCGGAAGGCAGACGGAAACCATATTCCACCAGCGTTTCTTTACGAGAGCGGTCGCCTTTGTACATACCGCCGATTTGCGGAATGGTGACGTGCGATTCATCGACAATCAGCAGGCCGTCAGCCGGAAGATAATCAAACAACGTCGGTGGCGGCTCGCCCGGCCCGCGGCCGGACAGATAACGTGAGTAGTTTTCAATACCGGAGCAATAACCCAACTCATTCATCATTTCGAGATCAAACTGCGTACGCTGGCTGATACGTTGCTCTTCCAGCAGTTTGTTATTGGCAAGCAGCACCTTGCGGCGATCCGCCAGTTCGACCTTGATTTCTTCCATCGCCTGTACAATACGTTCGCGCGGCGTTACGTAGTGCGTTTTAGGGTAAATGGTAAAACGCGGCACTTCATGTTGCACCTGGCCGGTCAGCGGATCAAACAGCGAAAGACGTTCAACTTCCTGATCAAACAGCTCAATGCGCAACGCCAGATCATCCGATTCAGCCGGGAACACATCAATCACTTCGCCACGCACGCGGAAAGTACTGCGCTGGAAAGCCTGATCGTTGCGTGCATATTGCAGCTCTGCCAGACGACGCAGGATCGAACGCTGATCGATAATCATCCCTTTGGTCAGATGAAGCATCATTTTCAGGTACAAATCCGGATCGCCCAGACCGTATATCGCTGAAACAGAAGCCACCACAATGACATCACGTCGTTCGAGCAGAGCTTTGGTGGCAGAAAGGCGCATCTGCTCGATGTGTTCGTTCACCGAGGCGTCTTTTTCGATAAAAGTATCTGAACTTGGGACATACGCCTCTGGCTGATAATAGTCATAGTAAGAGACGAAATATTCGACGGCGTTTTCCGGGAAGAATTCTTTCATCTCACCGTATAACTGCGCGGCCAGCGTTTTGTTGGGGGCCAGTACCATCGTCGGACGGTTCAGATCCGCAATCACATTCGCCACGGTAAAGGTTTTGCCCGAACCGGTGACCCCGAGCAATGTCTGGTGCGCCAGCCCGTTCTCCAGCCCTTCTTCCAGACGGCGTATCGCCTCTGGCTGATCGCCGGACGGTTTAAATTCGGAATGTAGTTTGAACACTTTACTCATGACGGGCTACCTGACTGAAATGGGAACGCATAGGGCCGTGCGCGCTGTACGGGTGAACAGTTTGCGGAAAAATAGTATGAAAGACTTCGCGATTTTTGCCAGCCCTGATTTTACCTTCGCTATAATACTGTATATAAAACCAGCTTCCAACCGATAAAGAATGTTTGCGTTTAACCTGCTGGCGCTGCTGCACTTTTTTAGGATATGAAAGATGAGATCTCTCACCATCAGGTGACATTTTTTCCCAAAATTCTTTCCCCTTCCGCTTTCTGACCACAGGCTGACGAAGATTGACACAACTATGACGAACGAATTACGACTGTATTGCTTTTAGGTAACTCATTGATTAAAAAGATTATCACTAAAAAGCTGCGAATACGGGCAAACTGAGCGGAACCCGCATGCTGACTCGTCTGTAGCAACTTTTCTTACTCTCATACACAAGGTTATCCACAGGAATAGTGGATAAGTCTCAGCACGCCCCGCGCTGCGGGAGTTGGTAAAAAACAGGATTTTGCCTCCTGCCGGTCTGAGAGGTCTTTTTTAGTTATTTTTTATCTTTTTTATCTCCTTATTTATGCCTATTTTGCCTAGAGAGTCAGGCTGATGTTTCTTGCAAAAACCAAAAGTGCATCCCGACAGGATTTTTTGCTCATGTTTGTCCATGAGGTTGCACCAAAAGCAGTAAGGGCAGCACTGGCAAAGTGCAGTTCCCTTGATGCCGCACCCTGCGGGGGAAAACTCAAAACCTCAGAAACGCTAATGAATAATCCTAAATTGTAAGGGGCCTGGCTGGTAACACCCATGCAACGCCCCTTTTCCCTGCCGTTTTTACAAACTTGGCCTGAGAGTTGCAACGTCTGTGCATGAAAAGGTTAAGGCAGCCAGAACTGCTTTTTTCACCCCGGCGTAAAAAATGAAGATCTCCCTGTTTTCTGGGGTACAGAATCATTTTTAACGTAGGGAAACCTCTCTTAGCCCCATTTATGACTGGTTAAGGGATATTTATCTGTCATTGATGCTGTCAGATTGTCCGTCAACAAACGGGATTAAATTCTGTCAGGGGCATCAATAGCGGAACATAAATGTCAGAAATATGACAGTGGCCGTCAAAGTGAAGTTCAGCGGAAGGCTCCGTGCGGGAGGGAGATCTGATGTTAAGTGTAAAATCAGTTAATCAGTATTATGGGCAAAAACATATTCTGTGGGATATCAATCTCGAACTGTACCGCGGTCAATGTACCTGCCTGATCGGGCGAAATGGCGTAGGAAAAACCACGCTGGTGAACTGCATCATGGGGCATCTTCCGGTGAAAAGCGGTGCAATTTCCTGGCAATCACGTGATGAAGAACCGCAAAGTCTGCTGAATTTGCCGGTCGAAAGCCGTGCGCAAATGGGTATCGGTTACGTGCCACAAGGACGGCAGATTTTCTCCCAGATGAGCGTCGATGAAAACCTGCAAATTGCTATGATGGCCAGCCGGAATAAGACCCGTCGTGTGCCGGAAGAAGTGTATGACCTTTTTCCGACACTAAAGGAAATGGGAGCGCGCAAAGCCGGTGAACTTGATGAAAGCCAGCAGCAGCAACTGGCAATCAGCCGTGCACTGGTTCAGGAGCCTGAATTACTGATTCTGGATGAACCCACCGAGCATACCAGCGCATCAATGGCGGCGAATATGGGTAATATTATTCACCGCCTGAACCGTGATCTTGGTCTGACATTGTTGCTGGTCGGCCATAAATTGCCGTTCATCCGCAGCGTCGCGGACCGTTTCTGTCTGGTCGATGACGGACGAAACATCGCGCAAGGCACGCTGGCGCAGCTTGACGATACGTTAGTCAAAAATTATCTGACCGTCTGATGTCTCAGCGGGTGAGGCGGTCCAGATCCAGATATTGGCCTAAATTCACGTCCAAACCCTGAGTCAGGTACGGGATCTCGCCCAACAGGGGCGCAGGCAGCATACGCGTGAGTGTCTCTCTGTAAGCCTGATGATGCTTCCCCGTTTCCTGAATGTCATTGGCTATCCAGCCTGCCAGAGGCAAGCCGCTTTGTACAATGGCCTGCGCCGTCAGCACGGCATGGTTAATACAACCGAGCCGCATGCCTACCACTAACACTACCGGCAATTGTTCGGCCACCGCCCAGTCGGCAAACGTGTAATCTGCCGTCAGCGGCGTGTACCAGCCGCCCGCGCCTTCCACCACCACCCAGTCCGCCAGCGGTTCGAGATGACGCAACCCGTCTGATAACACCTGTGGATCAATCGGCCGGTTTTCCAGTTCGCTGACGATATGAGGTGACGTCGGTTCGATAAACGTGCACGGGTTCACTTCGTCATAACGCAGCCCGACAGTGCTGTAAGCCTGCAAGGCCAGCGCATCACTGTTGCGAGGCCCTTCCCCGGTCATTTCACTGCCTGATGCCACCGGTTTATAACCGGCGGTTGTGTGTCCGGCGCATGCAGCAGCCTGTAAAAAAGCAGTGGTCGCCACGGTTTTACCGACTTCAGTGTCGGTGCCGGTAATAAAGTATTTTTTCATCATTTATTTTAATAAAAGTCTGGTGTTGGTTGGCTCCCTCCCCAGCGAAGGGGAGGAGCCGATCAGCGAGGGATCAGTTCTTCGACCTGCAAAATGCCGTAGACCAGCCGGTAGTTGAGCGGCAGGATGCCGTCGCGGCGGGCATAGTGTTTGTCCAGTAATTGCAGACGTTCCCTGCCACCCAGGCCGCCGAGCCGGCCGTTCTTGATGTGCGTCGCGCCGATGCCTTTCAGCGAACGAAGCAGTGACATGACATCAGGAAATCGGGCAACGTGATCGCTGAACGTCACTTCATGACGATACGGCGCACAGGCTTCAGCGATTTTGTCCGGTGTCAGGAACTGATTCACGTGACGCCGGCCATCGACCTTCATCCACGCCGCAGCCAGTTCATTGAGCGAACCTTCTGCCAGGGTAGAAAACAGTACCAGCCCGCCGTTGCGGGTGACCCGGTGCATTTCTTCCAGCGCGCGCGGCAGTGCGTTGCACCACTGCACGGCCAGATTGCTAAAGCAGATGTCGACAGAATTGTCGGCAAACGGCAGACGTTCGATGTCCCCAGGGATATATTCATCGGCTGAATCCAGTTCACGCGCACGGTTCAACATACCTTCGGAGAGATCCAGCGCAAGAACACTCTTGCCCTGCGCCCGCCAGTACCGGCTGAAGTGGCCGGTACCGCAACCCGCATCGACGACAATCTTGCCGGCGTCTTTCAGATACGGCGCAGCCAGCGCCAGTAATTCCTCACCCACATCACGCTGCAACTGTGCGGCGTTTTCATAGCTGATGGCGGCGCGACTGAACGCATCGGCCACTGCTTGTTTGTTCACTAATTCAGTGACTGCACCCATAAAGGGACTCCAGCAAAAAATCGATATCTTCCGGCTCATGCGCCGCCGTCAGGGTAATGCGCAGCCGCGCACTGCCCGGTGGCACCGTCGGTGGACGGATGGCACTGACCCATAATCCGCGCCCGCGAAGCGCCGAAGCCAGATCCAGCGCGGGCTGATTTTCACCCACAATCACCGGCTGGATCGCCGTTTGCGAACCGGTGAGCTGATAGGGCAAACCGGCGGCACCCGCGCGAAAACGCGCAATATTGGCCGCCAGTTTATCACGCAAGCCGTCATCCTGCCGGACTCGTGCCAGTGACGCCTGTAACGCACACACCTGCGCTGCCGGCATCGATGTGCTGTAAATCAGATGGCGGGCGAACTGCAACAAATAATCGGCAGTAGCATCATCACACAGCACCGCCGCGCCGCTGCAGCCGAAAGCTTTTCCGAAGGTAACCACCAGCAGTTCCGGCCTGATGCCCTGCTGCCAGCAACTGCCCCGCCCTTGTTCACCGGTAACACCCACGCCGTGTGCGTCATCGACCATCAGCCAACTGCCGTGTGCCTGGCATAAATGCTGCAGATCAGCCAGCGGTGCCATGTCGCCGTCCATGCTGAATACGCCTTCGGTCACCACCAGCGTTTCACCGGTTACCGGTTTTTCTAACAGGCGTTGCAGGGAATCCGGCTGATTGTGATGAAAACGGCGCAACAGCGAAGGCGCATGCGCTGCGGCTTCCAGCAAAGACGCATGGCTGAGTTTGTCAGCCAGCACGCGATCATCGCTTTGCATCAGCGCCGCGAGAACCGCCTGATTTGCCGCAAAACCGGAGATAAACAGCAACGCACGCGGATATCCCTGCCAGCCGGCCAGCTGTTGCTCAAACTCTGCATGCGCATCGCTGTAACCGGTGACGTGGCCGGAACCGCCGCTGCCGACACCATATCTCTGCGCGCCCTGCTGCCACGCGGCAATCACGTCTGCGTCCTGACTCAGGCCCAGGTAATCGTTACCTGAAAAGTTCAGATAACGCCGTTCGCCCTGCGTCAGGAAGCGTGCGCTGCCGCCCCGGTTTGGCTGCCGTACGCGAAATGCCGCTGCCTGTTTACGTGCGGCTACCGCTTCGTTAATCCGCGTTTGCCAGCTCATCGGTTATACGGCGGCGTTGTAAAACTGGTCGGTATCCGCATGAACCAGCTGTTCAGCCAGCGCGGCCTGCTGCTGGTTATCGCCCATTTCTGTTTCGAATGCCTGCGGGTTAAGCCCCAATTTGCCGAACAGAATTAAGTCTTTGTCTTCCGCCGGGTTTGGCGTGGTCAGCAGTTTACAGCCGTAGAAGATGGAGTTGGCACCGGCCATAAAGCACATTGCCTGGGTCTGCTCGCTCATCTGCTCACGACCGGCGGACAAACGCACATAAGACTGCGGCATCATGATGCGCGCCACCGCGATGGTGCGGATGAAATCAAACGGATCCACATCGTCGTTATCAGCCAGCGGCGTGCCTTTCACTTTCACCAGCATATTGATCGGCACGCTTTCCGGTGGCACCGGCAGGTTCGCCAGTTGCATCAGTAAACCGGCGCGATCTTTCACGGTTTCGCCCAAACCGACAATCCCGCCGGAGCACACTTTAATGCCCGCGCCGCGCACTTCCGCCAGTGTGTCCAGACGTTCCTGATAGCTGCGGGTGGTAATGATGCTGCCGTAAAATTCCGGTGAGGTATCAAGGTTATGGTTGTAGAAATCCAGCCCGGCGTGCGCCAGACGCTGTGCCTGCGTGGTGTTCAGCGTGCCGAGGGTCATGCAGGTTTCCATGCCCATCTCTTTCACACCCTGCACCATTTGTTCAAGGTAGGGCATGTCGCGGTCATGCGGGTTTTTCCACGCCGCGCCCATGCAGAACCGGGTCGAACCGGCGGCTTTCGCCTGACGGGCAGATTCGAGCACCTGCTCGACTTGCATCAGACGTTCAGACTCCAGCCCGGTTTTGTAACGGGAACTCTGCGGGCAATATTTACAGTCTTCCGGACAGGCACCGGTTTTGATCGACAGCAAGGTACTGACCTGAACCTGACGCGGATCGAAATGCTGACGGTGGATTTGCTGCGCCTCGAACATCAGCTCAAGGAATGGCTTATCGAACAGGGCCTGGGTTTTTTCCAGCGTCCAGTGGGTGCGGGTAGTCATTGATGACTTCTCCAAATAATAATCTGTTACCCCTTCATCCTTCAGGCTGCCTAGATGCAATCAGAATGATTTTGGGCTTGATGTTTTCATAATCCGTAAACCATTTTTAATTTGTTTTGGTTTACCGTCAACGTTAAAATTATTTTTTGGTTTACAACTTACCCTCAGCAGGACTCGTTTATGACACCCGCCGATATTGAATTCGACCAGCGCCACATCTGGCACCCGTATACGTCTATGACCAAACCGCTGCCCGCGTATCCGGTCGAATCCGCATCCGGCGTGATGTTACAACTGGCTGATGGCCGCCAGCTGGTGGACGGTATGTCGTCATGGTGGGCAGCGATCCACGGCTACAACCATCCGCAGCTCAATCAGGCGGCCATCGCACAAATCGGAAAAATGTCACATGTCATGTTTGGCGGGATGACTCACCCGCCGGCGATTGCGTTATCCCGTCGTCTGGTAGAGATGACGCCTGCGGGTCTTGAATGTGTATTTCTGGCAGATTCCGGTTCGGTGGCCGTTGAAGTGGCGCTGAAAATGGCGATGCAATACTGGCAGGCGCGCGGCGAAAAACGGCAGACCTTGCTGACCCTGCGCAATGGTTATCACGGCGACACCTTTGGCGCGATGTCGGTCTGTGATCCGCAAAATTCGATGCACAGTTTGTATCAGGGTTATCTGCCACAGCATCTTTTTGCCGATGCGCCGCAGAGCCGTTTTGACGGTGAATGGAATGAGGCGGATATCGCGCCGTTTGCCAACATGCTGGACGAGAATCACCCCAAAATTGCGGCAGTCATTTTAGAACCGGTGGTTCAGGGCGCGGGCGGAATGCGGATTTATCACCCGCTGTATCTCAACCGCGTACGTAAGTTATGCGATGAATACGGCGTGTTGCTGATTGCTGATGAAATTGCCACCGGTTTTGGCCGCACCGGTAAGCTGTTTGCCTGCGATCACGCCGGGATTTCACCGGATATTCTCTGCCTCGGTAAAGCGCTGACCGGCGGCTATATGACACTCTCCGCCACGCTTACCACCCGCCATGTGGCGCAGGTGATCAGCGACGGCGAGGCCGGATGTTTCATGCATGGCCCGACCTTTATGGGTAATCCGCTGGCCTGCGCGGTCGCCAACGCCAGTCTGCATTTACTGGCGGAAAACCGCTGGCAGGCACAGGTACTGAACATTGAAAAGCAGCTGAATGCCGGGTTGCGGCCACTGGCAGAGCATCCGGGCGTTGCTGACGTACGGGTGCTCGGAGCAATAGGTGTGGTGGAAATGCGCCAGCCGGTAGACATGGCGCGGTTGCAGAAGCATTTCGTCGGGCAGGGCGTGTGGATACGTCCGTTCGGTAAACTGATTTATCTGATGCCACCGTACATCATTTCACCTGAAGAACTGAGCAAACTGACCGGTGCCATCGCCAGCGCCCTGACCACACTGTACTGATTAACCTGTACTGACTAACCGGTGCGAGGTGGACAACAGCGCGCTCAGTTTTTCCCGGCTGAGCCGCGCTTCTTCATTAAGAAAATCAATGGCGACTTTCAGCGCGGGTGTCGGGTTTTCCGGATACAACAGCGTATACGATGCCCCGCTTGCCACACACAGCGGGAACGGCGCAATCACCCTTCCCGCCTGCAAATCATCTTCAATTAATGTCAGATCACCTATGGCAACACCATAGCCCTGTAATGCCGAGTTGATCGCCAGATCCAGCGTATCAAAATGCTGCGATTTCGCCGAAGGCAGCCCCTGCACGCCTTCCTCACGCAGCCACAACAACCAGTCGCGACGATCCCGCGTCGGGTGAAGCAACGTTTTATCGGCCAGATCCGCCACTTCCGTTTTCCCTTCATGACGCGGCAGGAAATCCGGGGTACACACCGGCGTCAGCACTTCGTCAAACAGATGATGCGCGCGGCGCTGTGATTCCGGCTGACGCCCGAACACCACGGCGGCATCAAAATGCTCGTTGCTGAAATCCACGCCGTGGGCAATGGAAGCCGTCAGCTCGATCTGCATATCGGGCCTGTCGTTTTGCAACTGAATCACCCGCGGCAGCAACCAGCGCATGGAACAGGTCGGGCATTTAATGCGTAACGTATCCGGGTGCGAACCGACACGTTTCAGGGCTTCGCCCATCAGCGCCAGTGCCTGTTGTACCGGCGGCAACAGCTGTGCCCCGCGCGGAGTCAGCGTCAGCCCGCGGGCCTGACGTAAAAACAACGGATAACCCAGCGTGGCCTCAAGCCCGGTAATCTGGCGGCTGACCGCGCCTTGTGTAATATGCAACAACGATGCCGCATGCGTCAGATTGAGCGTCTGCGCCACCACAGCAAAGGTTTTCAACACATTGAGCGAAGGTAAATTCAGATACGGCAATTCAGGAGAAAAACTCACAGTTACCCCGTTAGGCACATCGCATAGCCATGACTTCAGATCATGACGAGTATGACAAACTTTCCATTGTCGGCACAGGGGAACTGTTGCTTAATCATTCAACACCTTTTTTTACCTTGTCATGGCCACACGGCCTGTTTTTTGGGGAAATGCTATGAAAAGCGCCATGTCGCCCCGGTCAAAATTACCTGACGTCGGCACCACTATTTTTACCGTTATCGGCCAGCTCAGCGCCGAACATAACGCACTGAACCTGTCGCAGGGTGCACCGAATTTCTCATGCCAGCCCGCATTAATCGACAGCGTCGCTAAAGCCATGCGCGAAGGTCATAACCAGTACGCGCCTATGAGCGGCGTGGCGGCATTACGCCATGCGCTGTCCGCCAAAGCCGAAGCGCTTTACGGCTGCAAATATGATGCCGACAGCGAAGTGACGGTCATTGCCAGCGCCAGCGAAGGACTGTATTCCGCCATCAGCGCTCTGGTACATCCGGGCGATGAAGTGATTTATTTCGAACCGTCGTTTGACAGCTACGCACCGATCGTCCGTTTACAGGGGGCAAAGCCGGTGGCTATCGGCCTGTCGATGGACGATTTCAGCATCGACTGGGATCAGGTCGCAAACGCGATCAACAGCCGCACCCGGATGATCATCATTAACAGCCCGCACAACCCGACCGGTGCTATTTTTACGGATGTCGATATCGAACGCCTGACAGCGCTGACTAAAAATACCGATATCGTGATTTTGTCCGATGAAGTGTATGAGCATGTGGTGTTTGACGGCGAGCGCCACGAAAGCATGGCCTGTCATCCGCAACTGGCTGAACGCAGCGTGATTGTGTCGTCTTTTGGCAAAACCTATCACGTCACGGGCTGGCGGGTGGGGTATTGTCTGGCACCGGCAGAGCTGATGGATGAAATCCGCAAAGTCCATCAGTTTATGGTGTTCTCCGCCGACACACCGATGCAGGTGGCCTTTGCCGACGCGCTGGCTGACCCGCAAAGTTATCTGGAACTGGCCGGTTTTTATCAGCAAAAGCGCGACCTGCTGGCCGAAGCCCTCAGCGAATCCCGCTTTGAATTACTGCCAAGCCGTGGCAGTTTCTTTATGCTGGCGCGCTTTAGTCATTTCAGTCCGCTGACGGACGATGAATTTGTGCTGAGCCTGATACGTGATTATCAGATTGCGACCATTCCGCTGTCAGCGTTTTACAGCAATAACAAACCTACCGGGCTTATCCGCCTGAGTTTCGCCAAAGATAACGACACGTTGTACGAAGGCGCACGCCGCCTGTGTCGCGTCTGAGACCGGGTATTTATCTGAATAACGCAGGGGAATTGTGAATAATGAAAAAATTGAAAATCGCATTGCTGTTAGGTTGCGCCGTGGCGTCTTTCTCCGCACTGGCTGACGGTTCCACACTGAAGTTCGGCCTGGAAGCACAATATCCACCGTTTGAATCGAAAAGCGCAACCGGTGAATTACAGGGTTTTGATATTGATCTGGGCAACGCCGTTTGCGCAGCGGCCCGCGTAAAGTGCGACTGGTACGACACCTCGTTCGACGGCCTGATTGCAGCATTGCAGGCCCGTAAATTTGATGCGATTAACTCGGCGATGAACGTCACGGAAAAACGTCGTCAGGCGATTGATTTCACACAAGTCATTTACCGCGTACCGACAAAACTGATCGCCAAAAAAGATTCCGGCCTGCTGCCGACAACTGAGTCACTGAAAGGCAAGCATATCGGCGTATTGCAGGGTTCGATTCAGGAAAGTTATGCGCAGGCGCACTGGGCACCGAAAGGCGTGGATATCGTTTCTTATCAGGATCAGAACCAGGTGTATCTGGATCTGTCATCCGGCCGCCTTGATGGCACGTTAGTACTGGCGCCGGCCGGTCAGAGCGGTTTCCTGTCGCGTCCGGACGGTAAAGATTATGGCTTTGTCGGCGACGCCGTACGTGATGACAAGATCCTCGGCAGCGGCATCGCGTTCGGCCTGCGTAAAGGCGATACCGCGCTGAAAGAGAAACTTGATGCAGCCATCGCTAAGGTGCAGGCAGACGGCGTGGTTAAAGCGCTTTCGAAGAAATACTTTGGTGATATTGATGTGAGCGTAAAATAAAGAAGCTTGTGCTAATGAGCTTTGCTCCTCCCCCTGCGAAAGGGGAAATCGGGTGGAGGTTTTAAGGGCTGACACCCGGCCAAAGCATACTTCAACATTTTGATTTTGATATTAATACTCCACCCCTACCCTCCCCTTCGCAG
This sequence comes from Rahnella sp. PD4, assembly GCF_049199325.1. Taxonomy (NCBI): domain Bacteria; kingdom Pseudomonadati; phylum Pseudomonadota; class Gammaproteobacteria; order Enterobacterales; family Yersiniaceae; genus Rahnella; species Rahnella sp. PD4. Next base: position 147,507 of record NZ_JBLZQF010000008.1, on the reverse strand, counting down.
GGGAGAATACTCAGAATTCCCAATGACTTCTTCGCCAAACGCACCGGCTTGTGGCAATGATTTCTAGTCTTGAGTTAGAAACACGCAGAAAGCTTTCTAAGCAGCCTGTACGGCAGTGAACTGTTGCGTTTTCAGGTTTACTCTTATTTCAGGGAAAAACCCCAGGATTTATTCCAACATGGCATAAACCGCTTCGTCCGATGACTGTTTAGCGTCCTATACTTATTCCCAATTACGTTGACTTTGAATCCCCTTATAAGAAAAAAGGAAGGAACTGATATGCCTCAGTCACAATCTGAAAACCGCCGCATCGTGCTGGCTTCACGTCCTCACGGTAAACCTGTCGATGATAACTTTCGTCTGGAAAAAGCCCCGTTACCGCAAGCCAAAGACGGCCAGTTATTGCTGCGCACCGTCTGGTTGTCACTTGATCCGTACATGCGCGGACGCATGAGCGACGCGCCTTCCTACGCCGCACCGGTGCAAATCGGTGAGGTGATGACCGGTGGTGCAGTTTCCCGCGTGGTGGAATCGAAAAACCCGGATTTCAGACCCGGCGATTTAGTGGTCGGCAGAACCGGCTGGCAGGATTATTCCGTTGCCGATGGCCAGGACGTCAAGAAACTGGAAGGGGCAGCACTCAAACAACCGTCCCTCGCACTGGGTGTATTGGGCATGCCGGGTTTTACCGCTTTTATGGGCCTGCTGGATATCGGTGAACCCAAACCGGGCGAAACGCTGGTCGTGGCTGCCGCGACGGGGCCTGTCGGTTCGCTGGTCGGACAGATTGGTAAGATCAAAGGCTGCCGTGTAATCGGGATTGCCGGTGGCGAAGAAAAATGCCGCTATGCGGTTGAGCATTTCGGTTTCGATGAATGCCTGGATCACCGCGCGCCGGATCTGGATAAACGTCTGAAAGCGGCCTGCCCGGAAGGCATTGATGTGTATTTTGAAAATGTCGGTGGCGCGGTGTTTGATGCCGTGTTGCCGCTGCTCAATACCAAAGCACGTATCCCGCTGTGCGGGCTGGTTTCTCAATATAATGCAACCGGTCTGAAAGATGGTCAGGACCGCCTTTCCTTGCTGACCGGCACCATCCTGAAGAAACGCATGCGTATGCAAGGCTTTATTATTTTTGATGATTACGGCCATCGCTATCCGGAATTTGCAAAACAGATGAGTGAATGGTTTGAACAGGGGAAAGTCAAATTCCGTGAAGATATCGTGGAAGGATTAGAGAATGCTCCGCAGGCGTTCTTTGGTCTGCTTGAGGGTAAAAACTTTGGCAAACTGGTCGTCCGTGTCGGTCAGGACTGATTTATTCTTAACGTCAGCCGGCAACGTCCACAGGAGGTTACATGAAATTACTGATGGTATTGACATCACACGATAAACTCGGTGAAACCGGTAAGAAAACCGGTTTCTGGCTGGAAGAATTTACTGCGCCTTATTACGAATTTCTGGATGCCGGTGCCGAACTGACGCTGGCTTCGCCGAAAGGCGGACAGCCACCGCTCGATCCGAAAAGCGATGAGCCGGATGCGCAGACCGAAACCACCGAACGTTTCCGTAATGATAAAGATGCACAGAAGGTGCTGGCAAACACGCACAAACTTGCTGATGTTAACGCTGATGACTTCGATGCCATTTTTTATCCGGGCGGTCACGGCCCGTTGTGGGATCTGGCTGAAGACCCGCACTCCATCGCGCTGATCCAGGCATTCTGGGCTGCGGGCAAACCGGTCTCTGCGGTCTGCCACGCACCGGGGGTTTTGCGCAATGTACTGGTGGAGGACGGCACGCCGCTGCTGAAAGACAAGCGCGTGACGGGCTTTAGTAACAGCGAAGAAGACGCGGTCGGGCTGACCGATATCGTGCCTTTTTTGGTCGAGGACGAGCTGAAAAAACATGGCGGTGACTACAGTAAGGCGGCAGACTGGCGACCTTATTCCATTACCGACGGAAACCTGATCACCGGGCAGAATCCGGCCTCTTCCAGAGCGGTCGCACAGGCATTGCTGAAATTGCTGGGCGGCGGCGGGGCCGGCAAGTAATCTGACCGTGACTATTTCATCATCTGAAGAGGGTTTTATGGCATTTACACTGACCAGTAATGATCTGCGCGATGGCGAAAAAATGCCGGAAACGCAGGTTTTTAACGGCATGGGCTACAACGGTGACAACCTGTCGCCGCATCTGACCTGGTCCGGCGCGCCTGAGGGCACCAAAAGTTTTGTTATCACCTGCTATGATCCGGATGCCCCGACGGGTTCCGGCTGGTGGCATTGGGGCGTCGCCAATATTCCGGCTGACGTGACCGAATTGCCACAAGGTGCAGGCTCCGGCAAAGGCGGTTTACCCACAGGTGCGGTACAAACCCGCACTGACTTTGGTAAGGCCGGTTATGGCGGCGCAGCCCCTCCGCAGGGCGAACACCATCACTATCATTTCACCGTCTACGCCATCGATACAGAAACGCTGGAAGTCGATGAGAATGCCAGCGGCGCATATCTCGGCTTCAACGTGCACTTCCATACTCTCGGCAAAGCATCACTGACAGTGATATACAGCTGATTCCTGTGGTATAAAAGACGCAGAAAAGGTGGTCAGTTTTTACTGGCCACCGTTTTTTTATTGCGGCGTTTGCTGCAACATTGAAAAAAAGAATAATCTTCTTCATCAAGGAGTCAGTCACAGTGAAAATTTCCACCCTGTCGCGCGCGTGCGCTGTATTGTCTGCCAGTCTTATCCTGGCGGCATGTAGCAGCAGCCATCAAGGCTTATCCAGCCAGGTTGCTCCGGGCACCGCGTCACTGCCCGTGTTATCAGCGGACGAAGCGGCCAATTTTACCACGAAAAATTATCTCGCCTTTGGCGGCCCTTCTTTGCAGGTTCAGCAACAGGGCTGGTTCCCTAAACTGGCAAGCACTGACGGTGTGAAAACCAGTTTCGTGGTGGGCCCGCAGTTAGGCACAGATGGCGCGCAATACTCCAACGTTCAGATGGCGGTAAACGCGGCACTGGCTGTGCGTAACCACGGCGAACGTATCTTCATTAAAATTCTGCCAGGCACGTATAACGGTGCGGTTTACATCCCGGCTGGTGCACCGCCAGTGACCTTATTCGGTGCGGGCAATAGCGCTTCTGATGTTACCCTCGCACAGGGTCTCGAAGCGTCCGCCACTCCGGCAACATACCGTTCAACCGTCAGCCCTAACGGCCAGTTCCTGCCGGGCGATCGCGCGTACTATATGTTCCGGAACTGTGCCACCCTGACCACTGAAACCATCGGCACTGGCTGTACCGCGACCGTCTGGTCACAAAGCAACGGTGTTCAGATACAGAACCTGACTATTGGTAACGCCCTGCTCGATACCGTGGATGCCGGTGATCATTCTGCCGTTGCGCTGCGTACCGATGGTGACAATGTGATTCTGGATAACGTGCGTCTGATTGGCCGCCAGAATACCTTTATGGTCAATACCGCCAACATCCACAACCAGACTGACAACAGCCGTTACAGCCGTGCTTACGTGCATAACAGCCTGATCGTCGGTGATGTGGATTACGTATTTGGCCGCGCTAATGCAGTATTCGATCACGTTGAGTTCCACACTGTCAGCAGCCGTGGCGTGAAACAGGCGTCCATCTTCGCGCCAAACACGCCAGCCGCCGCGCCTTACGGCTTCCTGGTGATCGACAGCAACCTGACCGGTGACCGTGGCTTCGAGCAGGCAGCGAAAGCCAAAATGGGCCGTGCATGGGATGCTGAGGGCGCAAGCAGCCAGCTGGTGATCCGTGACAGCAGCTTCGACAACAGCTATGACCAGATGAATCCGTGGGGCGCTTCCGTCTTCTCCGGGCATCCGTTTGTTGGCAATGTGCCGAAAGATGAAAAACAGCAGCGCAACGTGAATGACACTAACTTCAACCGCCTGTGGCAGTACAACAATGTACTGACTCAGCCTGCGAAGTAATTCAGTCTGATGCCATGAAAAAACCGCCGGGGTGGGCCTCCGGCGGTTTTTTTTCGTTCAGCCTTCTTCTGCCCGTCTTTTAGCGGGTTTCATTACCGAGGCGGAATACTGACACGGTGCGTTCCAGATTCACCGCCTGCTCATCGAGCGAAGCCGCTGCACTGGCTGACTGCTGAACCAGTGCCGAGTTTTGCTGAGTCACGGTATCCATCTCCGCCACGGCCAGCGCAATCTGACTGATGCCGCGACTTTGCTCGTCAGACGCCGACGCAATCTCATGAATGATTTGCGTCACATGACGCACCGAGCCGACGATTTCTTCCATGGTGTCACCGGCTTTCGCCACCAGCTGCGAACCGTTATTGACATTAATCACCGATTTATCGATCAGCCCTTCAATCTCTTTCGCCGCCTGCCCGCTGCGCTGCGCCAGACTGCGCACTTCGCTGGCGACCACCGCAAAACCACGGCCCTGTTCCCCTGCCCGCGCCGCTTCAACCGCAGCGTTAAGCGCCAGAATATTAGTCTGGAAAGCGATGCTGTTGATGACAGTGGTAATTTCCGAAATCTGCTTCGAACTGACAGTGATCTCTTTCATCACACCCACGACATCCGCCACCAGTTTACCGCCCCGCGCCGCCGTGCTGGCAGCATCGGAAGCCAGCTGACTGGCCTGCGCGGCATTGTCGGCGTTCTGTTTCACCGTTGAGGTCAGTTGTTCCATGCTGGCCGCTGTTTGCCCAAGCGCCGCAGCCTGCTCTTCGGTACGGGCTGACAGGTCGATGTTGCCTGCGGCAATTTCACCCGAGGCACGGGTCACCTGCGTTACGCCCTCACGGATATCACCGATGATGCCGTGCAGATTCTGGTTCATGGTTTCAATTGCGCGGCTCAGTTGCCCCACTTCGTCAAAGCTGTGGCTGGTGGTGTGCGTCGAAAGATCACCGGCAGCGATACGTTGTGCAATTTGCAGCGTGTGACGCAACGGGAGCGTCAGCTGCCGGGTCATGCGCCATGAAATCAGCACACCCGTGACTATGGCTGCCACAATGATCACCAGCATTTCGGAAATGGTGCGCGATACTTCCTGGTGAAGACTGTTCATCTCATGATCGAGCAGCGTGTTAGACGCGGAGGTCAGTGCCAGCCCGGCTTCAGCCAAACGGGCGGTGATGTGTTTTGGATCACTGCCTGCCGGAGGATTCAGCGTCTGCTGCCAGCTTTCACGGTAGCGTTGAATATTTGCCGGCATAGTCTCTACCAGGCGCTGATCTTCCGGCTCCCAGGCATACGCCGCCACTTCTCCCAGGCGGGTTTCCAGTTTATCCAGCGCCTGGCGGTTTTCTTCAACAAATTTAGGGTCTTTGCTGGCCATATAGGAAAGCCGGGTAAATTTGGCATCGCTCAGCAGATCGTTAACGGTTTTGAGCAAAGTCGCTTTTTCAGCGCGTTGATTGATGCTGGTCAGATGGTAGATACCGGACACAGCAATAAAGGAGCCCAGAAGCAATACCAGCGCAAATCCTGCACCGAGCTTGTTAGCGATTGTGGCATGGAGAACCCGGCCAGTGATCCCTGAAAGTACATTCATTTACTTCTCCCTGATAACCAAAAAGGACTGATTCTTAAGTGGCAGCGCCACCGCAAAATGAGTGAATAACGGGAGAGTTATCGACCAGCGCTGTTCAACATTTATAGAGACATTAAAATATTTCTAATCAATAGCACGTCTGGCACAGGCAATAAAAAAGCCCCTTATTACAGGAGCTTGATCATTATTTCACGGCGGTATTATTGGTCAGTTAAAAATATAACATTAACAAAACTAACAAGTAACCTATTGTGATTAATTAATTTCCAGAATGCTTACCCACATCGGGCCTTTGCCCACAGGGTAAGTTTTCAGGGTGGTCAGCTGACCGTTTTGTGGATCGATTTTCGCCACTTCAATCGCGTCCGATTTCTGTCCTGCGGTAATCACATACCGGCCAGTGTGATCGATATTGAAACCGCGAGGCTGTGTCTGGGTAGTGTGATGCCCGACCAGCTCAAGCACGCTGCCATCTTCTGACACCGTCAGCACAGAAATCAGGCTGGCAGTCCGGTCTGAGGCGTAGAGGAATTTGCCATCCGGCGTGATGTGCAAATCAGCAGCCCAGCAGGTGCCGGTGAAATCAGCGGGCATAATCCCCAGCGTCTGCACCTGACGGTATTCGCCGCTGGTGACGTCTTTCTGGTACACGTCCACGCTGCTGTTCAGTTCATTTACACAGTAGGCAAAATGATGATTCGGGTGGAATGCCATATGACGCGGGCCCGCACCCGCTGCAGTTTTCAGCTCCGGCGCGGCGTGCGGCGTCGCTTCGCCGTTGGCACTGAAGTCGAACTGGCGGATGCGATCTTCTTTCAGCGCAGGGATCATCAGTACCTGATTGGTCGGGTCGATATTGGCGGAGTGCGGAGCCTGGATATTTTCCAGCACCTGTACAGGCGCAAGCGCGAGCCCTTTTTCATCCAGCGGATGAATGCTGACATTATTAAAACTGTAGGACGCGGAGAACACAAAACGTCCCTGAAGGTCGATCCCCAGATGCGTCGGACTGCCCGGCAATGGGGCCATCGCAGCTTCTTCCAGTTTACCTTCATGGTCAATGCGGTAGGTCAGCACACCAAACTCAGGGCGCACGCCAACATACAGACGATGGCCGTCAGGATGAATCACCATCGGCTGAACCTGTCCCGGAACTTCCACCGTTTGTAGCAGGCTCAGTTCACCCTTGTCTGCCAGACGAAAAGCGTGGATTTGCTGGCTCTCAGGGCTGGCAACGTAGACGACTTGCTTCATCACATCTCCTTATTAAGAATCAAATAGTTGTAATACCCAAAATAGTTCGAGTTGCAGGAAGACAAGCGCAGCCAACGTATCTGCAACTTGAAATATGCCGGGTATTAAAGCGTAGCTCAGGTTACCACGATACGGCGACCCCTTTGGTGCCGGATACGCAGTTTAATTAGCAGGCTAAAAAAGGTAACATGGCGATAATTTCCCCGATTCCCCCTCACTTACGATGGACTGCTCATGACTTATCGCATTATTGCGCTCGACCTCGACGGGACGCTGCTGGACCGCCAAAAACGTATCCTTCCTGAATCCCTTGCCGCGCTGGCAGATGCCCGTGCACAAGGGGTCAAAGTCGTCGTCGTGACCGGACGCCATCATGTGGCCATCCATCCCTTTTATCAGGCATTGCAGCTCGATACACCTGCTATCTGCTGTAACGGCACGTATTTATATGATTATCAGGCACGTAAGGTTTTAACCTCCGATCCGCTGGATCCGGTCAAAGCCAAAAAAGTGATCGACTTGCTGGAATATCACGGCATCCACGGTCTGTTATATGTTGATGACGCCATGCTGTATCAGCAGCCGAGCGGCCACGTCAGCCGTTCCATTGCCTGGGGGCAAACCCTGCCGGAACATCAGCGTCCGAACATTATTCAGGTTAACAGCCTGCGCGAAGCCGCTGACAACGCACAGTCAGTCTGGAAATTTGCCACATCGCATCAGGATCTCGATACCCTGCACACCTTTGCCGCACAGGTAGAAAATGAGCTGGGTCTGGCCTGTGAATGGTCATGGCATGATCAGGTTGATGTTGCAAAAGGAGGCAACAGCAAAGGCCGCCGCTTGCAGGAATGGGTCGAATCTCAGGGCATGACCATGCAGGATGTGGTGGCGTTCGGTGATAACTACAACGACCTGAGCATGCTGGAAAATGTCGGTCTTGGCGTGGCGATGGGCAATGCAGATGATGCTATCAAAGAACGTGCGGCGCTGGTGATTGGTGACCACGAAACACCGGGAATCGCTGAGGTTATCCGCAACAAAGTGCTGAATTAACCGTTACCGGTGCACCTTCCTCTGCTACAGAGGAAGGTGTTTTTTGCAGGCTTATCCGTCAGTTTCCAACGTCTTATTCCTGACCGGCCGGACGGTACGGGGGATTAATCGCCTGTTTTCGTCATAATACCGGCTGGGCCAGATCACCGAAGGAGGTATATCCAGAGCCTGAGCGATGATCATTTCCCCTTTCGGCCACGGACGCGCCAGTGCATTGGCCAGTGTCGACGAACCTAAACCGGCTTGCCTTGAGAGCGCCGCCAGTGAGGTTCTTTTCTTACGTAATGCGGCAATAATATCCGCCGGATGCCAGTCATTTTCCATTTTTCATCCTTCTTCCTTTGTTGTTAGTTCAGCTAACTGAATTGTGAATTACACTGACACATAACAATGTCCAGTAACTCTAAACAACAATAATGTTAAGTGATGCTAAACATAACGTCAATACGGTTTCTATGGTTATTGATAATGATCCCACATCGACTGAAATCCGCGCGGGCAAAAGCCAGGCTTACGCAGGAAAAATTGGGTGTTTTGGCCGGAATAGATGAGAGCACGGCGCGTTCGCGTGTATCGCAATATGAAAACGGCACGTACAGCCCGAACTTTGACACCATGTGTCATTTTGCCCGCGTGCTTAACGTGCCGGAATGTTACTTTTATATTCTCGATGACGCGTTTGCCGAACAGGTTCTGGTGCTTTATGCCGCTTTTAATCCGTCAGAAAAGTAAGGCGCAGTACGCTTAACGATTAACTGACACGCTCTTGATCTGCGCATACAGCCATTGTCCTGCGCGGATCATCAGTTCGTCGCGCGCCCACGGCGTGATCCGCGCCCAGATGATATGATCGGCCATCGCCAGTTTGACCTCCACCTGATTTCCCAGATCCAGACATTCCAGCACTTTTGCCGGCAGAATGTTGCGGATACTGCTGTTGTTCGCCGTCGGTTGCAATACCAGAGAAACGTCCGTGGCATTCACGCGTATACGCAGCGCCGTGCCGGGTACTTCTTCGACTTTACTGATCCATAAACGCTGATCGCCAACCGCCAGCGCCGTCATTTCATAGCGCGGATGATGTTCAAGCACGCTGACATTCAGCACACTGCTTTGCTCTTCTTTGGGCAACCACGGACGCATCACATTGCTTGCCCACACCTCTTCCAACGTTCCCATGGCCAGCACCTTACCGCTGTCGAGTACCAGCACTTTTTCTGCCAGACGTAAAATCTCATCCAGACTGTGCGTCACATACAAAATCGGAATGCTGATTTCCTGCGCCAGACGCTCCAGGTAAGGCATCAGTTCGCGTTTACGCGGAATATCGAGCGCGGCCAGCGGCTCATCCATCAGCAAAATTTCCGGTGCTGTCAGCAGTGCCCGGCCGATTGCCACGCGCTGTTTCTCACCGCCGGACAGCGTAAGCGGGAAGCGATCCAGCAAAGGCGCGATGCCGAGCAAACGCACGATATTATCGAATTGTCCGCGCATCGACGGCGCCATGCCATATTGCAGATTACCTTTCACGCGGTAATGCGGAAACAGGCGCGCATCCTGAAAAACATAGCCGATGCGACGTTTTTCGGGCGGCAGGAAAATGTTGTTTTGCCGGTCGGATAAAACGCGACCGTTCAACGTTATGCGGCCACTGTCAGGCCGGGTGAGGCCACCGATGGCATTAATGAGCGAGGTTTTCCCCGCACCTGACAAGCCGAAAATGGCCGTTATTCCCTGCGCCGGTAAGGTCTGCGTCACCTGTAATTTCAGGCTACCCAGCGTCTGGCTGAAATCGAGTTCAAGCATGTCAGCCTCCCAGCCGGATACGGCTGCGTTTTGCCAGCCAGTCAGAAATCAGCAGTGCAGCCAGAGACAGCAGGATCGCCAACACACACAGCCGCGCGGCAGCCCCTTCCGCACCCGGTGTTTCAATCAGGGTATACATTGCCAGAGGAATGGTACGGGTCTCACCCGGAATATTCGAAACGAAGGTGATGGTTGCGCCAAATTCGCCCAGCGAACGTGCAAACGCCAGCACTATGCCGACAATGACACCTGGTGTGGAAAGCGGCAGTGTGAGGGTGAAAAACACCCGCCACGGTGACGCGCCGAGCGTGCGGGCAGCAAGTTCAAGTTTAGGGTCAACGGCCTCCAGCGACTGGCGGATCGCACGCACCATCAACGGAAATGCTACCACCGCTGAGGCCAGCACCGCACCGTGCCAGCTAAAACTGAAGCTGAAACCAAACCATTCGTACAGTCGCTGGCCAATAAAACCACGACGCCCCATCACCACCAGCAACAGATAACCAATCACCACCGGCGGTAATACCAGGGGCAAATGAATAATGCTGTCGAGCAGGGATTTACCGGGGAAACGGCCACGGGCCAGAATCCACGCCATCAGAATACCAAGCGGCAGACTGCAAACAACGGCCAGGCTCGATACTTTCAGACTGAGAAGTACCGCCTGCCACTCATATTCACTCAACATCATGTCGGTTTCTTAATCCTGAATTTATGTGTCGCAGAGATGAAATATCGGCAAAAATGTCGAAGGCTTTAATACCCATCAAAGTATAGAGAATCACACACGGGGAAAGAAACAGAGAGGAAAAGATAAAGCCTGCGCAGTGCGGGAGGGCCTTATCTGTTTTCAGCAACAGCGATGAACTCAGCCGCGAGGCGTGAAACCGTATTTTTTGAAGATTTCAGCCGCTGCCGGCGTTTTCAGATAATCATAAAAACCGCTGACTGTCGCATTTTCGTGCCCCTTAACAATGGCCATCGGATACTCAACTGGCTTATGGCTCGATGCCGGGAAAACACCGACCACTTTGACTTTCTTACTGGCCACTGCGTCAGAACCATACACAATGCCCACCGGTGCCTCTTCACGTTCTACCAGCGCCATGGCCGCACGGACGTCGCTGGCGCGCGCCAGTTTAGGTTCCACCGTGGTCCAGGCTCCCAGTTTTTGCAGCGCTTCTTTGGCATAAATCCCGGCCGGGACATGATCCGGGTCCCCCACCGCCAGGCGGCTGTCGCCCAACAGTTTGGTCCATTCAGTTTTCTCTGAGATGTCGACTTTGTTGATTTTGCTGCCGGCCGCCGAAATCAGCACCAGCTCGTTACCCAGCAACGTATAACGGGTGTTATCCACCATTTGCTGTTTGCTGATGGCATAATCCATCCACTGCTGATCGGCAGAAATAAACATATCTGCCGGAGCGCCTTGCTCTATCTGACGGGCCAGTGTGGAAGATGAGGCGAAAGATGAGACAACCTGCACGCCTTTTTCTTTCTGATACTGCGTTGCAATATCCTGCAATGCGTTGGTCAGTGATGCGGCGGCAAACACAGTGATTTTCTCTGCTGCCTGAGCCTGAACACCAAGTCCTGCTACCAGAACGGTCGCGGTGAATACTTTGCCCCATTGATATGTCATCGTTTTCCTTCGCCTTTGTGAAAAAATGTTTCGTTATGTAATCCTTAATATAACGCAGCAGGAAACGATGTCATGCATTTTTAGGAGCAAGGGGCGGATAACCTATGGTTTTTTGATCTGAACGATAAAAAGAAAACCCGGCGCGATGGCCGGGTTCCGGAAAAAAGCTCATTAATCAGTAATGAGGCTTCTCACGGGATTCTTTAGAGTGACCCACGTGGGAGATGATATTGAATACTTCGCCAAGCCCCCAGATCAGGCCCAGGATCACAGCGATGAAAACCGGTACCATGACGGCAGCGAAAATCAAACTTTCTAATAATTCTAACATGATAGCCTCACTTAACTGGCTGAATCGCCCTGAGGCGATGTTGGACTTCGTACATGAAGCCAAAAACGAAAAATCAAACTGTTGCGGATAATAACAGCACGGGACGGTAATTACTTTAGCATTTCGCCAACTTGCCTGCCTGCTGGTTTAGCGGCGACAATAAGCCCTCATTCTCACAAGGAAGCTGCGATGCAAGCCGAAATTCTCTTAACCCTTAAACTTCAGCAACGTTTGTTTGCCGATCCGCGCCGCATTGAATTACTGCGGCAGGTGCGCCAGACCGGTTCAATCAGTCAGGGGGCCAGGCTCGCGAACATCAGTTACAAAAGTGCCTGGGATGCCATCAATGAAATGAATCAGCTTGCCGATCAGACGCTGGTCGATCGCAGCACCGGCGGCAAAGGTGGGGGTGGCGCGGTGCTGACGGCATACGGCGAGCGTCTGATCCAGCTTTATGAATTACTGGCACAAATTCAGCAAAAAGCCTTCGACGTGCTGAAAGAAGATTCGCTCCCTCTCGACAGTTTGCTGGCGGCTATTTCACGTTTCTCCCTGCAAACCAGTGCGCGCAACCAGTTCTTCGGCAATGTCATTGAGCGCGGGTACAGCATCGTTCAGCAGCATATTGATGTCCTGCTGGCTGATGGCAAAACAAGGATCCGCGCAGCGGTCACTGAACAAAGCGCCGACCGTCTGGCGTTAACGCCCGGTAAAGAAGTCCTGGTGCTGATCAAAGCGCCATGGATCACGCTGAGCATGCAGGCTGATCACCCGCATAACGCCTTGCAGGGCGATATCACCCACATCCAGCGCGGTGAAAACAGCAGCGAAGTGCTGATGAAGCTCCAGGGCAGTGAAATATTATGTGCGACAGTGCCAAATGCCGAAGCCGACAAACTGACACTGAAAACCGGCCAGAGCGTTTTCGCACAATTTGATGACGACAAAGTAATCCTTGCCACCTTATGCTAAAAAAATAAGTTAATCAGGATCTTGCAAAATCAGCGTTTTCATTTTGCAGATTTGTCAATTGACTTGCGAAGATGCAGCGCTTATCCCTTGTTTTATAATCATTTGAAAATGAGAGATTAAATATGTCGTCGTTGCATATCTCGCAAGGCGTTTTCCGCCTCAGCGATACCCGGACCCTCACACTTTCTGATCTCACTGTTCGTCAGACAGACAGTTGGGCGTTTGTCGGCTCCAATGGCAGCGGAAAATCCGCACTGGCACGTGCGCTGGCAGGCGATTTAACCCTGCTGAAAGGCACCCGGAAAAACAGTTTCCCGCATATCGTTCGCCTTTCATTCGAGCAATTACAAAAACTGGTCGCCGATGAATGGCAGCGTAACAACACTGATTTACTGAGTGAAGGTGAAGACGATACCGGCCGCACTACTGCTGAAATTATTCAGGATGAAGTGCGTGATCCGGCCCGCTGTGCGGCCCTTGCCGAACAGTTTGGTATTGAGAAATTGCTTGACCGTCGCTTCAAATATTTATCGACCGGCGAAACGCGCAAAACCCTGCTGTGTCAGGTGCTGATGCAAAAACCCGATTTGCTGGTGCTGGATGAGCCGTTCGACGGCCTCGACGTCAACGCCCGCGCCCAGCTGGCACAGTTGCTGGAAACCTTATCCGGCGAAGGCCAGACGATGGTGCTGGTGCTTAACCGCTTTGACGACATTCCTGCGTTTGTGAAAAATGTCGGCGTGCTGGCTGACTGCACGCTGGCCTCTGTAGGGCCGCGAGAACAGGTGATGGCTGATGCGCTGGTTGCCCAACTGGCACACAGTGAAAGCCTGAACGGTATGGCCGTGCCGGAAGCAGAAGATCCCACCGCACGTATCAGCCCGCCTGCCGGCAGTCCGTTAATCGTGCTGCGTGACGGCGTAGTGCAGTACAACGACCAGCCGATTTTGCACCATCTGAGCTGGCAGGTGGATCACGGCCAGCACTGGCAGATCACCGGCCAGAACGGTGCAGGAAAATCCACCTTACTGAGCCTTATCACCGGCGATCACGCACAGGGCTACAGCAATGACCTGACGCTGTTCGGCCGCCGTCGCGGCAGCGGTGAAACCATCTGGGACATCAAGCGTCATATTGGCTATGTCAGCAGCAGCCTGCATCTGGATTACCGCGTCAGCACCAGCGTGCGCAATGTTATTACTTCCGGCTTCTTCGATTCGATCGGTATTTATCAGGCGGTATCCGACCGGCAGAAATTACTCACCTCCCAATGGCTGGAATTGCTCGGGCTGGAAGGTGATGCCGGTGATACCCCGTTCCACAGTTTATCCTGGGGACAACAGCGTCTGGCGCTGATTGCCCGCGCACTGGTCAAGCATCCGGCGCTGTTAATTCTTGATGAACCGTTACAGGGGCTGGATCCGATCAACCGTCAGCTGGTGCGCCGCTTTGTCGATATCCTGATCGGCGAAGGTGAAACTCAGTTGCTGTTTGTTTCGCATCATGCGGAAGATGCGCCGCAATGCATTACCCATCGTCTGAGCTTTATTCCTGACGGTGAAATCTACCGTTATCAGATTGACATACTGTAACGTTATTTCGCTTCCTCTTTGCGGGGATCATCAGTGCAGTCACTACGCCCGCCAGCGCCAGTGCCGCCAGCAATGAATACCCGTTTTCAATGCCCTGCCGGCCGGGATTATTTTTCAGCAGCAGTGTGAGCAGTGCCAGCATCACCAGGGCGCTGCTTACCCGAACCCAACCTCCCAGACGGGATGCATAATGATATTCATCACCGGTGAGCTGATCCCTTTCTGTTGCGGCGGCCTGACGGGCTATGCCCGCGCCGAATCCGGTCAGTAACATACCCGGCAGCAGCACCAGCCCGAAAGCAGGCATTATTGCCATCACCCCCAGCCCGCACGCCGCAATCATAAAACCCCACAGCAAGAGGCTGGCAGAGGTGGCATTCCGCCCGAGTTTTTCGCCGAACGCTTTGCCCGACACCATCATCAGCAATAAGGTAGCAAAGCAGAGAATAATGCCCGGCCCGCCGAATCCGTAAATCTGATACATCGTCACCGCCAGCAGGAACCACGCAGCACAGGTGACTGCCGTAACGAAAATACCGGTCCAAAAACTTATTTGCAGGGGCAACGAAGCCCGCAAATGACGCGGCATCAGGGGTTGAGGGTGGTAACGCTCGCTGATGATAAACAACACAAAAAACAGTGCGGCGGCTCCCGCCAGCGCGTGGGACAGCGGTGTATCCAGCCCGTTAAAGCCGACATTCAGCAGCGTCAGCACCAGGTGCAGCACAAACAATATGCCCGATGCTGGTGACAACCACCGCGCAGGTGATTTTTTGGCGTTCATAACAGTTCCTTTATCAGCATTCCGCAGTATAAAAGATGAATCTTATTCATCCATATCATGTTGATAAAAGAGCTTACACCGCCTAATTTAGATGATTCAACGTCATAGATTTCAGCCATGGATGAAAATAACTCATCATGAAGAAGATCCGTTTACCGCCTCTCGGTTCGCTCAAAGCATTTGATGCGGTGGCGCAGCAGAAGAGTTTCAAACGCGCGGCAGAAGATATCGGCGTGACAGCCACTGCTATCAGCCATCAGATCCGTGTGCTTGAAGAGTCATTGGGCACGGCAGTGTTTGAGCGCAGCGCCCGTGAGGTCAGGCTTACCGCCGCGGGGCAAATCCTGCGCCACGCCACGCAGCAGGCATTTGCCGGATTACAGGCAGCCGTCGAAGAAATTCATCACGCCGCGTTGCCTGCGGCGCTGACACTGACCACGACATCCAATTTCCTGACACACTGGCTGGTACCGCGGCTGGCGGATTTAAAAGCCGCTGCGCCCGAGATGGATTTACGCTTACATACCGGCATTGAGCTGGTGGATTTAACCCGTAATACCGTGGATGTGGCGATCCGTTACAGCGAATCCGCCGGTGAGAATCTTGATTCGAGGCTGCTTTATCACGACACTTTTGTGCTGGTTGCCAGTCCTGCGCTGGCGTTGAAAACGATGGAGGATCTGACGACAGTAACGTTGTTTCATGTGGAAAATCGTCATATTCCTCACCCCTCTCCCGACTGGGAGAACTGGCAAAAACACTTCGGTCCGGCGCAATTAAACACCGACAGTGGCCTGCGTTTTACGGATGAAACCCATGCTATTCAGGCGGCGATTGCTGGTCAGGGTGCGGCGATTGTCAGCAGTTTGCTGGCGCATGACTTCATTGAAAAAGGCATCCTGACCACCCCGTTCCCTCAATACCTGCCCGGCGCAAACTATTATCTGGTGACCACCAAAGAGAAAGCACTGCGCGAAGATATCGTGACACTCCGCCGCTGGTTAGTGGACAAAATGTCGGCATTTCCCCCGGCTGGAGTCTGAAAATGAGTCCGAAAAGCTGATTCACCCCCCGGATAAATTTTAGTGTAATCGATTACACAACCCATCCTTTCTGGCTTATCACCGGTTGCCGAAGGCTTTGCGTACCGCACGCCGCACCTGTTGAGTCACGTTGAAAGGTGGTAAACTGTTTGTGTAAGCGATTCCATTTTATTGGGGATGGATCACCTTTTTCAGCCTTGCAGCGTGATATCGTTGCATCCAGATAATCATCGGGGAGCTATTATGTACGTCTTAGTCACAGGTGGTAGCGGTTACATCGGCAGTCATACTTGCGTGCAATTGATTGATGCAGGCTTTACACCCATCATTCTTGATAATCTTCACAACAGCAAAGTGAGTGTACTGGAACGTATCCATACCCTGACCGGCAAAACGCCGCTGTTCTACGAAGGTGATATTCGCGACCGCGCCCTTCTCGATAAAATTTTCAGTGAAAATCCTGTTCATTCCGTTATTCATTTCGCCGGCTGGAAAGCCGTGGGCGAATCCGTGGCAAAACCGCTGGCGTATTACGACAACAACGTCACCGGTACGTTGGTGCTGGTTGAAGCCATGCGTGCCGCCGGCGTAAAAAACCTGATATTCAGTTCTTCCGCCACCGTGTATGGCGATCAGCCAAAAACGCCGTATGTCGAAGATTTTCCGACCGGTAATCCTTCCAGTCCGTACGGCCGCAGCAAACTGATGGTCGAGCAAATTCTGGAAGATGTGCAGCGTGCTGAGCCTGAATGGAGCATCACGCTGCTGCGTTACTTCAACCCGGTCGGCGCTCATCCGTCTGGCCTGATGGGGGAAGATCCACAAGGTGTACCGAATAATCTGATGCCATTTATCGCGCAGGTGGCAGTAGGTCGTCGTGAGTCCGTCGCCATTTTCGGCAACGATTATCCGACACCGGACGGCACCGGCGTACGTGATTACATTCATGTTGTCGACCTGGCAGACGGACATCTGGCCGCGATGAAAACGCTGCACAACAAAGCGGGCGTACATGTTTATAACCTGGGCGCCGGCTTCGGTCACAGTGTGCTGGATGTGGTTAACGCCTTCAGCAAAGCCTGCGGCAAACCGGTGAATTACAAGTTTGCACCACGTCGTGATGGCGACTTACCGGCGTATTGGGCAGATCCGACCAAAGCAGCGAAAGAGCTGAACTGGAAAGTCACCCGCACGCTCGAAGACATGGCCAACGATACCTGGCTATGGCAGTCGAAAAACCCGCAAGGCTATCCGGATTAAGGAGGACTGAGGAAAGTTTATGACCACGTTTAACCCGATTTATCACCCGCATCGTCGCTACAATCCACTGACCGATCAGTGGATTTTAGTCAGCCCGCATCGTGCCAAGCGTCCGTGGCAGGGTCAGCAGGAAGCCGTTTCTCAGGAAACACTGCCTGCGCATGACCCGGACTGTTTTCTCTGTCCGGGCAATACCCGCGTGACAGGCGATGTGAATCCGAAATACACCGGCACGTTTGTGTTCACCAATGATTATGCCGCGCTGATGCCGGATACGCCTTTTGCGCCGGAAAGCGACGATCCGCTGATGCGCGTTCAGAGCGCACGCGGTACCAGCCGGGTGATCTGTTTCTCGCCGGATCACAGTAAAACTCTGCCGCAACTCTCAGTTGAAGCGTTGACGGAGATCGTCAGAACCTGGCAGGAACAAAGTGCGGATCTGGCAAAAACGTATCCGTGGGTGCAGGTTTTCGAAAACAAAGGCGCGGCAATGGGGTGCTCTAACCCGCATCCGCACGGCCAGATCTGGGCCAACAGCTTCCTGCCTAACGAAGCCGAACGTGAAGACCGCCTGCAACGTGCCTATCTGGAACAACAAGGTTCGCCGATGCTGGTCGATTACGTGCAGCGCGAACTGGCCGACGGCAGCCGTACGGTGGTTGAAACCGAACACTGGCTGGCAGTAGTGCCTTATTGGGCCGCATGGCCGTTCGAAACCTTGTTGCTGCCGAAAGTCCACGTCAAACGCATTACTGAGCTTAATAATGCACAATGCAGCGATCTGGCTCTGGCGCTGAAAAAGCTGACCAGCCGCTACGACAATTTGTTCCGGTGCTCTTTCCCGTATTCGATGGGCTGGCACGGTGCGCCATTTACCGAAGGCGACAACGAACACTGGCAACTGCACGCGCATTTCTATCCGCCGTTGCTGCGTTCAGCCACGGTGCGCAAATTTATGGTCGGCTACGAAATGCTGGCTGAAACCCAACGCGACCTGACAGCGGAACAAGCCGCAGAGCGTCTGCGGGCGGTGAGTGATGTTCATTATCGTGAGGCCGGAGAAAAAGAATGAAACTGAAGACCAAAACCCTGGAAATCTTTGCCGATAAATTTGGCTACCCTGCGACCATTACCATCAAAGCGCCGGGGCGCGTGAATCTGATTGGCGAACATACCGATTACAACGATGGCTTCGTGCTGCCGTGCGCGATCGATTATGAAACAGTGATCGCCTGCGCGCAGCGCAATGACCGTACGATCCGTGTGATCGCTGCCGATTACGATAACGACGAAGACAGCTTCTCACTCGACGAACCGATTGTGCACACCGATGCACACCCCTGGGCCAATTACGTGCGTGGCGTGATCAAGCATCTGATGTTGCGTAACAAAGATTTCTCCGGTGCGGATATGGTGATCAGCGGCAACGTGCCACAGGGCGCGGGCCTGAGCTCTTCAGCTTCGCTGGAAGTCGCGGTCGGCCAGGCACTGAAGTCATTATATGACTTGCCGCTGGACGGCGTAGCACTGGCACTGAACGGTCAGGAAGCGGAGAACCAGTTTGTCGGCTGTAACTGCGGCATTATGGATCAGCTGATTTCTGCACTCGGCAAGGAAAATCATTCCCTGCTGATTGACTGCCGTTCACTGGATACCCGTGCGGTGTCTATGCCGGAAAACGCGGCGGTGGTGATTATTAACTCCAACGTGAAACGCGGCCTGGTTGACAGTGAATACAACGCCCGTCGCGAGCAATGCGAAGTGGCGGCACGTTTCTTCGGTGTGAAAGCGCTGCGTGATGTTGACCCTGCCCTGTTCTTCTCCATTCAGGATGAGCTGGATCCGGTCGTGGCCCGCCGTGCGCGTCATGTGATTACCGAAAACGACCGTACACTGGCAGCGGCTGATGCACTGGCCAGCGGCGACCTGAAACGTATGGGCGAACTGATGGCGGAATCTCACGCCTCAATGCGCGATGACTTTGAAATCACCGTGCCGCAAATCGATAAGCTGGTGGAAATCGTCAAAGAAGTGATTGGCGATAAAGGTGGTGTGCGTATGACCGGCGGCGGTTTCGGCGGTTGTATTGTGGCGCTGGTTCCTGAGGACATGGTGGAAAAAGTCCGTCATGCCGTTGAACAGCAATATCATGCGCACAGCGGTCTGAAAGAGACCTTCTATGTTTGCACCGCTTCACAAGGAGCAGGCATATGCTAAAACCTGAAAACACACAGCTGGCGCCCGATGGCCAGCCGTTTGAACAGGTTACGCTACAGAATGCAGCGGGTGCCACCGCAACGTTCATGGACTGGGGCGCGACCTGGTTATCCTTCACCCTGCCGCTGACGGATGGCTCCACGCGTGAACTGCTGCTCGGTTGCCAGTCGCCGCAGGAATACATGAACCAGAGCGCGTATCTGGGCGCGACCGTCGGACGTTACGCTAACCGTATCGCCCGCTCGCAGTTTGAAATTGACGGCAAAGCGCATCTGGTAGTCGCCAATCAGGGTGTTCACCAGTTGCACGGCGGGCCGGAAGGCTTCCATGCGCGTCGCTGGATCATTCTGGAACAGACCGCGCAGAAGCTGACGTTTCAACTGTTTTCTGTCGACGGCGATCAGGGTTATCCGGGCAACATGACAGCGAAAGTGTATTACCAGCTGACCGACGATAACCGGCTGGAAATCCGTTACGAAGCGACGGTTGACAAACTGTGTCCGGTCAATCTGACCAATCATGCCTATTTCAACCTCGACGGTGAAGGGACTGATGCGCGTCAGCACAAGCTGCAGCTGTTTGCTGATCGCTTCCTGCCGGTCGACAGCGATGGCATTCCTTGTGCGGATCCGGTCCCGGTTGAAAACACCGGCATGAATTTTAATGCCGCCAAAACGCTGGCGAAAGATTTCCTCGCCGACCGTGACCAGCAACGCGTGAAAGGGTATGACCACGCTTATCTGCTTAACCGCACCTGCAATACCGGCAGCAATCCGGCGGCGCATTTGTGGTCTGCTGATGGCAAAGTCAAAATGACGATGTTTACGTCTGCGCCAGCAGTGCAGCTTTACAGCGGCAATTTCCTGGGCGGAACCCCTAACCGTAGCGGCGGCGAATACGCCAGCTACAGCGGTGTCGCGCTGGAAAGTGAGTTCCTGCCGGACAGCCCGAATCATGCCACCTGGCCGCAGCCGAGCTGTTGGGTTAAACCAGGTCAGATCTACAAATCTTCGACGACGTATCAGTTCTTTGCACTGTAATGTCTCACGACAGGGTCGCCCGGCCCTGTCTTCATTCCTTCCTGCTTCTGCGAATTTGTGACTCACGGCGCATCTGTATCAGCACATTTTAAGCTAAAGGCTCTTCCCCCATCTACGCTTAGAGAGTGTCCTGCCGAAAGGACGATTAATAAGGAGTTCGATATGCGTTTACCTGTTGTGTTATCCCTGCTGGCAACGCTGTGCGCGGCGGGTTCCGCTATTGCGGCTGATCCTGTTAAAGTTCCTTCCCCTGCTCAGACTGAGCAACGCCAAAAGATGACCGACTGTAATCAGCAGGCCACTACCCAGTCACTCAAAGGCGATGACCGCAAAAAATTCATGAGTCAGTGCCTCAAAGCGGAAACCAAACCGGCTATGGCAAAAATGACGCCTCAGCAGGAGAAAATGAAAACCTGTAACGCAGACGCCGCCAAAAAAGAACTTAAAGGCGATGCACGTAAGACTTTCATGAGTACCTGCCTGAAAAAAGCCAGCTGATCGCTGACTTTTTACACAAAACGCGCTGTCCGGGAGACCGTACGCGCGTTTTGTTTTACATCGCCGCAGCAAATTCGTTATGTTTAATACAAACGGCGTCCCGCAGAGACTTCCTGAGGAAGTTTCAGATTGCTGTCGGGGAGGCCAAGCCTCTATAATGATAACCGTTATCATTGAAAATTCAGTTAACTGAGGAGTTTAGCTATGGCTGTAACCAAGCTGGTGCTGGTAAGACACGGTGAAAGTGAGTGGAACAAAGAAAACCGTTTTACCGGTTGGCATGATGTTGAACTGTCCGATAAGGGTCGCACTGAAGCAAAAGCTGCAGGTCAGTTGCTTAAAGACGAAGGCTTCCAATTCGATTTTGCTTACACCTCTGTGCTGAAACGTGCCATCCACACGCTGTGGAGCGTTTTGGACGAACTGAACCAGCCATGGCTGCCGGTTGAGAAATCCTGGAAATTGAACGAACGCCATTACGGCGCATTGCAAGGCCTGGATAAAGCAGAAACTGCACAGAAATACGGTGACGAGCAAGTTAAACAATGGCGTCGTGGTTTTGCTGTCACGCCACCAGAACTGGATCGCGCTGATGAACGTTTCCCGGGCCACGATCCGCGTTACGCTAAACTGACTGAGGCGGAACTGCCAACCACAGAGAGCCTGGCGCTGACCATCGAACGCGTCATCCCTTACTGGACTGAGGTCATCAAACCACGTATCGCCAGCGGAGAGCGCGTCATCATCGCCGCACACGGTAACTCCCTGCGTGCACTGGTTAAATATCTCGATAACCTGAGCGAAGACGAAATTCTGGAACTGAACATCCCTACCGGTGTTCCGCTGGTTTACGAATTCGACGAAAACTACAAACCAATCAAACGTTACTATCTGGGTAATGCCGACGAGATCGCAGCGAAAGCCGCGGCCGTAGCAAACCAGGGTAAAGCGAAGTAATTTCGCGTTTTCTGCGTGAAGCACGATGATTGATAAGGCATGCGAAAGCGTGCCTTTTTTGTATCCCCGACCCGCAAGGAAAAATATTTATGCCAGTCAGACGTGCAACACCCGATGAAGCAGAAGCGCTGTGGAACATACGTAATCAGGCAATCCGTCACGGGTGTAAAAACGCTTATGATGCACAGATTGTGATGGCATGGACACCCGATGAGATGCCTGCCGGATACCGCAAAGCCATTATTGATAATCCTTTTTTTGTCGCACAGACACAGGGGCTGAGCACACCGGCGGCAACAGGATTCCTTGATCTGAAAAATGGCAGTGTTGAAGCAATTTTTACATTGCCAGAATTTGAAGGGAAAGGCCTCGCTACGCAAATTCTTGCTGCCATAAAAGCAGAAGCGAAATCACGCGGTTTCACAGCACTTACGCTGGCTTCTACGCCGAATGCGTTTGAATTTTATAAGAGGAACGGATTCAGTCTGGTAAAAGAGAGCCTCTACCGCTCTGAGATGGCGGATGCTGATTTGCGTTGTATGGAGATGCGCTGCGAATTGTAGGGGATATTCAGGCAATAAAAAGCCCCGCTAAAAGCAGGGCTCAGACAAGTATTCCAGCAGGTGACATTAACCGCGGCGAGCTTTGACCGCGCCCGCCAGGCTGCGCAGCAGCACTTCGGTGTCTTCCCAGCCTATACAGGCATCGGTCACGCTCTGACCATAAACCAGAGGCTCGCCGCTGTCGAGGCTCTGATTCCCTTCCACCAGATGGCTTTCTACCATCACGCCCATCACCGACTGCTCACCGCCGGCAATCTGACCACAGACGTCTTCACACACTTCCATTTGTTTTTTGAATTGCTTACTGCTGTTAGCGTGGCTGAAGTCGATCATGATACCCGCTGGCAGGCCGCCTTTTTTCAGGCCTTCTTTCACTTCCTGCACATCCTGGGCGCTGTAGTTTGGTTTTTTGCCGCCGCGCAGAATGATATGGCAGTCATTATTCCCGCTGGTATTAACAATAGCCGAATGACCCCATTTGGTGACAGACAGGAAACAGTGCGGTGCGCCAGCCGCATTGATGGCGTCGATCGCCACTTTAATGGTGCCATCTGTGCCGTTTTTGAAACCGACCGGGCAGGATAAACCGGAAGATAACTCGCGGTGAACCTGAGATTCAGTGGTACGTGCGCCGATAGCCCCCCAGCTCATCAAATCCGCCAGATATTGTGGCGTGATCATATCCAGGAATTCGCCAGCGGCCGGTAAACCCGTGTCGTTAATATCCAGTAACAGTTTGCGGGCAATGCGCAAACCCTCGTTAATCTGATAGCTGTTATTCATATGCGGGTCGTTAATCAGCCCTTTCCAGCCCACTGTAGTACGTGGTTTTTCGAAATAAACACGCATCACCACTTCCAGTTCGCCTTGCAATTCTTCACGCATTGTCAGCAGGCGGGTGGCGTATTCTTTCGCGGCTTTCGGATCATTGATCGAGCAAGGGCCAATGACGACCAGCAAACGGTCATCGTTTCCTTTCAGTATCTTATGGATCGCATTACGGGCCTGAGAAACTGTTTTGGCCGCTTTGTCAGTGGCAGGAAATTTTTCGAGCAGGGCAACCGGAGGTAAAAGTTCTTTGATTTCTTTAATGCGTAAATCGTCGTTTTGATAATTCATAACTGTTCCATTCGGGTGTTCATAAGAGACAAAGCGAAACGCTGACCGCGTTCAATCTAGCCGTATTGAATCCCGGTGTAAACCTGCTTTTACACTTACGATTAGTCTCATTTTGATTTAGGACATAATTTCTTTAGCTAGGCTTTTACCAGACACATGAAAAACGACTACGGACCTTTCTCGAAAAAATGGAGATGACATTATGAAAAAGCTCGCAATCATGTTACTGACCACAACCATGGCACTGACCACCGGTGCTGCTTACGCTGCCGGCGAGTCCTCGGCAAGCGACAACAATGGTCAGGCTAATCAGTCCGGCTCGCCGGGTTCGGTACAGAAAATTGCGCCAAAAAGCGTGAACAATGATCAGATTAACACGACCAATAAACCCGTGAATGAAACGACTACTCAAACGGATGGCACCACCCATCACATGAGTAAAGATAAAGAGCATAAGAAAACGATGTGCAAAGATGGACGTTGTCCGAATCAGACCCCGGATACACCTTCTTCAAAAGCAACCGGTAACTAATTCCGTCACGTTTGCTCACCTGCTCATACAGGAGGGACTTTGCTTCCTCCTGCTTCCCTGAATTCCCCTTCTTGCAACACCTTAGGTTTACGCTATTGTGATTGTCTCGGTTCATCATTTTTGTGAATATAACTATGCCTTCTTCCCTGTTGCCACAGGATAAAAATAGCCGCCGTTTGTTGCTGGCTTTCCTTGTTACTGTAATTTTTATGGTAGCCGAAGTGATTGGCGGGCTGGTCTCTGGCTCTCTGGCGCTTCTGGCCGATGCCGGGCACATGCTGACTGACGCAGCCGCGTTACTTGTTGCCTTGCTTGCCGTACGTTTTGCGAAACGCAAGCCTAACAGCCGTCATACTTTTGGCTATTTGCGCCTGACCACCATGGCGGCCTTCGTGAATGCCGCTGCGCTGCTGGTGATTGTCGTTCTGATTGTCTGGGAAGCCATCGCCCGGTTCTTTAATCCGCAGCCCGTAATGGGCACCACTATGCTGGTGATCGCCATTGCTGGTCTGTTCGCCAATATTCTGGCCTTCTGGCTGCTGCATCAGGGGCAGGAAAAGGCCAACATCAATGTGCGTGCCGCCGCGCTGCACGTTTTGGGTGACTTGCTGGGATCGATTGGAGCGGTCGCTGCGGCGCTCATCATCATGTATACCGGCTGGACGCCTGTGGATCCGCTTTTATCAGTGCTGGTTTCCTGCCTGGTGTTAAATAATGCCTGGCGGTTGCTGCGGGAAAGTTTTCATGAATTACTGGAAGGCACACCGGAAGAGATCGATATCGATAAACTGCGACGGGATTTGTCACTGAGTATCCCGGAAGTGCGCAACGTGCATCACGTTCACGTCTGGCAAATTGGTGAACAGCGGCTGATGACCGTGCATGTACACGTGGTTCCACCGCACGATCACGACGCACTGCTTTACCGCATTCAGCATCATTTGCTGGAGAAATGCCGCATCGGCCATGCCACGATACAAATGGAATATGGCCAGTGTGAAACTCCGGATTGTGAGATGAATGAAATGCCGTTAACCCGTGCCGGGCATGATCATCATGGCCATAGCCATGCACATCATCATCACTGATCCTCAGAGAAGAACCCGAGAATAAAACGCCTCTGTGATAGAGGCGTTTTTCCAGGAAGATGAAATCAGGCCGGTTGCAAAGGCCGTGAACCGTTTTGCTTTGCACTTTTGATCCACAGCCACGAACCGTTCAGCGCAATCAAGGTCAGAAGCACATATTCGAGTGCCATCGCATAAACGCCCTGATAAGCAAAAATCGCGACGCTGATGACATCAATGATGACCCACAGCAGCCAGTTTTCAACATACTTTCGGGTCATCAGCAACATTGCCACAATCGACAGCACCATCATTGATGAATCCCAGAACGGGAAGGCATCAGGTTGCAGTTCAGGCACCTGCACATTGAGCCCCAGCGCCTGCATCAGGTTTACCGCCAACAGCGTCAGGGCGGCAAAAACGCGGTCGATGTTAAAGGTCATCAGCAGAATGCCTGCGACACATACAACGCCCCATATCAGCGCTTTGCCACGTGGCAACCAGCGGATCTGCAATTGTGCTTCCTGGTCCGCTGTCTGGCGGCTCCAGGCATACCAGCCGTAGATATTGGCGGCAAAGAAGAAGATTTGCAGCAACAGGCTGGCGTAAAGCTGGATCTGGAAGAAGATGATCGCAAACAACGTGACGTTGATCAGACCGAAAGGATAGTTGATCAGCTTTTCTTTACTGGCGTACCAGATGCAGAGCAACCCAAAAATGGTGCCTACAGCTTCAATCCACGACAGGTCATATCCCCCCTTTCCAAGCGGAATATGAACCAGAATGTTACTGGTACTGAAAAAATCCATCATCTCATCCTTTCCTTTTATTGATGCTCATAAATCATTATCAGCCATGAAAATGCTTACAACGCTTTAGCCTGTGTTCTTAATCTCAGTTGGGCGGCAAAATCCAGCATGCGGTTGAGCGGGATCAGAGATTTTACACGCAGCGCCTCGTCTATCTCGATAGCATGTTCCGTGCCACCGTGTTCCAGCCCCTGGGCAATCGCTTTCAGACCGTTCATCGCCATCCACGGGCAATGCGCGCAGGTACGACAACTTGCACCCTCACCTGCCGTCGGCGCCTCAAACAATTCTTTGTCCGGGCACGCCTGTTGCATTTTGTAAAAAATACCGCGGTCCGTGGCGACGATAAGTTGCTGCTGGGGCAATGTTTTTGCCGCCAGAATGAGCTGACTGGTAGAACCGACCGCATCAGCCATATCAACGATCGCCTGAGGAGACTCAGGGTGCACCAGAACAGCGGCGTTCGGGTATAGACCTTTCATTCGGGTCAGGGCCTGCGTTTTAAACTCGTCATGGACGATACAGGCGCCCTGCCAGCACAATACATCTGCCCCCGTCTGCTTACGGACGTAATTTCCGAGGTGACGGTCCGGTGCCCAGATTATTTTTTCGCCCAGACTGTCAAGATGTTCAATCAGCTCAACCGCAATGCTTGAGGTAACAACCCAGTCTGCTCTGGCTTTTACTGCTGCTGAGGTATTAGCGTAGACCACTACTGTGCGGTCGGGGTGCTGGTCGCAGAAATCTGAGAAAGCCTGTTCAGGACAGCCCAGATCCAAAGAACATTCAGCATTGAGTGTTGGCATCAGCACAGTTTTTTCCGGGCTGAGGATTTTAGCCGTTTCTCCCATGAAGCGTACACCGGCGACGAGCAACGTGGAAGCTGGATGCTGGCTGCCAAAGCGCGCCATTTCCAGAGAGTCGGCGACAATGCCGCCGGTTTCTTCGGCAAGCGCCTGAATTTCAGGATCAGTGTAATAATGCGCCACCATCACCGCATCACGTTCCCTGAGCAGTTTTCTGATCTTCTCTTTGTAGAAGGTCTTTTCATCTGCGGTCAGCACGGCGGGTTTCGGTGGGAAAGGATAAACCGCCGCATTCAGATCCAATGTTTCGCTCATACTCGTCATCTCATTCAGTCAGACAATTTGCCCGGATAGCCAAAAGCCACCATGATCCCATCCCGGAATCATTAGTTTTGTATGCTAAACAAAATACCGCAAAAAATAGGGAAAGTCGTCCATATAATAGACGCAGGGCTTAAAATGTTTACTGCACTTAAAATCAGAGAGATTTTAAGTAAAGTCAGCAGAAAAAATTTATCTGCCAGGAGGAAGTTTTGAGGGTCAGATGCGAAAAAAGCGCCAAAAGGCGCTTTTCTCTGAATTCTGCAATGTAGATGACTTCACAAAAAGTGGTGGGCCGTGCTGGATTGACCCGGTTTCACCTCGCCCTGCGGGCAACGCTTACGCGTTGTCGTCTCGCTTCGCTCGGCTCGAACCAGTGGTTCTCATCCTGCACTGCTTTATTGCATTTTTCACTTTAACAGTGGTGGGCCGTGCTGGATTCGAACCAGCGACCAATTGATTAAAAGTCAACTGCTCTACCAACTGAGCTAACGGCCCATCTAAATGCTTTTTACTACTTACTTCTGGCTTTCAAAATATTCAGTAGGTTCCACCTAAAAGTGGTGGGCCGTGCTGGATTGACTCGGTTTCACCTCGCCCTGCGGGCAACGCCTGCGCGTTGTCGTCCTGCACTGCTTCACTACATTTTCCACTTTAAAAGTGGTGGGCCGTGCTGGATTCGAACCAGCGACCAATTGATTAAAAGTCAACTGCTCTACCAACTGAGCTAACGGCCCTTCCTGAATACTTCTTACAGCCAGCGTGTCTTGCAGTTGGTGTGCAAGGCACTACAGTTTGTTTAGATGACCTGGCCGTGCTGGATTGACTCGGTTTCACCTCGCCATACGGGCAACGCCTGCGCGTTGTCGTCCTGCACTGCTTTATTGCATTTTCCACTTTAACAGTGGTGGGCCGTGCTGGATTGACTCGGTTTCACCTCGCCCTGCGGGCAACGCTTACGCGTTGTCGTCTCGCTTCGCTCGGCTCGAACCAGTGGTTCTCATCCTGCACTGCTTTATTGCATTTTCCACTTTAACAGTGGTGGGCCGTGCTGGATTCGAACCAGCGACCAATTGATTAAAAGTCAACTGCTCTACCAACTGAGCTAACGGCCCATCTAAACCTGCTGCAAATTGCCTAAATCTCTGACAGCGTTAGCCGTTTGGAGTTGTCTGGGCAACGGCGGCATATATTACTTATTTAACTTTTCAGTGCAACTTTAATTTTCAGAAAGAGTGCTAACTGATGGTGTTTCACACACTCAAGCCCAGAAAATGCACGATATGTACATTTTCCGGGCCTGAACGAGTCACTACTTTGCAGATAAGCGTTTTTGAGCTTGTTTTGCCGCATCGGTATTTGGGTACTGTTTCACGACCTGTGCGAAGACGGCTTTGGCTTTATCAGCCTGACCTTTCTCCTGCATGATGACCCCAACCTTGAACATTGCGTCAGAACTTTTTGGAGACTTAGG
The DNA here is from genome assembly GCF_049199325.1 of Rahnella sp. PD4. NCBI lineage: Bacteria > Pseudomonadati > Pseudomonadota > Gammaproteobacteria > Enterobacterales > Yersiniaceae > Rahnella > Rahnella sp. PD4. The sequence goes on along the minus strand of NZ_JBLZQF010000008.1, from coordinate 118,796 downwards.
ATAGTTTTTGACCACAACTGCAAAATAATAAGCAGCATCGTCTTTTTTACCCTTGTTGTAATACAACTGACCGAGCCAGTAATTGGCGTTTGGCTGATAAGTTGAATCAGGATATTTTTTTACGAAACTCTGAAAAGCCGCAATGGCTTCATCATATTGTTTCTTTTCCAGCGCCAGTGAAACCGCAGCATTGTAATCGCTGTTCACGTCACCGGTACTTGCAGGAGCTTGTGCAGCACCCGCGTCAGGTGTTGTGGCAGAAGACCCTGCAGCGTCACCTGTGGCTGCAGCAGCACCCGTGCTGGCGGCCCCGGCAGAACCCTGGCTTAAGCTGTCGAGTTGATTAAAAATCTGCTTCTGGCGATCACCAAGCTGACTCAGCTGATATTGATTCTCCTGGATTTGACCACGAAGAGTATCCATATCACGTTGGGTATCAGAAAGTTGTTGCTGGAGTTGAGTTAATAGCTGGCTGTGAGCGTTAGAAATACGCTCCAGAGAGGTGACCCGATCTTCAATCGAGCCTGAGCCGACATTACTGATTGGCGCTTGGGCAGTAGCGGCCCATGGGACCGCTACGCCAACCAGTAACGACAGACTCAACAGGTGAGTTCTGAAGTTACTGCTCATACTATTCTCTTAGTATACCAGTACGGCACGACGGTTTTTAGCGTATGCCGCTTCGTCATGGCCCAGTACAGCTGGTTTTTCTTTACCGTAAGAAACGATAGAGATTTGGTCAGCAGAAACGCCTTTGCCTTGCAGGTACATTTTAACAGCAGTAGCACGACGTTCGCCCAGGGCGATGTTGTACTCTGGCGTACCACGTTCGTCAGCATGACCTTCTACAGTCACTTTGTAAGACGGGTTGCTACGCAGGAAAGCTGCGTGCGCGTCCAACATCTGAGCGAATTCAGAAGACACATCGTATTTGTCCAGGCCAAAGTAAACGATGTTGTTTTTCTGCAGTTCTTGCATCTGCAGACGAGCTTGCTCTTCTGAAGACATGTTAGCGTTTTCAGTGCCTGCGCCAGAGTTCAGACCCATACCATTAGATTGGTCGTTGTCTGCGTTCTTGTGAGAACTACAAGCAGCTACTGCCAGTACAGGCAACGCCAGCATCAGCCCTTTCAGCACTTTGTTCAGTTGCATCTATTCGATCCTTTTATAATTTTTTGCCATACATAGTATTCTATGCATTACAGATACGGCGACCAGGCAGGAAATTTGACCTGTCCATCAGTTGCCGGAAGACGCGCTTTGAAGCGCCCATCAGTCGATACCAACTGCAATACGGAACCCAGTCCCTGAGAGGAGCTGTAAATTACCATGGTGCCATTTGGTGCGAGGCTAGGCGTTTCATCCAGGAACGTGTCCGTCAATGTTTGAACGGCTCCCGTTGCCAGATCCAGTTTAGCGATGTGCTGTGTACCGCTGGCGCTGCTCACCATAACCAGGAACTTGCCATCTGTACTGACGTCAGAGTCCTGATTCTGCGAGCCTTCCCAGGTCAGACGCTGAGGCGCACCGCCATTAATGTTCACTTTATAAACCTGCGGACGACCGCCCTGATCCGACGTGAACGCCAGATTCTGGCTGTCCGGGAACCAGGTTGGTTCAGTATTGTTGCTACGTCCGTTTGTCACCTGGCTAATCTGACCAGAAGACAGATTCATTACATACAGATTCAGGCTGCCGTCTTTAGACAGCGCAAAGGCCAGTTTACTGCCATCAGGCGAGAAAGCAGGTGCGCCGTTGTGACGAGGGAAAGAAGCAATCTGTTTGATTGCACCGTTTGCCAGCGTCTGTACCACCAATGCTGAACGACCGCTTTCAAATGTCACGTAAGCCAGTTTGCTGCCGTCAGGAGACCAGGCAGGAGACATCAGTGGCTCTGGTGAACGGTGAACCACGAACTGGTTATAACCGTCGTAATCGGCTACACGCAGCTCATACGGGAATTTACCGCCGTTGGTCTGCACGATGTAAGCAATACGGGTACGGAATGCACCTTTAATGCCGGTCAGCTTTTCAAATACTTCGTCGCTGGCGGTATGCGCGGAATAACGCAGCCATTGTTTGGTCACTTTGTACTGGTTTTGTGCCAGCACGGTACCCGGTGCGCCAGAGGTATCCACCAGTTGGTAAGACACCACATAGCTGCCATCGGCGGCAGGCTGAACCTGACCGATAACAACAGCATCAATACCCAGCGCGGTCCAGGCAGCAGGTGTAACTTCTGCGGCGGAGGTTGGCTGCTGAGGCATACGTGATGCATCAATAGGATTAAATTTGCCGCTGTTACGTAAGTCAGCAGCAACAATACCACCCACATCTTCAGGTGGTGTACCCGGGCCAGCCCATTTGAATGGCACAACGCCAATCGGACGAGCTGTATCTACCCCTTGGGTAATTTCAATGCGAACTTCTGCATGAACCACAGATGCCCACATCATCAAAAGGCCGAACGCTACTCGAAATGCCTGCTTCATTGTATCTCCCTTATCTGGACGTATCTGCCCGCGATAATTTAGCAGAATTTTAACAAACCAACGCACACAAAACTAGAATTACACCCTGCAATCTATCGTAAAAATCTGAAAAGGAATTATTTTCTTCTTTCTACGGTTTAAAATCTATCGGAGCATTTTTAAACACTTCATAGACTGCTTCAGAAGGCGGTTTTGGGAACTTCGCCTGTCGTGCTGCGGCAAGCGCAGCCTGACACAGTGCAGGATCTCCACCTTCAGCCGACACACTGATCAGCGAGCCATCCGGATTCATTTTAACGCGCAACGAACAGGTTTTGCCTGCATAAGATGATGCGTCATAGAATCTGCTCTCGATGGCAGCTTTAATCTGGCTACCATAGTTCGCAATATCCGCCCCGGATGCGCCCGCCTTTTTCTGAGTTCCCTTCCCTGCAGGAGCAGAAGCACCGCCCCCGGTTGCCCCTTTCGGCGCATTTTTAGAGTCGGCCAGGCCATCAAATAAGTTATTCGCATCAGCGGCTTCTTTGGCAGCGGCGGCAGCGGCAGCTTTTTTATCGGCTGCAGCTTTCTTGGCAGCCGCGGCAGCTTCCGCTTTTTTCTCTGCGGCAGCAGCAGCTTTTGCATCGGCGGCGGCTTTGGCATCAGCCTCAGCTTGTGCTTTAGCATCGGCAGCGGCCTGAGCCTTCGCTTCAGCAGCAGCCTGTTTTTTGGCTTCTGCGGCCGCTTCTTTCTTAGCATCCGCTTCGGCTTGTTTCTTCGCAGCGGCAGCCGCGGCGGCGGCTTCAGCCTCTGCTTGTTTTTTAGCATCCGCAGCCGCTTTTTTCTGCGCGTCAGCTTGTGCTTTAGCCGCTTCTTTCGCGGCATCTGCTTTCGCCTGAGCGGCTGCTTTTGCCGCTTCAGCCTTCGCCTGTGCTGCGGCAGCTTCAGCCTGTTTTTGCTGTTCTTTCGCCTGCTCGGCAGCTTGTTCAGCCTGCTTTTGCTGCTGGGCCTGTTCCTGAGCCTGCTGCTTCGCACTTTCCTGCGCTTGCAGACGCTCTTTCTCAAGTTCTTTCAGGCGTTGCTGTTCTGCGGCCTGTTTCTGTTGCAGCTCTTCAGCCTGTTGTTCTGATTTTTTCTGACGCGCGGCGGCAGCGCGTTGGGAATCAGCCTGTTGCTGTTGCTGACGATTGTACTGATCGACCACGGCACTGGGATCAACCATTACGGCAGAGATATCGCTACCCCCACCGCCGCCACTCATGCTGGTATCTTCGTCCAGCGATCCCCAAATCAACAGGGCTATAATGATGATATGCAGAACGACCGAAACAATAACGGCGCGTTTGAGCTTATCGTTTTGTTCAGTTGCAGTTGCCTTTACCAAAATAGATTTCCCAAGACAGGATTACTAAAAACCCGGGTTCCTGTATTGCCTGTCATACTTTTAACAAGCCAGAGAATGCCGGGTTTCAAATAAGTGTTACAAATTACCTATCCTCAGATAGGTTGTGTCATCAATCCGACAGATTTCACGCCAGCCTGATGCAGCATATTCAGCGCCTTGATGATTTCATCATAAGGCACGTCTTTTGCACCGCCGATCAGGAATACCGTCTTCGGATTGGCCTGAATACGGCTGGTCGCTTCTGCGATAACCTGTTGTTCAGGCAATTGTTCCATACGCTGATGATCCACCACAATGGTGTACTGACCCACGCCGGAGACTTCAACAATCACGGGCGGATTATCATCGCTGGACACCGTTTTAGAATCCGTTGCGTCAGGCAAATCGACTTCCACACTCTGGGTAATGATGGGTGCTGTTGCCATAAAAATCAGCAACAGAACCAGCAATACGTCCAGCAACGGAACGATGTTGATCTCCGACTTACCTTCGCGGCGGTTACGACGACCTCGTGAACGAGCCATACTCTCCCCCTTTAGTTACTGCTGGTTTCGCGAGAGAAAGCCTGACGGTGCAGGATAGCCGTGAATTCTTCCATGAAGTTATCGTAGTTTTGCTCAAGCTTGTTCACACGCTGGTTCAGGCGGTTGTACGCCATAACAGCAGGGATAGCGGCAAACAGACCAATCGCAGTGGCGATCAGTGCTTCTGCGATACCCGGGGCGACCATTTGCAAGGTTGCCTGTTTCACAGAACCTAAACCGATAAAGGCGTGCATGATCCCCCAGACGGTACCGAACAGACCGATATACGGGCTGATAGAACCCACGGTGCCCAGGAACGGAATATGTGTTTCCAGTGATTCGAGTTCACGGTTAAAAGAAATACGCATCGCACGTGAAGAACCTTCAATCACGGCTTCCGGCGCATGGCTGTTGGCACGATGAAGACGCGCGAACTCTTTAAAACCGGAATGGAAGATTTGCTCTGCCCCGCTCAGGGTTTCGCGGCGGCCCTGGCTTTCCTGATACAGACGGGAAAGCTCAATACCGGACCAGAATTTATCTTCGAACGCTTCTGCTTCGCGGGTGGCGGCATTCAGCACCTTGGTGCGTTGAATGATGATCGCCCAGGACGCGATAGAGAAGCACACCAGGACAAGCATAATCAGCTTAACCAGGATGCTGGCCTTCAAAAATAAATCAAGAATGTTCATGTCAGTCACTGCTTAAACTCCGCGACAATAGACTTAGGAAGCGCTCGGGGCTTCATTTGGTGTGGATCAATGCATGCGATCAACACTTCTGCAGAACTCAGAAGGTTTCCATGCGAATCAAGAATTCGTTGTGCAAAAGTAAGAGAAGCTCCGCGAATGGACGTAATCTCACTCTGGACATCCAGCAGGTCATCTAGGCGAGCTGGTGCAAAGTATTCGACCGTCATGCGGCGGACAGCAAAAGCGACGTGTTCACCCAGCAACTGCTGCTGGTGAAAATTGCGTTGGCGCAACATCTCTGTGCGAGCCCTTTCATAAAAGGCGACGTATCGGGCATGGTAGACCACACCTCCCGCGTCTGTGTCCTCAAAGTAGACACGAACCGGCCATCGGAACAACGAATTACTCACTGTACATCCCGTAATGCAATTTGACGGCACTACTATACGCAAGAGAATTGGGGTTGGGAATGGGTAGGATTGATGGAATGAAAATAATTATGGGCCAGAGCGGCCCATAAGAAAATTACTGTAAATTTGTCTTTTTTTTACGCAAAAAATCAACTGAAAAAGTAATAAAGTCCTGCAGCTAACGCAATCATCGCCAGCAATGGCGAGAAGAAAGCTTTCCAGATTGATTTATGCGGGCGAAAACCCAGGCCATGGATAACACCACTGCAAACGGCCCATATCAAAATGACCCCGTGCCAGACTTCCAGCTGACTGGTTGACGAGGCAAACATACCGGGTTTCCAAAAAACGCAGCCGGCCAGCACCAGTGACATCACAAGCGAAAGGGCCCTTAACGGGCCCTTGTCTGTGACAGCGTAAAGTTTATCCGCGATCACACTCATTATTACTTCTCTTCTTTAGCCGCTTTATTGGCTTCGCTGTGTTCAAACGCCAGCGCGGTAATGATACCGAATGAGCAAGCCAGTAAGGTGCCGAGGATCCAGGCAAAATACCACATGGTGTTCTCCTTAATACAACGAATGCTTGTTGTTCTCGATGTAATGTTTATCGAGGCGCCCGAACATCTTGTAATACGCCCATGAGGTGTAAATCAGGATGATTGGCACAAAGATGCACGCGACAACGGTCATCACTCTGAGCGTCAACAGTGTGGATGTGGCATCCCACATGGTCAGGCTGGCATTCGGCTCAGTAATTGACGGCATCACGAACGGGAACATAGTGATACCCGCAGTCAGGATTACACAGGCGATAGTCAGTGAGTTACTGATGAATGCCAGCGCCGCTTTATTCATGCGTGAGAACAAAATGGTCAGCAACGGCAAAATCACACCCAATGCAGGAATCGCCCACAAACCGGGTGTCTTGTTGAAGTTAGCCAGCCATGCACCCGCTTCATGAGACACGGTTTTGCGCAGCGGGTTAGACGGACCTGCGTGATCCATAACGGATGTCACGGTGAAACCATCAATCCCTTTCACTAACCAGATGCCTGCCAGCAGGAAGCACACCATCATCACCAGCGCAGAAATCTGCGACGCGGCACGGGTACGCAGGTGCAGTTCACCCACAGTACGCATTTGCAGATAGGTGGCCCCCTGAGTGATCAGCATGGTCAGGCTGACCAGACCGGCCAGAATGCCGTACGGGTTCAGCAAGCCCAGCAGATTACCGGTGTAGAACAGACGCAGGTCGCCGTCGATATGGAATGGTACGCCTAACAGAAGGTTACCGAAGGCTACACCAAAGACCAGAGCCGGCACGAAGCTGCCGATGAAAATGCCCCAGTCCCACATGCCACGCCAGCGTGCGCTTTCCAGTTTCGAACGATAGTCAAAGCCCAGCGGACGGAAGAACAAGGCACACAGCACAAGTACCATCGCCGCATAAAAGCCGGAGAATGCGGCTGCATACACCATAGGCCAGGCCGCGAACAGTGCACCACCGGCGGTGATCAGCCAGACCTGGTTACCGTCCCAGTGCGGGGCAATGGCATTGATCATCACACGGCGGTCCGTATCGGTTTTACCGATAATGCGCACCAGGATACCAACGCCCATGTCAAATCCATCGGTCACTGCGAAGCCGATAAACAGCACGCCAATCAGCACCCACCAGATGAACCGTAAAACTTCATAATCAAACATAAGTGGACTCCCTATTACCGAGCTTGCTCAAGTGGCGCTGAAGGTTGTTCATAATGATAACGGCCGGTTTTCAGGCTGCTTGGCCCGAGGCGCGCATATTTGAACATCAGGAACATTTCAGCGACCAGGAACAGGGTGTAGAGACCGCAGATAAGGATCATCGAGGTCAGTACATCACCCACAGTCAGTGAAGAATGTGCGATCGCAGTGGGTAAGACTTCACCAATCGCCCAAGGCTGGCGGCCATATTCAGCCACGAACCAGCCTGCCTCGACAGCAATCCACGGCAACGGCAGGCCGATGAATACCGCGCGGTGTAACCAGCGTTTCTGGCCAATTTTGCCACGTAAGACGGTATAGAAGGACAGCGCAATCAGTACGAACATCAGGATGCCGCAGGCAACCATGATACGGAATGCAAAATACAGTGGCAGAACGCGCGGGATAGAATCTTTGGTCGCTTTCTGAATCTGTGCGTCAGTCGCCGCCGCCGGGTTGTCGGTATAGCGTTTGAGCAACATACCGTAGCCCAGATCCTGCTTGGTGCTTTCGAAATCGCTGCGCACTTTCGGGTCAGTGTTGCCCGAACGCAGTTCTTCCAGTAGGGTGTAGGCTTTCATACCGTTACGGATACGCACTTCGTGTTGCGCCATCAGGTCTTTCAGACCGGTGACCGGCGTATCAACAGAACGTGTGGCAATCAGGCCGAGCAGGTAAGGGATCTGAACAGAATATTCATTTTCCATTTTGTCCTGATTCGGCATGCCGAACAGCGTGAAACTTGCCGGTGCAGGTTGGGTATCCCACTCTGCTTCGATAGCAGCCAGTTTCGTTTTTTGTACGTCACCCATTTCATAACCGGATTCATCACCCAGTACGATAACGGAAAGCACGGCAGCCAGACCGAAGCTTGCTGCGATAGCAAATGAACGCTTCGCGAAACCGACATCGCGACCTTTCAACAGGTAGTAAGAGCTGATAGCCAGAATGAACATCGCGCCAGTCACATAACCAGACGCTACGGTGTGAACGAATTTAACCTGCGCAACCGGGTTCAGCACCAGCTCGGAGAAGCTGACCATTTCCATACGCATGGTTTCGTAGTTGAAAGTCGATGCAATCGGGTTTTGCATCCAGCCATTCGCCACCAGGATCCACAAGGCTGACAAGTTTGAGCCAAGGGCAACAAACCAGGTCACAGTCATATGCTGAACTTTAGTAAGACGGTCCCATCCGAAGAAGAACAGGCCCACTAAAGTGGATTCCAGGAAAAATGCCATTAAACCTTCAATCGCCAGCGGCGCACCGAAGATATCACCCACGTAATGTGAGAAATATGACCAGTTAGTCCCGAACTGGAATTCCATGGTTAAACCGGTGGCAACGCCCAGTGCAAAGTTAATTGCAAAGAGTTTGCCCCAGAATTTGGTCATATCTTTATAGATTTGTTTGCCGGAAAGGACATAAACCGTTTCCATAATTGCCAACAAAAACGCCATACCTAGCGTTAATGGGACAAATAGGAAATGATACATGGCTGTTAAAGCAAACTGTAAACGCGACAGTTCAACGATATCAAACATCTTGACCCCTTGCTCCTCGGAGGAAGACCACAAATTGTGATCTTTGACGAACCGTGTGCCGGAACGCCTCATGACTACCAATATTTAAATGTATGTAGAAAAAATGTCAGTACCCGGTTGAGTAAAGCCATCGACCAGACATTCTGAGTCCGGAAAAAGCACGAGCAGCGGGCCTGGAACAGGCTGATGAACGGGCAAAATCACGGGGAAAAATAATCATACAAAAAACGGATGTTACAGGACCATTATGTTACGCCAGTAATCCCACACATTAAATAGGTTTTTTAGTGACCTTAAGCGGATTTCCGTGTACAGGTCAATTTAAGAACAAAACAGTGGAAAACCCTGTAATTGATCTGCCGCAATTTAAGCCTATCTCCTTGTTTATTTCTATAAGCTCCCCATCAATTTCTAAAAAAATATTTCAAAATGTTAACTTTTGGTTTCAATGAGATTTAATGATGGTTTCAATGTTAATTAATTGTGCTTTTATGGTTGTTGAAAATATCTAATTTGCTACCTTCTAAAATCCAATTATTAACCTTTTATTACCCATGAACTTATCGTGCTGTGTTAATGAATATAGCTTAATTCGGCGAATGTTAATTATTTAGCTTAAAATAAAAAAAGGCCACCCGAAGGCGGCCAACATGTCGAATCTTTTTTATAAAAATTGACTTAACCCGTACCGGCGGTTTACCAATACGGGTGGGTAATACTTATTGCGGAAGCAGTGATTTCACGGCTTCGCCGATATCGGCCAGGCTGCGAACGGTTTTAACACCTGCGGCTTCCAGCGCTGCAAATTTCTCATCAGCAGTGCCTTTACCACCGGCAATGATGGCGCCAGCATGGCCCATACGTTTGCCCTTAGGCGCAGTAACCCCTGCGATGTAACCCACAACCGGTTTAGTCACGTGTGCTTTGATGTACGCTGCGGCTTCTTCTTCGGCGTTACCGCCGATTTCGCCGATCATGACGATCACTTCAGTCTGCGGATCTTCCTGGAACAACTTCAGGATATCGATGAAGTTAGAGCCAGGGATCGGGTCACCGCCGATACCGACACAGGTAGACTGGCCGTAACCGTAATCCGTGGTCTGTTTAACGGCTTCATACGTCAGCGTGCCTGAGCGGGAAACAATACCCACTTTACCTGGCAGATGAATGTGGCCCGGCATGATGCCGATTTTGCATTCACCCGGCGTGATCACCCCCGGACAGTTTGGCCCGATCATCACCGCATCGCTCTGATCCAGTTTCACTTTAACCACCAACATATCCAGGGTCGGAATGCCTTCAGTGATACAGATAATCAGTTTAATGCCAGCATCCAGCGCTTCCAGAATGGAGTCTTTGCAGAACGGCGCCGGAACATAAATCACAGATGCCGTTGCGCCGGTGGTTTCTACCGCTTCACGCACGGTGTTGAACACAGGCAGACCCAGATGTTCGGTGCCACCTTTGCCCGGTGTTACACCGCCAACCATTTTTGTACCGTATGCGATGGCTTGTTCGGAGTGGAAAGTCCCCTGGCTACCGGTGAAACCCTGGCAGATAACTTTGGTGTTCTTGTTGATTAAAATCGACATTATTTCCCCTCCACTGCCGCGACAACTTGTTGAGCCGCATTCGTCAGGCTGGTCGCTGCAATGATGTTCAAACCGCTGTCTGCCAGTTTTTTGGCACCCAGCTCGGCATTGTTACCTTCAAGACGCACCACAACCGGCACGCTGACGCCCACTTCTTCCACCGCACCGATGATACCGTCGGCGATCAGGTCGCAACGTACGATACCGCCGAAGATGTTTACGAAGACGGCTTTGACTTTTTCATCGGACAGGATGATTTTGAAGGCTTCGGTCACGCGTTCTTTGGTTGCGCCACCGCCGACATCGAGGAAGTTAGCCGGTTCGCCGCCGTGCAGTTTCACGATATCCATGGTGCCCATTGCCAGACCGGCACCGTTCACCATACAACCGATATTGCCGTCGAGCGCAACGTAGTTCAGTTCCCACTGCGCAGCCTGAGACTCACGGGCATCTTCCTGACTGTAATCACGCATTTCACGCAATTCCGGCTGACGGAACAAGGCGTTGCCGTCGGCACCCAGTTTGCCATCGAGGCAGATCAGGTCACCTGCGGTAGTCACCACCAGCGGGTTGATTTCGATCAGCGCCAGATCGCGCTCAAGGAAAATGTTCGCCAGCCCCATGAAGATCTTGGTGAACTGCTGAACCTGCTTACCGCTCAGACCCAGTTTGAAAGCCAGCTCGCGGCCCTGATACGGCTGCGGACCTGCCAGCGGATCAAGCGCCACTTTGTGGATCAGGTGCGGGGTTTCTTCCGCCACTTTCTCGATTTCCACGCCGCCTTCGGTAGACGCCATGAACACCACGCGACGGGAGCTGCGATCCACTACCGCGCCAAGATACAGTTCTTTATCAATATCAGTGGCGGATTCAACCAGGATCTGGTTAACCGGCTGACCGCTGGCGTCTGTCTGGTAAGTCACCAGACGCTTGCCCAGCCAGTGCTCAGCAAAAGCACGGATTTCTTCTTTGCTTTTAACCACTTTCACGCCGCCCGCTTTACCGCGGCCACCGGCATGAACCTGACATTTCACCACCCACGGACCGGCACCGATTTTCGATGCAGCCTCTTCCGCTTCACGCGGGGTGGAACAGGCGAAGCCCGTTGGTGCTGGCAGGCCGTAGCGCAGGAACAGCTGTTTCGCCTGATACTCGTGTAAATTCATGATGTTCTATCCATTCTTATTCGGTAAGTAGGAAGGCTTATCAGGGCACAGCGAACTGTGCCGCAGATTTTTCGATCTCTCATCTTTCGCTGTGCCGGGACTAGACGTCCAGCAGCAGACGAGCCGGATCTTCCAGCATCTCTTTAATGGTCACCAGGAAACCGACAGACTCGCGGCCATCCACCAGACGGTGATCATATGACAGTGCCAGATACATCATTGGCAAAATCACCACCTGACCATTCACTGCCATCGGGCGATCTTTAATGGCATGCATGCCCAGAATGGCGCTCTGCGGCGGGTTGATGATCGGCGTGGACATCAGAGAACCAAAGACACCGCCGTTGGTCACGGTAAAGTTACCGCCGGTCAGTTCTTCCACTTTCAGCTTGCCGTCACGGCCTTTGATGGCCAGTTCTTTGATTTGCTTCTCGATATCTGCCATGCCCAGCGTATCGACATCACGCAGAACCGGTGTGACCAGACCACGTGGCGTGGATACCGCAATGCTGACATCAAAATAGTTGTGGTAAACCACATCATCGCCATCAATAGAAGCATTCACTTCCGGATAGCGTTTCAGCGCTTCAACCACAGCTTTCAGATAGAAAGACATGAAGCCCAGACGTACACCGTGACGTTTTTCAAAACCATCACCGTACTGCTTACGCAGATCCATGATGGGCTTCATATTGATTTCGTTGAAGGTGGTCAGCATCGCCGTGCTGTTTTTGGCTTCAAGCAGACGCTCAGCAACACGTTTACGCAGACGGGTCATCGGTACCCGTTTTTCGCTACGTGAACCCAGAGCCGGTGCGGCGCTGGTGGCAGCCGGTGCCGCTGCAGGTGCCGCGGCTGGCTTCGCATCCTTGGCCTTCGCCAGGTGCTGTTCAATATCTTCACGGGTCAGACGACCACCGACACCGCTGCCTTTGATGGCGCTGGCATCCAGAGAATGTTCAGCAATCAGACGACGGATAGCCGGGCTGAGTGCGTCGTTGTTCTCTTCTTCCAGTGCTGCTGTGTGGCGTGCCGCAGGAGTCGCTTCTTTATCGGAGCTTTTCTCAGTGCTTGGCTTGCCGCTGCTGTTACCCGGACGAATACGCGCCAGGATCTGACGGGAAATGACCGTCGCACCTTCGTCTTCGATAATGCTGTCCAGAATACCGGCTTCACTTGCCGGCACTTCCAGAACCACTTTATCGGTTTCAATTTCTACCAGTACATCGTCACGCTCAACACTGTCGCCCGGCTTTTTGTGCCAGGTGGCAACCGTCGCATCCGCAACGGATTCAGGAAGGTCAGGGACCAGAATATCTACGCTACTCATTATCAATCCTTCTTATGTTCCATATAGTTAACTGACGCCAACGCGGTTATTTAACGTTCAGCGCATCGTTAACCAGATCTTGCTGTTGCTTCTGGTGAACGGACATGTAGCCCACTGCCGGAGAGGCAGAGGCCGGGCGTCCTGCGTAACGTAAAGAAGCCCCGAAAGGAATCACTTCACGGAAATTGTGCTGGCTGCAATACCACGCGCCCTGGTTCAATGGCTCTTCCTGGCACCAGACGAAATCATGAACGTGTGAGAATTTCTCAAGCACTTCCTGAATTGCCTTGTGCGGGAACGGGTAAAGCTGCTCGATGCGGACGATCGCCACATCGGTTTGCTCGTTTTTGCGACGTTGTTCCAGCAGGTCGTAATAAACCTTACCGGAGCACATCACCACGCGCTTGACCTGTTTTGGATCCAGTTCGTCGACTTCGCCAATCGCAGGCAGGAAGCTGCCGTTAGCCAACTCATCAAGCGTAGAAACCGCAAGAGGATGGCGCAACAGTGACTTCGGTGACATCACGATCAGCGGACGGCGCATACCGCGCAGTGCCTGACGACGGATCATGTGGTAAACCTGCGCCGGGGTAGACGGGATACAGACCTGCATATTTTGCTCAGCGCAAAGTTGCAGATAACGTTCCAGGCGCGCGGAGGAGTGCTCCGGTCCCTGCCCTTCGTAGCCGTGTGGCAACAACATCACCAGACCACACATGCGGCCCCATTTCTGCTCGCCGGAACTGATGAACTGGTCAATAACCACCTGCGCACCGTTGGCGAAATCACCGAACTGCGCTTCCCAGATAGTCAGGGTGCGCGGTTCAGCCGTGGCATAACCGTATTCAAATGCCAGCACCGCTTCTTCGGAAAGCACGGAATCCCAGACGTTGAACTCGCCCTGGCTGTTATGAATATTAGCCAGCGGCACGTACACGGAACCGTTTTTCTGGTTATGGACCACAGCATGGCGGTGGAAGAAGGTGCCGCGACCGGTATCTTCACCGGAAAGACGAATCGGAATACCTTCATCGACCAGCGTCGCGTAGGCCAGGTTTTCTGCACCACCCCAGTCGAATTTCTTATTGCCCTCTGCCATCTCGTTACGGTCAGCATAAATCTTGGCCACGCGTGACTGCATTTCAATCGCATCCGGCACATGACTGACACGACGCGCCAGCTCCTGCAGACGTTTCAGCTCAACCTTGTTCGGGTAAGCTTCATCCCACTCATGGTTCAGATACGGTGACCAGGTGAAAGTGTGCATGTCATTCTGACGCCACTCTTCCACTACGCATTCACCAGCATCCAGCGCATCACGATACAGGTTGACCATTTCCGTGGCATCTTCGAGGCTGGCCACGTTTTGCTCAGTCAGGACATCAGCGTAGATTTTGCGTGGCGTCGGGTGTTTCTTAATCTTGTTGTACATCAGCGGCTGGGTTGCGCTAGGTTCGTCGGCCTCGTTATGGCCGTGGCGACGGTAGCAAACCAGATCGATCATGACGTCACGTTTAAAGGTGTTACGGAAATCCAATGCCAGGCGGGTTACGAAAGCCACCGCTTCAGGGTCATCGGCATTGACGTGGAAAATCGGTGCCTGCACCATTTTCGCAATATCGGTACAGTAATCGGTAGAACGCGCATCTTTCGGATTCGAGGTGGTGAAACCCACCTGGTTATTGATGACGATACGTACGGTGCCGCCCACTTCATAACCACGTGCCAGCGACATGTTCAGGGTTTCCTGAACCACACCCTGACCGGTAATCGCCGCATCACCGTGAATGGTGATTGGCAGAACCATGTTGCTGCGCGCTTCGTCCAGACGATCACGACGGGCACGAACAGAACCGATAACCACCGGGCTGACGATTTCGAGGTGCGACGGGTTAAACGCCAGCGCCAGATGCACCATACCGCCTTCGGTTTCCACATCAGACGAATAGCCCATGTGGTATTTCACATCACCGGTACCCAGATGTTCTTTATGCTTGCCGGAGAATTCGTCGAACAAATCCTGCGGCTTTTTGCCCAGCACGTTGATCAGTACGTTCAGACGGCCACGGTGCGCCATACCCAGCACCACTTCACGGGTTCCGTTTTTGCCGGCATGACGGATCATGTCTTTAAGCATCGGCACCAGTGCATCGCCACCTTCGAGTGAAAAGCGTTTTGCACCCGGGAATTTCGCGCCCAGATAACGCTCCAGACCTTCTGCTGCGGTCAGCTCTTTCAGGAACGTTTTCTTTTCATCATTGGTGAAGCTCGCACGACCGGCCACGGATTCGATACGCTGTTGGATCCAGCGTTTCTCTTCGGTGTTGGTGATGTGCATATATTCTGCACCAATGGAACCGCAATAGGTTTGCTTCAGGGCTTTATACAGCTCGCCGAGCTGCATGGTTTCCTTGCCAATGGCAAAAGAACCGACGTTGAAGGTTTCCTGGAAATCAGCTTCAGTCAGATGGTGGAACGCCGGATCCAGATCGGGCACGTCGTCCAGTTTCCACAGACCAAGAGGATCAAGGTTCGCGTTCTGATGACCACGGAAGCGGAAGGCGTTGATTAACTGCAGCACCTTGACTTGCTTGGCATCCGTTTGCGGATCGCTGATGGAGGAGTTGTAACGTGACGCGTCTTTCGCCAGGCGGCGGAAGTAGTCCCGTGTTTGAGAATGGAGTTGCTCTGGTTTCACACCCACTGTTGGTAGCTGTTTAAAAATCGAACGCCAGCTATCGTCAACGGAACCAGGATCGGTTAAGTAGTCTTCATAGAGTTGTTCTATGTAAGACTGGTTCGCACCCGCCAGATAGGAGGAATCCAGCCAGGCCTTCATTGCGCCGTTCTGCATCGTGATCCCTTAAGCTTTGAAGCTTTAGTTTTCGCCGTGGTTAATAATATTGACCGTGATACACCGCGGTAAAACGGTTTTCCTTACTAAAACAGTTCGTTGGTTGAGCATTTGGCTCTTCAAGGAACCTTCAGAAATCCGCCATGCGCGTGACTGATTTTTGAAGTTGCCCTGCTTTTTAGTGCTGCCTTTTCAGATGTTTTCTAACACCCTGATTTTGACCCGGCTATCTTACTCCTGTAAGGCGCAACTTTGTTGCACTTGTTGCTATTTTGTTATTAAAAATTTACTTATTTGCTATCAACGCCTCAGTTGCAACATTTGTAACTAAAGAAAGCGCAACGCACCTGGGCTAAATAACAGCGGGAACCTGAGTTCCCGCTGTGGCGTGGCATATCTTCTCAGGCACCGCGTTGTAGCAGCATCGATTTGATATGACCGATAGCCTTGGTCGGATTCAGCCCCTTCGGACATACACTCACACAGTTCATGATGCTGTGGCAGCGGAATACGCTGAAAGCATCGTTCAGATCGTCGAGGCGCGATTGTGTCTCGGTATCGCGGCTGTCGATCAGGAAACGGTAAGCGGCCAGAAGGCCCGCCGGGCCGACAAACTTGTCCGGATTCCACCAGAAAGACGGACAGGACGTCGAACAGCAGGCGCAGAGAATACACTCGTATAATCCGTCCAGCTTTTCACGATCATCCGGCATCTGTAAATGTTCACGCGCCGGAGGATTTTTCCCATCATTCAACAAGTAAGGCTTAATCTTCTCATACTGCTTATAGAATTGCCCCATGTCTACTACAAGGTCACGGACAACCGGTAACCCTGGTAACGGACGGATAACAATTTTCTTGTTGCCGTTACGCAGCGTCGAGACGGGTGTGATACACGCCAGACCGTTTTTACCGTTCATGTTGACGCCATCTGACCCGCAAACCCCTTCACGGCATGAGCGGCGGAAAGCCAGCGTCGGATCCTGCTCTTTCAGCAAAATCAGCGCGTCGAGCAACATCATGTCGCGCCCTTCTTTGGCTTCCAGCACATAATCTTTCATGTACGGCACGTCATCGACGTCCGGGTTATAGCGATAAATCGAAAATTCAATTTTCATAATCTGTCTCCGCTCTGCCCTAGTATGTACGCGCTTTCGGCGGGAACGCTGCGCGAAGCTTAGGCTGCATGTTCACCTCACGGCGGGTCATGCTTTCTGTTTCCGGCTGATACAGCGTGTGGCACAACCAGTTCGCATCATCACGCTCAGGGAAGTCGAAACGGCTGTGTGCGCCACGGCTTTCGGTGCGGTAGTTTGCAGAGACGGCAGTGGAGAACGCGGTTTCCATCAGATTATCCAGTTCCAGGCACTCAACGCGCTGGGTATTGAATTCTGAGGACGTATCATCCAGACGGGCAGATTTCAGACGCTCGCGGATCACTTTCAGTTCTTCCAGCCCTTTCGCCATCGCATCACCTTCACGGAAGACCGAGAAGTTGTTCTGCATGCACGCTTGCAGATCTTTACGGATAGCCACCGGATCTTCACCTGAACGGGTGTTATTCCAGCGGTTCAGACGTTCCAGAGAGACATCAATGTCATCCTGAGAGGCATCACGGCTGTCACCCTGCTCTGCAATAGATTCCTGCAAATGCATGCCCGCTGCACGGCCAAACACCACCAGGTCCAGCAGCGAGTTGCCGCCAAGGCGGTTAGCGCCATGTACCGATACGCAGGCAATCTCGCCCACGGCGAACAGACCCGGGATCACTTCGTCCTGACCCTGTGCGTTAACACGCAATGCCTGACCGGTCACCTTGGTCGGAATACCGCCCATCATGTAATGGCAGGTCGGGATAACCGGGATCGGCTCTTTCACCGGATCGACGTGTGCGAAGGTACGCGACAGTTCGAGGATGCCGGGCAGGCGGGATTCCAGAACGTCTTTACCCAGATGGTCGAGTTTCAGTTTGGCGTGCGGGCCCCACGGACCTTCACAGCCGCGGCCTTCGCGGATTTCGATCATGATGGAACGCGCCACCACGTCACGACCCGCCAGGTCTTTGGCATTCGGCGCATAACGTTCCATGAAACGCTCGCCGTCTTTATTAAGCAGATAACCGCCTTCACCACGACAGCCTTCTGTTACCAGAACGCCTGCGCCGGCGATACCGGTCGGGTGGAACTGCCACATTTCCATATCCTGCACCGGAACACCTGCACGCAGCGCCATGCCGACACCGTCGCCGGTATTAATGTGGGCGTTGGTGGTGGACTGGTAAATACGGCCTGCACCACCGGTCGCCAGCACGGTCGCTTTGGCTTTGAAGTACACCACTTCACCGGTTTCAATACAGATTGCGGTACAGCCGACGATCGCGCCGTCCTGGTTTTTCACTAAATCCAGCGAATACCATTCTGAGAAAATTGTGGTGCCATTTTTCAGGTTTTGCTGATACAGCGTATGCAACAAGGCGTGACCGGTACGGTCGGCTGCGGCGGCGGTACGTGCCGCCTGTTCGCCGCCGAAGTTCTTCGACTGCCCGCCAAACGGACGCTGATAAATACGGCCATCGTCCAGACGGGAGAAAGGCAGCCCCATGTGTTCGAGTTCCAGAATCGCTTCCGGCCCGGTTTTACACATATATTCAATGGCGTCCTGGTCACCGATATAGTCGGAACCTTTTACGGTGTCATACATATGCCATTCCCAGTCATCCTCATGGGTGTTACCCAGCGCAACGGTAATACCGCCCTGCGCTGACACCGTATGGGAGCGGGTCGGGAAGACTTTTGAAATCAGGGCACAAGACAGCCCCATTTGCGAAATTTGTAACGCCGCACGCATACCAGCGCCACCCGCACCGATAACGACAGCATCAAACTCTCTGACTGGCAGATTCATTTACTACGCTCCCCAAACAACAATTGTTCCGTAAAGTAGGTAAACCACTAACACCACGACAATAGCCAGTTGCAGCACCAGTCGGACAGCCAGCGATTTCACATAGTCCGTTAACACCTGCCACATGCCGATCCACGCGTGTATCAGAATTGAGAGCAGCGCCAGCAGTGTGAATACTTTGGTGATGGAGGAAGAGAAGAAGCCATGCCAGACATCAAATGTCAGTTCCTGAGCCAGAACCACAAAGCCCAGAATATAGAGGATGTACAAGGTGAGGATAATTGCGGAAGCACGCAGTAACAGCCAGTCGTGCACACCATTACGCCCTAACGCAGAAACGTTGCTTACCATACGAGGACTCCAGCCAGAATTGACAGCACGACGGTCAGACCGATTGCCACCTGGGCAGAACGGGTACCGGCAGCCAAACTCTCTTCGATATAGCCAAAATCCATCAGCAAATGGCGGACGCCACCGCAAACGTGATAGGCCAGCGCAGTGAGTATTCCCCAAAAGATGAATTTTACGAACAAGCTATTCATGATGGCGGCAGCATGTGCAAACCCTTCAGGAGAAGAGAGAGACAGGCCTAACAGCCAGAGGAGGATACCGACGGCGACGAAGGTAATTACGCCAGAGACTCGGTGTAAGATGGACGCTATCGCAGTAACAGGAAATCGGATCGTTTGCAGATCCAGATTGACAGGTCTTTGTTTTTTCACGGTTTTGCCCACACAGCTCTTATTATTTTCCCTCCGGTCCGGAGCAGTATGTCAGACAGCACCCTTTCCTTTGTTCTTGTCGCTGTGGGTGCGTTGGCTGCGCGCTCATCCTAATCACTAACCTGTGTCAGCTCATAAGGATTCGCTTGCTTGCCGCCTTCCCACAACACCAATAACTTTGGAAAGCTGAGCTAAAAGCTCATCATTTTTCGCGCTCAAAGGACGACATCCAGTGTGCTTAAAAGGCGCGATAAAGTATTTTCGTAGCCGTAACGTGAAGGGCGAAGAAAATGATGCTGGGTGCTCCTACTTCGGATTGTCCGGAGACCTTGTAGGAGTATAGGTTGATCACATTCTTATTACAATTGCCCTACAAATGCTTTATTCACATTTCTGCGAAACAGTGAGTTATCTCTCACTTTTCATAAAAGACACAAAATAAATTATCTGGTTTGACATTTGATCAACATTTCTATTACAAAAGAACTATTCCAATAGGACTGTGATTCTGAGCACATACCGGCTTCGCCTTCACGCACCAAAATAGTGAAAGTTTCTGAAGAATCAGCGGATCACACAATCGCAAGTCGGGGTCTTCCCTGATGGCTCAAGTTATGCAAAAGTGGTGATTGTGTAAATCCTCATACTCTTCACCGGTACTGAGTGACAGAACAGTAATGATTTACCGAATCGTTAACAACGATGAAACGCCGCTTGTTTGTCACAGAGCAGTCTGAGACTGCACTTCGACTCAGCTCTACGTTCCCTTCCCATTCGATCGCAGAGCTAAGGCTGACAATAATAATGACCTTACAAGGCGTCGCTTCCAGGCATTTCTGTTGTTACTGATTTTTAAAAATAAGGCGCTAAGGAGACTGTAAATGGCTGATAAGAAAGCGACACTTACCCTACAAGGTCACGACCCGATTGAACTTAATGTGCTGTCCGGCACACTGGGCCAGGATGAAGTGGATATCCGCACCCTCGGTTCCAAAGGTCTTTTCACTTATGACCCCGGCTTCACCTCTACTGCATCCTGCGAGTCCAAAATCACCTATATCGATGGTGACGAAGGCGTTCTGCTGCACCGTGGTTTCCCGATTGACCAGCTGGCACAAGAGTCCACTTTCCTTGAAGTGAGCTACCTGCTGCTGAACGGCGAAGTGCCGACTCAGAAACAGTATGATGAATTCAAAACCAATGTTACCCGTCACACGATGGTGCATGAGCAAATCACCCGTCTGTTCCACGGCTTCCGTCGTGACTCTCACCCGATGGCTGTTCTGTGTGGTGTCACCGGCGCACTGGCAGCGTTTTATCACGACTCGATCGATGTAGAAAACGAACGTCACCGTGAAATCGCTGCTTACCGTCTGCTGTCCAAAATGCCGACCGTTGCCGCCATGTGTTACAAATATTCTATCGGCCAGCCGTTTGTGTATCCGCGCAACGACCTGTCTTATGCCGGTAACTTCCTGCACATGATGTTCTCCACCCCGTGTGAAGAATACAAAGTGAACCCGATTCTGGAACGCGCCATGGATCGTATCCTGATCCTGCACGCTGACCACGAGCAAAATGCTTCGACCTCCACCGTGCGTACCGCCGGTTCTTCTGGCGCTAACCCGTTTGCCTGTATTGCTGCGGGTATCGCATCCCTGTGGGGACCGGCCCACGGCGGCGCGAATGAAGCTGCACTGAAAATGCTGGAAGAAATCAGCAGCGTTGATCACATTCCTGAATTCGTGAAACGCGCGAAAGATAAAAATGATTCCTTCCGCCTGATGGGCTTTGGTCACCGTGTTTATAAAAACTATGACCCGCGCGCGACCGTGATGCGTGAAACCTGTCATGAAGTCCTGAAAGAGCTGGATCTAAAAGACAACCTGCTGGAAGTGGCGATGGAGCTTGAGCATATCGCGCTGAACGACCCTTACTTCATCGAGAAGAAACTGTACCCGAACGTCGATTTCTACTCCGGCATCATCCTGAAAGCGATGGGTATTCCGTCTTCCATGTTCACCGTGATCTTCGCGATGGCACGTACTGTCGGCTGGATTGCTCACTGGAGCGAAATGCATCAGGAAGGCGTCAAAATCGCCCGTCCGCGCCAGCTTTATACCGGCTATGACAAACGCGATTTCCATTCTCAGCTGAAAAAGTAAATATATAATAATCCCCCTCAATATATAAAGCCGATGAATAACTCATCGGCTTTTTTACGTCATCCTTAATCACTCTCTCCTTTGGAGGGGTGATCGTACCTGGGGAGCTTTGCCCATACAGTTCCCATGCTAAATACTGCCCCGGTTTGTCACCAGCAAATCAAAGGGCATAAATTGTAAAAGAAGAAGCAGAGCAACAGTTTCAGCGGGGCTGGAAGGTTAAAGCTTTGACCTTCTTTTAGAGGGCCGTGTCAAAGCCACCGGTTAATCAGGTGACTTATTTATTTAATTACTTACCCCCAGATAACTTAATTATATATTAAGCCTAAATAAATATTTCTAATTATTAACACTAATATTTGACGCTCCAGAGTTGTTGCTATACCATTCGGAAAAATCTATCGGGCAATAATAACCATAATCCACACCCCCAATATGTATTGCATTCGATATTTAACTCGTTTAATTAATAAAACATGTTGGACAAGCGCGCCATTACTAAATAAAGGATATTTTCACATGGACGAATATATGAACGGATCGCGTTCTTTTAAAAGAACATTATTATCGAGTGCCATTTTCAGCCTTTTATTACCGTCATCTGTTGCATTTGCAACAACAACATATTCCACTGGCATAACGCCTGCTGACGCCTTGAGTTTCGCTACAACGGGCGCGGAAGATCATGCTTACACCATCACCGGAGCCGGTACAGAAGTCATTGTTGATGGGGAAATCACGGCTCCTGGGATACCGACACCCATTCCCGTTCAATCCGTAGTCTCCACTACTGGCAGCGAAGCTTATGCATTTAATATTATTGATGAAAGTAAGTTAATACTTAATTACGCTGACGTCAGCACAACAGATTCCAGTAAAACATTTAACATCACAACCGGCGCCTCTGCCGAAATTAATAATGCCGACATCAGTTCCGGTAAAGATGACAGCAGTGTTATTTATGCCTCCGATAAAGGTTCAATATTAACAGGTGATAATATACGTCTCACCAGCGATGCTGCTCAGGCACGGGGGATTAATATCCAGTCGGGCGCATCGGCGAGCCTGAGTAATATAAACATAGAATTAACTAACGCGAAACATGCGCTCACCGTGTCTGACTCCTCACTCGTCATTGAAAACCTCACGGTTGAGCAAACCTCTGCTGGTTCCCAAAATGTGATTTATGCATCAGGCTCCAGCGATGACATAAGAGCTACTGTTGACATCATAAACGGTAACGTTCGAATGACCGGTAATGATGACATCATGGTGAATACCAACACATATAGCGATGTGACGTTGACCGGCGGGACCTACGCGACGACTGGCAGTAATAACACTGGTTTTTTTGCCGCAAGTCAGAGCGCAAAGCTAACGGCCAATGATCTTTCACTCACGACCAATGGCATGCATTCCTATGCGGTCGATGCTCGCGGCGAAGCAGAATTAAATAATGTCAGCATCACTACGCTCGGAGATAAGTCGTATGCCCTGTATGTCGCCGCCAATGAAGCGACAAATGCAGGATTATCCCCGGCCACACTGACCGCTAAAAATGTGGTGATTAACACAGAAGGTAGCAGTTCAGCCGCTGCCGTCGCTGACCACGCGGGGATAATGAACCTTGATACCGCTGAGATAACAACTACCGGGGCACAGAGTAATCAGCTGGTTGCCATGAAAGACTCTACCCTGGATGCAAATAAGGTTAAGGGAATTTCGACCGGCAACAGTGCTTCCGCTGTCCGTTCCTATGCCAACAGCCAGATTACCATCAGTAACAGCGTGTTATCGGCTACGGGTGCATTAGCAAATGGCATTTATACACAGGGTTTTGATGCAGATCATCAGGCCATTGTGACACTGGATAACAGCCTTGTCAGCAGCGCTACCCGCGAGGGCATACTTGCAGAAGGGGCCAATACTCAGATTAATGTGAATAACAACTCAACCGTGCAAAGCGGAAACGGTGTTTTGTTGAGAGCACGAAGTTTCATCGATACTAATACGGGCGTTACCGCGCAAAGCCAGGTGAATCTATCTGCCAGTAACTCTCACCTGGAAGGCGAAATCATTGCCGATACCGGCAGTGTTGTGGATGTATATCTTAACAGCGGCTCTAACTGGCAAGGCACAACCGCCAGCGCCAACAATGTCAATATTGATGCAAGCAGCATATGGACCGTGACCGGTGACTCCGAAATTTCGCAAATGAATTCCCACGGTACTACGTCCTTCACTCACAACGGTGATGATTATTCTGAACTTACAGTGAACGGCGATATGACCGGTGACGGAGTTTATCGCATTAATACTTACCTTGATGACAGCAATTCACTAACCGACCAGATCCACGTCACAGGCGATATTACAGGAAAAAATATCCTTTATGTCACGAACACCGGCGGTGGCGGGAATAACACACCAGACAATGGGATTGAAGTAATTACCGTGCACGGAACTAACACACAAGGAACAGATGCCTTTGCACTGGGGAATTCTGTGTCAGCCGGTGCGTTCAACTATGGCCTGCGTAAAGGTGATATCAACACCGGAGAAGGGGAAAATTGGTACCTGAGTAACTGCGCTAGTTATGATTGTTCAACGCCAATCCCAGACCCTGATCCTATTCCAGATCCGACGCCAGATGATAACACTAATGATAATCCGGATGTGGCCCCAACCCCGACACCATCCGATGACATCCTGCCATGGCGCGAGGAAGTCCCCGGGTATATTGCGGCACCAGTACTGAATATGCAGTACGGTTTTGATGTCATTGGGACTTATCACCAGCGTACCGGCGGTGATGTACTGCATAAAGACGGCGCATGGGGCCGGATTGTCGGTACTCATACCGAGAATGACGCAGGCCGCTATAGCTATGACACCGATACCTCGTACGCGCAGTTGGGTATGGATCTGATGTGGGACAAAGACCAAGAAAACACCGAACGCAGCGCCGGTATTCTCGTGACACTCGGACGCCAAAATACTGATGCAGAAGACAGCCTGCGCAGCAACAACTCAATGCTTTCCGTGCAAACCGGCAGTCTTGACAGCGACATCTACAGCCTGGGCGGTTACTACACACTGAAAGCGCAGGATGGCGGATACATTGATACAGTAGGCATGGGCAGTTGGTATAAAAACAGTTACGACAGCACGCATGATGCCGATCAGGACGGTTATGGCATCGCATTATCAATAGAAGCTGGCAAGCCCTTTGTCTTGCATGAAAATCTGAAAATTGAACCACAGGCGCAGGTTATTTATCAGTATCTGAACCTTGAAGATTTCAGTGATGGCGTCAGCAACGTCTCTGGCGTATCAACCAGCAATGCACAAGCACGAGGCGGTGTGCGGTTGTTGCTGGATAATCCGACCTGGACGCCTTATCTGACGCTGGATGTCGTCACCACTATCGGCGATGAACCGGATGTACAAATCGCGGATAAGCGACTTAAAGCGGAATTCAGTGACAGCTGGTGGCAGACAGGTGCAGGTGTTGCGGGCAAACTCAATGAAAACACCACGATTTACACCGATGTTCGCTACCAGAAAGGTTTTGATTCTGACCTGAAAGGCTACAGCGGCAATCTGGGTATTAAAGTGAATTTCTGACCCTGATACCCATCCTAAGGGCACTCCGGTGCCCTTTTCTTTTTTATCTGTCAGACCTGACACACCGGACACCAGAAGAACGGTCGCGATGACACGCTGGTTTTCATAATCGGATCGCCGCAACGTTCGCAGGGTAAGCCTGTCCGGCCAAACACCTTGAAACGAAACAGCGCACCGTGATGCACATTTTCATCCATCGTGCCGCGCGTGGCATACGATAAACGCGCAACAGATAAACAGGCATCGGCCAGCGCCTGCAGTTCCGTTTCGTTCAGCTCTTTGGGTTTATGATCCGGCAGCAGTTTCGCCAGCCAGAGAATTTCCGCCCGCAGATAATTGCCCAATCCCGCCAGAAAGGCCTGATCCAGCAACATTCCGCCTAACTGACGGTTGCAAAATTTAGGGGACAATAACCGCTCACGTACCTGCTCGACAGTCAGACGCTCATCCAGCACATCCGGGCCGATACGTTGCAGGAACGGATGATTTTCGATCTCCGCCGTATCGTAAATACTGATTTCGGATGCACTGTACAGCAGGATCGCCGCCTCCGTGGTTTCCAGCATGACCCGCAGCGAGCGTTTGGTTTCCCTGGCGACTTCGCCGGCCTTCACTACCCGCCAGACCCCGTAAAGCTGATTGTGACTATAAAGAGTCAGACCGTTGGAAAAGTGCGTCAGCAGTGCTTTTCCGCGTGTTTCAATTGACGTGATTTTCGTGCCCCTGAGCGCTGACTGGTAGGGTTTGAGTGCCGGAAACGCAAACCAGACATCGGTCAGGGGCTTATTCACTACCGCAGCAGCCAGCACATCAGCTGCGCGGCGGATTTCAGGACCTTCAGGCATCAGTGAGTTGCACCCCCGGCAATTTTCAAATCCTGCTCCGTATGCAGCGCAATGGCGATAGTCAGCTCAAGGGCGTTCAGAACAGTATGTACTGACATACTTGGCGTACCCGGATGATGTGCGGCCTGTTCCGGCAGATAAGGAATATGGATAAAACCGCCCTTCACCACTTTGCAGGCAGGCTGCGCCAGACGATGTAACAGGCCGTACATCACATGATTGCAGACGTAAGTACCGGCGGTTTGCGACACCGATGCCGGGATCCCTGACTCGCGCAATCCGTTGACAATCGTCTTGATCGGCAGGGTAGAAAAATACGCTGCCGGGCCCGCGCTGACGATGGTTTCATCCACCGGCTGGTTACCCTCGTTATCGGCAATACGCGCATCATCGACATTGATCGCTACGCGTTCGATACTGAAATCACTCCGGCCACCGGCCTGCCCGACGCAGATCACCATTTCAGGCAGCACTTCATCAATGGCCGCATTGAGTGCATCAATGGCTTTGCCGAACACGCACGGCAACTGACGCACCACAATCTGCGCACCCGACAATTCCAGGTCGCCCAGTTGCCTGACCACTTCCCATGACGGATTAACGCGCTCGCCGCCAAAGGGCTCGAAACCGGTGACTAAAACTTTACGCATAGATGCTCCTCAGATTCTGCCAAAATCAGCCTGCGCTGATCTGAATATCCTGTTCAACAAACGCATTCCTCAGCCGCCGGGCAAACGTCAGTGCATGTTCACCATCACCATGCAGACAAACAGTGTCAGCTTTAACCGGCACCCAGACGCCTTCACGGCTGAGCACTTTCTGTTGCTGTACCATCGACAGCGTCTGGTCCAGCGCCAGTTCATCGCTTTCGATCATTGCATCCGGCTGACTGCGTGGCACCAGCGTACCGTTGCTCTGATAACGCCGGTCAGCGAATACTTCCTGACGGGTTTGCAATCCCAGGCGTTCACCGGCATGAATTAATTCGCTACCCGCCAGCCCGACCAGACGCAATGCCGGATCTACCGCATGCACCGCCCGGGCGATAACATCCGCGAGTACGGGGTCGGTTGCTGCCTGGTTGTACAACATGCCGTGCGGCTTCACATGCACCATATGTCCGCCTTCGGCACGGGTGATGGCAGCCAGTGCACCCAACTGATACACCACCTGGGCATACAGGATTTCGGCAGGCACGTTCATGGCAGTGCGGCCAAAATTTTCGCGATCCGCAAAACCCGGGTGCGCACCAATTGCCACACCGTATTTCAGCGCATGGCGTACGGATTGACGCATGGTCTGCGCATCTCCGGCATGAAATCCGCAGGCAATATTGGCCGAACTGACGAGTTGTAACAGTGCCTCATCATGTGCACAGCCTTCGCCTAGATCGGCATTAAGATCAATGACCATGCAGCCCCCGTTTAATCTGTTCGATAAAGAGCGATTGCTCACGTAAGGCTTTCTGCGCCTCTTCCGGTGTGCATTTGACGAAATGCACCGGTTCGCCCAGCCGGATTTGCGCCAGATTATACAAATCCGCCTCAATGACACAGGCAATACGCGGATAGCCGCCGGTGGTCTGCGCATCAGCCATTAGCACAATCGGCTGGCCGCCCTGCGGCACCTGAACTACGCCCGGCAATAAGCCGTGCGACAGAATTTCACGGTCAGTTTCGCGTTTCAGTGTGTGACCGTGCAGCCGGTATCCCATACGGTTACTTTGCGGGCTCAGCTGCCAGGCGGCGCGCCAGAACTCCCCGCGCGACGTCTCGCTGAACTCCTGATACTCCGGCCCCGGCAATGCACGAATACGGTTACCAAACAGTAGCTGTTTAATGCCACAGGATTTTTTCGGCTGCCCAAACGAATCGCCGGTGGGCAACCTGTCACCGTCTTGCAATGCCCGCCCGTGAAAGCCACCAAATTTGGCTTTCAGATCGGTACTGCGCGATCCCATGACTTCAGGCACATCAATGCCGCCGGAAATCGCCAGATAGCTGCGCATGCCACGGGTGGGCATTTTCAGGGTCAGTATCTGGCCCGGCTTCACTTTGTAACACCAGCCGGTCCATACCTCTTTCCCATCAAGCTGTGCATGACAACCGGCCCCGGTCAGCGCTATCCAGCCTTCACGGTAAAATTCAGCACTGAACTGGCCGAGTGTAATTTCCAGCGCCGCCGCATTTTCGTCATTGCCGGCCAGCAGATTGGCAGACCGCAGTGCCGGGGCATCCAGCGCACCTGACTGACTCACGCCCTGCTGGCGGTAACCGTTGCGACCCAAGTCCTGCACCGTGGTCAACATCCCGGCGCGTAAAACCTTCAGCATACGCCCTCCTTCTGTGGCACGAAGCGTACGCTGTCACCCGGCAGCAGTAATGTCGGTGATGCACGCAGGGGATCAAACATCGCGACTGGCGTCTGACCGATCAGTTGCCAGCCGCCCGGCGTCGAGAGAGGATAAATGCCGGTCTGACTGCCACCAATGCCAACCGAGCCCGCAGGCACCGACAGACGCGGTTCGCCGTGACGTGGCGTGGCAAGTTTCGATGGCATGCCGCCCAGATAAGGAAAACCGGGCTGGAAGCCGAGAAAATAAACGGTGTAGTCAACACCCGCATGGCATTCAACCACCTGACCCGGCGTCATACCGGTATGGCGTGCCACGTTGTCTAAATCCGGCCCCTGCAGACCGCCGTAAATCACAGGAATTTCAACCAGCCGCGATTCCGGCTCGATGGCTTCGCTTTCTTCCCACCAGTTTTGCAGTCGCTCAATTGCATCCAGCGCCGAACTTTGCGCCTCGGTGAGTAATACCGTCAGATTATTCATACCGGGAATGACTTCACGCACGCCCGGATACACGGCGCGATCCTGTAAACGTTGCGTCAGTCCCCAGATCCGCTGCTGGCTTGCCAGCGACACCGGGGGGTCAAGTTCCAGCACTACCGCGCGTTCGCCCAGCAGGTAACATCGTGCTCGTTGCACTCAGATACTCCTTAAAGAAGGGTTGTGGATCATCGGGTTATTCATCGAATCAATAGCGTGAGATTTGTTATCAGTTATGCGTGAAACAGAGTACTGATGTCAACTCATCTCCCCGTTGTGCGGGACACTGAGGTTTCGCCCGCCGCCTTCACCTGCTACTCTCAGAAACGTTGCTGTTTTTTAGCGTTTGGATAACGCCTTCGTTACACAATAGGGATGGCCTGTGAGAAAACCATTAGCACTCTTTTTTCCGCTTTATACCACGACATTACTGATGTTATTGGGCTCCGGCCTGCTGACGACTTACATTTCCCTGCGTCTTTCCGCCATTCATGTCAGTGGTGCGATGATCGGGGCGATCATCGCGGCTAACTACATCGGACTGGTGATCGGCGGCAAGGTTGGCCATATCCTGATCGCCCGCGTAGGTCATATTCGTGCCTACGTTTCCTGCTCCGGTATCATCACCGCCGCCGTGCTGGGGCATGGCCTGACTGACATCATCCCGGTCTGGGTGGTACTGCGTCTGATCATCGGCTTATGCATGATGGTGCAATATATGGTGCTGGAAAGCTGGCTCAACGATCAGGCTGAAGCCAACCAGCGCGGTGTGGTATTCGGCTTTTATATGGTGGCCTCTTATCTCGGGATGGCGCTCGGTCAGGTCGTACTGATGCTCAACAGCGATTTAGGCGTGAGTACGCTTATCGTTATTGCCCTGTGTTTCGCCCTGTGCCTTGTGCCGATTGCGCTGACCACGCGCACTAACGTCGGCCATATGTCTCCGGCACCGATGGAGCTTAAATTCTTTATCGGCACGATCCCCAAGGTGCTGGCGATTACACTGGTTATCGGCATGGTCGTCGGCTCGTTTTACGGGATGGCACCGATTTACACCAGTCAGCAAGCGCTGACCACTCAACAAACCGGTCTGTTTATGGCGCTGGCGATTTTCGCCGGTCTGCTGGCACAGTTCCCGCTCAGCTGGCTTTCCGACCGCTATAACCGCAACATGCTGATGCGCATAAACGCCATCCTGCTGGCCATTACCGCCCTGCCGCTGGCGTTGTTCAGCCACATTTCATTCCCGCTGTTGCTCGCCATTGGTTTTGTCGTCAGCCTGATGCAGTTCACCCTGTACCCGCTGATTGTCGCACTTGCCAATGACATGATCGAACCGGAGCGTCGTGTCTCGCTTTCAGCCTGTCTGCTGATGGCTTTTGGCGTCGGTGCCTGTATCGGCCCGCTGGCGGTCGGTGCGCTGATCCAGCCATTGGGCGGCAACATTCTTTACGCCTTTTTCGCGCTGTGTGGTGTAGGTATTGTGGCGCTGAGCCGCACTTCCAGAAAAGAAGAAGCCATGCAAATGGCCACCGATGCGCCGGTTCCGCACATCGCCATACCTGACAGTCTGAGCAGTTCCCCGCTCTCGCCTGCCCTGAACCCGGCGTTTGACGAACAGATGATTCAGGAAACGATGCCCGCGCCGGAAAATGTGGTGGAACCCGTGGTTGACGAAAGCGAAGCCACAGAGGAAGAAGGGGAAAGCAAGTACCCACCCCAGGGCGCAGACCCTGAAGTGGATACCGGATTACAGCGGGCATTTACCCTGCTGGAAGACAGCGTTTCTGAAGAGACTAGCGAAAAGAAAAATTAGGCCGGGTTATCGATGTCGATAAACATGACATCAAGATTATGCTCAGCAGCTAACCATTCGCCCAGTGCTTTCACGCCATAACGTTCG
Source organism: Rahnella sp. PD4 (assembly GCF_049199325.1). Classification (NCBI taxonomy): domain Bacteria; kingdom Pseudomonadati; phylum Pseudomonadota; class Gammaproteobacteria; order Enterobacterales; family Yersiniaceae; genus Rahnella; species Rahnella sp. PD4. Next base: position 88,062 of record NZ_JBLZQF010000008.1, on the reverse strand, counting down.
GTGGCGTGATGGCCTGCGGCGTAGAAATGCAGCCCCATTTCGCGGGCAATGTGAATGGTCTGCTCGGACACTTCGCCGCTGATAAAGGCATCGACGCCATATTCTGCCGCTTTCTGAATGTAACCCTGACCACCACCGGAGCACCATGCGACACGGCGGATTTCGGCCGGTGCATTCTGTGAACTGTGCAACACGTTGCGATCCAGCGTGACTTCAATGCGCTGGCGGAACTCTTCACCGGTCAGCGGTTTTTCCAGTTCTCCCCAGGGCAACAGCACCGCAATTTCGCCCTGTACGTTAATACCGAACAATTTCGCCAGCTGCGCGTTATTCCCCAGTTCCGGATGACCATCCAGCGGCAGATGGTAGGCGTACATATTGGTATCCGTTGCCAGCAATGTTTTAAGACGGTTACGTTTCATGCCACGGATTTCAGTCGGTTCGTCTTTCCAGAAATAACCGTGATGCACCAGAACCGCATCGGCTTCGACAGCAATCGCGGCATCCAGCAGATCCTGCGACGCCGTTACGCCGGTCACCACACGCTGCACTTCACGCCGTCCTTCGACCTGCAATCCGTTCGGTGCGTAATCTTTGTAATTGCTGATATCCAGTTTCTGATTAATCAGCTTTTCAAGCTGGAGGTTGTTCATGACGTTTCTCGTTATTAATGGATGGTCTATTTGATCTCTAATTTATCACCCTGCGCCATCCGCACAAACTTCACGCCCAGATTATTCCCTTTTTCCAGCTGCGCCATGATCTCTTTTTCAGGATCAGCACCGGCTTTCAGGCTGGGTTTGACGTGACTGATAATCACCGTGATGCCGTTCAGCGCCCCTTCGCCTCCGGCATATTCCTGCCACCGCCCAAGCTCTTTGAGCAACCAGTCCGGCGTCAAATGTCCGAACAGTTTGCTGTCAGGCACACCATCCGGATAAGACGTTTCGATGATGATGCCTTTCAGCCGTTTAGCTTTCACCTCATCGCCCAGCACGCGCCACACGGTATCGAGATTTTTCGATTTTTCGACTTCATCCGGGCCGGTATCGCCGAAGAAGGCAAACGACTCTTTATTACGGCTCACCAGAATCATGGCCGAGGGTGTGCCGCCGTGGCTGAGTGGGTAAATATTGCCGTCCAGGCCGGTCAGGCCAAGGGAGAACCGTTGCGCCGGGCGCTGCTGGTTCAGGCGATAGGTGCCGATGCGTAAACCACTGCCGGAGTCGGTGAAGTTAGGCCAGACGCGGCCGTTGAAGTAATGCTGACGCAGCGTGCCAATGGTATCCGCTGTGCCGTAAATCGGTTTTTTGCTGTCTTCCGGGGAACTGATGATCAACCCCGCCAGGTGGTCGAGATGGCCGTGACTGATAAAGTATCCGCCAATCAGGTTGCGGAAAACCGCGCCCTGCGGGGTCAGCGGTGCAGCATTTTCAGCCGTCACCTGTGGAAAACTGCCTTTCTCCAGCGCCTTGCGAATGCCGGGCAAAACAGAGCCGGCATCCAGACCGAGATAGAGTTTTTGATCATCACTGCGGATCAGGTACGAGGTGAGATTGCCTTCTTCGACGCCGCCATTCACACCCAGCGCCACGACATCAAACCCCGCACTCGCCTGACCCGTCCAGCATGCCAGCATCAGCGCCAGCAGGTATTTTTTCATCACATCGCTCCTTGTCGTGGTGAGAGAGTAAAGTCAGTCTGACCGGTTTTTTGCCGCCTCAAAGGCTGCAAGCGTGTCTTTTCTCGCCTGCGCGTGATCAATAACCGGCAGCGGATAGTCTAACACGCGCCGGTATTTTTCCGCCCAGCGATGCGGTTGATGAATGTCTCTTTCCGGCACATCCGACAGTTCCGGCACCCAGGCTTTGATAAAGCGTCCGGCTTTGTCAAAACGTTCGCCCTGAGTTGTCGGATTGAAAATACGGAAATACGGCGCAGCATCTGTGCCGGTAGAAGCGCCCCATTGCCAGCCGCCGTTGTTAGCCGCCAGATCGCCATCCAGCAGTTGCGACATGAAATAGCGCTCGCCTTCGCGCCAGTTGATCAGTAAATCCTTCACCAGAAAACTGGCGACAATCATCCGCAGACGGTTATGCATCCAGCCCGTCGTATTCAGTTGCCGCATGGCCGCATCCACAATGGGATAACCGGTTTTTCCTTCTTTCCACGCCTGTAAATCATCCGGGGCGTGACGCCACCGCACGTTATCCGTCCATTCAAGGAAGGGCTGATGTTTGCAAAGTTTCGGCCAGGCGACGATCAGATGACGATAAAACTCGCGCCACACCAGTTCATTCAGCCAGCCAAATGCGCCGCTGTCGGTTTTCTCCAGCACCTGCGGACATTCCGTTCGCAGACGGTTCAGGCACTGGCGCGGCGACAGCACACCAATCGCCAGATACGGCGACAACGAACTGGTGCCAGCGGCGGCCGGCAGATCGCGCTGACTGAGATAATCCTGCACCTGCTCCCGGCAAAAACGGCGCAACTGGTTGCGCGCTGCTTCTTCGCCGACAGCAAAATCATCGCCGATATCTTCCAGCGGATAATCGAACGGCATCAGCGGATGGATGACCACTTTTCCGGTATGCTCACGGATTTGCGGCGCAGGCAGCGAACGGCTGTCAGATTCAGTGAGACGGGATAAAAACGCCCGACGAAACGGCGTGTAAACCTTATACATCTCCCCGTTTCCGGTGGTCACGGAGCCGGGTGGCAACAGCAGGCTGTCATCGAAGGCCTGGCACACTACCGACCCGCAGACCGCCTTCTCCAGCGCGACATCCCGCTGGCGCTCATTGATTTCATACTGTTTATTATAAAACAGCGATTCCACCTTTTCGGCTTTGCAGAAATCTTTCAGCCACGCCACGCTGTCGGCAAAATCGTCACACTGGTGGTAATGCAGGGGAATACCACGTTCAGCCAGCGCATGTTGTAACACCTGAAGGTGCTGATAAATAAACATTGCCTGTCGCGGCGCCATTTCATGTCGTTTCCACTGCTCCGGTGTGGCTATAAATACGGCAATAATACGCGCCTGCGGATCTTCACAGGCGGCATGCAACGCGCGATTGTCGGTTACCCGCAAATCATTACGAAACCAGACTAAATGCGTGGTCATAATTTTCCTTTTAATGTCCATATCGAAGCTTTAAGGCTTCCGGATAAGGCTCGAAATAACGCTGGTCAGCCAGGTAGGCATCCGGGTATTCAGACATATAATGTTTCAGCAAGGTAATCGGCGCCAGCAACGGCTGCATTCCCTGACGGTAACGATCAATAAGCCCGGCAAGTTCTTGTCGTTGTGCCGGACTCAGCTGTTTACGGAAATATCCCTGTACGTGCATCAGCACATTGGTGTGATTACGGCGCGTAGCTTTGTGGCTCATCAGATTCATCAGCCGTAGCCGGTATTCGGTGAAATAGTCCTCAAGGGAATCCCATTCAGCCATCGCAGCCACAAAGCGCCCCAGCTCACGATATTCGGGCTGAGAATGGGCCAGTAAAATGAGTTTATAACGACTGTGGAAGGCCATCAGTTTGCCGCGTGTCAGGCCACCTTCGCGAAGCTGATTCAGTTCAAACAGCGCAAAAACGCGCTCAACAAAATTCTCCCGCAGTACGGGATCGTTTAACCGGCCGTCTTCTTCCACCGGCAGCCACGGATGCTGTTTCATCAGCTCGGCGGTATACAGCCCGACGCCGCATTTTTTGGCATCTTTACCGTTGGCGCTGTATACCCGGACCCGCTCCATCCCGCAGCTCGGGGATTTCGCGCAGACGATATAACCGCACAAGCCGGTCAGCGGTGCCACACGTTTTTCGGCGTAATGCTGCATTTTTTCGGTGACGTCAACGGTCTCGTCGTTACTGAAACGCATCACGATGCTGTCGTCCATTTTAACCAGACGCAACGCCGGGCGGGGCGTTGGCAGGCCGATCGCCATTTCCGGGCAGATAGGTTCGAAGCGCACATAAGGCGCCAGTTGCTCTACGGCAAACGCCAGACGTTTATGCCCGCCATCAAAGCGGACATTTTCACCCAGCAGGCATGCACTGATACCAATCGGAATTGTTTTCGTCATTGTCGGCACCTTGCATTGAAAGAAGAAAAGAGAGGCGGCATTGATTCATCACCCTTACGTATAATCTTAGCACAACTTATACATAAAAATAATCTTGTACAGGTTTATCGGCGGGCAATAAAAAACCCCGCTGGAGGAACGGGGTTTCTTTTGGCACCTCCCCTTCGCAGGGGAGGGAGCTAAATTAATAAAAGTCTTGTGTCGCCATCTCGGCATGACTCAGCCACACCGGCTTATCGCTGGTTTTCATCCAGACGCGGTGTAAATAGCTGTAAAAACGGGCGCGGTCAGCGCGGAACAGCATGACCGGCAGGGCCAGAACTCCGGCGGCAATAACAAAAGCGCGGCGGGCCAGTATGCGGGTCATCGTGTATGGCGTGTAATCATTCATCGCGTTGCTCCTGTGAAATGTGGAAGTTTTCGAACACTGTAAGTTGCGAAAAATATACCGCAATTGATGAAATTTTACTACTCATCTGACCACTTTTACGTGTAAATTTTCGCCAATTTTACCCTATCACCGTAATTTAGTTACAGAATGGTTAAATAAATACGCAACTCAAGTTTCTTTTAGGTTTCATTTTTGCGCATTTTTATACTTTTTTTACACTGTTCAGCTCTTTCTTTTCAGGATCTTTTCCCGCCTTTCCTTATTCTCGCCACAACATAAAAACACACCTGTGGAGGTGGATTGTGACTGTTGGCGTAATCTGCGGCGCATTACTGGTTCTTCTGCTGCTCGGCTATCTGGTTTATGCCCTGCTGAATGCGGAGGATTTTTAAATGGCCGCAACCGGATTCTTACTGATTGCCAGTTTTATGCTGGTGCTTTTGCTGCTGGCAAAACCACTGGGTAACTTTATTGCTCAACTGATTGAAGGACAGCCCGGCGCATTTATTCAGCGCATAGAAAACGGTGTTTTACGCACGTCTGGCAGCAGTAATGCTGAAATGAACTGGTGGCAGTACGCACTGGCGATCATGGTATTTAACATCCTGGGCATTGTTGTGCTGATGACGATGCTGATGGCACAGGGTGTATTGCCGATGAACCCACAGCATTTTGGCGGGCTGTCATGGGATCTGGCCTTTAACACCGCAGTGAGTTTCGTGACCAACACCAACTGGCAGGCTTACAGCGGCGAAAGCACACTGAGCTATCTCAGCCAGATGGTCGGGCTGACGGTGCAAAACTTCCTCTCCGCAGCGACCGGTATCGCCGTGGCATTTGCGCTGATCCGTGCTTTTGCACGCCCTTCAGCACAGACCATTGGTAATGCGTGGACGGATTTATGGCGCATCACGCTGTATCTGTTGCTGCCAGTGGCTTTCCTGCTGGCACTGTTTTTCGTCAGTCAGGGGGTACTGCAAAACTTCGAAGCGTATCAGCACATCACCACGCTGGAAGGCCTGCAACAGACCTTACCGATGGGCCCGGTGGCGTCTCAGGAAGCGATCAAAATGCTCGGCACCAACGGCGGCGGCTTCTTCGGTGCCAACTCAGCCCATCCGTTTGAGAACCCGACCGCACTGACCAATATGGTGCAGATGCTGGCGATTTTCATTATCCCTTGTGCATTGTGCTTCGCTTTTGGCCGCGTGGTTGGCGACAACCGTCAGGGCCACGCACTGGTCTGGGCGATGTCGGTGATCTTTGTGGTGTCGGTAGTGGTGGTGATGTACGCCGAACTCAAAGGCAATCCGCATTTCACTGCATTGGGTGCAGGCAGCAATTTTAATATGGAAGGAAAGGAAAGCCGCTTCGGCATTCTGGCCTCCGCGCTGTACGCCGTCGTCACCACGGCGGCCTCGTGCGGTGCGGTTAACGCCATGCACGATTCCTTTACCGCACTCGGTGGCATGGTACCGATGTGGCTGATGCAGATTGGTGAAGTGGTGTTCGGCGGCGTGGGTTCCGGTCTGTACGGCATGCTGCTGTTTGTGCTGCTGACGGTGTTTATTGCGGGACTGATGATTGGCCGTACACCGGAATATCTCGGTAAGAAGATCGACGTTTACGACATGAAGATGACCGCACTGGCGATCCTGGTGACACCCACGCTGGTGCTGCTCGGCACCGCACTGGCGCTGGTCACCGACGCCGGCCGCGCCGGGATTTTAAACCCCGGCGCGCATGGTTTCAGCGAAGTGCTGTATGCGGTGTCTTCCGCCGCCAATAACAACGGTAGTGCGTTTGCCGGGCTGAGCGTCAATACACCGTTCTACAACCTGTTGCTGGCTTTCTGCATGTTCTTTGGCCGCTTCGGCGTCATCATTCCGGTGCTGGCGATTGCCGGTTCGCTGGTGATGAAAAAACGCCAGCAGGCCGGCAATGGCACCCTGCCAACGTCTGGCCCGCTGTTTATCGGTCTGCTGGTCGGCACCGTGTTGTTAGTCGGCGCACTGACCTTTATTCCGGCGCTGGCGCTGGGACCGGTGGCAGAACATTTGCAAGTCTGGTCAGCACAGTAATGCTGCGTAACTCGTTGAACTGATGAATATAGAGACTAAAAAGATGAGTCGTAAACAACGTGCGTTATTTGAACCCCGTCTGATCCGTACTGCCCTGCTGGATTCGGTGAAAAAGCTCGATCCCCGCGTTCAGTGGCGTAATCCGGTGATGTTCGTGGTGTATCTGGGCAGCATTCTGACCACGCTTATCTGGCTGGCGATTCTGATGCACCGCACCGACGGCAGTGCGGCTTTTACCGGCAGCGTATCCCTGTGGTTGTGGTTCACCGTGCTGTTTGCCAACTTCGCCGAAGCATTGGCTGAAGGCCGCAGCAAGGCGCAGGCGCAGAGTCTGAAAGGCGTGCAGAAAACCAGCTGGGCGAAAAAAATCTACGAACCGCGTCCTGAATCACCGGTAATTAAGGTTGCCGCCGATACCCTGCGCAAAGGCGATTATGTGTTGATCGAAGCAGGCGATACCGTGCCGTGCGACGGGGAAGTGCTGATCGGCGGTGCGTCAGTGGATGAGAGTGCCATTACCGGCGAATCTGCGCCGGTGATCCGCGAATCCGGCGGGGACTTCTCCTCAGTGACCGGCGGGACGCGCGTTTTGTCAGACTGGCTGGTGGTCGAATGTTCGGCTAACCCCGGAGATACTTTCCTTGACCGGATGATTGCAATGGTCGAAGGGGCGAAACGCCGCAAGACGCCAAACGAAGTGGCGCTGACCATTTTGCTGGTGGCACTGACGCTGGTGTTCGTGCTGGCTACCGCGACACTCTATCCGTTCTCGCTGTTTAGCGTCAGCGTAAGCCATGCAGGTATCCCGGTCACCGTGACCGTGCTGGTCGCGCTGCTGGTGTGTCTGATCCCGACCACTATCGGGGGGTTGCTGTCGGCTATCGGCGTGGCGGGCATGAGCCGCATGCTGGAAGCTAACGTTATCGCGACCAGCGGCCGTGCGGTGGAAGCCGCCGGTGACGTAGATGTGTTGCTGCTGGATAAAACCGGCACCATCACGCTCGGTAACCGTCAGGCATCGCAGTTTCTGCCCGCGCCGCAGGTAACGGAACAGGAACTGGCCGATGCCGCGCAGTTATCCTCTCTGGCCGATGAAACGCCGGAAGGTCGCAGCATCGTGGTGCTGGCGAAGCAACGCTTTAACCTGCGCGAACGCGATATTCATTCACTGAATGCGACCTTCGTGCCCTTCTCCGCGCAAACCCGCATGAGCGGCGTCAACGTGGGTGAACGCAGCATCCGTAAAGGCGCGGTGGATGCGATCCGTCGTCATGTGCAATCTAATGGCGGTACCTTCCCGAAAGCCGTCGATGGTCTGGTGGAGAATGTGGCGCGTAAAGGCGGCACGCCGCTGGTGGTCGCCGAAGGCGCAAAAGTGCTGGGCGTGGTTGAGCTGAAAGATATCGTTAAAGGCGGCATCAAGGAGCGCTTTGCCGAGCTGCGCAAAATGGGCATCAAAACGGTGATGATCACCGGGGATAACCGCCTGACTGCTGCGGCCATCGCCGCCGAAGCGGGTGTGGATGATTTTCTGGCAGAAGCGACGCCGGAAGCCAAACTCGCATTGATCCGTCAGTATCAGTCAGAAGGCCGTTTGGTGGCGATGACCGGCGACGGCACCAACGATGCGCCCGCGCTGGCGCAGGCCGATGTCGCAGTGGCGATGAACTCAGGGACGCAGGCAGCGAAAGAAGCCGGGAACATGGTCGATCTCGATTCCAACCCGACCAAGCTGATTGAAGTGGTGCATATCGGTAAACAGATGCTGATGACGCGCGGCTCACTGACTACCTTTAGTATCGCCAACGACGTGGCGAAATATTTCGCCATTATCCCGGCAGCGTTTGCAGCCACTTATCCGCAACTGAACGCGCTGAACGTCATGCACCTGACATCACCGTCTTCAGCCATTATGTCGGCGGTTATTTTCAACGCGCTGGTGATTGTGTTTCTGATACCACTGGCGCTGAAAGGTGTGAGCTATAAAGCCATGAGTGCCGCCGCGCTGCTGCGCCGTAACCTGTGGATTTATGGTGCCGGGGGTCTGCTGGTGCCGTTCGCCGGTATCAAGCTGATCGACGTGATCCTGACCGTTTTACATCTGAGCTGATTTTTGAGGAAGACCATTATGTCCGTAAGAAGAATGAACTATGTACGCCCGGCTCTGGTGATGACGGTTCTGCTGACGCTGATAACCGGCGTGGCGTATCCGCTGCTGACCACCGGCGTTTCAGAGCTGGTATTCCGCCAGCAGGCAACGGGTTCGCTGATAAAAGACGGCGGCAATAAAGTGATTGGCTCAGAACTCATCGGGCAAAATTTTACCCGCAATGATTACTTTTGGGGCCGCCCGTCAGTTACCTCTGATTCACCGTATAACCCGATGGCGTCGGGAGGGAGCAATCTGGCTGCCAGTAACCCGGCGCTGGATCAGGCAGTGAAAGACCGCGTGGCGATGCTGCGAAAAGCCAATCCGCAAAGTCCGGCGGCCGTGCCGGTGGATCTGGTCACCGCCAGCGCCAGCGGGCTGGATCCGCAGATTTCGGTGGAAGCGGCACAGTGGCAGGCTCCGCGGATTGCCACCGCGCGCGGGCTGCCACTGGCGCAAGTGAATAAATTGATTGATGATAATACCTCCTCACCACTGATTGGTTACCTCGGCCCGGACGTCGTGAACGTGCTCGGACTGAACTTAGCGCTGGATGAACTGAAAGCAAACTAACTTATCAACCAACCTGACAGGATGATATGACAGACGAAAGACCCGATCCCGACAGCCTGCTGGCGCTCGCCAATGAGAAGCCACGCGGGCAACTGAAAGTCTTTTTCGGCGCCTGTGCGGGCGTCGGGAAAACTTTTGCCATGTTGCAGGAAGCGCAGCGCCTGCGCGCCACCGGCCTCGACGTGCTGGTTGGCGTAGTGGAAACTCACGGACGGCAGGAAACGCAGGCGCTGCTGCCGGGGCTTTCTCTGTTACCGCCGAAACGTATTCATCATCGCGGACGTCAGGTTCAGGAGTTTGACCTTGATGCCGCCCTGGCCCGCCGCCCTGCCCTGATCCTGATGGACGAACTGGCGCACAGTAACGCCGCCGGATCGCGCCATCCGAAACGCTGGCAGGATGTCGAAGAGTTGCTTGATGCCGGTATCGATGTGTTTACCACCGTGAACGTTCAGCATCTGGAAAGCCTGAACGATGTGGTCAGCGGCGTCACCGGTATCATTATTCGTGAAACGGTTCCCGACCGTTTGTTTGATGATGCCAGCGAAGTGGTGCTGGTAGATTTACCGCCTGACTCCCTGCGTCAGCGTCTCAAAGAAGGTAAAGTTTATATCCCCGGTCAGGCCGAACGCGCCATAGAACACTTTTTTCGTAAAGGCAATCTGATTGCCCTGCGGGAGCTTTCCCTGCGTCGTACTGCTGACCGGGTTGACGACCAGATGCGCGAATACCGCGATGATCAGGGTGTCAGTCGTGTCTGGCATACCCGTGATGCACTGTTGCTGTGTATCGGTCACAGCGGGGGGAATGAGAAATTAATCCGCGTCGCCTCGCGCCTCGCAGCGCGCCTCGGCTGTGTCTGGCACGCCGTATATGTTGAAACCCCGCGCCTGCACCGTTTACCTGAAGGCCAGCGCCGCGCCATTCTGCATTCCCTGAAACTGGCGCAGGAACTGGGGGCAGAAACTGCCACGCTCTCCGATCCGCAGGAAGAACAGGCGATTTTGCGTTACGCCCGTGAACATCGTCTGGGCAAAATCATGACCGGCCGGCGGCGGGAAAAGCGCTGGAAATTTAGCGCCAGCTTTGCCGACAAGCTGGCGGAAATCGCCCCCGATCTTGATTTAATCGTCGTCGGCCTGGAAGACGCGCCGGTAACACCTCTGCGTAAAGAGCAGGACTTACGCACTTTCGCCGATCGCTTCAGCCGCCAGTTATGGGGCTGCGCTCTTGCCGTGGCGCTGTGCGCGGTGATCACCATGATGTCGCAATGGCTGGTGCCGACTTTCGATCAGGCCAATCTGGTGATGGTGTATCTGCTCGGCGTGGTGATTGTTGCCCTGTTTTATGGCCGCTGGCCGTCGGTGCTGGCGGCGGTAATCAATGTCGTCAGCTTTGATCTGTTTTTCGTACAACCGCGCGGCTCGCTGGCGGTGACTGACGCGCAATACCTGGTGACCTTCGGCGTAATGCTGATTGTCGGCATTCTGATCGGGAATCTGACCGCAGGCGTCCGTTATCAGGCACGTATCGCGCGTCACCGTGAAAAACGTGCGCAGCATTTGTATGAAATGTCCAAAGGACTCAGTCAGTCGCTGACGCCGGAAGCCATCGCGCAGACCAGCCGCCACTTTATTTCTTCCAGTCTGAACGCCAAAACCGCCATTTTGCTGCCACAGGAGAACGGCGAACTGACGCAGCCGGCCGGCGAAATGACTTCGATTGTGGTAGATGATGCTATCGCCCGCTGGAGTTTCGACAAGAAACTGCCAGCCGGTGCGGGCACGGATACCCTGCCCGGCGTGCCCTACCAGCTTCTGCCGCTGGTTGCATCCGGTGAATCGCGTGGCCTGCTGGCGGTCGAACCGCCGAATATCCGTCAACTGTTAGTACCGGAACAACAGCGTCTGTTACAGACCTTTACCGTGCTGATCGCCAATGCACTGGAACGTCTGCATCTGGCCGCCAGCGCAGAAACGGCGCGGCTGGAAACCGAACGCGAACAACTGCGTAACTCATTGCTTTCTGCGCTTTCACACGATTTACGTACACCGCTGACGGTGCTTTTCGGCCAGGCGGAAATCCTCACGCTGGATCTTGCCGCAGAAGGCTCAAAGCATGCACCGCAGGCCAGCCAGATCCGTCAGCAGGTGCTAAGCACTACCCGGCTGGTCAACAACCTGCTGGATATGGCGCGTATTCAGTCCGGTGGATTTAATCTGCGTAAAGAATGGCAGTCGGTGGAAGAAATCACCGGCAGCGCATTGCGGATGCTCGAACCGGTGCTGGCGCACGACAATATTAAAATCGATTTACCCCAGGAAATGGTCCTGGTTAACTGCGACGCCAGCCTGATCGAACGGGTGCTGATCAATCTGCTCGAAAACGCCCATAAATATGCCGGAACCGGTGCGACAATTGGCATTAAAGCCACGCCGCTGGAGGAGTGGCTGGAGATGGAAGTCTGGGATAACGGTCCCGGTATTCCGGCTGGCGCTGAGCACACTATTTTTGAAAAATTCGCCCGCGGTAATAAAGAATCCGCTATTCCGGGCGTGGGGTTGGGATTAGCGATTTGTCGTGCCATTATTGAGGTGCACGACGGACGGATCTGGGCGGAAAATGGCCCGAACGGCGGTGCGCGTTTTCGTTTCAGGCTGCCGCTCGAGGCGTTGCCGGAGATGGAAGGTGACATGGAAAAAGACATCGACGAGGTATCGTGAGCGCATCCCCGGTAAATATTTTAATTGTTGAAGACGAAAAAGAGATCCGCCGCTTTGTGCGTACAGCACTGGAGGCGGAAGGCTTGCGGGTGTTTGAGAGTGAAACGCTGCAACGCGGGCTGATTGAAGCCGGAACCCGTAAACCGGATCTGATTATTCTCGATCTCGGTTTACCGGACGGTGACGGCCTGACGTATATTCGCGATTTGCGCCACTGGAGCGCTATCCCGATTATCGTCTTGTCGGCGCGCACCCGCGAGGAAGACAAGATAGCGGCGCTGGATGCCGGTGCCGATGATTTTCTTACCAAGCCGTTTGGCGTAGGTGAACTGCTGGCGCGGGTTCGTGTGGCCCTGCGCCGCCATACCGGCAGCGCACAGGAAAGTCCGCTGGTGACGTTTGCAGATGTGACGGTGGATTTGATCAACCGGCGCGTACAGCGTAACGGTGAAGATTGTCATCTGACACCGATTGAGTTTCGCCTGCTGGCCGAACTGCTGGCCAACAGCGGTAAAGTCATCACTCAGCGTCAGTTACTGAGCCACGTCTGGGGCCCGAATTATGTTGAACACAGCCATTATCTGCGCATCTACATGGGACATTTGCGGCAGAAACTGGAGGCCGATGCCACCCGGCCACGTCATTTACTGACCGAAACCGGCGTGGGCTATCGCTTCATGCCTTAGGCTGGTCAGTCTCCGGTTTGGCCTCACCAAATTCGGCTTCCAGACTTTCAGCGGCTTGCTGCAAAATCGCACTCACACGCACCACCTGTTCCGGCGTTAAATCCGCCCGCATCATGTTAGAACGCAGCGCGTGACGCAGGCGGTGCATCGATTCATGAATGCCTTCTGCCAGGTTGTTTTCACGCGGACGCTGCGCCCCCGCCAGACGGGCAAAAATCATATCAACCGTCGCCTGATGCTGTGCCAGTTCCGCTTTACCGGCTTCCGTTATCTGGTAGCTTTTCCGGCCGTTGCCCGTGGCGACAGGCTCAAGGAAGTCCTGCTCTTCCAGCAGTGTCAGCGTCGGGTAAATCACGCCCGGGCTTGGCACGTAAAGACCGGAAGAGGCTTCTTCAATCGCTTTGATCAGTTCGTAACCGTGGCTCGGTTTCTTCGCCACCAGCGCCAGCAGTACGCGGCGTAAATCGCCATGTTCAAACAGACGGTGTGCACCGCGTTCACCACGGCGGCCTTCACCACGCCCGCGATGTTCACGCCCTTCTTCACCACGATGGCGACCGTCACGACGTAACATGTGACGCTCGCTGTGATCGCTGTATTCTGATTCATGACGGCAATGGCCGCGATGCCCTTCTTCACGACTACCGTGGCCGCGATGGCGACCCTCAAACATTTTACTAAACATAGTGCATGTCCTATTTAGATATATCGAATCATTTCGATATATCTAAACTAGATCGGTTTTCAGAAACTGGCAAGACCGGGAAGCGAATTTAGATATATCTTTTTATGTCTGAACTTCCGGCAAAAAACGGGCAAAAAAAAAGCGCTGAATAATCAGCGCCTTTGATGAGATAAAGAAAACGGCTTATTTCGCGTCAGCAAGCACTTTACTGACGATTTCTACCGCTTCTTTCTCGATTTGCTCACGATGTTCAGCACCGAGGAAGCTTTCACAATAGATCTTGTAAGCTTCTTCCGTACCGGACGGACGCGCCGCGAACCAGCCATTTTTGGTCATCACTTTCAGACCACCGATAGACGCGCCGTTACCCGGTGCGTTGGTCAGACGGGCAGTGATCGGGTCACCGGCCAGTGTGTCAGCTTTCACCTGTTCAGGAGAGAGTTTAGACAGTGCGGCTTTCTGCGCGTGCGTCGCAGGTGCCTGAATACGGTTGTAGCTTGGTGCACCAAAGCGCGCAGCCAGTTCGTTGTAATGTTCCTGCGGGTTCTTGCCGGTAACAGCAGTAATTTCTGCGGCCAGCAGGCACATGATGATCCCATCTTTGTCGGTCGACCAGGGTGTGCCGTCGAAACGCAGGAAAGAAGCCCCGGCACTTTCTTCGCCACCAAATCCGAAGCTGCCGTCAAACAGACCATCAACAAACCATTTGAACCCAACCGGCACTTCCACCAGTTTACGGCCCAAATCTTCTACCACGCGGTCGATCATCGCACTCGATACCAGCGTTTTACCGACGGCAACCTCTTTGCCCCATTGCGGACGATGCTGGAACAGATACTGAATCGCCACCGCCAGATAATGGTTCGGGTTCATCAGACCGGCAGGCGTCACAATACCGTGGCGGTCATAATCCGGGTCATTGGCAAAGGCCAGATCGAATTTATCACGCAGCGCCAGCAGACCGGCCATTGCAGATTCAGACGAGCAGTCCATACGGATCACGCCGTCATGGTCGAGATGCATAAAACGGAAAGTCTGATCGACTTCATCGTTAACCAGCGTCAGATCCAGTTGGTAATGTTCCGCGATACGCTTCCAGTATTCGATACCGGAACCGCCAAGCGGATCGACACCCAGTTTCAGACCCGCTTTCTGAATCGCAGCCATATCAACGATATCGGTCAGCCCTTCGATAAACGGCTGAACCAGATCTTTCGCTTGCAGATGGCCACTTTTCCACGCCAGATCCAGAGACTGACGTTTCACGCCTGCCAGTTTTGCGGCCAGCAATGCGTTAGCACGTTTCTCAATCACGGAAGTCAGATTAGTATCTGCCGGCCCCCCGTTGGTCGGGTTATATTTGATGCCGCCATCTTCCGGTGGGTTGTGCGAAGGCGTGATGACGATGCCATCCGCCAGCGCGCCGCCGTGACGGTTATGCGTCAGAATGGCGTGCGACACCGCTGGGGTCGGCGTGAACCCGTTATCTTCCTGAACAATGACATCCACGCCATTGGCGGTCAGCACTTCCAGCACAGAGATAAACGCCGGTTCGGACAACGCATGGGTGTCTTTACCCACGTAGCACGGGCCGGTGGTACCCTGCTCTTTACGCACTTCGGCAATCGCCTGAGCAATTGCCAGGATGTGCGCTTCATTAAAGCTGTGACGCAACGCACTACCGCGATGGCCGGACGTACCAAATTTCACAGCATGTGCTGTGTTTGCCGGATCCGGTTGCAGAACGTAATACTGTGACGTTAACTGCGCCACATTGATCAAATCGCTTTGCTGAGCAGGTTGCCCTGCACGGGGGTGATTAGCCACTGGCGCTTCTCCCTTACGCTGAAATTAGAGGGTGCCGCATACTTTATCAGTCAGTTCCGCCGGGAACTGCATGAGCTGCATGATGTGTTCGATCATGCTGCGTTTGCGACCTGTGTTGGTATTCGTAATAACCCAATACGGCGTTCCGGGAACGTGTTTAGGTTTGGTATGTATGCCGTTTTGCAGCAAGGTTTGCTGGTCACCGGCAAAATAAGTCCGCGTGCGCCCGGTCAGAGAGTCGGTCGCTGTCGCAAATTCTTTAGGGTTCAGGGTATACAAGGTCGAGAGGATCAGCATAAAACGATTAACCGCTTTAGTCTGTTCTGCGTATTCGTCGGACAACAGCAGTTCACGGACGGCGCGGACTTTATCACGCGACGTCGGTGCCGCTGCGACAGCAGGTTTTTCCTGCGCAACAGTTCCGGCAATAACAGAAGTCGTCGCTGGCGCGTCAGGAGCGGTCTGACCGGCAGTAAACTTCAACATACGGCGTAAAATATCAGACGCACTTTCACCGATTGCCTGCGTGTGGCTGGCAATGTAGCGGTAGAGTTCTTCGTCAACCTCAATAGTTTTCATCTTTATCCAGTACTGTTCTTCTACTTAATTCATTCAAAAGGATTATACAAATTTCTACGCAGTAACAAACAGGGGAATTGCGCTGCAAAGTAAAATCCAGACAACTTCCCGATTTTGCTGCATGCAGGCTCCGGCCCGTTCTGTTCCTGGTAGTCAAATCCCGCTCAGGCATCTGGCAGACACTTTCTGTTTTAAAAAATTATCCGCAAGTCATGATAACCTAATGAGATTGTTTATCTGTATGAACTTCTCTATGAAATTACATTATCGCCTGCAGGAATCTGAAGTGACTGGCAGCACTGCACTGCCGGTTTTGCTTATCCACGGATTGTTCGGCACCCTGGATAATCTGGGTATTCTGGCCCGTGACCTGAGACAACAGCATAACGTGTTACAGGTGGATTTGCGTAATCATGGCCAGTCCGGACGTTCTGATGAAATGTCTTACGCCGCCATGGCACAAGATTTAGAAGAAACGCTGGATGCTGTTGGTTTCCAAAAAATCATCGTTATCGGCCATTCGATGGGCGGCAAAGCCGCGATGGCGCTGACGGCACGGATCCCCGATCGTATCGAAAAGTTGATCGCCATTGATGTCGCCCCCGTGGATTATCACGTCCGTCGTCATGATGAGATTTTCGCGGCCATTAACGCTGTGACCGACGCAAGACTCCGTGACCGCACGTCTGCCAGCGACTGTATGCGCCAGTATATAAAGGAAGACGGCGTGATCCAGTTTTTGCTTAAATCCTTCCGCCAGGGCGAATGGTGCTTCAACGTGCCCGTGCTGCTCAGTGAATACGAAACCATTACCGGCTGGGAAGATGTGCCAGCATGGGATCATCCGGCGCTGTTTATCCGCGGGAGCTTATCGCCGTATGTGCAGGATGAATATCGCGACGCGATTGCCCGCCAGTTTCCACAGGCCAAAGCGCATGTGGTGGCGGGAGCCGGTCACTGGGTGCATGCGGAAAGACCCGATGCGGTACTGCGCGCTGTGCACCGTTTCATCGATGTGGCCTGAGGTTTAACATCCTGGGGATAAATTGTGCAAAAAGTCTGCACAACTTAAGAAGTTATCATGAAATCAGGGCAATCAGGCGTTGTGAACCCCTGGGGCGCCAGTGTATGATTGCGCGCTATAATTTTGCCGCCCCGTTTTACTCACAGTGAGTCGCGGGGGGTGAATTGGGTCAGGGTTTCTTAGCCCGAAATGTGTGAAACGCTCGTCAGGAACGGCTTGCCGTTTCCCGATGTAAAAACTTCCCTGGTTGTACCTCTACCTATGGCAAAAGAACAACTGGATCGCACGACGATTGATCTGTTCGCAGATGACCGTCGTCCGGGGCGTCCAAAAACAAATCCGCTATCCCGTGATGAACAGCTCAGGATCAATAAGCGCAACCAGTTACGCCGCGATAAAGCGAGCGGCCTGCGTCGTGTGGAGCTGAAAATGAATGCCGATGCTGTTGACATGCTCAATAAGCTGGCAGAAGAACGCAATATCAGTCGTAGCGAATTGATTGAAGAGATGCTGCTGTCGCATCTTAACGGTCATGAAGGTTGATTGAAAAGCGGGTAACCCGATAAGGCTACCCGTTTGTTTTTCTTAATTATTCCACGCTAATTTACGTCTTCCCACTCAGAACGTTTCCCAGTTTTCAGCACTTTTTGCCGAAAGCCTGCCGGTATCAGGACGCAACAAGGGTGCTGAAATCGACTTCGCCGGACGTGAACCCACATTCGTGACGCTGTCTTTCAGCTTGAACGTTGCGACGGCGTTGTTGAGCAACGAAGCCTGTTCTTCCAGCGATACTGCGGCCTGTGACGCCTGTTCTACCAGTGCGGCGTTCTGTTGTGTAACGCTGTCCATTTCTGTGACCGCTACCGCTACCTGGCTGATTCCTTTACTTTGTTCGTCAGACGCAGACGCAATTTCCGCCATGATGTCGGTGACATGCGTAATTGAGCGCACCACTTCATTCATCGTCTGACCGGCGTTTTCAACAAGTTTCGAGCCGCTGTCGACGCGGGAAACCGATTCGCTGATGAGCTGTTCGATTTCTTTTGCAGCCTGCGCACTGCGTTGTGCCAGGCTGCGCACCTCGCTGGCAACCACTGCAAAACCACGCCCCTGCTCGCCTGCACGTGCTGCTTCTACTGCGGCATTCAGCGCCAGAATGTTGGTCTGGAAAGCGATGCTGTTAATCACGGAAGTGATTTCAGCAATTTTCTTCGAACTGCCGGAGATATCTTTCATGGTGCTGACCACATCCGCCACGATGTTGCCACCTTTCTGCGCAGTGGTAGAAGCTTCCATAACCAGCTGGCTGGCATGATGAGCGTTATCAGCATTGTGCTTAACCGTCGCAGTCAGTTCTTCCATGCTGGCAGCGGTTTCTTCCAGTGCAGATGCCTGCTCTTCCGTACGGGAAGATAAATCGTTGTTTCCGGCTGAAATTTCTGACGCGCCCTGATAGATGTGATTGGTGCAGTTGCGGATGGTCTGAACGGTATTCACCAGGCTAGACTGCATCAGGTTCAGTAACGGAATCAGCTTACCGGCGCAGTTTTTACCGAACTCATCCAGATAAAGTGTCAGATCGCCGCTTGCTATCACCGCGAAGTGATCACGGATTTTATCCAAGGGTTTCACCAGCGCCATGACCAGATAACGGTCAGTCAGTAATAAGATCACCAGCCCGATACCAAAGGCCGTCAGCAGAATCACTTTGCTGAATGAGGTCAGATGGGCAGACTGCCGTTGCGATGCATCAAAATCTACCGCGATCTGACCGCCGACTTTGTCCATCGAGACACCAAAACTGCGGCTCAGTGCAGGTACGGTAGTGTTGGCTAACTGGTTATATAACTCCGTGTTCTTACTGAAGGCTGCGTCGAACATTGGCGTGACGCCCTGGGTAATCAGATTTTCCCAATTGGTGATCAGTTCCTGCACGGCAACATCTTCCAGCCCCGGATGCGGCGCCGTTTTAAAATTAGCCAGTGCCTGGGTCAGCCCGGTGAGGGATTGTTTGGCGGTATCAAAAATTTCCGGACCTTTTGACGGATCGGCCTGAAGCTGTGCGACGGCACGCGTAAGGCGAGTTACGGTACGGAAATACTGATCATTTCCTTTATTGATCAGCGCCATATTATTGACCAGCTCGGTACTGTTTTTGGTATTTTGGGTCAGTGTGTCAAGGGAGGTAACGGTGTATAGGGAAACACCCGCCCACATGACACAAAAAATGCCAAGAATTGTTAACAAAGCGGCCCTGATGGTAATATTTTTTAAAAACTGCACGATATGCCTCTCTCGAAACATGACTGTTTCTGGCCTGAGGATTGAGGGGGATGCGGAGAATCAAGACAGGTAACCAGCAGGCAAGTGCCCCAGGACATGTTTGAACACCTCTCCGGGCATCGATTTCTTTATTATGTTGAGATTGCTCTCGCATCATCTATCGGCGGAATATTCTCGAAATTTAGTATTGTGACGACTTATTTCTTCAATTTGCGTTTGACCTTATTCAGCCTGAGGTTAACGCACCCTGCGTGAAAGCACACAAAGGCGATAACACTTAAAAATATTGCCCGATAAACTTATTCCCCAGCTAAGAAGGCGAGCAGAAGCATATTCTCCGCCGCACGAGTTTGCTATCATCTGCATTATTATTGCCTGCGTTGCAGAGCACTTCATTGAGAACAAGAGGTTAGGTAATCTTATGGCCGTTGTAGGTATCTTCTTTGGATCCGATACAGGTAACACCGAAAACATCGCAAAAATGATCCAGAAACAGTTGGGTAAAGATGTTGCAGAGGTGCATGACATTGCGAAGAGCAGCAAAGAGGATCTGGAAAAATTCGATATTTTGCTTATCGGTATTCCAACCTGGTATTACGGTGAAGCGCAGTGTGACTGGGACGACTTTTTCCCAACGCTGGAAGAGATAGATTTCGAAGGTAAGCTGGTTGCACTGTTTGGCTGTGGTGACCAGGAAGACTATGCCGAATATTTTTGCGATGCACTGGGCACCGTGCGCGATATCATTGAGCCACGCGGCGCAGTGATTGTCGGACACTGGCCTACCGAAGGGTATCACTTTGAAGCCTCTAAAGGCCTGGCTGATGATAAGCATTTCATAGGACTGGCAATTGACGAAGATCGCCAGCCGGAACTGACCAGTGAACGTGTTGATGCCTGGGTGAAACAGATCACAGAAGAACTCAGCCTTTCTGAAATTATTGGCTAAAAACCCTGTTGGCCCTGAGGATTTATTCTACAATTGAAGGGCCAAACTATTACTGAAATTAACAATTTAACTGCTACAAAATTGTAACTTTCGGTCGTATCAAGGTACACTGAGTTCCTCTGTTTTTTCTATCGATCAAGTCGTTGCATTACCAATGTGACCGGCAAATTGTGATCTTTATTAACAGGCTATCGTTGACGACAATTGGCACACTTGCGTAAACGAAGAGACTAAACGAATAATTTGTGCCGCCGATGCCACAGGCTGCATGCCTCAACTTGATTAGCACATAGTAACAGGACTGAATCCGCATGACTGACAACAACACCGCACTGAAGAAAGCTGGCTTAAAAGTCACGCTTCCGCGCCTCAAAATCCTGGAAGTGCTGCAAGCGCCGGAAGGTCATCACGTTAGTGCGGAAGATCTTTACAAGCAATTAATTGATATGGGTGAAGAAATTGGCCTGGCAACGGTTTACCGCGTTCTGAACCAGTTCGACGACGCCGGTATCGTTACCCGTCATAATTTCGAAGGCGGCAAGTCCGTATTCGAACTGACTCAGCAGCATCACCACGATCACCTCATCTGCCTGGATTGCGGACGTGTAATCGAATTTCGTGATGAGTATATTGAAGGCCGTCAGCGTGAGATTGCTAAGAAACACGGCATCAAACTGACCAACCATAGTCTGTATCTCTATGGTCATTGTGAAGCAGGTGATTGCCGCGAAGATGAGTCTTTGCACAACGATAAACCTGCGCACTAATATGGCATGTGGCAACCCCGTTGCCGACAGGCTGTGAATTCATTAACCGCTGAAAAGCGGTTTTTTTATGTCTGGATTTCAGCAACCCTAAAAAAACCCCGGCACGCCGGGGTTTGATTTCTGCGATTCGTTTTACGGTTTCGGAGCGTTATTGGCCCGGATTTCCTGCCATATCTTTCCGCAATCTGCGGCATACGCCTGACCATTACCGGTTTTGCGTGCCGTAAGACACTGCTGGTAATCCACCACGCGAACCGTTTCCTGTTCCGCAAATTTTTGGTGGGCTTTTTCCTGTTTCAGTACATTCAGCACCGCCTGACAGGATGCCAGTTTATCCGGATTGCCTTCCGCCGTATTAATACAGGCGCTGTAAGCCTCACGCGTTTTGGATATTTCAGCCTGACCGGCTGTCGGCGCACAACCCGCCAGCAGAACAGCGGATACCACGGTCATCAATAATTTATTCATCGACATAGCGACCTCAGAAAATAGTGAATGGAGCGATAACGATGAATTTCACGTCTTTTTCATCCTGGAAAATATTGCCGTATCCGCCGCCCCAGCTTGGAATATCCGAATGATTGTCATACTGGGTGTAATGCAGTTTGAACAATGTCCCTTTCGCACGGCCTTCCTGAATGGTGTACAGCGCATCCAGACTCCAGGCGCTTTCTTTCAGGCGCTGACTCTGGTCGTAAGCCGCGTTAGTGCTCGGCCTGGCATCCCATGCATAAACATAGGAGCCACCGACGGCTAAGCCCGGTAAATCCCATTTTGCCAGGTCATACAACACGCCTGCATATACTGCTTTTTCACCGTTAGCGTTGAAGTCCGAACGGTTGTCCCACCACACATCAAGACGGCCGTTTGAAGAGGAATACGTCGGCGTCATACGTTGCAGGAAGTAACCCTGGTTCCCTTCCGCTTTCACCATCGTCCCTTCCAGACGCCAGTTGAACTGACCCGTGGTATAGCCGAAAGTTAACGCCTGCAACCAGGCCAGACCATCATACAAACTGTTTGGATCATTTTTGTCACTGATACGATCTTCTGCCCCATAGAACTGATAGCTGGTAGTCAGCGGATTGCCCAGCAAATCTATTTTGTACGAGGCTTTGCCAAAGTACTGATCGACATAACTTTCAGCCTGACCAAACGCGCCTTCCAGCACGAAGTCATTTTTAAAGTCATATTTCGCACCGAGGGAGTGAATATAAGAAACGCCGGTTTTCTTATCATTCTGGCGGAAATCATCCATTTCCAGATGCCAGGGCGATTTATATTCGTCGGCCCACATATAGGAGAAACTCAGTTCACCCGCATCACCGAAATCATGTTTATACCCGGCTTCCGCACCGCGATAAGTCCCCGGCATGAAGCTCCAGTGCGGTGCGATCAACGTCTGCCCTGTGGGCTGAATATAGCCCGCATGTCCCCAGAATCCGCCATATTTAAATTTACCGGCCGCTTTGTAGAGACTGACCCCGCCTTTATCACCTGAGTAATCCTCGTCATAAGCGTGGTTTTTAGAAGAGAATGCAATTTCGTTTGGATGAGTGCTGTCACTGGCTTCGGCTAATTCAATGGCGGTGAAGGCCGCAACGTCGATACCAAACATGTCCCAGGCATAACCAGAGGAAAAATCGAGATTCAGGTTAGCAGTGGAGTGTGAAAGGTTAGTCGCGTATTTGTTGTAGTCGGAATTATTGACGGTGACTTTTGAGCCATCCGGACGGGTTTCTTCTTTGGTTTTGTTCAAATCTTTGCGGTCACGTTCACGCTGCCAGTAATACACGCCACCGGTCAGTGTGGAATCATCGATAAAACCGGCCGCGCTGGCCTCGTGTGAAAACATCATTCCGCCACTCAGTAAAGTGCCGGCGAGAGAATACATGGCAGGTTTCAGGTAAGCCGATCCCCTGCCCCTGTTAAGGTGCTTGTGCATAGAGATTCCTCATTTTGACTAAAAATTTCGTGCAAAAACCCAAACGGGTATCAAAATCGGCCGTCAGAGACGTAACCGGTTAAATCAACATTAAGAGTATTTTTCGCGACGCGAATTATCAATGGGTAATTAATCATTGATCATCGAAGTATGACAAAGTGCACATAAAAATGAAAAAATGTAACTATATGTCTTAAGGCAGGATCAGACCGACAGATTATTTAAAAAGAGAGAATAAACAAGTCACTAAGTTTTACTGAGGAAAGGTTAAAACGTTTCAGCCACGGAAAGCACTGGAAATGAGCGTTTAAAAATCATACATCGGGAACACATTAATTCGCGACGAAAACCAATTTTTTGCAGTAGCAAAATAAAACCCGGACATAAAAAAACGCAGCCTGAGCTGCGTTTTTAAACCCTTATCGCGATGACTTTTATGCGACCGGTTTACTTTCCCATGTATCACGCAGGCCCACGGTACGGTTAAATACCAGATGTTCCGCGCCGGAGTAGCGACTGTCAGCGCAGAAATAACCTTCACGCTCGAACTGCAGGCTGATTTCAGCCTGAGCAGACACCAGCGACGGTTCAACAAAACCGTGCGCAATCACCAGAGACTCCGGGTTGATTGTGGTCAGGAAATCTTCTGCCTGCCCCGGGTTGGCAACATTGAACAGACGGTCATACAAGCGGAACTCAGCCGGTTTACCTTCTGAAGCCGAAACCCAGTGGATCACACCTTTCACCTTGCGGCCATCGGCAGGATCTTTACTGAGGGTGTCGATATCGTAAGAGCAGAAAATCGTGGTGATATTCCCTTCTGCGTCTTTCTCGATACGTTCTGCTTTGATCACATAGGCATTACGCAGACGCACTTCTTTGCCCAACACCAGACGCTTGTACTGTTTATTGGCTTCTTCACGGAAATCGGCCTGATCGATGTAAATCTCACGGGTAAACGGTACTTCGCGGCTGCCCATTTCCGGTTTGTTCGGATGGTTCGGCATCTTCACCCACTGCACAGCATCACCCGTAAAGTTTTCAATGATCACTTTAACCGGATTGATCACTGCCATAGCGCGCGGTGCATTCTCGTTCAGATCGTCACGGATACAGGATTCCAGCGCCATCATTTCAACGTTGTTATCCTGCTTGGTCACACCGATACGACGGCAGAATTCACGGATTGAAGCAGCGGTGTAACCCCGGCGACGCAGGCCCGACACCGTCGGCATACGCGGATCGTCCCAGCCTTCAACAATCTTCTCCGTTACCAACAGGTTCAGCTTACGCTTGGACATGATGGAATATTCTAGATTCAGACGGGAGAATTCGTACTGACGCGGGTGGCAGGGAATAGAAATATTATCCAGAACCCAGTCGTAGAGACGACGGTTATCCTGGAATTCCAGCGTACACAGCGAATGGGTGATCCCTTCCAGCGCATCGGAAATGCAGTGGGTAAAATCGTACATCGGATAGATGCACCATTTTTTACCGGTCTGGTGGTGTTCTGCGAACTTAATACGGTACAGAACCGGATCACGCATGACAAAGAATGGCGAGGCCATGTCGATTTTAGCACGCAGACAGGCAGCGCCTTCAGCGAACTCACCGTTACGCATTTTTTCAAACAGCGCAATATTCTCTTCTACGCTACGATCGCGATACGGGCTGTTTTTACCCGGCGACGTCAGTGAACCGCGGTATTCACGGATCTGCTCAGGAGACAGTTCATCCACATACGCCAGACCTTTGTTGATCAGTTCCAGCGCGTAAGCATGCAGTTGATCAAAATAGTCCGAGGAGTAATGAATATCGCCGCTCCAGTCGAAACCTAACCACTGAACGTCGTGTTTGATCGACTCAACGAATTCGATATCTTCTTTTGCCGGATTGGTATCGTCAAAACGCAGATTGCACTGCCCCTGATAGTCTTGTGCAATGCCGAAATTCAGGCAGATAGATTTCGCATGACCGATATGCAGATAACCATTAGGCTCAGGCGGGAAACGGGTGCGAACGGTATTATGTTTCCCGGTCGCCAGATCTTCATCAATAATCTGACGGATAAAATTTGTTGGGCGGGCTTCAGCCTCACTCATTGTGCAATTCCTCTACGCAACATTGACTCTACGGATAACCGCTTATGTTCCAACAAGCCACGTCGGGAAACAACCGTTAGTTGCATAAAATCGTGGTTATCTCTGCTGCGTCTGTTCTCAGGCAATAAAAAAGCGGGAAGAGATCGCTCTCTTCCCGCTGTCACTCCGTCAACCTGTTACGCCATCTGGCGAATTATTTGCTCTGGATGTCGAACAGCTTGGTCTGTCCCGCGACCACGGAACCACTGGCCAGTGAGACCACACCGGTATAATCATCAATATTACTGACGACGACCGGGCTTATCATTGAACGGGCATTGGCGTTCAGATAATCCAGATCCAGTTCGAGCACAGGCTGACCGGCGGTGACTGTTGCGCCTTCCTCGACCAGTCGGGTAAAGCCCTGTCCGTTCAGCGCCACAGTATCAATCCCCATATGCACCACGATCTCAGCACCGGAAGTGGTTTCCAGGCAGAAAGCATGATTGGTATTGAAGATTTTCACGACGGTGCCCGCGGCTGGCGATACCACAATTTTATCGGTAGGACGAATAGCGACACCATCACCTACGGCTTTGCTGGCAAAGGCTTCATCAGGCACCTGATCCAGCGCGAAGATATCACCCGTTACCGGAGATACTAAAGTTTCCACTACCGTTTTCACGCTGTTTGGCACGGCCTGAGGTGCAGTTTTGACAGCAGCAACCGGCTCAGCCGTTGCAACACCTGCGGCGACTGGCCCGCGAGCCATCACTTTTTTCATTGCATCAGCCAGAGATTCAGCTTTTGCACCCACAATAACCTGAATGCTTTGTTTATTCAGACGAACAATTCCTGACGCACCCAGACGTTTACAGGCAGCATCATCAACGGTGCCCGCATCTTTTACATTCAGACGCAGACGGGTAATACAGGCGTCAATACCTTTGAAGTTGTCAGAACCGCCCAGCGCACCGATGTAACTCAGCGCCAGCTGGTTCAGACCTTCTTCTGTATTGCTGTTCGCTTCCGGCTCACCGATATGCTCAACGTCGTCTTCACGACCCGGCGTTTTCAGGTTGAACATGCGGATAATTACGCTAAACAGAACAAAGTAGATGACGAAGAACACGACGCCCATCACCAGCAACATCCAGACGTTTTTGCTGGCTGCTGGCAGGTTGTACATCAACGCATAGTCGATGGCACCTGCGGAGAAGGAGAAGCCGGCGTGGATACCCAACGCTGTCGCAATGTACAGGCTGACCCCGGTAAGGATAGCGTGGACTAAATACAGTAGCGGAGCCAGGAACATGAACAGGAATTCTAATGGCTCGGTCACACCGGTCAGGAATGCGGTCACCGCGACTGAAACCAGCATACCGCCAACCAACGAACGACGCTCTTTCGGTGCAGCGAAGTACATGGCACATGCTGCGCCTGGCAGACCGAACATCATGATTGGGAAGAAGCCGGACATGAACATCCCTGCAGTGCCGTCACCCGCGTAGAAGCGGTTGATGTCACCGTGGAATACAGTACCCGCAGCGTTAGTGAAGTCACCAATCTGGAACCATGCGATGGTGTTCAGAACCTGATGCAGACCGGTTGGGATCAGCAAACGGTTTACGAAACCAAAGATACCTGCACCGAATGCACCAGCACCTACGATCCACTCCCCACCCGCACGGATTGCATCCTGCACCGGAGGCCAGACGTAACCGAAGATAGCGGCCAGAATCAGACAGAAGAAGCCGGTTGCGATAGGAACGAAGCGTTTCCCACCGAAGAAACTCAGGAAGTCAGGCAGTTTGATATCAGACCAGCGGTTGTAAACCATACCGCCCACCAGACCGGTGATAATACCGGCCAGCACGCCCATGTTTACCGCAGGGTTGATGGTGATCATCGCTTTAGTCAGGATGAAGTAACCAATACCACCTGCTAATGCTGCTGCCCCGGCATTGTCTTTAGACCAGCTGGATGCCACACCAATAGCAAAAATTAATGCGAGGTTATCGAAAATCCCGCCACCGGCTTGCGCGATGAAAGGCATATTAAGAAGATCAGGCTGACCGAAACGCAGCAATAAAGCAGCGACTGGCAGTACGGCTATCGGCAGCTGTAGCGCTCTGCCTAAACGCTGAAAGAATCCAAGAATATTCACATTTCCCCCTATCCGCCGTCAGGCGAATCACCTAAGTAGTTTAATTAGTATGGTTACTACCTTTACATTTACCGTTCCGATTTAACCAACTGCACTTATAACTAACAGCAATGCGAGTGTAAAAAGATTATTTCGTATCGCAAATTAAAACCTCTCTTTTTGTGAGAATCGTCACCAAAAAGAGGTGATAACATGCCATTTTACTGGTCAAGACACCAAACTTATTTTATCATTAAAAAAATCCAGACGGCATTGTGCCACTCATAAACCGTTGCGGTGGTTTACGCTTAACAAAACCGCCTTTGAACCGACGAACTTAGTTTTTGCTTTGACTACCTATATCCGAGTCATTGACGTTGCAGACAGAGAGCAGTCAATACCCCCTGCTACGCCAAGGACAAAGGATATCAACAGTATATTCAATATTCTGAAACTCGAGGTATCTGATGAGACTTATTCCGTTAAACACCCCCACTGAAGTTGGCAAATGGGCTGCACGTCATATCGTTGAACGCATCAACGCGTTTAAACCCACTGCAGACCGTCCTTTTGTATTAGGCTTACCAACCGGGGGTACCCCGCTCGAAGCTTACAAGCATTTAATCGCTATGCATAAAGCAGGCCAGGTTAGCTTTAAGCATGTAGTGACTTTCAACATGGACGAATATGTCGGCCTGCCGCAGGAACACCCTGAGAGCTACCATACGTTTATGTACAAAAACTTCTTTGACCACGTTGATATTCCACGCGAAAACATCAATCTTCTGAATGGTAACGCACCCGACGTCAACGAAGAATGCCGCCAGTACGAAGCGAAAATTAAGTCTTACGGCAAAATTAACCTGTTTATGGGTGGCGTGGGCAACGACGGGCATATCGCATTCAACGAACCGGCTTCTTCTCTGGCTTCCCGTACCCGTATCAAAACCCTGACGCATGAAACCCGTATCGCGAACTCACGTTTCTTCGACAATGATGTCTCTCAGGTGCCAAAATACGCCCTGACCGTGGGTGTTGGCACACTGCTGGATGCGGAAGAAGTGATGATTCTGGTCACTGGTCATGCTAAAGCGCAGGCACTGGAAGCGGCTGTTGAAGGTAATATCAACCACATGTGGACCATCAGTTGCCTGCAATTGCACGCAAAAGCCGTTATGGTGTGTGATGAACCTTCCACCATGGAACTGAAAGTCAAAACTGTTAAATATTTCCGCGAGTTAGAAGCGGAAAATATGAAAAACCTTTAATTAATTGAGTCCCCGAAAGCATTGGAGTTGCAGCAAGACGGCAACTGAACGAATCTCCGGGAGCTTACTCAAGTAAGTGACCGGAGTGAGTGAAGGCAGCCAACGCCGCTGCGGCTCAAAGGATTTAGGGGAATGGGGGCATGATGTACGCATTGATTGAGGGCCGGGTCTATACCGGTCATGACGTTCTGGATAACCACGCGGTAGTGATTGCCGATGGCAAAATCGAACGTGTCTGCCCGGTGAGTGAATTGCCGGCGAATGTGGAAACCCGCAGTCTGGATGGTGCCATTCTTGCCCCCGGATTTATCGATCTGCAACTTAATGGTTGTGGCGGTGTGCAGTTCAACGATTCACTGGAAGCGATTTCAGTAGAAACGTTAGAAATCATGCAGAAAGCCAATGAAAAATCCGGATGTACCAGTTTCTTGCCGACGCTCATCACCTGTAGCGATGACTACATGAAACACGGCATTAGCGTCATGCGCACCTATCTGGAAAAGTATCCAAATCAGGCATTGGGCCTGCATCTGGAAGGACCGTACCTCAGCCCGCTGAAAAAAGGCACGCATAATCCGGCCTTTATCCGGCTGCCAGACAGCGCAATGATTGATTTCCTGTGCGCCAATGCGGATGTAATTACCCAACTGACGCTCGCACCTGAACAGGTTGATGCAAAATATATCCGCCAGCTGCATGAAGCAGGAATCGTCATTTCCGCAGGTCATTCAAATTCAACCTATGCTGAAGCACGTGCCGGTTTTGCCGCAGGTATCAGCTTTGCTACGCACCTTTATAATGCAATGCCTGCTATCACAGGTCGTCAGCCTGGTCTTATTGGTGCAATTTTTGATACGCCGGAAGTGTATACCGGCGTGATCGCTGACGGTCTGCATGTCGACTGGGCGAATATCCGCAACGCGAAAAAGCTCAAAGGTGAGAAGCTGGTGCTGGTCACCGACGCAACTGCCCCTGCTGGCGCGAATATTGATGAGTTCATTTTTGCCGGTAAAACAATATACTACCGTGACGGACTCTGTGTGGACGAAAACGGAACACTGAGCGGCTCGGCCCTGACAATGATTGAAGCGGTGCAAAACAGCGTCGAACATGTCGGGATTGCTCTGGATGAAACGCTGCGTATGGCAACGCTTTATCCGGCACGCGCTATTGGTGTTGCCGATCAACTGGGCAGCATCGAAGCAGGTAAAGTCGCCAACCTCACCGCGTTCACTCATGATTTTAAAATCACAAAAACTATCGTTAATGGTGACGAAGTTTAATTGAGCGGATAAAAGCATTGATGACAACTGGCGGACAGCAGGCACAAATCGGCAACGTTGATCTGGTGAAGCAGTTAAACGGCGCGGCGGTTTACCGCCTGATTGACCAACAAGGTCCCATTTCGCGCATTCAGATTGCTGACATGAGTCAGTTAGCGCCCGCCAGTGTCACCAAAATCACCCGACAATTACTTGAGCGCGGGCTGATTAAAGAAGTTGACCAGCAGGCTTCCACCGGGGGTCGGCGCGCGATTTCTATCATCACCGAAACCCGCCCTTTCCATACCGTCGCAGTGCGTCTTGGTCGTCATGATGCGACGATTACACTCTATGATCTCAGCGCCAAATCTCTGGCCGAACAACATTACGCCCTGCCCGAACGGACTCAGGAAACCCTCGAAAATGCCCTGTTCGAGGCGATTGCGCAATTCATCGAATTTAATCAGCGCAAAATTCGCGAACTGATTGCCATTTCCGTCATCCTTCCGGGGCTGGTCGATCCGAATAAAGGCATCGTGCGCTATATGCCACATATCAGCGTGGGCGCGTGGAAATTAGTCGATGCGCTGGAGGCCCGGTTTAAAGTTACCAGCTTTGTTGGCCACGATATCCGCAGTCTGGCACTTGCCGAACATTACTTTGGTGCTACCCGCGACTGCCAGGACTCTATTTTGGTTCGTTTACATCGCGGTACCGGTGCCGGAATCATCGTTAACGGCCAGATTTTTCTCGGCAGTAACGGCAACGTCGGTGAAATTGGCCATATACAGATCGACCCGCTGGGCGAACGTTGTCATTGCGGTAATTTCGGCTGTCTGGAAACCGTTGCGGCTAACGCTGCCATCGAAAATCGGGTACGTCATTTACTGACACAAGGTTATGCCAGCAAACTCAGCCTGAACGATTGCTCAATTTCAGCGATCTGCAAAGCCGCCAACCGCCACGATCCGCTGGCAACCGAAGTCATCGAACACGTTGGCCGCCAGTTGGGTAAAGGTGTCTCGATCGCGATAAACCTGTTTAATCCGCAAAAAGTGGTGATAGCCGGCGAAATTACCGAAGCCGATAAAGTGCTGCTCCCGGCGATTCAGAACTGTATAAATGCGCAGGTTCTGAAAGATTTCCGGCGTAATTTACCTGTTGTGACGTCCGCCCTGAATCATCAGTCAGCGATTGGTGCGTTTGCCCTGGTTAAACGGGCAATGTTAAATGGCGTTCTGTTACAGCGCCTGATGGAAAATTAAGACGTGCTATAGTATCTGGCTGCCAGAAATGGGACTGAAAATGTGGGTTTGGAAATCATGACGATAAAGAACGTAATTTGTGACATTGATGGCGTGCTGTTGCACGACAATACCGCAGTACCCGGTGCCGACCGTTTTCTGGCGCGGATTCAGGAACAGGGGATGCCTTTGGTCATTCTCACTAACTACCCTTCCCAGACAGCACAAGATCTGGCAAACCGTTTCAGCGCTGCCGGTCTTGACGTGCCTGAAAGTGCTTTTTTCACTTCCGCCATGGCCACCGCTGATTTTCTCAAACGTCAGGAAGGCAAAAAAGCCTATGTCGTCGGCGAAGGTGCCCTGATTCATGAATTATATAAAGCCGGTTTTACCATTACCGATATCAATCCTGATTTCGTGATTGTCGGTGAGACCCGTTCTTATAACTGGGACATGATCCATAAAGCCGCCTATTTCGTGGCAAACGGCGCGCGCTTTATCGCAACGAATCCTGATAATCACGGGCACGGTTTTGTACCTGCCTGCGGTGCGTTGTGTGCACCTATCGAAAAAATCACCGGACGCCAGCCGTTTTATGTCGGCAAACCGAGTCCGTGGATTATCCGTTCGGCACTCAATAAAATGCAGGCGCATTCCGAAGATACCGTCATCGTGGGTGATAATCTGCGGACTGACATTCTGGCGGGCTTCCAGGCAGGTCTGGAAACCGTTCTGGTGCTGACCGGCGTTTCTACGCTCAATGATATAGAGGGCATGCCTTTCCGCCCGACCTGGATTTACCCTTCCGTGGCCGACATTGACGTGATTTAAGCCTTTCCGTTAACTGCCTGAAAACGAGTCTGAATTTTTATTCAGGCTCTTTTTTTTGACCTTTTCGCCTGATTTTTATCCAATTTTCTCTTTTTTTGAATCCTCCTCAATTTTTGACGATTAAATTAATAATCCGCTAATTAAACACCCTAAAAATTGATAATCCATCAAAGATAACCCGTCATCAACCAACTATTTATCAGAAGAGCGTTAAACCGCTTGCACAACATGGGGGTTTTGACGCATTTTCATAGTCAGCAACACAACAACGCCGGGTTAAAACTGAAAGAACGGCAACGTTGATCCTCATTCGTAATCATAAAAATGACAGCCAGAGAAACGTCGTTAGGGAGAAAGTAATATGTGTTCAATTTTCGGTGTGCTCGATATCAAAACTGACTCTGTCGAGCTGCGCAAAAAAGCGCTGGAACTGTCGCGCCTGATGCGTCACCGCGGACCCGACTGGTCCGGTGTGTTTGCCAGCGATAAAGCCATTCTGTCGCATGAGCGTCTGTCTATTGTCGACGTCAACAACGGCGCACAACCTTTGTACAACGCGGCACACACGCATGTTCTGGCTGTTAATGGCGAAATCTACAACCACCAGGCTTTGCGCGCTGAACTGGGCGATAAGTATGAATTCCAGACTGCGTCTGACTGTGAAGTTATTCTGGCGTTGTATCAGGAAAAAGGCCCTGCCTTCCTCGATGAATTGCAAGGCATGTTCGCCTTCATCCTTTATGACACCGAAAAAGACGCGTATCTGATTGGCCGTGACCACTTAGGCATCATCCCGCTGTATATGGGTTATGACGAACACGGCAACATGTATGTGGCTTCAGAGATGAAAGCGCTGGTGCCGGTATGCCGCACCATCAAAGAATTCCCGGCAGGCAGTTATTTGTGGAGCCAGGACGGTGAAATTCGCGAATACTACCAGCGCGACTGGTTTGACTTCGACAATGTCAAAGACAACGTGACCGACGCCACAGCGCTGAAAGATGCGCTGGAAGAATCGGTGAAAAGTCATCTGATGTCTGATGTGCCTTACGGCGTCCTGCTATCCGGTGGCCTGGATTCCTCCGTAATTTCTGCCATTACCAAGAAATTTGCCGGCCGCCGTATCGAAGATAAAGATCAGAGCGAAGCCTGGTGGCCGCAGTTGCACTCCTTTGCCGTCGGCCTGCAAGGTTCCCCCGACCTGCGTGCAGCTCAGGAAGTGGCAAACCATTTGGGTACAGTGCACCACGAAATTCATTTCACCGTGCAGGAAGGTCTGGATGCGATCCGCGACGTGATTTATCACATCGAAACTTACGATGTCACGACGATCCGCGCGTCAACACCAATGTATCTGATGTCGCGTAAAATCAAAGCGATGGGTATCAAGATGGTGTTGTCCGGCGAAGGGGCGGACGAAGTCCTCGGTGGTTATCTGTATTTCCACAAAGCGCCGAATGCCAAAGAATTCCACGAAGAAACTGTACGTAAATTACTGGCTCTGCACATGTATGACTGTGCGCGTGCCAACAAAGCGATGTCAGCCTGGGGTGTGGAAGCCCGCGTACCGTTCCTGGATAAAAAATTCCTCGACGTCGCAATGCGTATCAACCCAAAAGACAAAATGTGCGGTAATGGCAAGATGGAAAAGCATATCCTGCGTGAATGTTTCGAGTCTTATCTGCCACACAGCGTTGCATGGCGTCAGAAAGAACAATTCTCTGATGGTGTAGGTTACAGCTGGATCGATACTTTAAAAGAAGTGGCCTCTCAGCAGATCACCGATCAACAGCTCGAAACTGCACATTTCCGTTTCCCGTACAACACACCAACATCAAAAGAAGGCTACCTGTATCGTACGATTTTTGAAGAACTGTTCCCGGTGCCAAGTGCGGCAGAATGTGTGCCTGGCGGTCCGTCAGTAGCCTGTTCTTCAGCGAAAGCGATCGAGTGGGATGAAGCATTCAAAAACATGGACGATCCGTCAGGCCGTGCTGTTGGCGTGCATCAGTCCGCCTACAAATAACCGATTTACCGGTAAATCTCCTTATAGCAAACGGGCCTCTCAGGGCCCGTTTTTTTATGAGGAAAGCCAGTAAAAATAATGTCTTTTGCCCAATTAATCACCAGAGTGGTTATAAGCCAGACAAATGGACGCCCTCCGGCCTTTTTCTCCAAAAAAGGTGTTGACGCAAAACGGTCATATACGCATAATGCGCCCCGCAACGCCGATGAAGGTAGCGCGAAAAAAGATGGCTACGTAGCTCAGTTGGTTAGAGCACATCACTCATAATGATGGGGTCACAGGTTCGAATCCCGTCGTAGCCACCATCTTTTTGCGGGAGTGGCGAAATTGGTAGACGCACTAGATTTAGGTTCTAGCGCCGCAAGGTGTGCGAGTTCAAGTCTCGCCTCCCGCACCATTTCCAGACATCGGTAGCACAGTTGGGGTATCGCCAAGCGGTAAGGCACTGGTTTTTGATACCAGCATTCCCAGGTTCGAATCCTGGTACCCCAGCCATTTTCTTACCTTTCACATTGTTATATTGATGTGGTTGTGAGGAAAATCCAGTTTGAAGAAGTTGTACTGTTGGGGTATCGCCAAGCGGTAAGGCACTGGTTTTTGATACCAGCATACCCTGGTTCGAATCCAGGTACCCCAGCCATACTTCTTTCTGTATAATTGGTAAGCACTTGAAATTTATTATTAAGTTAGTTAAATTAGTGCTTGAAGTTTTGAAGTAAGTCAGTAAAATTTGGCTACGTAGCTCAGCTGGTTAGAGCACATCACTCATAATGATGGGGTCACAGGTTCAAATCCCGTCGTAGCCACCATTTTACTTGCAGTACACTGCTCAAAAGGTAGTGAGAAACAAAATTGGGGTGTCGCCAAGCGGTAAGGCTCTGGTTTCTGATACCAGCATACCCAGGTTCGAATCCTGGCACCCCAGCCACATTAGAAAGGCCTGCTTTTTAGCAGGCCTTTTGCTTTTCTACACTTCTACTATCCTGCAAAAAAGGCCGGCAAAGGTGTTCATCGCCAGCCTTTAGGTTGTTAAATCCCTAAAGCATATTTCAGCGCTTTGATTTTCAGCACACCTGCACGTTGAGCAGTCATCAGCGCCAGATTACGCAATGCTTTCACCGGCGGCAGATCATTGCTGAAGGCGGTGTAGAATAAATCCATCCCGCTTTGCATCAGCAGATTATCCAGACGACGCTGGCGCTGATAGCGCCGCAACACTTTTTCGCTGCTCCAGGCTTCATTATGGTCACGTGCCTTCTCCAGCACCGATAATAACGCTTCCACGTCGCGGTACCCGAGGTTCACGCCCTGCCCGGCCAGCGGATTAATGGTATGTGCCGCGTCACCCACCAGCGCCAGCCCCGGTAAGACATAACGCTGAGCGTGGCGTCGAACCAGCGGAAACGCACCTGCAGATATTGCTTTCACCGTGCCCAGACGTGCCGGGAAGGCCTGCATCACTTCTGTCGTGAGCTGCTGCATATTCAGCGTTTTCAGGTAACGGATACGCTGCGGGCTGTCATACCAGACCAGCGAGGCCTGATTGCCGGACAATGGCAGAAACGCCCGCGGGCCGGAAGGGAAAAATTGCTGCCACGTCACGTCCTGATCCGGCGTGGCAGTTTCGACATTAATCAGCATGCAGTGCTGACGGTATTCCCACCCGTCCACCCCAATTCCCGCCAGCTGGCGCACCAGGGAGTTCGCACCGTCGGCGGCAATAACCAGTTTCGTGCGCAGCAAATCCCCGGTAGTCAGTTGCAGTGACCAGGTTTTATCACCGTGCTGTAAAAGATGGCGTAACTTTGCCGGACAAAAACGGGTCAGATTGTTATGGGCATCGAACTGTTGCCACAGCGCGAGCTGAAGTACCCGATTTTCGACCATGAAGCCCAGTTCCGGTAATCCGAGGGATTGCGCATCGAATTTCACTTCAGAGCCGTCCGCTTCCCAGGTTTCCAGACGGCGGTACGGTACTGAGCGCATTTTTTCAACCGCATCCCACACTCCCAGTTTCTGTAAAAAGCGTACTGATGCGCAACCAATCGCGGAGATGCGCAAATCAGCGCGCGCTGACGGGTCAAATCCGGCAGGCGCTTCGTTCTCTATCAGTGCGACCTGCAATCCCTGCTGCGCCATCCCCAGTGCGGCTGCAGCACCAACCATGCCGCCACCGACAATCACTGCATCAAATGTCTTATCAGAATTATTCATTGTGTTCCGGCTTTCTGTTCGGTTCATTATGCGAAGTGTACCGGATTTTTGTGTCAGCATCAGGGCCTAAGCTGTTTTCCTGCACTGGTCAGCACTGGAGTGAGGGTTTACAATAGCCCCCCTGAATAGGCTATGCACTGCGGCACTGCCGATCTAACGTTCCCCGTATTGAGTACTGACACGCTGATGACTAAAAAACTGCACATAAAAACCTGGGGCTGCCAGATGAATGAATATGATTCATCCAAAATGGCTGACCTTCTCGACAGCACCCATGGTTACCAGCTGACGGATAACGCTGATGAAGCAGATATCCTGCTGCTGAACACCTGCTCAATAAGGGAAAAAGCGCAGGAGAAAGTGTTCAGCCTGCTCGGACACTGGAAATTACTGAAAAAGAAAAACCCGGATATCATCATCGGCGTCGGGGGTTGCGTTGCGTCGCAGGAAGGAGAAATGCTGCGTAAACGTGCGCCTTGCGTCGACATCGTCTTCGGCCCGCAAACTCTGCACCGTTTGCCGGAAATGGTGAACCATGTACGCGGCACCAAAAGCCCGGTCGTGGATATCAGCTTTCCTGAAATTGAAAAATTTGACCGCCTGCCGGAACCCCGCGCAGACGGCCCGACAGCCTTTGTTTCCATCATGGAAGGCTGTAATAAATATTGCAGCTTCTGTGTGGTGCCTTACACCCGTGGCGAAGAAGTTAGCCGCCCGTGCGATGATGTCCTGTTTGAAGTCGCGCAACTGGCCGCGCAAGGCGTGCGTGAGGTTAATCTGCTGGGTCAGAACGTTAACGCCTATCGTGGTGAGGCCTTTGATGGCGGCGTCTGTACCTTCGCGGAATTGCTGCGTCTGGTGGCGGCCATTGACGGCATTGACCGTATCCGTTTCACGACCAGCCATCCGGTCGAATTTACTGATGATATCATCGAGGTATATAAAGACACGCCAGAAGTCGTGAGCTTCCTGCACCTGCCGATCCAGAGCGGTTCCGATCGTATACTGACGATGATGAAACGCCCTCATACGGTGCTGGAATACAAATCGACGATCCGTAAATTACGCGCCGCACGCCCCGATATTCATTTCAGTTCAGATTTCATCATCGGTTTTCCTGGCGAAACGAACGAAGATTTTGAACGTACGATGGATCTGATTGCGCAGGTCAATTACGACGTCAGTTTCAGCTTTATCTATTCTCCGCGTCCTGGTACACCGGCAGCCGACATGATTGATGATGTGAGCATGGACGAGAAGAAACAACGTCTGGCGCTGTTACAGGACCGAATTACCCAGCAGGTTATGCGTTTCAGCCGCGCCACGCTGGGCACCGTTCAGCGCATTCTGGTGGAAGGGACATCCCGCAAGAACATTATGGAACTGACGGGCCGGACCGAATGTAACCGCGTGGTCAATTTCGAAGGTACGCCGGATATGATTGGTAAGTTCGTTGATGTCGAAATTGTCGATGTTTATGCCAATTCGCTGCGCGGTGTGGTTGTCCGCACGGAAGAACAGATGGCGCTTCGCCTGCATGAATCTCCGCAATCTGTTATCGAACGCACCCGTAAAGAAAATGAATTGGGCGTTGGAGTGTATCAACCCTAAACCATCAGAAAGAGGCATTACCTTAAAACAACAGGGCGCTCCGGCGTCCTGTTTCTTTTGAGATTTTCGGTAATAACTTCATCACAAGGGTTTAATTTTCCAGCAAAGGCCGCATATCCGGATGAAGGTACCTGCAACGGCTGCCACCGTGCAGCATATTTTGCCAAGGGCATGTATTATTAACTCAGGTATGGTTGACGGCTGAAAGTAGTTATCAGCCGGGTGTTTAATAAAACGTACCCGAAATAATTCGAGTTGCAGTAAGGCGGCAAATTCGGGTGAGTGAATACAGCCAACGCATCTGCGGCTTGAAATATGAAGGGTAAACTGGTCCGAAGCGACCCAAAGGATTCGTTTGAACGTTGTAACACAAGAGATTTTACTGGAGCCCGAAGACAACCAGCGTTTGCTGAGCCTGTGCGGGCCGTTTGATGACAATATCAAACAACTGGAACGCCGGTTGGGCGTTGAAATCAACCGTCGTGATAACACGTTTAAATTGGTCGGAAAGAGCCTGCCTGTTGCGGCAGCCGCCGACATCCTGCGTGATTTATACGTAGACACTGCGCCGCTGCGCGGTGAAATCCAGGATATTGATCCTGAAAAAATTCATCTGGCGATCAAAGAAAGCCGTGTGCTGGAACAAACGGCAGAAAGCGTACCTGATTTCGGCAAGGCCGTGATCATCAAGACCAAGCGTGGCATGGTAAAGCCGCGCACGCCTAATCAGGCGCAGTATATTGCCAACATTCTCGACCACGATATTACCTTCGGGATTGGCCCTGCGGGGACCGGTAAAACCTATCTGGCCGTGGCTGCTGCAGTGGATGCCCTGGAGCGTCAGGAAGTACGTCGTATCCTGCTGACCCGTCCTGCCGTTGAAGCGGGTGAAAAACTGGGATTCCTGCCCGGCGATCTCAGTCAGAAAGTCGATCCCTATCTGCGCCCGCTGTATGACGCATTATTTGAAATGCTCGGCTTTGAGAAAGTTGAAAAACTGATTGAGCGCAACGTTATTGAAGTCGCCCCGCTGGCTTACATGCGTGGCCGTACATTGAACGACGCCTTTATTATCCTTGATGAAAGCCAGAACACTTCGATTGAACAGATGAAGATGTTCCTGACCCGTATTGGTTTTAACTCCAAAGCGGTAATCACCGGTGACGTCACGCAAATCGACTTACCGCGTCATCAGAAGTCAGGCCTTCGTCATGCGATTGAAGTCCTCTCGTCAGTCGGGGAACTCAGTTTTAACTTCTTCCACAGTGAAGACGTGGTACGTCATCCGGTAGTTGCGCGCATTGTTGTCGCCTACGAAGCCTGGGAAGAAGAAGATCAAAAACGCCGCGATGCGATTGCCGCAGACCGTAAACAAGAACATCAGCACAATGCGACACAACAGGTCAGTCAATGAATACGGTAATTCTCGATTTACAAATTGCCTGTGAAGATGCAGCAGGTTTACCGTCAGAAAATGACTTCCAGACCTGGCTTGAGGCGGTGCTTCCGCAATTTCAGGAAGAATCGGAAGTGACAATTCGGCTGGTCGATGTCCCTGAAAGTCATGAACTTAATATGACTTATCGGGGGATGGATAAACCGACCAACGTGCTATCCTTTCCGTTCGAAGCACCTCCGGGTATGGAGATGCCACTCCTTGGCGACCTGATTATTTGTCGTCAGGTGGTTGAGAAAGAAGCCAAAGAGCAGGACAAAGAACTTCTGGCCCATTGGGCGCATATGGTCATTCACGGTAGTTTGCATTTGCTGGGTTATGACCATATCGTTGACGAAGAAGCCGAAGAAATGGAATCGATTGAAACTGAGATCATGCAGGGTCTGGGTTATCCTGACCCCTACATTTCAGAGAAAGAAGATAATTAAGATCCACCGTAAACTCGCCTGACGTCTGCCCGATAACATTTTATCCGCAGGCGCCTGGCCTAATTTTCACTAACTACGAGTAAAAAAAACCAAACGCCATGAGCGATGACCATTCACAAAATAGTGACAGCCCCAGTCCCAAGAAGGGCTTCTTTTCCCTTATCCTTAGCCAGTTGTTTCACGGTGAACCTAAAAACCGTGGTGACCTGGTTGAGCTGATCCGTGATTCAGAACAAAATGATCTGATCGACCCCGATACCCGTGACATGCTGGAAGGCGTGATGGATATCGCCGAGCAGCGCGTCCGGGACATCATGATCCCACGTTCACAAATGATCACGCTAAAACGCAATCAGCCGCTGGAAGAGTGCCTCGATGTCATTATCGAATCTGCACACTCTCGCTTCCCGGTGATCAGCGAAGATAAGGATCACATTGAAGGCATCCTGATGGCCAAAGACCTGCTGCCGTTTATGCGCACAGAGTCTGAGCCATTCAGCATCGATAAAGTGCTGAGAACCGCAGTCGTTGTTCCTGAAAGCAAACGCGTAGATCGCATGCTGAAAGAATTTCGCTCACAGCGTTACCATATGGCAATTGTCGTGGATGAATTCGGCGGTGTTTCCGGTCTGGTGACCATCGAAGATATTCTCGAACTGATCGTCGGTGAAATCGATGATGAATACGACGAAGCAGAAGATCTGGATATCCGCCAGCTCAGCCGTCATACCTATACCGTCCGCGCTCTTGCACCAATTGAAGATTTTAATGAAGTGTTCCAGACCCATTACAGTGACGACGAAGTCGATACGATTGGGGGGCTGGTCATGCAGTCATTCGGCCATTTACCGGCGCGTGGTGAAAGCATTGAAATCGACGGTTACCTGTTCAAGGTTGCGATGGCCGATAGCCGTCGTATCATTCAGGTTCACGTAAAAATACCGGACGACGCGCCGCAACCGATACTGGAAGAATAATCACTCCATGGCAATTGCCTCTTTATATCAACGCCAGCGGGTTCGCGCCCTGCTGGCGCTCTTTTTCGGTGCCTGTGGCACGGTGTCATTTTCCCCTTATGACTTCTGGCCTGCGGCAATTATTTCACTCTGTGGACTGCTGGCCTTAACGCTGGATCGCCGCCCGGCGCAGGCAGCGCTGCTCGGCTTCTTCTGGGGAATGGGGCTGTTTGGCAGTGGCGTCAACTGGGTGTATGTCAGCATTGCCACCTTTGGCGGCATGCCTGAAGCCATTAACCTTTTCCTGGTCGTTTTGCTGGCGGCCTATTTGTCGCTGTACACAATGCTGTTTGTGGGCTTGTTCAGCAAACTGTGGCCAAAAACCACCTGGTGGAAACTGGCACTTGGTGCACCGGCATTGTGGCAAATAACCGAATTTCTGCGCGGCTGGGTGCTGACAGGCTTCCCATGGCTACAGTTCGGCTACAGCCAGATCGACGGGCCTCTGAAAGGTCTCGCGCCGATCACCGGTGTCGACGGTATCACCCTTTTACTGACCTCCCTGAGCGGATTGCTTGTCTACGCTGTTTATCAGCGTCGTGTCACACCGGCGATTATTGCTGCCGCGATGCTGCTCCTGCCGTGGCCGCTGCGTTATATCCATTGGTATCAGGAACAGCCGGATAAAACAGTTGATGTTGCCCTGGTCCAGGGCAATATTCCACAATCCATGAAATGGGATCCGAAAGCGCTGGAAAGTGCGTTACAGACCTATCTGGATCTCAGCCGTCCGTACGTAGGCAAATCCAGCATAATCATCTGGCCGGAATCGGCAATTTCTGACATTGAATCCGATCAGCAGGGTTTCCTGAGCATGGTGGATAATCTCTATCGCGCGCAAAACACCCAGCTCATTACCGGCATTATTGATGCCCGTCGCAACGAAGAGGGTATGAAGGTGTATAACAGCGCCATTGTGCTCGGTGGCGAACAGCAATATCACTATCCTGACGAAAACCGCTTCAACAAACATCATCTGGTGCCTTTTGGTGAGTTTGTGCCGCTGGAGGCTATTCTTCGCCCCCTGGCCCCGTTCTTCGATTTACCGATGTCCGGGCTGACCAGCGGTGATTACGTGCAGAAACCGTTGTTTGTCAGCGGCCTCAATCTGACGACTGCAATTTGTTACGAAGTGGTCTTTGGCGAGCAGGTGCGCGACAACCTGCGGCCGGACACCAACTTCCTGCTGACGATTTCAAACGATGCCTGGTTCGGTCATTCGATTGGCCCGTGGCAACACTTCCAGATGGCGCGTATGCGTTCACTGGAACTGGGCCGCCCGTTGCTGCGCAGCACCAATAACGGCATTACCGCCGTCGTGAATGCACAGGGGGATGTGACCCACGAAATTCCTCAGTTTACCCGCCAGGTGCTGAACGTGAAGGTCACGCCGACCACGGGCATGACGCCTTATGCCCGTGCTGGCTGGTGGCCGGTGTGGTTTGCTACGGCAGTCATGGCGGCAGTTGCGCTGTGGCTCGGTCGCCGTAAATCCTAAGTAAAAGCACTGCGTTTTAAAACAGGCACCCGGGGTGCCTGTTCTTTTTTGTAGCACCGCTTTCTTCCCCCCGATTCTCCCCCTTTTACCTGCTGCCGATTGTTTCGACTGCGGTATTAAGCGCTGCCTTTTTGTCCGCTTGTGAAGTTAAATCAGGTCATCTGGCATGACTCTTGCTACATCTGATTGAAAGATATCTGATTAGTTACTTTTTATGACGGAATGCATCATTTCGGTACAAACACGCTCTTCCTCATGCACTTTCTCAGTGCATAGCCGTTTGATTGCTTTGATTTGGTGCGTGTCTCGTCTCAAAAAAGAAACAATGTGGTTTCATAATATTCACATTCAGCTATTTTCTAGCTTCATATGACGAGGCATTAGTACTTTCTGATCCCTGAGTTTGGATCCCTAATGACAGCAAGGAGTTGGACATGCAATTGCGCAAATTGGCGTTATCAGTACTGTTGGCAAGCGTTACCGTAAGCAGCTTTGCTCACGCAGAAGAACTGACCGGCACCCTGAAAAAAATTAAAGACAATGGCGTTATCGTGGTGGGTCACCGTGAATCCTCAGTGCCATTCTCTTACTACAACAACGAACAAAAAGTTGTGGGTTATTCACAGGACTATTCTGACGCTATCGTTGACGCGGTGAAGAAAAAACTGAACCTGCCAAATCTGCAAGTCAAAATGATGCCAATCACTTCACAGAACCGTATCCCGCTGCTGCAAAACGGCACCTACGATTTTGAGTGTGGTTCAACAACCAATAACCTGGAACGTCAGCAACAAGCGGCCTTCTCTGACACCATCTTTGTGATTGGTACGCGTCTGCTGGTGAAAAAAGGTTCAGAGATTAAAGATTTCACTGACCTGAAAGGCAAAACTGTTGTTGTCACTTCCGGTACGACTTCTGAAGTTCTGCTCAACAAACTCAACGAAGAGAAGAAACTGGATCTGCGCATCATCAGTGCAAAAGACCACGGTGATTCCTTCCGTACGCTGGAAACGGGCCGTGCAGTAGCGTTCATGATGGATGATGCCCTGCTGGCGGGTGAACGTGCGAAAGCCAAGAAACCCGATAACTGGGAAATCGTCGGTACGCCGCAATCTAAAGAAGCTTATGGTTGCATGATGCGTAAAGATGATGCTGAGTTTAAAAAATTAGTTGATGACACCATCGTGCAGGCGCAAACCTCCGGTGAGGCAGTCAAGTGGTTTGAAACCTGGTTCAAAAAACCTATTCCTCCGAAAAACCTGAATATGAACTTTGAGCTGTCCGATGACATGAAAGCTCTGTTCAAAGCGCCAAACGATAAGGCGCTGTAAGTCATACCAAATGGACGGGTATAACCAAGAGAAGAGTGAAAAGTGACTAAAATACAAGGTTGGACCACCAACCTGTGATGATACAGATGCGGGGTGGTCGTTCCCCACCCCGCATTCTTTCCCATTCACTTTAGGCGAATTGCGTCATCACTCAGATGGGTAAGCCTTTACCCGCTTTACGGAGTTTTTATGTCAATAGATTGGAACTGGGGCATTTTTCTGCAGCAAGCCCCCTTCGGTAACACCACTTATCTGGGCTGGATTTGGAATGGATTTCAGGTCACTGTCGCACTGTCAATTTGCGCATGGATAATCGCTTTCTTCGTCGGATCTCTGTTCGGTATTTTGCGTACCGTTCCAAACCGCATCCTCTCAGGTATAGGGACTTGTTACGTCGAATTATTCCGTAACGTGCCATTAATCGTGCAATTCTTTATCTGGTATCTGGTGGTCCCTGAACTGCTGCCTGAAAATATCGGCATGTGGTTTAAATCTGAACTGGCACCTGACGTGCAGTTCTTTACCTCCTCAGTCATTTGCCTTGGGCTGTTTACCGCCGCCCGCGTATGCGAACAGGTACGTGCAGCGATTCAGTCTCTGCCAAGCGGACAACGCAATGCCGGTCTGGCGATGGGCCTTACGCTGCCGCAAACTTACCGCTATGTGCTGTTACCCAATGCTTACCGCGTGATCGTCCCGCCAATGACCTCAGAGATGGTCAACCTGGTGAAAAACTCCGCTATTGCCTCGACCATTGGCCTGGTTGATATGGCCGCGCAAGCCGGTAAGCTGCTGGATTACTCCGCACATGCATATGAATCATTCACAGCAATCACTGTTGCTTATGTCCTTATCAATGCCGTCATCATGCTGCTGATGCATTTCGTAGAACGTAAAGTCCGCCTGCCGGGCAACATGGGAGGGAAATAAGCATGCATGAATTCGACTGGAGTTCTATTGGTCCCGGCCTGCCCTATTTATGGCAAGGCATGATCATCACGCTGAAGATCACCTCACTGGCCATTGTGGTGGGTATTTTGTGGGGCACCCTGTTGGCGGTCATGCGTCTGTCGACGTTCAAACCTATCAGCTGGTTTGCCTCGGCATACGTCAATCTGTTCCGTGCCGTTCCGCTGGTCATGGTCTTGCTTTGGTTTTACCTGATCGTGCCGGGTTTCTTGCAAAAGGTGCTCGGTCTCTCGCCTAAAACCGATATCCGCCTGATTTCTGCGATGGTGGCATTTGCGCTATTTGAAGCGGCCTATTATTCAGAAATTATCCGTGCCGGGATTATCAGTATCGCCCGTGGTCAGTCCTCCGCCGCACT
Organism: Rahnella sp. PD4; assembly: GCF_049199325.1. Taxonomy (NCBI): domain Bacteria; kingdom Pseudomonadati; phylum Pseudomonadota; class Gammaproteobacteria; order Enterobacterales; family Yersiniaceae; genus Rahnella; species Rahnella sp. PD4. The sequence continues at coordinate 43,567 of NZ_JBLZQF010000008.1, read as the reverse complement.
GGCGCTGGGCATGACACAATGGCAATCCATGAAGCTGGTTATCCTGCCGCAGGCTTTCCGCGCGATGGTGCCATTACTGCTGACGCAGGCTATCGTTTTATTCCAGGATACCTCTTTGGTTTATGTTCTGGGCCTCGCAGACTTCTTCCGCAGTGCCTCTAACATTGGCGATCGTGACGGTACGCTGGTCGAGATGGTGCTGTTTGCAGGATTTATTTATTTTGTTATCAGCCTTTGTGCTTCCTTGCTGGTGCGTTATTTGAAGAAAAGGACCGTTTCATGATTTCACTGAAGAATGTTTCTAAATGGTACGGGCACTTTCAGGTGCTTACCGATTGCAGCACCGAAGTTAAAAAAGGTGAAGTTGTGGTGGTTTGCGGGCCTTCCGGCTCAGGAAAATCAACGCTGATAAAAACCGTGAACGGCCTCGAGCCCGTTCAGAAAGGCGAGATCCTGGTCAACGGTACGCCGGTCAATGACAAGAAGACCAATCTGGCACAACTGCGTGCAAAAGTAGGGATGGTTTTCCAGCATTTCGAACTGTTTCCACACCTTTCTATCATTGATAATCTGACCCTGGCGCAAGTTAAAGTGTTAAAACGTGACAAAGCGGCAGCGAAAGATAAAGGGCTGAAATTGCTGGACCGTGTCGGTTTATCGGCGCACGCCAATAAATTTCCCGGCCAGCTTTCCGGTGGCCAGCAGCAGCGTGTAGCAATTGCCCGTGCGTTATGTATGGATCCGATCGCGATGTTGTTTGACGAACCGACGTCCGCCCTTGATCCGGAAATGATCAATGAAGTCCTCGACGTCATGGTGGAGCTGGCAAACGAAGGCATGACAATGATGGTGGTAACGCACGAAATGGGCTTCGCCCGTAAAGTGGCCAACCGCGTGATTTTCATGGATGAAGGCAAGATTGTAGAAGATCGCAACAAAGACGATTTCTTTAATAATCCTGAATCAGACCGCGCACGGGATTTCCTGGCGAAGATCCTGCACTGATCCGCACTGAGTCAAAAATAACACCTGCCCGCATTATCAGGGGCAGGTGTTTGTCCGTTAAGGCTCAAACGGGCGACGCGTAAACTCCGTGTTACCACATTTCGGGCATTTACTCAGAATTTCCGGCGTATACACCGCTAAGTGGAAATGACAATTTTCACAGACCAGGTTGCCCAGTCCGACGACTTCTCCGCTGTGATAGATCCCATGGTGGCTGACATCTTTAAAAACCTCTTTCCATTCCAGCTGGGTCTTATCAGTCATATCTGCCAGCTCTTTCCACAAGCTTTCTTTAATGACCCGCATGAACACGCTGTCCGTGCCATCATCTTCTTCAGCCACGGCTTGCTGGTTTTCTTCATAGCTGCGGGCAAATTCATGCAAATCGCGACGCACCGCTGATGTCAGTTGTTCAATCTGGATTTCCGTCAGCTTGCCCTCTTCCTGCAGCCTGACGCGGGCATCCTGCACCAGCGCGCTGATATCGCGTTCTCCCTGTTTTAACCGTTCGGTCAGTGATGCCACCAACTGACGGTAAGATTGCGTAATATTGCTCATATTTCCTCTCCTTGAACTGTCATAACCATTTTCACGGCGGGAGCGCACTGCCTTTATTTTAGTCGTAAATGCCTGATCCGTGGTGCAGATTATCCCGCGCTGACTCGCAGATTATGAATAATGCGCCAGAAGCGGACAGAAATTCCCTTTAGCCTTCGCTGGGTGTTGTTGCTCCAACCGCTTATCAGCTATGCTATGCGGATCTTTTGATTAAAACTTTTTGAGCTACAGGCGTAGCTGTTTTCACTCACAGGACCACCGGCCGCCATGCAAGAGCAATACCGTCCAGAAGACATCGAGTCACACGTTCAGCTTCACTGGCAAGAGAAGCAAACCTTTAAAGTTACCGAACAGCCTGGTAAGGAGAAATATTACTGCCTCTCCATGTTGCCTTATCCGTCAGGCCGTCTCCACATGGGGCATGTGCGCAACTACACCATCGGTGACGTGATTTCCCGTTATCAGCGCATGCTCGGTAAAAACGTCCTGCAGCCTATCGGCTGGGATGCGTTTGGCCTGCCAGCGGAAGGGGCAGCGGTTAAGAACAACACCGCACCTGCTCCGTGGACGTATGAAAACATCGAATACATGAAGAACCAGCTTAAATTGCTGGGCTTCGGCTATGACTGGGATCGTGAAGTTGCGACCTGTAAACCTGATTATTATCGCTGGGAACAATGGTTCTTCACCAAGCTTTACGAAAAGGGCCTAGTTTATAAGAAGACCTCCGCAGTGAACTGGTGCCCGCATGATCTGACCGTTCTGGCGAACGAGCAGGTTATCGACGGCTGCTGCTGGCGTTGCGATACCAAAGTAGAACGTAAAGAAATTCCTCAGTGGTTCATCAAAATCACGGCTTACGCCGATCAGTTGCTCAATGATCTGGACACGCTGGAAAGCTGGCCGGAGCAGGTGAAAACCATGCAACGCAACTGGATTGGCCGTTCGGAAGGCGTGGAAATCACGTTTGACGTGGCTGACAGCGATGAAAAAGTCACGGTTTACACCACCCGCCCTGATACGTTTATGGGCGCGACCTATGTTGCCGTCGCTGCCGGTCATCCGCTGGCCCAGTTGGGTGCACAGAAAAACCCTGCCCTGAACGATTTTATCGACGAATGCCGTAACACCAAAGTTGCCGAAGCAGAAATGGCGACGATGGAAAAGAAAGGCATGGCAACCGGTCTGTTTGCCATTCACCCGCTGTCCGGTGAAAAGCTGCCAATCTGGGTCGCTAACTTCGTTCTCATGGAATATGGCACTGGCGCGGTGATGGCCGTTCCTGGCCATGACCAGCGTGACTGGGAATTCGCCACCAAATATAACCTGCAGATTAAACCGGTTATTCTGAACGTTGATGGCAGCCACCCTGATATCACCGCAGAAGCGATGACAGAGAAAGGGACGCTGTTCAATTCAGGCGAATTTGATGGTCTGAATCACGAAGACGGTTTCAACGCCATTGCCGACAAACTGGTTGCTCAGGGCGTGGGTCAGCGCAAAGTAAACTACCGTCTGCGCGACTGGGGAGTTTCCCGTCAGCGCTACTGGGGCGCGCCAATCCCGATGATCACGCTGGAAGACGGTACTGTTATTCCTACACCAGAAGATCAACTGCCGGTTGTGTTGCCGGAAGATGTCGTCATGGACGGTATCACCAGCCCGATTAAAGCGGATCCTGAGTGGGCAAAAACGACGGTGAACGGCATGCCGGGCCTGCGAGAAACAGATACCTTTGATACCTTTATGGAGTCTTCCTGGTATTACGCGCGTTACACCTGCCCGCAATACGACGAAGGGATGCTGGATCCTGCGGCCGCCAACTACTGGCTGCCAGTGGATCAGTATGTCGGTGGCATCGAACACGCCATTATGCACCTGATGTATTTCCGCTTCTTCCATAAACTGATGCGTGACGCAGGTTTGGTGGATTCTGATGAACCGGCCAAACGTCTGTTATGTCAGGGTATGGTTCTGGCTGATGCCTTCTACCACACCGGCAGTAACGGCGAACGTATCTGGGTCTCTCCTGCCGATACTACGGTTGAACGTGACGAAAAAGGTCGCATCACCAAAGCGACCGATTCACAAGGCCGTGAGCTGGTTTACGCCGGCATGAGCAAGATGTCCAAGTCTAAAAACAACGGCATCGACCCGCAGGTGATGGTTGATAAATACGGTGCAGATACCGTGCGTCTGTTTATGATGTTCGCCTCTCCGGCAGAAATGACGCTGGAATGGCAGGAATCCGGTGTCGAAGGGGCAAACCGCTTCCTGAAACGTGTCTGGAAACTGGCCTTCGAACATACAGAAAAAGGCCCGGTTGCCGCCCTGGATATTGCTTCCCTGAATGAAGCACAGAAAGATCTGCGTCGTGATTTGCATAAAACCATCGCTAAAGTGACCGATGATATTGGCCGTCGTCAGACCTTTAACACCGCTATTGCGGCGGTGATGGAACTGATGAACAAGCTGGGTCGTGCACCGCAGGATACCGAACAAGATCGGGCACTGCTGCAGGAGTCCTTGCTGGCGGTTGTCCGTATGCTTTATCCCTTCACCCCGCATGTCTGCTTCAGCCTCTGGCAGTCGCTGAAAGGCGAAGGTGACGTGGATACCGCACCATGGCCACAAGCTGATGAGCAGGCAATGGTTGAAGACTCCAGGCTGGTCGTGGTGCAGGTGAACGGTAAAGTGCGTGCTAAAATCACCGTAGCCGCTGATGCTACCGAGCAACAAGTGCGCGATCGTGCGGCAGAAGAACATTTGGTCGCAAAATATCTGGATGGGGTTACCGTTCGCAAAGTAATCTACGTCCCGGGCAAACTGCTTAACCTGGTTGTAGGTTGAGTCAAGGAGGATCTGTGCGACATCCCATAATGACACTGCTGCTCACCGCAGCAGTGCTGGTTACAGCAGGTTGTGGATTCCATTTGCGTGGAAAAACCAATGTGCCTGACGAACTGAAAACAATCGTTTTGGACAGCGGAGATCCGTATGGGCCGTTGGCCCGTAATATCAGGACTCAGTTGCGTCTGAGCAATGTGACCATTGTTGATGATCCGACCAAAGAACAGCGTAAGAATATCCCGTCGCTGCGCATTGGTGCTGAGTCAGTGGGTCAGACTACTGCATCGATCTTCCAGGACGGTAAAACCGCTGAATATCAGATGGAAATGACGATTAATGCAACGGTACTGATGCCTGGTAAGGATTTGTATCCTCTCCATGTCAAAGTGTTCCGCTCCTTCTTTGACAACCCGTTAACGGCGCTGGCGAAAGATAACGAGCAGGACATCATTACAGAGGAAATGCGCCAGCAGGCTGCACAGCAACTGATCCGTAAGTTGCTGACCGTCCATGCTTCAGAATTGCACAAAGCAGACGATGTCGGCGGACGTCAGGTAGAAGTCATTTCTACCGGTTCATCAGCGGCCACGTCGTCTGATGCTTCTGCGGCATCTTCTACGGCACCGGCCACACCTTTCGCACAATGATCCGAGTTTATCCGGAACAACTTGCTGCGCAGCTCCGTGAGGGGCTGCGTGCTTGTTATGTGTTATGTGGAAATGACCCTTTGCTTTTGCAGGAAAGCCAGGACAGCATACGTCAGGCGGCCCAGCAGGCGGGTTTTGAAGAACACTACACTTACCTTCTTGATGCCCATACCGAATGGGAGTCCATTTTTAGCATCTGTCAGGCACTGAGCCTGTTTGCCAGCCGCCAGACCCTGATGCTTATTCTGCCCGAAAATGGCCCGACGGCGCCGATAGCAGAACAATTACTCAAACTGACTACCCTGCTCCACGACGATATCCTTCTGCTGTTTCGCGGTACAAAACTGACCAAGGCACAGGAAAACAGCGCCTGGTTTAAAGCGTTAAGTGACAAAGGTGTTTTCGTCAGTTGTCAGACGCCTGAGCAGGCACAACTTCCCCGCTGGGTAACCCGTCGCGCCAAAGAACTTTCGCTTGAACTTGATGAACCGGCTAATCAGCTTTTGTGCTATTGCTACGAAGGAAATTTGCTGGCACTTGCGCAGTCGCTGGAGCGCCTTTCCCTGCTCTATCCGGATGGAAAACTCACGTTACCACGCGTCGAAGAGGCCGTTAACGATGCAGCACATTTCACGCCCTATCATTGGCTGGATGCATTGCTGGCCGGGAAAAGTAAGCGTGCCTGGCATATCTTGCGCCAGTTGCAACACGAAGACAGCGAGCCGGTTATTTTACTGCGAACCGTGCAGCGCGAACTGCTGATGTTACTCAATCTGAAACGTAAAATGGACACCATCCCGATCAGGACCCTGTTTGATCAGCAAAAAGTCTGGCAAAACCGTCGGCCGCTGGTCACCCAGGCACTGCAGCGTCTGTCTCTTGCCCAGCTGGCTCAGGCTGTGCGCTTACTGACCCAGATAGAAATCACGCTGAAACAGGATTATGGTCAGTCAGTCTGGGCCGAGCTTGAAAGCCTGTCTATGCTACTCTGTGGGAAACCCTTACCTACCGGCTTTAATGAGTTGGGTTCGTATTGAAGCAGGACATCAGTATGCCGCACCGCACTGCACATTCTTTTAAAACCACTGAAAAGCTTCTGGCTTTTTTCGGCGGCACATTTGACCCGATCCATTATGGACATCTGAAACCCGTTTCGGCTCTGGCAGCGCAGGCCGGGTTTGATCAGGTGATCCTGCTGCCCAATAACGTCCCCCCGCACCGGCCGCAACCCGAGGCAACCCCGCAGCAACGCCTGCAAATGGCGAAGCTGGCGGTGGCGGATAATGCGCTGTTTTCAGTCGATCCCCGTGAGCTGGCTGTGGATACGCCCTCGTACACGATTGAGACACTTGCAACGTTACGTAAAGAACATGGCGATAAATGCCCGCTGGCGTTTATCATTGGTCAGGATTCGTTACTAACGCTTCATAAGTGGCACCGGTGGGAATCGTTACTGGATTTCTGTCATATCGTGGTCATGGCACGCCCGGGTTATCAGGAACAACTTGATACACCAGAACTGCAGAAATGGTATGACACCCATCGGGTGAATAATGCCGATGCACTTAAGCAAAAACCGGCCGGATTCATTTATCAGGCCAATACTCCATTGCTGGATATTTCAGCGACTGAAATCCGTGAGCGCCGCCATGCGGGTCTTGAGTGCTCAGATTTATTGCCTTCCGCCGTTGAGCGCTACATAGAATCACAGGGCTTATACCGCGAGTAGCTAACGCGTGCTATACTGCGCCGCTTAATTTCGGCTCTCGATAACGCTGCGTAATCAACCAGTACAATGTATTGATTGTTAAACGTTTTAAGCTGTTTTCCAGATAACCGCTATGTTTATCCTTCATGAGATTTTTCATTGTTTCGGTGTTACACCGGCGAACATCTCGTGAGGTCAATTGTTTCAAACATCCCCAGGGGGAACCTTTGCAAGGTAAAGCGCTCCAAGATTTTGTTGTCGATAAAGTCGATGACCTGAAAGCACAAGACATCATTGCCATTGATGTTAAAGGTAAATCCAGTATTACTGACTGCATGATTATCTGCACCGGCACGTCAAGCCGCCATGTCATGTCCATCGCAGGGCATCTGGTTGAAGAAATTAAAGCCGCCGGTCTTGATGCCATGGGTGTGAAAGGTATCAATGAAGCTGACTGGGTAGTTGTCGATCTGGGTGAAGTGATTGTGCATGTTATGCAGGAAGAAAGCCGTCAGCTGTATGAGCTTGAGAAACTCTGGGGCTGATGCGTGAAGCTGCAACTTGTCGCCGTCGGCACTAAAATGCCTGACTGGGTGCAAACCGGTTTTAACGATTATCTGCACCGTTTTCCTAAAGACATGCCGTTTGAACTGACTGAGGTTCCGGCCGGGAAACGTGGGAAGAACGCAGACATCAAGCGCATTCTTGAAAAAGAAGGTGAACAGATGCTGGCCGCCGTCGGTAAAGGGAATCGTATCGTGACGCTGGATATTCCAGGCACACCATGGGAAACCCCGCAACTGGCGCAACAACTGGAACGCTGGAAGCAGGACGGACGCAATGTCAGCCTGTTAATCGGCGGCCCGGAAGGGCTGGCGCCTGCCTGTAAAGCTGCAGCGGAACAGAGCTGGTCGCTCTCTCCGTTGACCCTCCCTCACCCGCTGGTTCGGGTTCTGGTTGCGGAAAGCCTTTACCGGGCCTGGAGTATTACCACTAATCATCCATACCACCGCGAATAACGGGTGGTGAATGTCAGCAACATGAATTAAGTAGTGGGATGAAAATAGATCGTAACCCTTTTCGCGACTATACGGCTGAATCAGCCCTCTTTGTGCGCCGTGCACTGGTGGCGTTTATCGGCATTCTGCTACTTAGCGGCGTTTTAGCTTTTAATCTTTATAATCTGCAAATTGTCCGTTTCCAGGATTACCAAACCCGCTCTAACGATAACCGTATCAAACTGGTGCCCATCGCGCCCAGCCGCGGGATTATCTATGACCGCAACGGCACGCCACTGGCGCTGAACCGCACAATTTATCAGCTCGAACTGGTGCCGGAAAAAGTGGACGATTTGCAGGCCACGCTTGAAGGCCTCAAACCGATAGTTGACCTCACGCAGGAAGATATCGATAACTTCAAAAAAGAGCGTCAGCGTTCGCGACGCTTTACGTCTATTGCGGTGAAAACGGCACTGACTGAAGTCCAGGTTGCACGTTTCTCGGTAAACCAGTTCCACTTCCCTGGCGTTGAGGTCAAGGGCTATCAGCGGCGCTATTATCCTTACGGCTCCGCGCTGACGCACGTTATCGGCTATGTATCGAAAATCAATGACCGTGACGTTGAGCGCCTCGATAAAGACGGTATTCTGGCCAACTATGCTGCCACGCACGACATCGGTAAGCTCGGTATTGAGCGCTATTATGAAGATACGCTTCACGGTAAAACCGGCTATGAAGAAGTTGAAGTGAACAACCGTGGCCGCGTTATCCGCCAGCTTCACGAAGAACCGCCGCAGGCAGGCAAAGATATTTACCTGACAATCGACTTACCGTTACAGCAATACATTGAAGTGCTTCTGACCGGCAGCCGCGCCGCAGTCGTGGTGACTGATCCCCGTGATGGCGCTATCCGCGCGCTGGTCTCTAACCCGAGTTATGACCCGAACCTGTTTGTGGATGGCATCTCCAGCAAAGATTACAACACACTGCTTAACGACCCGAATAAGCCTTTGATCAACCGGACGACTCAGGGCGTTTATCCGCCTGCGTCTACTGTGAAACCGTATATTTCAGTTTCTGCACTGACAACCGGCGTTATCAATAAAAATACGTCCCTGTTTGATCCGGGCTGGTGGCAATTGCCGGGCTCAGACAAGCGTTACCGCGACTGGAAACACTGGGGACATGGTCGCCTGAATGTGACTAAAGCCCTTGAAGAATCGGCTGACACCTTCTTCTATCAGGTTGCTTATGATATGGGGATTGACCGCCTTTCCGAGTGGATGGGGAAATTTGGTTACGGCCAGTACAGCGGTATCGATTTATCAGAAGAACGTAGCGGGAATATGCCAAACCGCGACTGGAAGTTTAAACGCTTCAAAAAACCCTGGTATCAGGGCGATACCATACCGGTCGGCATTGGTCAGGGCTACTGGACTGCCACGCCTGTCCAAATCATGAAAGCCATGACCACACTGATTAATGACGGCAATGTCAAAACGCCGCATTTGCTGCTGAGTACTAAAGTTGACGGCCAGCAGGTGCCATACAAACAGCAGGAAACCACTCAGATTGGCGATATCCATTCCGGCTATTGGGAAATCGCTAAAGACGGTATGTATGGCGTTGCAAACCGGCCGAACGGGACTGCCCGCAAGTATTTTGCTGACGCGCCTTATAAAGCCGCTGCAAAATCCGGGACAGCACAAGTTTACGGTTTGAAAGCCAATGAAATCTATAATGCGCATAAAATCGCTGAGCATCTGCGTGACCACAAGCTGATGACCTCTTTTGCACCGTATGACAAACCGACCGTGGCGGTTGCCGTGGTTCTGGAGAACGGGGGCGCGGGGCCGGCTGTAGGAACAATTTCACGCCAGATACTCGACCATATTTTACTGGGCGACAACACGACACAATTACCGGCCGACGCGCCAGCGCCGCCGGGAACCGAAGGTGATTAACCGTCAATGACTGAGAACCAACAAAAAAGATCATTGTGGTCGAAAATGCATATCGACCTGACGATGCTGTTGATCGTGCTCGCGCTGCTGACCTACAGTGCGTTCGTGATGTGGAGCGCCAGCGGTCAGGATATGGGCATGATGGAGCGTAAAATTGGCCAGATCCTCATGGGTCTGGTGATTATGCTGGTCATGGCGCAAATCCCGCCGCGCGTTTATGAAAGCTGGGCACCTTATCTTTACATCTTCTGCGTCTTTTTGTTGGTGCTGGTTGATGCTTTCGGCAGTATCAGTAAAGGTGCGCAGCGCTGGCTGGATCTGGGGATCATAAAATTCCAGCCATCAGAACTGGCGAAAATTGCCGTGCCTTTGATGGTGGCGCGCTTTATCAACCGCGACGTATGCCCGCCTTCACTCAAAAATACCGCAATTGCTCTGGCATTAATCTTTATCCCTACCCTGCTGGTCGCAGCACAGCCCGATCTGGGCACCTCAATTTTGATTGCCGCATCCGGATTATTCGTACTGTTCCTTTCGGGCATGAGCTGGAAACTGATTGCCGTCGCCGCCCTTCTGGTTGCCGCGTTTATCCCGATTCTGTGGTTCTTCCTGATGCACGACTATCAGCGCGACCGCGTCATGATGCTGCTTGATCCTGAAAGCGATCCGCTGGGCGCGGGCTATCATATTATTCAGTCTAAAATTGCCATCGGCTCTGGCGGTCTTTCCGGCAAAGGTTGGTTACACGGTACGCAGTCTCAGCTTGAATTCCTGCCCGAGCGACATACCGACTTTATCTTTGCTGTACTCGCCGAAGAACTTGGGCTGATTGGCGTTCTGGTGCTGCTCGGGCTGTATTTATGTCTCATTATGCGTGGTCTGGTGATTGCCGCCCATGCACAGACCACTTTTGGCCGTGTAATGTCCGGCGGACTGATGCTGATTCTGTTCGTTTATGTGTTTGTTAACATTGGCATGGTCAGTGGTATTGTCCCGGTAGTTGGGGTACCTTTGCCTCTGGTCAGCTATGGCGGGTCGGCACTCATCGTGCTAATGGCAGGGTTTGGTATCGTTATGTCGATACATACTCATCGAAAAATGTTGTCGAAAAATTTATAGAGGTGAGCAATGCGTAAGCAGTGGCTTGGAGCTGTCATTATCGGTTTGCTGTTAAGTGGTTGCGCCACTGACGAAACACAGCAACAACAACCGGCACCGCAGCAAGCCTACAATGGCCCGGTGGTAGAAATCGGCGGGGCAGATCCGCGTTACGAACCTTATAATCCGGGCACCCTGCAGGATTATACCGTTAACGGTAAAACCTATAAGATCATTAAAGACCCGTCTAACTTCTCGCAGGTCGGGCAAGCCGCCTGGTACGGGCAGGAGAACGGGGGCAATACCACGGCGATCGGGGAAGAATTCGACCCGACAGCCATGACCGCAGCGCACCCGACACTGCCGATCCCAAGCTATGTGCGCGTCACCAACATGGCGACCGGTCGAATGCTGGTGGTGCGTGTTAACGACCGCGGCCCTTACGTTCCCGGCAAAATCATTGACTTATCTCAGGCTGCGGCAGACCGTTTGAATCTGACCAACAGCACGAAAGTCCGTATTGATTTCATCAACGTTGCACCAGATGGCACACTCTCCGGCCCGGGTACGATTGGGACGACCGTCGCCAAACAATCTTATGCCCTGCCATCACGTCCGAATTTAGGGGCCAGCAGTATGGGCACGCCTACGCTGAGCGCTCAGCCGGTCGATACGTCAGATGTGCGTCCAATCAGTAACAGCACGCTCAGCAACCCAAATGCCGCACCGCTGACCAATGACGAAGACAACGCAGGCAATACCGTTGCTGCCACCGGCACCACCACCACGTCCGGCAACAGCGGCGGCGGTTTTCTGAGTGCACCGACACCATTACGTCAGGGTGTTTTAGAAGGCAGCGCACCGGTTGCCGCACCGGTGGCTGTCGCTACTGCCGCGCCGGTGGTTGCTGCTTCTGCGGCACCCGCGCATACCACGGCAATTCCTGCCTCAGGCTTTATGGTGCAGGTTGGCGCACTGAGTAACCCGCAAAATGCGCAGTTATGGCAAAAAAGCCTCAGTCAGCGTTTCTCGGTACCAGGCAAGGTGCAGGCTAATGGCAGCACCTATCGTGTGCAACTCGGGCCTTTCAGCACCCGCCAGCAGGCCGAAAAATTGAAACAGCGCCTGGCCAGCGAAGCTCAGCAGCAATCTTTTGTCACCGCCGGTATGTAATTCTCCAGTGCGGGGCTTCGGCCCCGTTCTTATACGTCCCCTTTCGTATAAGTAAAAGTCAGTAAGCGTCGGTAATCGAAGATGTCTGACTTATGACTCTTCTGCTATAGTGGCGCACGTTTATCACTTACTCCCACGGATGTTGTTGTCCCGATCATGAAACTTGTAAATACTTCACGTTTAGTCAAAAGCCTCGCATTGGGCACCGTAATCACTTTGAGTGCAGCGTCCGCCTATGCCGACGATGTCAATTTAAAAACAATGATCCCTGGCGTTCCGCAGATTGATGCTGAAGCCTATATCCTGATCGACTACAACTCCGGCAAAGTTCTGGCAGAAATGAATGCCGATGCGCGCCGCGATCCTGCCAGCCTGACAAAAATGATGACCAGTTATGTTATCGGTCAGTCCATCAAAGCCGGCAAAATCTCTCCGACCGACATCGTTACCGTCGGTCCGGACGCCTGGGCCACCGGCAATCCGGTCTTCAAAGGCTCTTCCCTGATGTTCCTCAAACCGGGTGATCGGGTACCGGTTTCTGAGCTCAACCGCGGGATCATTCTGCAGTCCGGTAATGATGCGTGTGTCGCCATGGCCGACCATGTCGCCGGAAGTCAGGATGCTTTCGTTGCCATCATGAACAACTATGTGAGCTCACTGGGACTGAAAAATACCCACTTCGGTACTGTTCATGGTCTTGATGCCGCGGGTCAGTACAGCTCAGCTCGCGATATGGCGCTGATTGGTCAGGCGCTGATCCGTGATGTGCCGGAAGAGTACGCCACGTACAAAGAGAAAGAATTCACCTTCAACAATATCCGCCAGATGAACCGTAACGGTTTGTTGTGGGATAACAGCCTGAATGTTGACGGCATTAAAACCGGTCATACCGATTCAGCAGGTTATAACCTGGTGGCTTCTGCGACAGAAGGCCAGATGCGTCTGATCTCCGCCGTGATGGGGGGGCACACGTATAAAGGCCGTGAAGTAGAAAGTAAAAAGCTCCTGACCTGGGGCTTCCGTTTCTTCGAAACCGTTTCTCCGCTGAAAGCCGGTAAAGAGTTTGCGTCAGAACCTGTCTGGTTTGGCGATACTGATCGCGTCGCGCTGGGTGTTGAAAAAGATGCTTACCTGACGATCCCGCGCGGTCGCATGAAAGATCTGAAAGCCAGCTATGTGCTGAACACCCCGGAACTGCATGCACCCTTGCAGAAAAATCAGGTGGTTGGGTCAATCAACTTCCAGCTTGATGGAAAAACCATTGATGAACGCCCTCTTGTCGTCATGAATGAAGTAAAAGAAGGCGGCTTCTTCGGCCGCATCGTGGATTACATCAAACTGATGTTCCACCACTGGTTTGGCTAAGTTGTCCGCTTGAAAAAATTTGCAACAACCCCCATATAACCGGTATAGATTATAACTCCCGCTACGGCGGGAGTTATACTTTGAGAGATAAAACTTAATACGCTGTACAACACGCTGGAGTGCACATGAAAACCAAACTGAACGAACTGCTCGAATTCCCTTGTCCCTTTACCTACAAAGTAATGGGCCTGGCACAACCCGAGCTGGTAGACCAGGTTGTGGAAGTCGTGCAACGCCATGCGCCTGGCGATTACAATCCTCAGGTAAAACCGAGCAGTAAAGGGAATTACCACTCCGTTTCAATTACGATAACTGCGACTCACATCGATCAGGTCGAAACCCTGTACGATGAGCTGGGCAATATCGAAATTGTCCGCATGGTGCTGTAAGCCCTTTCTGACCGATCCGCGCGGGAGCCACACTGTCGCGCGTTTTTCCCCCTCTTGATTGACGATAACTGCCGTGCAACCACAAAATCCGCAAGAACGTATCGTACTGCGCCAGCTTGGCCTTCAGCCCTATGAGCCGGTTTCTCTGGCCATGCACCATTTTACGGAACACCGCAACGCCGACTCGCTTGATGAGATCTGGCTGGTTCAGCATCCCCGTGTATTTACGCAGGGGCAGGCTGGCAAAGCCGAACATGTCCTGATGCCCGGTGATATTCCGGTTATCCAGAGCGACCGTGGCGGCCAGGTGACGTATCACGGTCCCGGTCAGCAGGTGATGTACGTGATGGTGGATTTGAAACGCAAAAAACTGGGTGTTCGTCAGCTGGTGACGGCGATTGAACAAACGGTAGTCGATACGCTGGCGCATTTCTCCATTGAAGCTTACCCGCGCGCGGATGCACCGGGTGTATATGTCGGGGGTAAAAAGATTTGTTCGCTGGGATTACGGATCCGCAAAGGATGTTCGTTACACGGTCTGGCATTAAATATTGATATGGATCTCGAGCCTTTCCGTCGCATCAACCCCTGTGGTTACGCCGGCCTTGAAATGACGCAGGCGAGCCTCGAGAAGCCGGGGCTGACGGTCGATCAGGTGATGCCTGTTCTGGTGAAATGTTTTAACCATCGTCTTGATTACCTGCAGGTTGATTACCTGCCCTGGCAGGTTGAACATTATGCCTCTTCAGCGCAGTGATTATTGGCCGTTGCTCCCCCGGCATTAATCTTTTCCCGCATACCTCGCGTTTCCGGGATTTATCAGGCGCGCGGGAAAATATTTACACACTATTAACACCGTCTCAGCCCTCGTAATGAATCGTTAAAATAATCAGTCTTTTCAAAAGACTAAATGCGATAAAAAGTGATTTCATCGAGGCCACTTCTTCTTTAAAGTTAAAAAATTGCACTATTTAGCACTTCCGGCCATGACGAAGGGCTGAACGAAGAGATGCTTCAATGATATAATTTCCGCATTATTTCTACTTTTTTTGATGAATCAGCCAGTTCATTGAATGTCCTGAAAAAACTCGGGTAACGAGTGACAAACCTGGAAGCTGCAAGATTATGAGTAAACCGATTCAGATGGAACGCGGTGTCAAATACCGCGATGCAGATAAGATGGCGTTAATTCCGGTGAAAACCGTGGTCAGTGACCGGCAGGAAATGTTACGTAAGCCGGCATGGATGAAAATCAAACTGCCAGCCGACTCAACGAAAATTCAGGGCATTAAATCAGCACTGCGCAAAAATGGCCTGCATTCTGTTTGTGAAGAAGCGGCCTGCCCTAACCTTTCCGAGTGCTTCAACCACGGTACCGCAACATTCATGATCCTCGGTGCCATTTGTACCCGTCGCTGCCCGTTCTGTGATGTGGCACATGGTCGCCCGACAGCTCCGGATACTAACGAACCGGAAAAACTGGCGCAGACCATTTCTGATATGGGTCTGCGTTATGTAGTCATCACCTCCGTTGACCGTGATGATCTGCGCGACGGCGGGGCTCAGCACTTTGCAGATTGTATTACGGCTATCCGCGCGAAAAACCCAACCATCAAAATCGAAACTCTGGTGCCGGATTTCCGTGGCCGTATGGATCGTGCGCTGGAAATCCTTAATGCAAGCCCGCCTGATGTGTTTAACCACAATCTGGAAAATGTGCCGCGTGTTTACCGTCAGGTTCGTCCGGGCGCAAACTACGAGTGGTCACTGACGCTGCTGCAACGTTTTAAAGAAGCACATCCTGAAATACCCACTAAATCAGGACTAATGGTCGGCCTGGGCGAAACGAACGAAGAAATCATCGAAGTGATGCGCGACCTGCGTCGTCATGGCGTGACGATGCTGACACTCGGCCAGTATTTACAGCCAAGCCGTCATCATCTGCCGGTGCAGCGTTATGTCAGCCCTGAAGAGTTTGATCAGATGAAAGAAGCGGCGATGGAAATGGGCTTCACCCATGCGGCATGCGGTCCGTTCGTGCGTTCTTCTTACCACGCCGATCTGCAAGCGAAAGGATTAGAAGTTAAGTAACATCTCGTAACTTCTTTGTCTGACAAAAACAAAAAGGTTGTTCGCAAGAACAACCTTTTTCGTTTGGCTAAAGGGCCGGGAACTGTCGCTCTGAAGACTCAGTCTTTATGCTCAACACGTTCAGCAGGCTTCTCTTCTGCGGTTTTTTCAGCAGAAGCGGGAGCAGGATCATCATTCATGGCTTTCTTGAAGCCACGCAGTGCCGCGCCCAGGTCGCCGCCCAGAGAACGGAGTTTGCTGGTACCGAACAACAAAACGATCAGCACGCCGACCACCAACAATTTAGTAATACTTAGACCTTCCATACATACCTTCTTAACACTGAGTGCTGGAAAACAGCAATAGCTATATGCCGTTATTAACGGCCATTCGCGACGTTAATACAACCCGAAAATGTAACAGAACGGATCCAGAACTGTGCGCATAGTGACCAGAGTGAGCTATTATGAGCGTGAACAGTACGCTCATAAAGTATTTCTGTTTTTATTTACCGGGCAACCCTCTCCCCCGGCATGTTTGTTTTCGACCCGATGATCCCTCCGGCTTACCACCTGCAATGAAAATCCATGCGGAAAACGCTTCATACCATCCGGCTTAGCGGTATTCATCATTGCGGACTGCATTGCGTAAAACGGACGAAACCGGGTGGAAATTGCAGAATAACGGTCTGCACTCCCGGCTTCAGCCCGTCTTACCGGTCAGATAAAGCGGCTCAGGAACGCCTGTGTCCGCTGATGTTTCGGACTGACCAGGACATCTTCCGCGGCCCCCTGCTCAACGACAACCCCGCGATCCATAAACACTACGCGGTCTGCTGCCTCTTTCGCAAAGCCAATCTCATGCGTCACCACTATCATCGTCAGCCCCTGCATGGCCAGATCCCGCATAGTGGCCAGAACTTCGCCGACCAGTTCAGGGTCGAGCGCTGACGTCGGTTCATCGAACAGCATCAGTTTAGGTTTCACCGCCAGCGCACGGGCTATAGCCACACGCTGTTGCTGACCGCCGGAAAGATGGCGCGGATAAGCATTGGCTTTATCGCTCAGGCCGACTTTTTGCAGCAACTCATGCGCATATTTCTCCGCTTCATGGCGGCTTTCTTTATGCACACCCACCGGTGCTTCAATGATATTTTGCAACACAGTCATGTGCGGATAAAGATTGAATTGCTGGAATACCATGCCGATATCCCGGCGCTGCCGCGCAATTGCCCGTTCAGGCAATTTATGCAGACGGTCCCCGCGCAGTTCATAACCTATTTGCTCACCGCCTACCATAATGGAACCGCGATCGATATCTTCCAGATGATTTATACAGCGCAGAAAGGTGGATTTACCCGAGCCCGACGGCCCGAGGATCACCACCACTTCGCCGGGTTTCACATCAAGATCGATTCCCTTCAGCACTTCGTTATCACCATAACTTTTATGCACGTTACGGGCGATCACCAGTGATGCTTGTCCGGACGACTGTGTGTCAGCGTGTAATTGACTCATAAATCCTCCTTCCGGACCATGTCCGGTGTACTGATGATCGGCGCGGTTTTTTCTTCCGCATTGCTTTGACGACGTTTGACGTTAGGCAATGTCCGGCGTGTGCCGCGGGAATAATAGCGTTCAATTGCAGACTGCCCAAGATTGAGCAATGACGTGATAAACAGATACCAAATCACTGCCACCATCAGCATAGGTACCACTTCAAAGGTACGGTTGTAGACAGTTTGCACGGAATACAGCAAATCCCCCATGGCAATAACGCTGACCAGCGATGTCGCTTTAATCATACTGATGAGCTGGTTACCGGTCGGCGGAATAATCGACCGCATGGCCTGAGGAATAATGATCCGGCGCAGCGCACGGCCACGACTCATGCCAAATGCCTGTGCGGTTTCCGCCTGACCGTTATCGACTGACAGCAAACCTGCCCGAATGATTTCTGCCATATAAGCCGCCTCATTCAGCGCCAGACCGGCAATGGCAGCTGTCAGCGGGGTGATCAGATCATTCGTATTCCAGCTCAGATATTGCGGACCAAACGGGATCCCCAACACCACACGCGGGAACAATGTCGACATGTTGTACCAGAACAATAACTGCACCAGCAGCGGCGTACCGCGGAAGAACCAGATATACAGCCCCGCTAATTTCCTGAGCAATATGCTGTCAGACAGACGGGCAATGGCCAGCATCAGGCCGATGAACACTCCGAGCAGCATCGACACCACAGTAAGGCCGAGCGTGACGCCCAGGCCTTTGATCACCGAACCTTCCGTGAACCATTGCGCCACCACGTGCCATTCGAAGTTCTGGTTGTGCGAAACCGCCCAGATCACGTCAGCGGCAATCAGCAGCACCACTATCCAGGCCACCCAGCGGCCGTAATGACGCGGGGCGTGGGAAAACTCAACGTTGCGTCGCGGATCCTGCGTATAGTCGTCCCTGACTGCCGGTGTTGAACTATACGTTTTATCAGTCATTTAGGCTGCGCCTTTGCCAGGTTAATACCCGGTGCCGGGATCATATTGCCTTCCAGGCCCCATTTTTTCATGATGATGGCATACGTGCCGTTGTCGAACAGTTTCTGATAACCGGCGAGGATCGCGTCACGAACCGGTGAATCTTTGGCAACGACCGTCCCCTGGAAGATATCGCCAAAGCCATTTGATTTGCCAGTACCGGTCAGTTCAAGCTGGCCGTTGGCTTTTTCAACAAAATAGGTCAGCGGTGCCTGAGAAGAGAAGAATGCGTCGGAACGGTTAGAACGAACCGCCAGAATCGACGTTGGTTGATCGGCAAATGACTGTACTGTCACCGCCGGTTTACCGTCTTTAACGCACACGTCAGACTGCTTACGGATCACCTGTTCAGCAGAACCGCCCGCCATCACGGCAATGCGTTTACCGCAGGTATCATCGAGGGAACTGATGTTTTCCGGGTTACCTTTGCGCACGCCGAAAACAACGTATTCTTTGACGAAATCAATGAAATCATTTTTTGCCTGACGGTCAGGATAATCGCCAATCGGGCCGATACCCATCTGGTAGCGCCCTGCGGCCATGCCACTGAGGATGCCGGATAAACCGCTCACGGAAGCATGCTCTATTTTTACACCCATCACTTGTGCCAGCGCGTGCGCCAGATCCGCACTCGCACCATCCAGGCCATTGGCACCGGTCACAATCTCATACGGAGGGAATGAGCCATTGTTCACAGAGGTCATCACGCCTGACTTCTGAATATCCGCAGGTAATTTTGCATGGATCGCCGGATCCATCGTCTGAGCCGGGATTGTCACATTTTCAGCAGCAAAGGCATTTATCGAAGATACGGAAAGTAATGCAGCAGTCAGTACAGCAGCCTGACGGAGTTGTTTTGCCATCATTCTTTTATTTCCTCTGTGTTAAAAGTCGGTCTGTGAGTTTATGAATGTTGTGTATTTTAGAGTGGTTACCTTCCGTGGCAGCTTTCCGGGTGTTTCTATTTATGGTGACTGATATAAGAAATAAACGCGTTCCCTGGTGAGGGCGCGGTACTGCATGAAATCTGAGGCAGCCGTTGAGGACCGGCCACACAGCGTTAGTCGTTACGCAGTTGCGGTAAACCAAAACGGCGGTTTGCCAGCACTGGTAATACTTTTCGGGCATGAGCCAGACGATCTTTATCCAGTTCAGCAAATACCAGTGCCGGGGCTTCGGCGGCGCGGGCAATCGCCACACCCAGCGGATCGACGACCATGCTGTTGCCAATATTGCGCTCGCCGCATTCACCCACCGCCACCATATAGGTGGTATTTTCCAGTGCGCGCGCCGTGACCAGTATTTCCCAATGCATTTCTTTCAGCGGGCCTTTCACCCATGCGGCGGGCAGCACCAGTACGTCGGCTCCATCAAGCACCAGGCGACGTGCCAGCTCCGGAAAACGCACGTCATAGCAGGTCATCAGGCCGACCGTAAACCCGGCGACATTCACCAGCGGCGGCACTTCGTCGCCTGCGGTGACGTTTTTAGATTCCTGAGAAGAGAACGCATCATAAAGATGCAGCTTTCTGTATTCAGAAATAATTTCGCCATTCCGGAGGGAAATCAGCACATTATAAGCACGGCCATCCGGTGCGGGCGTATGGACACTCATCATGGTGGTCATCTGATTACCCCTGCTGGCCGCCAGCATCTGGCTGACAAACGGACCATCAAGAGGTTGTGCCGCTTTTAAAACCAAATCCGGATCGGTAATATCACGCGCCAGAATACCCTCCGGCAGCACCAGCAAATCCACCCCCGCTTCCACAGATTTCGCCATCAGCGAAAGGCAGGTTTCGACATTCGCTTCCCATTCACGGGAAACGGCAAACTGACCTAATGCAACTTTCATTTTTGACTCCCCTGTCGCTCATGGGTCAAAGCGATCGGTTAAGTGTTACTGAGCAAAGTTCGGGAACAAATCTCGCGGCGTCAGGCGCTTAGCACTCAGCCCCTGTGCATATAATTCCTGCGCAAAATCATCAATCATCTTTTCATTGGCGGCGTAACCGTTTGCATTCCAGTCCGCAGGTAAATCGGCCACGGTGCGGCGTAAATCATCCAGCAGCCATGGCGTGGTATCGGCGTATTTTGCGCGCTTATCCATCCAGATTTCATAAGAACGGTCAATGATGTCGCTCAGTGCCTGCGGCAACCACGGATGCTCTTCGGCCAGCGCAGGTTTGACCGCCAGCAGGTGGATACCGGGGATATACCCGACGCGGTTGAAATAGGCCAGTTCAGCGGCACGGAAATCCGGCTGGAACTGACGGAAACCGGAATCAGGCTTGAAAAAGCCCTCAGGCATAAACGGTGTAAATACCGCATCCAGCCAGCCTTCCTGTAATAACGCCATCAAAGGACGCTCTTGCGGAACGGCTTCAATGCGTCCTTCGCGGCCAAAACCGGCCAGACGGTCGACAATCGGGTGCGCTTCGGTCAGACGGCCGACATACCAGTTCGCATCTTCAATGCCCACACCTTCCCGTGCCAGCAATGTACGGGTCCAGGTATTGCCGGAATCCTGCCAGCCGGTCAGGCCAATACGTTTACCGGCCAGTTGCGAAAGTTCGGTCAACGGGCTGTCTTCGCGGGTGATGATGCAGCGCTGGCGGAATCCACGCATCAGGAAATGCGGTATCGCCAGCAAATCAGATTCGCCCCGCGCACGCCCTTGTGCATAACGACTGAAAGACACTTCACCCGCATCGTATTTGTCGCTGCTGCCCAGGTTATCAACCAGCGTCCCCACGCGGTCTATCTCAAGATTAAACCCTTCCGGTTTAAGATCGCCTAATGCCAGCGGCGTAAAATAATCCCAGTCACGAACTGCCAGCCTGATGGTAATCGTCACATCTTTCCCCTTAAGTGTCAGCATGGTTGATATGCAGAAAAACAACGGTGCGTTTACAAACCTTCCCGGAAACACACCAAATTTTTTACGAAGGCCCTTATCTTTGCGGCAATGTGATTATTTTATCGCCTCCGTTGGCTAAGTTTGATACTAATGGCATAAATTAATATGTACAATAGAATCTTTGTTACTGAACAAAAGGCATAAAAATGGCAGAAAACGCTCTCGAAAAAACGCTGGATGCAGAATGGTTAGCGACACAATTACAGGATCGTTCCATGCGGGGTATTGCGCTTGAAACCGCGGCGATGATCCGTTCCGGTGTGATCGAGATTGGTTCGCATCTTCCCGCCGTGCGTGAACTTGCGCAGGCGCTGGGAGTCAGTCCGGCCACGGTTTCTGCCGCCTGGGGTCAGTTACGACGTCAGAAAGTGATCGCCGGACGCGGACGCAACGGCGTCTGGGTGTGTGGCGATATGCTGTCACCCAGACCGGCACGCTTTGAAAAAATCGGTAATTTCGGTGAGCATATTATTGCGGATCTGGCCCTGTCGTCGCCGGATCCGGCACTGTTACCTGACCTGCACGAAGCCATGCAGCACGGTGTGGGTGCCGGCAATCTGAACAGCTATCAGCGTGAGGCTATTGCGCCGTCGCTGCTTAAAGCCGCGCGGCAGGACTGGCCCTATGACGCCCCCGCTTTTATGGCGGCGGATGGCGGATTTGATGGGATGAATCTGACGCTGCAAACCCTGCTGATGCAGGGGTCGGTTGTCGCGATTGAAGATCCGACCGCCACACGACTGCTGGATATGCTGGATAATCTGGGCGCACAGGTAATTGCGGTGAAGTGCGACGAATTCGGGCCCATACCGGAGTCACTCAGCCAGGCACTGCTGAAAAATCCTTCCGCTTTTATTTTTCAGCCACGCACCCATTCACATTGCGGCCACGCAATTAACGCAGAACGTTATGCTGCGCTGGCCGATATCCTCAGCCAAAGTAACACGCTGATTATTGAAGATGACGGTATCGGCCAGTTGTCGCGTTATGCGCCGCTGAGTATGGGCAGCAAGCTACCGGACCGCACGGTGCATGTCCGTTCTTATTCCAAAGCCTACGGGCCGGATTTACGGCTGGCGGTTATCTCGGGCTCACATGATTTAATCAGGCAAATCAAATCATTCCGCAATTTTGGTGCCGGCTGGTCGAGCCGTATTTTGCAGGAAGCGCTGGCATGGCTGATTAACGATCCGAAAACGCAGCAAGGAATTACGCATGCTAAAACAGTGTATGCGGAACGTCGCAAAGCCATGTCCGATGCATTGCGCATGCGCGGCGTGAATATCCCCGACCGAGACGGGCTGGCGCTGTGGATCCCGGTGCCATCAGAACAGTTTGCGCTGGTGACCCTTGCCGCGCGCGGTATTGCAGTTCTGCCCGGTGAGCGCAGCCGCATCGGGCCGGGGCAATTTATCCGTATCAGCACCAGTCAGGTGAAACCTGAGCAGGTTGATTTGATCGCCGACGCTATCGTGCTGGCGCTGGATGCCTGATTGCTCAGAGTTTTTTGAGCAAATACTTCGGTGATTCCTCGTACTGTGCCCGCGCATAAAAAGTGTGGGCCCGTACGCGGCGGGTATGGCTGTGAACCTCCATCCGGTCACAGCCCCGCTCTGTTGCCAGACGTTCGGCTTCATCCAGCAATTTCTGGCCGATACCGCCGCCACGTGCATGATCGCTGACACACAAATAGCTGATACGGCAAAATTCTCCGGCCAGCGCAATTTGCGGGATGAAATGTAACGAAATAAAGCCGACCGCTTTGCCTTCTTTCTCGACCACTAACAGACGACTGTCCGGGTTGACGGCCATTTTTGCCACACGCTCTGCTATCGCTTCAGACGTATTGGGATAATCCAAATCCCCCAGTAATTGCGCCAGAACCGGCGCATCCTGCACGGTACCTTCTCTGATCAACATGGTATTTTCTCTTTAAAAAACTGTTACGGAAACACGGCTACACAAGCGTCATAACACGATGTAAACTGAGCGCCTTCACGACTCTGTACCAGGGAGATGACATTCCTCCCAAACCGCCTTTACCGGCTGATGATGTCTGCGCAATCTCGCGAGAGGTTCGTAGCGCTGTGCCCGGACCTTTCTGAATTTCATTTATTTTTTAAGGTATTACTATGTTTAGCACCTTACTTGCAGTCTTTATTGGCGGTGGTACAGGCAGCGTTGTGCGTTGGTATGTCAGTCTCAAAATGAACGGCATGAGTCCGGTACTGCCCGCCGGCACCCTGACCGTGAATCTGATCGGTGCCTTTATCATTGGCCTGGGCATCGCAATTTTCACCCGCCTGACCCATATCGACCCTGTCTGGAAGCTGCTGATCACCACCGGTTTCTGTGGCGGCCTGACAACCTTCTCCACCTTCTCGCTGGAAGTGGTCTACATGCTTCAGGAGGGCCGCTTCGGTGCCGCGCTGCTGAACATGGCGCTGAACATGGCCGGTTCACTGGCCATGACATTACTGGCATTTATGCTGGTCAGCTGGTTCAGCGCGCACTAATCCTATCTTCCGGCGATGCCTTTTTTATGACAAGAGGCATCGCTGTGATAAATCTGTGATGGCGGTCCATCTCCTCACGCGCGTATCTTAATGTTTCCTTCATCTTATCTGCAGATAATAGTGTCAGTTCAACCTGGTTTACCTTTGAGGCATGACATGTTTTCTGTTCCAAAAACATCTTCTGAATTCCTGACTGTAGCCCTCTGTGTGCTGACTGTGGTGGCATTTTTGCAGGCATACTTTGCTTAACAGCCCCGCGTAGCCCGCAGCTTTATCTCTTTCCGTAAACGGCGCTTTCTTCCTGATGGCGCCGTTTTCATGTCTATATTGTGCTTAATAGCGCAGAAATAAAAACCGCTTTTTACCCCATTCATAATACAAATATTTACCTGCCTCTCTCTATTCCCTATACTTGAGAATGATCGTTCACAATCCACATCAGCCAAATGACCGGATATCTCATGCATCCCCCACCACAATGCACTAAAGATGCGCGCATCAGCGCACGACGCGACCAGATCATTGCCGCTGCACGTCTGTGCTTTCGCAAGCATGGTTTCCACGCCGCAGGTATGGCTGAAATAGCGAAAACGTCGCAGCTCAGTGTGGGACAGATTTACCGCTATTTCGCCAATAAAGACGCGATAATAGAAGAAATTGTCCGGCGAATTGTGATGAAGAAAATCCGGCTGATGACCGGCAACGCGCACAATCTGCAACAGGTGGCCCACAACCTGGCGCACCGGCGGATCGGCAATTTAAGCGCGCCGTATAAAGAAGATCAGTGCGCCGGACAAAAAGAGCAGGCCGAAATTGACCATGCCCTGATGCTGGAAGTCGCTGCAGAAGCGACCCGCAATCCGATTGTGGAAAAAATCTGGCGTGATTCCGAAAAGCAGCTGTTTAAGGAAGCAAAATCTTTTCTCACTGCCACTTTTCCTCAATTTTCTGATGCTGAAATGACAGCAAAAGTCGAATCCTTAGCCGTGATTTGTGAAGGCACTGCTTTTCGTCGTATGACGACTGTTCACGCCGACGCTGAGCTTCTGGAAGCCTTATACCATCGCTACTTCCAGAGCCTCTTCGAAACGGATTTTACCACCAGCAAACGGGAATAAACTTTTACCATGAGCGCTCACCTGCACGAAAAACGCCTCGGTTATGCCCTTGTTCTCGGCTCGCTCGCCGCACTCGGGCCGTTATGTACAGATTTATATTTACCGGCATTGCCGGAAATGGCGGGTGATCTGAATACGTCCACCGCCAGCGCACAGTTAAGCCTGACCGCAGGTTTACTTGGCCTCGGTTTCGGTCAGTTACTGTTCGGCCCGCTGAGTGACCGTTATGGTCGTATGCGCCCGCTGTTGTGGTCCCTGGCTTTATTGCTGGCTGCATCGGTCTGGTGTGCGGTGGCGCAGGATATCAATCAGCTGATTGTCGCCCGTCTGTTACAGGGCATCGCCGGAGCCGGTGGCGCGGTATTATCACGCGCAGTGGCAAGGGATTTGTATAACGGGCATGAACTGACACGGTTTTTTGCATTGCTGATGCTGGTGAACGGACTGGCACCGATCATCGCCCCGGTACTGGGCGGCGCATTGCTGAGCTGGGTTAACTGGCGGGGAATATTCGGTGTACTGGCGTTTATTGCCATCTTACTGTTCAGCTTCTCATCACTAAAACTGCATGAAACCTTATTGCCCGAACGCCGTGCCCGGGGCGGTATTTTCAGTCTGTTAGGCTCGGTATTCGGCCTGCTGAAACATCGTCCGTTTATGGGTTTATGCCTGACGCAGGGCTTTATTATGGCCGGAATGTTCGCGTATATCGGCGCATCACCTTTTGTTTTGCAACAGATTTACCATCTCAGCCCGCAGATGTTCAGCCTGTGCTTTGCGATTAACGGCATCGGTCTGGTGATTTCCGCTCAGGTCTCTACCCGCCTGAGCCGTCGCTTCGGCGAAATGGCGCTGGTCAAAGCCGGTTTGTGCATCGCCGCAGTGGCTTCTGTGGCGCTGGTGATTTCCGCCAGCCTGAATGCGCCACTCGTGTTGTTGCTGGTGCCCCTTTTCTTCTCTGTGATGGTGATCGGGATTATCAGCCCGAATGCCGGATCGCTGGCGATGCAAAGTCAGGGGAAAAATGCAGGCAGCGCGTCTGCCCTGCTGGGGGTGTGTATGTTTGCACTCGGGGCGATTGCCGTACCGGTAACAGGTTTTGGCAGCCAGCCCGCATTATCGATGGGGCTGACCATTCTCGGCTGCTACGCGATTGCCATCGTGATGTTCGTCATGCTGGTGCGGAAACCGGCGTAAGGTATTGACGCATGACGGACAAAAAAAAACCCGCTTCGGCGGGTTTTTTTAATAAATCGGCTAAAGTCAGATAGCGATAACGTTAGCAGCCGACGGGCCTTTGGCACCATTGGTGATTTCGAACTCTACGCGTTGGCCTTCAGCAAGGGTTTTGAAACCGTTGCTGGAAATAGCAGAGAAATGAACGAAAACATCTTTGCTGCCATCTTCAGGGGTAATGAAACCAAAACCTTTAGATTCATTGAACCACTTAACGCTACCTTTAATCTTAGACATCAAACTTACCTTTACGTGAATGTTGGACACAAAACGTGTGTCAAATACAGTACAGCAACAGATTTCACTTTTGTCCAGAATTCTGATGGCAATAAGCGATAAACCTCTCACTCTTCGCTTTCTGTTACTTTTTTCTGCTGCCAAAAGGGCCGTTAATAGCCGTCTGACATCAAGCGGTTAGAAAAATGAGTCATCATCATTGTTGAAATCATCAGTGTCGAAATCATCATTTCCGAAACCGGGATCCGCATTATCATTACGCAACGACGCATCTTCCCATGAAAGCTGATTGCTGTCGAAACTCTGACTGTTATCGAGGAAGCTGCTGTCAGCCGGATTGAGATCCTGAACCGGCGGTTCTTCGATGATATTGACGATTTCCTGCGGCTGGCTGTGATGGAACATGCCGGTCAGCATATCTGCCAGCACCACCCCGCCCGCGACGCCCGCCGCCGTGCGCAATGCACTGCCCAGAAAACCCGGTTGCTGCGGTGCGGCCGGTGCCTGCTGTTGCGGCTGTGAGGCATATTGCGGTTGCTGAGGCGGGTTTCCCCACGCCTGCGTACCAGGAATGGGCTGACTGCCCTGCGACGTCTGGCGTTGCGGTTCAGGCTGAGACGAGCCACCGCCAAACAAGCCGGCCAGAAAACCGGTGCTTTGCGGTTTAGCGGTCTGTGCCTGTTGTTGCAACTGCTGTACCTGCTGTTGCAGTTCCTGTACCTGCGCATTCAGTTTAGTCAGCGCCGCTTCCTGAATAATCATCGCCTGCGCCATGTAATACGGGGCAGACGGCTGCTGCCGGATATGAGCCTGAATCACACGTTCAGCCTCCGCATCACGCGGTGCCGTACTGGACTCAGCCTGTTGTAAGCGACTAAAAAGCCCGTCAATTAAACGCTGTTCTTCAGATTGCATAAATTCACCTTGTTGATGTGTCGCACTGCGTCAGAAACGACGCCAGTCGGCGTTATACAGATACAGTAATACAGTTATATTTTTGTATGAATTAACGGAGTGTCAACAAATGTGACGGAGGTAAAGTTAGTGAGGAAAACGCGCTGAGGGGTTGAAAATCCGCCTGTGAGGCCACAGGCGGGGAAAATATCTGTACTTACTTTTTCGGGGTCCAGCCGAAGATGAAATCCTGATCCGGCAGATTAGTATAGTTACGCACGATGTCGTGGTAAGTCTTCGCCGGGTCCAGATCTTTAAACTGTTGCGGATAAATAAACTTCGCCAGGTATTCCATGCCGACAATATTATACGGATGGTTGTAGAACTGGTGATAAACACCATAAACACGGCCCGCATTCACTGCAGGGATTTGCGCCACGCCGGTGCGTGAAAGCAACACTTTAGCCTCTTTCTCCACATCCGCTTCATCTGCGCCGTAGCCGAACGGCAGGATGTGCGTCACGGAACCGCTTTTCGGA
The DNA here is from genome assembly GCF_049199325.1 of Rahnella sp. PD4. Classification (NCBI taxonomy): domain Bacteria; kingdom Pseudomonadati; phylum Pseudomonadota; class Gammaproteobacteria; order Enterobacterales; family Yersiniaceae; genus Rahnella; species Rahnella sp. PD4. The sequence continues at coordinate 15,746 of NZ_JBLZQF010000008.1, read as the reverse complement.
CGCGCCGAACCGGTCATGATGTAAACGTCCGGCTTCATGCTGATCACCTGTTCCAGAGAAACAGTGCCTGATGCGCCGGGCAGCAGTTTGGAGCCGATGTTACTGGCACCTACCGCCTGGATAAGTTTTCCCCATCCCGCATTACCGTGGGTGAAACAGCAGGAGTCGTCACGACCGGCAATCGGCTCGATAAAGACATGCGGCCTGGTTTGAATCGCCGAGACGGCTTTCTGAATAGCCTGGAAATGTTGATTATAGAATGTGGTATAAGCGCGGGCATTGTCTTCCTGATTCATCACTTTGCCGAGCAGCTCAATACTTGGCGCGGTATTTTTTGCCGGATCCAATTCATAATCGACAAACAGCACAGGGATATGCAGCGCGGCAAGTTTATCCAGTACGCCCGCCTGAGCCAGTGAATCTTTCGCCCGCAATTGCGCAATCATCAGATCCGGTTTTTTAGCGATTACTGTTTCCAGATCCACCTGCCCTTTATCATTGAATCCCATATCGAGAATTTTCGCTGATTCAGGCCATTTGCTTTTCAGCATATCCCAGGTGCCACTGTCGCTTTTCTTCAGCAGATTATTCCAGGCCACTACATGCTGAAAAGGATTGGCTTTATCTAACACGGCCAGAGCCAGAAGATCGCGTCCGTCCTGCAAAATAATCCGCTGAGGTGCTTTATCAATGATGACTTTCTGGCCGGCCATATCCGTGACCGTCAGCGGATAGGTGGTAGCAAAACTGGCGAAGGAAGCCGCCATCAGACCGGTAACAGCCAGCACACGTGCAGTGTTCTTTAACATACGATCACCCGAAAATGAGAATGAATAAAAAATGATTTTGATAATTGTTATCAATTCAGGCCGAAATAATAAACAAGGAAAGGTGGAAGGAGCAACGTTTTTAAAGCCGATATGAAGGGATAAAACATGTCGAAATATTAACGGGATACCGCAAGGCATCCCGTTTTACATCAGACTCTCACAGGTTATATCAACCGGCGGCTTTGTCACGGCCGATAAAGTGCAGCAGGAATTCGCTCACCATCGCCCGTTTAAACGCGGATTGTTTTTTGTCAGCCGCCGCACTGTGGCCGCCGTCCGTATTCTCGTAAAAATAGACATCCGGAATACCCAGCGCCTGCATTTTCGCTGCCATTTTACGTGCATGGTCAGGCCCGACACGGTCATCACTGGTCGCTGTTGAGAACAATACCGGCGGATATTTTTTTGTCGGATCGATATTATGATACGGCGAAAATTCGCGGATAAATGCCCACTCTTCTGATTTCTGCGGGTCGCCATATTCAGCAATCCACGACGCGCCTGCCGAGATTTGCGTGTACCGGTACATATCCAGCAGCGCCACTTCACACACGATGGCCCCGAATAATTCCGGGTAGCGCGTCAGCATATTGCCAACCAGCAAGCCGCCGTTGCTGCCGCCTTGCGCCGCCAGGTGGGCCGGTGAGGTGATTTTGCTGGCAATCAGTGCCTTCGCCACAGACGCGAAATCTTCATAAGCGCGCAGACGTTTTTCTTTCAGCGCCGCTTTATGCCATTCCGGTCCGTACTCACCACCGCCACGTATATTCGCCACCACAAACACGCCGCCGCGATCGAGCCACGCCACGCCACTGACGCCAAGATAATACGGCTCAAGTGAGACCTCGAAACCGCCGTAGCCATACAGCAGCGTCGGATTTCTGCCGTCATACACCACGTCTTTGGACGAGATGACAAAATACGGAACGCGGGTACCGTCGTCGGACACCGCGAAAAGCTGGCTGACCTGATAACGGGTGGCATCGAAATGCGAAGGATCTTGTTTCAGCATTTCAGCTTCCACGTCCGTGCCGTTATCGAGATTTCCGAGTGACAAACTGGCCGGTTGCAGGAAACCACTGACACTCATGAAATATTCATTGGTCTCATCATCCACGCCCCACGCGTTGATTTTGCTCAGTTCCGGCACTTTACCGAACGGTTCACGCTGCCACCTGCCATCTTTCGGCGTCAGCACTTCAAGCCGGTTGACGACATCCCGCGTGATGCTGAGAATAATATGATCACGGGTGTAGGAATAGCCGTTGAGCTGGTCACGGGTTGACGTAACACCACTGAGAGCAACATGCGGACCCGGTACAAACAGCGGTTTCAGCGTACGTTCGCCCGCCATAAAGGCGTCAAAATTCATGGTCAGCAGCGAACCGGATGGCCAGCTTTCACCGTTCACCTGCCATTCACTGGAAGGCTGGATCAGGATCCACTCCCGCCAGGTACTGAATTTGGCATCCGCCGGTACGTCGATTTTGACTAAGTTTTTAAGGTCATCCAGCAGGAAGACTTCGCGGTGATAGAAGTCAGTGACACGCACCACATAATTGCGCTCAAATCCTTTCAGGGCATCGCGATACCCCACCGCCATCATGTCTGTCTTTTCGGCACTGAATACGGTGACCGCTTCACTAAGCGGTGTTCCGCGCTGCCAGATTTTAACGATACGCGGATATCCGGAACCGGTCATGGAACCTTCACCAAAATCGGTGGCAACAAATAAATGATCGCGGTCAATCCAGCTGATGCGGCTTTTAGCGACCGGTAAATAAAAACCGTCCATCACAAAATTCTGAGTGATTAAATCAAACTCACGCACTTCAGAGGCGTCCCCCCCGTCCGGAGACAGCACTAAAAGTGCACGGTCAAAATCCGGTTTCAAATTCCAGAAACCGTGAAACACCCACTCTTTCCCTTCAGTTTTACCCAGTGCATCAATATCCAGCACGGTTTCCCATTGCGGTTCGGCTTTACGGAATTCATCCAACGTGGTCTTGCGTAAGATGCCCTTCGGGTTCTTCGCATCCTGCCAGAAGTTGTACCAGTCGTTGCCACATTTCCAGACACCGGGGATTTGGTCCGGTGAGTTCAGGCCTGCCAGCACTTTCTCCCGCAGCGGGTCGAAATCTTTGCCCTGCGTAAAGGCGGCCAGTGTGATGGTATTTTGCTCACGCGCCCATTCCAGCGCTTTCTCGTTGCGTAAACCTTCGAGCCAGATGAAATCATCTTGTGGGGGAAAGATTGAACCGGTTGTCATAATATTCAGCCCTGAAAATTATAAAGAGTTCAGAAATACCTGTTTTCTGATAGTGATTTCAAGTCTTTTACGTTTCTGTCAGGTTCGGAATAACCTTCCGAAAATCGCGTTTATTTTCTTAAATAATCCATTCTGCGATCTGCAGGAGTTTCTGCAATCCTTTTTTGTGAGTCACTTCAAGCATTGAAATAACAGGAACGCCTATAAAGAAATCATTACCTTGTGATGACAAAAAATGACAGGGAACTGATGTAGAAAAGGGAAACGAAAAATCAGGCAGTAACAGAAAAGGAGTGCGCGTATGGAATGGAAAATCATAGAAATCCTGAATATCCCACAGAGCGGGTTGAAATATATCTGCATTCAGGCTTTTAAAAACCTGAAGCTGATTTTGTCCGTTGATAATGACTTTAAGCTGCAAACCGGCGACACGTTAGAAATTACGCCGGAGGGCTATTCACTGAACCGTCATCAGGCACAGAGCCTGAAAATTCACCGAATGATGCCGTATTGTCAGCAGCGCTGGCAATCGCTCTCCATTCAGTAAATGGGCTTAAAAGCACGTCTTCACGAGAAAAGCCGGTATTCAACTGACCGGTTTTTTCTTTTGCTCACGATGCAAATCCGACAGGCCGTCATGATCACCAAATTGCTGCTCCGGTACGTCCCGCCAGCGGTCTTTGCGCGTCGCTTCATATTCCTGATTCAGCGGATAATAAATGCGATTTTCCGGCTTGTTGGCCTCGCCGACGACCAGCAGGCGCACTTCCTCATCGCTGTTGTTAATGAAGGTGTGGCAGATACCGGTACCGTGCGGAAATGCCACAGCATCGCCCGGTTTCAGCGGGTGCAGATAACCATTAATCCACGCATCAGGATGCCCTTCCAGCACATACACAAATTCATCTTCAGCACTTTCCGCGTGGGCGTAACAGGTACGACGTCCCGGTAACAAACGTTCGTGATGAATGCCAATTTTCGTCAGGCCAAGCGCTCTGCCAAGGGGGGCACCCAGCGACATCAGTTCATCATCACCGGGATAATTGCCGTCGTCAGGACCTTCAAGTTCGGTCCAGTGTCGGATAAAATCAGGTCTTTCCTTGTGCATAAAATCTCCGGATAAAGTTGCCGATAGTCATTTTTAGTACAACGAAGGTGACGTCTGCTGCATGGAGTACGAGTTTTGCGTCTGTACAGTCTGTTTCGGCAAGCAGGTAAATCTTATATGAACCTTCTCACCGTCATTACTCTCCCCCATTGTCTGGAATTTGCCGGTACAAAAATCGAAAATCTTTTTATAAGTGTCCGCACGGCGCTGACGTTCAAGGATTGAAAAGACGGACGTTGTGTAACTTGCCTCACCCTGGGTGAAGGAAGGGTCAAAATTGGCCGGGCGATAGGGAGCATCGCCAACCGGTTTATCGATAGATGAACAGCCTGCCAGTAAACCCGCAGCGACTGCCGCGGCAACCCACATCATGGTGATCTTTTTCATTACTCATCCCGGAAAACGTTAACGTTATAAGTGTAGCTGAGCAGAGACATCCGTCCGGCTCACGCTGCCAATACTGTTTTTGCCATTGTGTTTCACATTCACCAATGCCCGTTCGGCAGCCTCCAGCCACTGGTTATAATCATCATAATTTCGGGATGTCGCCACGCCGATACTCAGCGAGCACTGGAAACCTGAATCCTGCGATAAGCGTATTTCTGAGGTTTTGAGTAATAACCGGTAACCCACGGCATACGCTTCTTCTTCGGAAATACCCGGCAGGATTACTACAAATTCGTCACCCCCCAGAATAGCCGGGAAATCATTTTGCCCGGTTTCCTGACGTAAAATCGCTGATACCGAGCGCAAAACATAATCCCCCGCTTCACGCCCGAACAAATCATTCACCATTTTCAAATCATCGACGCCCAGCACCATCAGGCAGGATAAATCATGTTTTGCGCGTTCAAACTCCAGCATCAGCCGCCGGTCGAGTAGCCTCCGGTTAGGCAAACCGAGAAAAGGATCCATCAGGGCGGCTTTTTCCAGCTCGTGTTGTTTATCCCGCAGCTTTCTGGAAATAGAATAATTGGCGGCACTGAAAGCAATAATATAAATCGTGGAAAGCGGCAACGTCAGCCACAACGTCCGGTTGGTAACGGTGGAGTAAAACGTCATTCCCGATAATGGCCAGCAGATAATAAAACCAGCACAATAAAACAACGCGGCGCGGCGCAGCAATTGCCAGCCACCGGCGGAAAAGCGGTCAGCGATGAGAATAGCCGTAATAATGGCCGACGGCAGCGGGCAAACCCCCATCAGCGCCACCCAGGCGCCTCCCGCGATGGCATCGAATGCCAGGTTTCGGAATTCCGCCTGATTAGGATGATTTGAACGCTGTGCAATCAGCATGGCAATATGCGGCCAGACAAAGGCATTCAGCGCCAGCAGGCTGATGGGTATCCAGGATGCATTGCGTTCAAGAAGCACCGAAAATACAGGAAAAAAGCAAAGAAAAGTGCCAAGTATCCGCATTAAGTACATTCGCCGCAAGAAGCGCTCTGAGCGCTCGCGAACGAGACTTTCACCTGGAGAATAATATGGCATACGGGAAACGGCTCTTGAGTTGATTTTTATTTATATTAGTCGAGTTACTGATCTCAGAGCTACTGAAAGCGGTGTTTTTAATGGGCCGAACAGCGGGGGTTTTTAGCGTTAAATAAGACAGGTCAATGGTTAACCGAAAAGTTTAGGTTAAAAAGCCGCAAAAACAGAAATAGCTGTCGTGATTTTAAGCATTTACCTTATGCTGCAAAAAAGCGGCTTTTACCCTCCCCTTTGAGCAAAGTGATATAAATTTCACAACAGCAAAAAATTACTTACTGTACTGAGCTTCCGTCACTTTCTCCATCCACTCAACCGGACTGCCATTGAGGGATTCAGCAATCGCGATGTGAGTCATCGCATTCTCCGGAGTAGCTCCGTGCCAGTGCTTCACCCCTTCCGGGATCCACACAATATCACCCACATTCATTTCGCGGATTTCGCCGCCGTCCTCCTGCACCCAGCCGCGGCCGTGTGTGATGATCAACGTCTGACCCAACGGATGCGTATGCCATGCGGTACGTGCGCCCGGTTCAAAGGTCACGGTTGCGCCACCGACACGGGCGGATTCGGTGCCGCTGAACGGCGCGTCGATACGTACTGTGCCGGTAAAATAATTTTCCGGCCCTGTTTGTGAAGGTACAGAACCGCTTTTGGTAATTTTCATTTTATCTGTCATCTCATTCTCCGCTTCGGTAACCACTGCTGGAAAGTTCGTCATGGGATAAACCATAACGCCGTTCGTTTCTTGCGACCAGAGGGCAAGTTTGCCTTGCTGCTTGATGCGCTGCGATATAAAAATTAGTCGCACAGATCACTATTTAATCAAAACACACGCAAAGAGTGTTGATACTTATTTCATGAAGATAATTAATTGATTTTATTTAAGTTGTGTCTCATTCTGTCCGCACTTTAAGAAATATTGTACTTTTTGCATTTGCAGCCCGCCTGGAGCGGGCTTTTTTATGGCTGAAAGACTGTCAGATATAAATTACGTCAGGTTGCGTACCACCCGGCAGGGATTTCCACAGGCGACAACCCCCGCAGGCACTGGTCGAGTGATGACACTTCCGGCGCCAATTGTGCAGCCATCGCCGAGGGTCACACCGGGTAATATCACGCATCCGCCGCCAACCCAGACATCGTTACCCAGGCTCACCGGCCGGGCGCTGCCAATATGTTCACGACGTAAATCGATATCCAGCGGATGCTGTGCGGTATAAATTTGCACATCAGGGCCGATAAAAACGTTATTCCCTATTGTGACCGGCGCGCAATCGAGTAATACAAAATTAAAATTGATGAATACATTATTCCCGATTCGGGTATTTATGCCGTAGTCAATGCGCATGCCTTTTTCAAAATGGACATTGCTGCCTACTTCCCCAAAAATTTCCCTGATCAGGGCATCTTTCTCCGCCGTCTGACGGGCGCCCAGCGCATTAAATGCGTCCACTTTATCTCGGGTCTGATAACGAATTTCGCGTAATTCGTCGTCATTAATATGGTAATCCAGCCCACCCGTCATTTTATGTAAATCGCGCATCAACTGCTCCTTGATAAAGTTCACATCCACTATGAAGGATCGGGGTCTTTACTGCCCGATATCGCGCAGTTTTTTCCCGGCCATAAGATTTCTTTCAATTTGCTCCAGCGTGACGTTTTTCGTTTCCGGTATCAGGATGAAAGTGATCACCACAAACACCACGTTCAGCGCGGTGTATAGCCAGAATGTCCCTGCCGCACCGATATTATCCATAAGTGTCAGGAAAGTAGCGCCGATAATCATGTTCGAAATCCAGTTGGTGGTCGTCGAACAGGTGATACCAAAATCACGGCTTTTCAGCGGCTGAATTTCAGAACACAGGATCCACACCACCGGCGCAGCACTCATGGCGTAACCGGCAATGCACATCATGGTCATACCGACCGACAGCCAGGAAAGTGCTGTACCGGCCGTACCCAGATTGAACTGCTGAAGGCAATATCCCAGCACCAGCGTGCCGAGCGCAATCACGCTAAACCCAATTTTCAGTGCCGGTTTGCGTCCGGCCTTATCGACCATGCCGATGGCAATAAACGTCGCAAGCACGAACGTCAGCCCGACAATAATGGTGGCGATCATCTGCTGGCGTGTACTGGTAAATCCCGCCAGATTAAAAATCTTCGGCGCGTAATACATGATGATATTCATGCCGGTAAACTGCTGCATTGCCTGCAACAACATGCCTAAACCGACGGCGCGGCGAACGTTGCCGTTGGCTTTAAACAATTCCCATCCGCCCTGTTTCAGTTTAAGGCTTTCACGGATTTCATTCAGTTCCTGACGGGCTTTTTCCGAGGTGTCGCGCAGCATTCTCAGCACACGCTCGGCTTCAATATGCTGCCCTTTGGCAGCCAGCCAGCGCGGACTGTTCGGTAAAAAACACACGGCGATCATCAGAACAAATGCCGGGATAGCCAGCACGCCCAGCATCGCGCGCCAGTCACCGCTGCTGCTGAAGGCGGTGTCAGAAAGGAAGGCCAGCAAAATGCCAAGTGTCACCATCAGCTGATACATGGCAATCATCTTACCGCGAATAGTTTCTGACGCCATTTCAGACAGATACAACGGTGCGGTGTAGGAGGCAATGCCGACAGCAAAGCCGAGGATCAGGCGCGACACCATCAGGATTTCGACGCTCGAAGCGAAAGCCGAGCCCAGAGAACCGAGGATAAACAGCAGTGCCGCCGCCATCAGGCTGTATTTACGTCCCAGCCGGAAAGAAAGCCAGCCATTGGCCAGTGCACCGAACGCCGCACCAAGCATCATGATGCTGACAACCCATTCTTGCTGACGACTGCTCAGCACAAAATGATCAGTAATAAAGGGAAGCGCACCAGAAATCACGCCAATATCGAGACCGAATAACAGCCCCGCCATCGCCGCCGCAAAAGACACAAACAGGTTCATTACTTTGGTATTTTTGAGCGGACTTTCAGTCAGTTTTGCTACATCAGATGACGACATTTTTTTCTCCGGAAAGAGGGAATACAGCAACGGACATCAGAAAAAAATCATTCAGTCATTACGATAAGCACAAGTGCCCTGTGGGGTGAGAGCAGGAAAGGCACATATATACACAATCGTGCTGCGCCGGACTTTTTGTGATCGGGATCACCGGAGAGAAGATGACGGGGAAATATTACGGCAGAATAAAAGACAGGCAGAGCAGAACCTTACGAGATGTCTTCCAAATCTGAATACAACTCCCTGTAAATGCATCCAGCCTGTTTATTTGTTCCGGCAGCAGGAATAAAGTTTCCCCGCTGCGGCACGATCCGCAGCCGGAATTAGCGTTCCGATACTTACACGACGAAATTATGTGATAATTTCGTATGCTTTGATTCACCCCAAATAATGGTGGCTCAGGCAGGGGCTTCGCAAGAAGCATCGGATTCGTGTAAGCCGGTACGCTAACCCTGTCTGAGCTGCCACCCGAGTCTAGCGTCTCAGGTGGTCTTCTTTATGGTATCAGCGCGCTGGCATCCGACTCTGCCGAAGGGTTGTGTCACGGCTTATTGTGCCTGAGTGAAGGGCTGGAGAATGGCGAGATAGTACCGCCGGAAGGCATCCCGCAGGTCAGCGCCTATCTGAAGGCGACCGCACATTTATTACCCGTATTGTTTGAGCTGAGTGAACGGGCGAATGGCGGGTTAGGGAAAGCGGGAAAAGTAACTGCCGCGATTAACTGACCGGTCTCAGACATGAAAAGGCCCGCCGAACTCCACTGGCGGGCTTGAGAGCACACTGCTCCCCACATCGTTTAATCATGAAAATTTTTTACTTTTCAGTTTGCACTGAATGGGTTCAGGCGTCAGGATCTTCCCTGATTCTTCCATCAGCAGTAAGAAAGGTTCAATGATAATGACGACTCAGACACCTAAAACGCCGGTTGCGGCTGGGACAATCTTTAGCGCCGCCGGCCTGCAATTTCTGAATAAGCTCGCGCAAAACAATACCCGCGACTGGTTTAAAGCCAATCAGGATGAATACGAGAACACGCTCAGAACCCCCGCGCTGCGCTTTATCGAGCAAATGCAGCCTGAGATTATTGCCATTTCTCCGAGACTGACTGCCGTCGCGAAAAAAGTGGGCGGCAGCCTGATGCGCCCGCAGCGCGACAGCCGGTTCAGCAAAGATAAAACGCCATACAAAACCAATGTTGGCATTCAGTTTCGTCACTTTCAGGGCAAAGATGTTCACGCTCCGGGACTCTATCTGCACATCGCCGAAGACGGTTGTTTTATTGCAGCGGGGATCTGGCATCCGGAATCAAAAGCGTTAAACGCGATTCGCGCGTGCATTGATGAAAACCCCAATGCTTATCAAAAAGCGCTCAAAACATTGCATGATAACGGGTTTGTAATGGATGGCGACAGTCTCAGTCGTCCGCCAAGAGGCTTCGATAAAAATCACCCATTGTTAGCTGAATTAAAACGCAAAGATTTTATCGCAATTAAAAACATCGCTTTTGAGGATCTGTGTAAGCCTGATGTTATCGATTTTTGCGCAGAACAGTTCAGACATTGTGCACCGTTGATGTCCTACCTGTGTTTTGCTCTTGAACTGGATTTTTAGTCCCCGCTGAGTAGAAATGTCCCGGCCCTTTTACAGGGACTGAAGTTCAGGCATATAAAAGATGTTGACTGAAATACCTGTATTAAAAGGAAAGTCAAAGATCTTATCTCTCCTCCGTGTCAAATCGGAGGACACACTTTACCGGTGCGCTGATAGTTAGCGAATCCCCTTGCGTAAGACAGTTGCCACCCAGTAAAAGTCGTGATCACATGAAGCCAGATATGACTCCTGATACCCAAACAGCCAAAATTTCACTTTAAGCCGCCATAACAGCAATCAGCCAGAGGTCTCGTAGTGGAATGCGCAGGCGTTAAGGACCTCGATTTCGGATCACTCAGGCCACTCATTGTTCCCATGCTTGAGTGACCGGTAGCAAAGAAATTTATATCAACGCCCCTTCTAAGAGTTTTCTCAAAGAAATCTCTAATACCCTTGATAGCTATTGTGTTAAGTTACAGTATATTTCAATGACAATTTGAGTTTATTTTCATAAATAAGGCTTAACAATGAAAAAAGTGGCTAAATATTTATTATCACCTTTCCTTAAAAGATTTGATAACATTCATTATGGTATTAATGAAAATAAATCAGGCATTGATAATTTATTAATGTCAGTCAAAAACATGCAAGACATTTTTGTTACTGAGAAAGAAAAAGAGCAATTAGCACTTTCTCGTATTACAGATGAATTAGTAATACTAAAAGAACAAATAGAAACTTTAAAATTAACGAATAAATCTTTAGATACTATTTCCTCTGGAGTTTTAGAACTGCTAGAATCGCCGGTTAAAGGAGAGGATGCAGAGCGAATCTTTAGCTTACTAAATATCATATCAAAGAAAAATTCATATAATAAAATGAAACCACATGTTTTATTTTTAATTCATAATATGAATACATGGTATTCTGTCGCTAATTTATTTCTTGAATTATCTCAAGATCCCGATTTAAAAGTAACCATTGCAAGCATACCGAGATCCTTCCCTGGTGTGGAGGGTTATTCTGGCGAAGAGATTACCAGTGCTGCCTTATCAAAAATCGGCATTAATCATATGAGAATTAGTAGTTATTCTGACAAGGAAATTTCTACAATCCTCACAACACTATCTCCTGATGTTATATTTAGACAATCGCCATGGGATCATGATATTCCACCAGGATTCAGTGCTAACAGAATAAATTTCGCAAAATTATGTTATGTTCCTTATTATGCAGTAAATATAGTAAAAAATATTTCATCAGGAACAGATTTTGACTTCCAGTCAAATCAGGATCTGCACAATAATAGTTGGCGGATTTACTGCGACACACAATATGCCTATGAAAAACTGTGCAAAAACTCTCTTTTACGCGGCGTGAACGCAAGATACTTCGGACACCCGAAGCTTGATTACATACATACTAAAATGAAAGAAACTGGCGATTCTGAAAAAAAATCCGGAATTACAAATATATTATGGGCACCGCATCATAGTGTAGATCAAGGGTGGCTATCATTTGGTACGTTCGATAAAAATTATCTGGATTTTTTGCGTTACGCTGAAGAAAATAACGATGTTCACATCAAATTAAGACCGCATCCGGCCCTTTTTGATTTTATGCGGGCAAAATCTGACGAAATAAAGAGCAATGTTGATTATTTTCTTTCTAAATGGACATCGCTGAATAATACCAGCATGGACTACGATTATGATTATGTTGCTTCCTTTGATTGGTCCGATATCCTTGTGACCGATGGTATATCCTTTATTGTAGAATATCCTTTATTCCATAAACCATCCATTTTTATTGAAAATGATAACCACGCTGAGTTCAACGAATTAGGAATTCTTGCTGCAAAATGCAATCACATAGCGAATGATTTCGCTAGTGTTCTATTTTTCCTCGACAAATTTAATGATGGAAGTCTTGAAGATAAAAATAATGAAATCGCTGAATTGGAAAGCATTGTACTACCCAACAAAGGCATGGTTCATCAGATAATAGCAAACGATATTAAATCAAACATTTAAAGATACAGGCGCCCTTATTGGGCGCTTATGTTAATAACGAAATATAGGATAAGCCGGTTTTTTTGTTATATCGTATGTTTCATTATTGAATTCTGTAGCCACATATAAAATTTTTGCAGCACAGGCAGGGATTATACCCTTTGCAGTTACGATAGTATCAATAGTGGTTGCTAAGGCATTTGCATCATTGGCCGCGACAGGCAATTCTTCATGGATGGCATTATGGTTTACTAATGATTGCATTACCCTACCCTGCAAAATGATTGTTTATTGCCAGTAAGCATTATCTTAACACTTCCCAATTCAACATCAACTACTGACTGAATTTTATGACAGAGCAACAGGCTACCGCTGTAGATTTTCCGGCATCGGCTTTCAACCCGGTTTGCCTGTCCCCGACCATGATACTTACTGCGGCACGGGAGTTGTAGTACTCAACAATTATGTATGCGGAGAATACCAAGGCAGAGGGTATTACTAATTTCATGGCCTTCGCAATACGCAGGCAAGCTGCCGGGCTCAGGCCGGCGTGTCACTTTCGGCATTGCAGAAAATGGAAGATGGCTCATCTATCGTAATAGTACGCAGGCATGTATACCTGTCAGCAAATGAACAGGCCAAACGCGCATGCAAAAATTGACGACGTTATGGCAATTCATGTGACTACTCTGGCACTTTTGGATGGTGATGGTGATGAGGCCCCTTTGAAGATTCTGAATGAATAAATGGTTGTATCATTCAGCACTTTTGATCAAGGCGTACCAGTCAACAGATGGGTAAAGCTTTAAGAAAAGATGGAGTGTTAGCCGGGTAGCCGGCGCGATAAGTCACTAATCTTAAATACCTTATACCGCAATCTGCTGATACGAACTAAGACTGTATCCTTCCAGCTACCGGGCTTTTCTATGCTTGCCGCAAGTAATTTTCAGTAATTATTGCGATCGTTTGAGATAAGACTTATCCTAAATAACCATAAAGACTTATTAATCATTTAAAAGATGCCATTAAGCAATGGAATTTACATATGCCTATAAATCTTAACAATATAAAATTTATATTATTATCCTATTTCATAGTAATAATTTCTTTTTACTCAAGTGTCTTAACATCCACTTATGCTTTTTTGGATGATTTTGGCACTATTGAAAACGCATTAGCAGGTTTAGATGCACCCTATGTATTTGATATATCCTCAGGCAGGCCTCTTTTTGCCCTTTTCAGAATAATAGATGGAGTGATAACTAGTGGCATTGAAGACCTTTGGATGCAGAGATCGTTTTCAGTGATATCTCTTTTTGCTCTTGCTGTATTTATAAACAGATTTATAACTAAAATACATCTTTTTAACAGGGACGAATATAATTTCACATTTCCCTTGATGATTGCCTTGCTTCCTTCTTTTCAGGTGTATTCGTCTTGGGCAACATGTTATCCTTTTACTCTTGCTGTATTGTTTAGTGGTTTATCTTACTCTTGTTTGACTTCTTCTTTTTTTAACAAAAAACTGGTCAGATGGTTAATATCATGGATGTTTATATGTTGCTCATTTGCAATATATCAACCTGCCGGCATGGCATTTATGGCTTTTGCTTTGTTAGATCAGTGCCTGTCACCAAAATCCGTTAATTACCGCGTTCTTTTTAATTCTTTTGTGATGATGTGCTCTGGCATGCTTTCAAGCCTCATCATGATTAAAGTTGTCCCTCTGCTAGCTTTTGGACAAACATTATCTCGCTCTACGATGACAGATAACCCAACGGGTAAAATCCGATGGTTTTTTGGTGAAGCTATACCAAACTCCTTGGCTAACTACAGTATATCTGCCAGCGAACCCATGCTTATAATTGGTCTTGTCTTCTTTTGTATGGGCCTGGCCTATATCTACAGTAATAAAGATGGAATTAAAAAAGTTCTCTTCACGCTTGTTTTTATTGCTGGGTCGTACTTCCCTAACTTATACGTATCTGAAAGTTGGGCTGCACAAAGATCCATTGTTGCAATGTCTATCTGTATAGTTGCGGTCTCATTATTTAGTTTAATGAAATTTTCTGACTTTTTATTCACACACTTCAGAATCAAAGGAGCTGGAGTATTATCAGTTCTGTTGATTGCATCTGCCGGAGTGACCGCGACAGGAAATATAAATAACTATATGATATCTAACCAGATATCAGAGATAGAATCCGTAGCTTCTGAAATTAGTAACAAAGTAGATAAATCTTTTAGCGGAGCCGTTATGGTAGATATCTCTAAGCGTAACTGGGGTGCCTTTTCCCGTATTGTGAGATATGACGAGTTCGGAGAGAACTCTGTCTATGCACCATGGGCTGCAAGAGGCATACTTTTAACTATTAAGAAAAGCAAGGGATTCTCATACTCTGTACCCAAAAACCCTGTGATTTCCAATAGCAACAATTGTTCTGAAAACTGTATTACCATTCAACCAAATGAAGCAATGCTGAAATCAACTTTAAATTACTAGATATATGACGGATATTTTAGCTTCTGTTATTCTTAGCCTGGTTCAACAGACCAGGCTGTATGTCTTTTTCAGTAGCTTTATTTATTCCTTCAACAGTATCAATGTAATCAAGCCATAGATTCAGGATTTTTTGATCATTTCATTTCCTACCTATGAGTATTTTATTTACCAAACCATATTCTTGTGCTTAGCTGAATCTATCAGACATTTCTTAGTGCTGATGCAAGCTGGCTGATTAAGGCCGGTGTCCCGCGATCAGTTCTTCAGGAAATGGGCGGCTGGGAGTCGCTCGAGATGGTACGGCGATCGCGCTTCTGGCGACAAATCATTTAACGGAGCACGCGAAGCAGATAGACGTTATTTTTGGGGTTCCAGTCCCAAATCTGTCCCACTCGCAAATTTGGGAGGGAACGGCTGACAGTTAACTGCTTGATTTGAATGGGACGCCTTACAGGGCTCGAACCTGTGACCTAAGGCTTAGAAGAACGTCGGCGTATCAATAAGTCACTGTTTTAACTGGCTTATCCTGCATTCACAAGTGACACACAGGAAAGTAATGACATATCAGTGACACTCTTGCGGCACTATAGGTGCGTCACTAATTTGTCACTCACTCGTCAGCATAAAATTATCCAGGCTGTCATCGAATTTCATAATCCCCTCTTCATTGCTCTTTATTGATATCAGATACTGCATGCCACGATGTAGCGAAACCGGTTCTTCCACAACAAAGCTGAACCAGTCGGCGTAAACTTGTCCAAGCCAATACCCACCACCATACTCCTCGCGTCGCTGAAAGAAGATATATCTGTAAGCACACCTGTTTTAGTTCCACGCACTTTTTGAGACTTCCGGGTTTTCGGCCATCAGCCGGTACTCTTCCGGCGTCAGGTTGTTCAGGGATTCATGAGGCCGCTCGTTGTTATATTCAGCCAG
>NZ_JBLZQF010000007.1:0-262827 GCF_049199325.1 Rahnella sp. PD4 | reverse complement strand
TGCCTGGCGGCACTAGCGCGGTGGTCCCACCTGACCCCATGCCGAACTCAGAAGTGAAACGCCGTAGCGCCGATGGTAGTGTGGGGTCTCCCCATGCGAGAGTAGGGAACTGCCAGGCATCAAATAAAGCCAAAAGCCCCGTACGAAAGTGCGGGGCTTTTCGCTATGGGGAATTTAAGGCATTGTGTACATTATTTACTCAGTACGTTGCCATGATCTGCAATTTAATTTCTCTTTTTATCCCTTCCTGAACACTCATTTGCTTCCCTTTATAACCAGATAATCTAAATTAATAACTTAAGTTGAAACATTTTCACTTAACGCTTGCAGGCTCGACATCTTAATCAAAAACCGATATCTTCAGCTATCTAGAAGTCTAAACGTATAAATGGATGCAGTGAGGAAGTTGTTATGCCGATCCGGGTTCCAGATGAATTACCAGCGGTGAATTTCCTGCGTAATGAGAACGTCTTTGTTATGACGTCATCACGGGCAAAAACGCAGGAGATCCGTCCTCTTAAGGTGCTGGTTCTCAACCTGATGCCGAAGAAAATTGAGACCGAAAATCAGTTTTTACGACTGCTTTCCAACTCTCCTTTGCAGATTGATGTGCAGCTGTTACGCATTGACAGTCGGGAATCTAAAAATACCCCTGCCGAGCATCTGAATAATTTCTATTGTGACTTTGAAGATATTCAACATGACAACTATGACGGACTGATCGTTACCGGTGCACCTTTAGGCCTGGTCGACTTTTGTGATGTAGCATACTGGCCGGAAATTGAGCGCGTTATTCACTGGGCTAAAGAACATGTCACATCGACCCTGTTTGTTTGCTGGGCGGTTCAGGCGGCGTTGAATGTGCTTTACGGCCTGCCTAAGATGACCCGTGAAGCGAAGTTGTCTGGTGTATATCCCCATCAGACGCTACAACCGCTGGCATTACTGACCCGGGGCTTTGATGAAAGCTTTCTGGCACCTCATTCCCGTTATGCAGATTTTCCGGCAGATGTGCTCCGCCAGCATACGGATCTGGAGATCTTCGCCGAATCCGACGAAGCCGGTGCCTATCTCTTTGCAACCAAAGATAAACGGATGGCTTTTGTTACCGGACACCCTGAGTATGATGCAGGAACGCTGGCTGGTGAGTATCTGCGGGATGTGGCGGCGGGTTTATCGCCGGAAATGCCCTACAACTATTTCCCGCAGGATAACGCCGAGCTCGCCCCAAAGGCGACCTGGCGGAGTCACGGTCACCTGCTGTTTACTAACTGGCTGAATTATTATGTTTATCAGATCACACCGTTTGATCTGCGCCAGATGAATCCAACCCTCGAATAATCCTCTTTTCATGATTTCAGCAGACGATCTTGCCGGTCGTCTGCTCATCCTCTTCTTATCCCCGGATCCCTTTATCTGATCCTTTCCTTCTGTGCCTGTCCCCCCTCATCCGAAATTCATTACCATTTTACGAAAAAATAATTCATTCCTAACTCATTGATTAAAATTAATTATTTTTACAATAAAAAATAAAATGGAAATCGTTTTTGATTTTATGAAATTACTGATTACGCTTAAATCTATCGGGCAATAAATGACCAGAGAAAGATCGCCTCAGGAGCATGGGGGCATCTCCGGTGTGTTTTCGACCGTAACAGCGTCTGTTCAGTGAAGTGCTCTGGCAGATTAAACAGATAAATCAGGAGATAAATGATGTCTGAGCAAATTACCCGCAGTCAGCTTGGTTTTACGCGCCGGTTTGGTGAAAATGAAGCACAGATTCTGACCGAAGAAGCCGTTGATTTTTTATCTGAACTGGTTATCCGTTTTACCCCGCTGCGTAACCGCTTACTCGCCGATCGAATTGCCGTACAGCAGAAGATAGATCAGGGAACGTTGCCTGATTTTGTTTCGGAAACAGATTCCATAAAAAAATCAAACTGGAAGATTCGAGGTATCCCGGCAGACCTACTGGATCGCCGGGTAGAAATCACCGGTCCTGTTGAACGCAAGATGGTGATCAACGCGCTTAACGCTAATGTAAAAGTTTTTATGGCGGACTTTGAGGATTCCCTTGCTCCGGACTGGCAGAAAGTTATCGAAGGGCAGATAAACTTACGCGATGCGGTGAAGGGGACGATCAGCTACACCAATGAATCCGGCAAGATTTATCAACTCAAGCCCGATCCGGCCGTTTTGGTTTGTCGTGTACGTGGTCTGCATTTACCCGAAAAGCATGTGAACTGGCAGGGTGAGGCTATTCCCGGTTCTTTGTTCGACTTCGCTTTGTATTTTTTCCATAACTATCGCGCCTTACTGGCAAAAGGCAGTGGCCCCTACTTCTATCTGCCAAAAATGCAGTCTTATCATGAGGCTGACTGGTGGAGCCAGGTCTTCAGTTTTGCCGAGGATTATGCAGGATTATCACGCGGCACGATTAAAGCCACGGTGCTGATTGAAACCCTGCCTGCGGTTTTCCAGATGGATGAAATCCTTTACCACCTGCGTGATCACATCGTCGGACTGAACTGTGGTCGCTGGGATTACATCTTCAGCTATATCAAAACGTTGAAGAATCATGCTGATCGTGTATTACCTGACCGCCAGTCTGTGACCATGACGCAACCTTTCCTCAGTGCGTACTCGCGTCTGCTGATCAAAACCTGTCATCGCCGTGGCGCATTTGCGATGGGTGGCATGGCGGCATTTATCCCAAGCAAAGACGTTAAGCGTAACGAATGGGTACTGAACAAAGTCCGGACGGACAAAGAGTTTGAAGCGAATAACGGACATGATGGTACCTGGATAGCACACCCCGGGTTGGCCGACACGGTACTCGAAGTGTTTGATAAAGCGCTGGGTGACCGCGTAAATCAACTGGACGTATTACGCGAAGAAGACGCCGAAATTACTGCCGGGCAGTTGCTCGAACCATGTTCAGGCGATCGTACTGAAGAGGGTATGCGCGCCAATATCCGCGTCGCAGTGCAATACATCGAAGCCTGGATTTCTGGCAACGGCTGTGTCCCGATTTACGGGCTGATGGAAGATGCCGCCACGGCGGAAATCTCCCGTACATCAATCTGGCAATGGATCCACCACGGCAAAACGCTTAATGACGGACAACCCGTGACGAAGCCGTTATTCCGCCACATGCTGAACGAAGAAATGCTGGTCATTCAGCAGGAGTTGGGCGACCAACGCTTCAGCGCAGGACGGTTCACACAGGCAGCTGCGCTGATGGAAAAAATCACCACACAGGACGAATTAATCGATTTCCTGACCCTGCCCGGCTATCAGCTGCTGGCCTGATTCTTCTTACCCTACACATAAAAAGACCGGAGCATTTGCCATGAAAACGACCCGTACTCAGCAGATTCAGCAGCTTGAAGAAACCTGGAACCAGCCGCGCTGGAAAGATATTACCCGACCTTACACGGCGGCAGACGTGATTAGCCTGCGTGGCTCAGTCAATCCTGAATGTACGCTGGCACAGCACGGTGCGGCGCGCCTGTGGGATTTACTCCACGGTGGATCGCGTAAAGGGTATGTGAATTGTCTTGGCGCACTGACCGGCGGACAGGCATTGCAACAGGCAAAAGCGGGTATCGAAGCCATTTATCTTTCCGGGTGGCAGGTTGCCGCAGATGCCAATACAGCTTCCAGTATGTATCCCGATCAGTCTTTGTATCCGGTAAATTCGGTACCTGAAGTGGTGGCGCGCATTAACAACACTTTTCGCCGTGCGGACCAGATTCAGTGGGCCAATAACATTGAGCCGGGGCTGCCGGGCTATACCGACTATTTCCTGCCGATTGTGGCCGATGCTGAAGCCGGTTTTGGCGGCGTACTCAATGCCTTTGAGTTGATGAAATCCATGATTGAAGCGGGTGCTGCCGCTGTTCATTTTGAAGACCAGCTTGCCGCAGTGAAGAAGTGCGGGCATATGGGCGGCAAAGTTCTGGTGCCGACTCAGGAAGCGGTGCAGAAACTGGTCTCCGCGCGCCTTGCCGCTGATGTTCTTGGCGTCCCGACGCTGTTGGTGGCGCGTACTGACGCTGATGCGGCAGATTTACTGACGTCAGACTGCGACCCTTATGATAGCCAGTTTATTACCGGCGAAAGAACGCATGAAGGCTTCTACCGGACACACGCCGGTATTGAGCAGGCCATCAGTCGCGGGCTGGCGTACGCGCCTTATGCCGACGTGGTATGGTGCGAAACATCAACGCCTGATCTGGCACTGGCTCAGCATTTTGCCGAGGCCATTCATGCAGAGTTCCCGGGAAAATTGCTGGCCTATAACTGTTCACCATCGTTTAACTGGAAGAAAAATCTCGATGATAAAACCATCGCCAGTTTCCAGGACCAACTGGCCGCGATGGGCTATCAGTATCAGTTCATTACGTTAGCAGGTATCCATAGCATGTGGTTCAACATGTTCGACCTTGCTCATGCCTATGCGCAGGGAGAGGGGATGAAGCACTACGTCGACAAAGTACAGGAACCGGAATTTGCAGCCATAAGTCGCGGCTACACTTTCGCCTCGCACCAGCAGGAAGTCGGAACCGGTTATTTTGATAAAGTCACCACCATCATTCAGGGCGGCCGTTCCTCGGTCACCGCCCTCACCGGTTCTACCGAAGAACAGCAGTTTTCCTCTGCGGCACACTGATATTTATCAGGCCCGGTAAAAGCCGGGCCTTTTTCCTCCGGGAGTCGCCACTATGCGTATAGAGTTGTTGATTGCGCAGACTATTTTGCAGGGATTCGACGCACAGTATGGCCGCTTTCTCGAGGTGACATCGGGGGCACAGCAGCGCTTTGAAAATGCCGACTGGCCGGCGGTACAGGCAGCAATGAAGCAACGTATCCATTTGTATGACCACCATGTCGGGCTGGTGGTTGCCCAGCTCAGATGCATTACCGGCCCGCATTTTTATGATGCCGCGTTTCTGATCCGCGTAAAGGCGTGTTACTCCGGATTACTGCCTGATTATCCGCGGGCTGAAATAGCCGAAAGTTTCTTTAATTCAGTCTATTGCCGCATTTTCAAACATCGCGATCTGACCGCAGACAAACTTTTTATTTTCAGTGAGCAGCCTTTCCGGCGGCCGCAACATTGCGCCCGTCCTTTGTCACGTCTTTACCCGGTTCAGGGCCAGCTTGCCGGCACACTCGCAAGAGTTCTTCATGACCTGCCGGTGCGCTTACCCTGGGAGAATACGCACCGTGACGTAGATTATATTGCTACGGCATTACAACAACGTTTCCCCGCTGAGTGGCTTGCAGAGGCTGATATTGAGATTGCCACCGAGATTTTTTATCGCAATAAAGCCGCATGGATAATCGGTAAAATCAGGACCGGCACGCAGGTATTTCCTATGTTATTGCCGGTGCATCTCAGCAGTCATCAGAAGCAGTTGTTTGTTGATGCCTGTCTTACCGAAAGCAACGATGCCAGTATAGTCTTTGGCTTTGCCCGCTCGTATTTTATGGTGTATGCACCGCAGCCTGGCGCGCTGGTTGAGTGGTTACGTGAGATTCTACCGGCCAAAACCACGGCTGAGCTGTACAGCGCTATCGGTTGCCAGAAGCATGCAAAAACCGAATGTTACCGTGAACATCTGCGCTTTATGGCGCAAACCGATAAGTCTTTTATTATCGCACCCGGTGTTAAAGGAATGGTCATGCTGGTATTTACCCTGCCTGGCAGTGACCGGGTGTTCAAAGTGATAAAAGATAATTTTGCGCCGCAGAAAGAAGTGACCGAAGCACAGGTCAAAGCCTGCTATCAGTTGGTGAAAGAACATGATCGTGTCGGGCGGATGGCCGATACGCAGGAGTTTGAGCATTTTGTTCTGCCGAAGAAAAATATCAGTCCTGAACTGATGGCTGAACTACAGCGTGAAGTACCTGCCAAGATTGAAGATTTGGGAGACAGCATTGCGCTCAGGCACCTGTATATTGAACGGCGTATGACGCCGCTGAATTTATATCTGGAACAGGCCAGCACTAAGCAGCTTCATGATGTGATTGAAGAATATGGCAATGCAATTAAACAACTGGCTGCGGCTAATATCTTTCCCGGAGACATGTTGTTTAAGAATTTTGGCGTGACTCGTCATGGCCGGGTAGTATTTTATGATTACGATGAAATCTGCTACATGACCGAAGTGAATTTTCGCGATATTCCCGCGCCACGTTATCCGGAGGATGAACTGGCCAGTGAACCCTGGTACAGCATTGCGCCAGGTGATGTTTTTCCCGAGGAATTCCGGCATTTTCTTTGCAGTGACAAACGCCTTGGTCAGATGTTTGAAACGCTACACGACGACCTTTTCAGCGCCAGTTACTGGCGCGGTTTGCAGCAGAGGATCCGTGAGGGGCATGTCGAAGATGTCTTTGCTTATCGCCGTTCGCGGCGTTTTAGCCATCGTTAATAAACTGAAATCCTGCCGCATCATAATGGTGGGATTTCAGCATCTCTCTCAGTGTTTTCCGCCGCCGTAGGCTTGCGTGATTTCTTTCGCCGCGTGGATCACCAGAGCCCCCAGTTCCGTCACCCGGTCGTCGGTGATGCGCGAAACCGGACCCGAAATGGAAATGGCTGCATAGGCATCGTTATGCTCGTCATAGATACAGGTCGCCACACAACGCAAACCGAGCGCATGCTCTTCATCATCAAAGGCATAACCGCGTTTACGGGTATCTGCCAGCTCCTGTTTCAGGTTCGCCGGAGACGTTTTTGTTAACGGCGTATAACTGTGCAGACCGATTTTGTGCAGCAGTTTTGCCAGACGTTCTTCCGGCAGGGTTGAAAGAAACGCTTTGCCGGCACCTGACGCATGCATGGGTAATTTTCCGCCAATAGGCGCGGACATTCTCATCAGGGCATTACATTGCACCTGATCGATAATGATCGCCTGATAATCACTGTGATCCAGCACGGCCAGATTGACCGTTTCGCCGGACTCCTCCATCAGGCGGCGTAGCATCGGGTGTACCATGGCCAGTAAATTACGGCTTTGCAGGAAACTACTGCCCACGATAAAAGCGTGCGAGCCTATGGTCCACAAGCCCAAATCTCCGACCTGACGAACAAACCCCTGCTGTTGCATGGTGGTCAGAAGGCGGTGGGTGGTGGAGTTGGGTAAACCCGCTTGCTGGGCGAGATCGGTCAGCGCCACGCTGCCCTGAGCTTCGGCAATATATTCCAGCAATTTAAGGCCACGCGTCAGGGACTGAACTTGTCCGGTTGCAGCATTGCTGTTGGCGGCAGCAGCTTTAGTTTTCTTAGCACGTTTGGCCGGAGCCGATACGGACGTTGCCATGAGCCTGTTCCTTGTAAGATGCGCCAAAAGCTGGCGAAGAAAAATCATTTTTGGAATTGGTTTTCGTTTTTACAGTATGGATCGCAACGTGCCTTTACGCTCATCCGATGTGTTGCATGGCGTTTGCGGGATGTCTTCCCGAATTGAAAAAGTCTCACGTCAGCGCGGCCTTTTGGCTGAGGAAGATATGCTAGGATGTTGACCATAATTTCCGGCGCATGAATGAATAATTTGCCGGGTGTGCGTGATGGGTGATGAGGTGAAAGTGACTAATCGAGTTGAGGCGCTACATAAGCAGCTGGCACAGCGCATTTTGGTTCTGGATGGCGGCATGGGCACTATGATCCAAAGCTATCGTCTGGAAGAAGAAGATTACCGCGGTGAGCGTTTTGCTGACTGGGAAAGCGATCTTAAAGGCAATAATGATCTGCTGGTGCTCTCCAGACCTGAAGTGATCATCGAGATCCACAACGGTTATCTTGCTGCCGGTGCAGATATCCTCGAAACCAACACGTTCAACTCCACCACGATTGCAATGGCTGACTACCATATGGAATCCTTGTCGGCTGAAATTAACTATGAGGCCGCTCGGCTGGCGCGACAGTGCGCCGATGAGTGGACTGCCCGTACGCCGGATAAACCGCGTTATGTCGCCGGGGTGTTAGGCCCGACCAACCGGACGGCATCGATTTCCCCTGATGTTAACGATCCCGCATTCCGTAACGTAACTTTCGATCAGCTGGTTGACGCTTACCGGGAATCTACCCGTGCGCTGATCGAAGGCGGGGTCGATCTGATCATGATCGAAACCGTATTCGACACACTTAATGCTAAAGCCGCCACGTTCGCAGTTGAAAGCGAATTCGAAGCGGTGGGTATTGTCTTGCCGGTCATGGTTTCCGGCACGATTACCGATGCCTCGGGCCGTACTTTGTCCGGCCAGACAACCGAAGCATTTTATAACTCATTACGCCATGTGAAACCGCTCACCTTTGGCCTTAACTGCGCCCTGGGGCCTGATGAATTACGTCAGTATGTGGCTGAGTTATCCCGTATTGCAGAATGTTATGTCACCGCACACCCGAACGCCGGTTTACCTAACGCCTTTGGTGAATACGATCTCGAAGCTAAAGAAATGGCTGAGCATATTGCCGAATGGGCACGCTCGGGCTTTCTGAACATCGTCGGTGGTTGCTGTGGTACCACGCCTGCGCACATTGCGGCGATGGTGAAAGCCGTGGAAGGCGTGCCGCCCCGTGCTTTGCCGACCATTCCTGTTGCCTGCCGTCTGGCAGGGCTGGAACCGCTGACCATCGATCCACAGACGCTGTTTGTGAATGTCGGTGAACGTACCAATGTGACCGGCTCCGCGCGTTTCAAGCGACTGATTAAAGAAGAAAAG
Source organism: Rahnella sp. PD4 (assembly GCF_049199325.1). NCBI lineage: Bacteria > Pseudomonadati > Pseudomonadota > Gammaproteobacteria > Enterobacterales > Yersiniaceae > Rahnella > Rahnella sp. PD4. The sequence goes on along the minus strand of NZ_JBLZQF010000007.1, from coordinate 254,091 downwards.
TATGCGGAAGCGCTGGCTGTAGCCCGTCAGCAGGTAGAAAGTGGCGCGCAAATTATTGACATCAACATGGATGAAGGAATGCTCGACGCCGAAGCGGCGATGGTGCGCTTCCTCAGCCTGATTGCCGGTGAACCGGATATCGCCCGTGTGCCGATCATGATCGACTCCTCCAAATGGGACGTCATCGAGAAAGGCCTGAAATGCATCCAGGGCAAGGGGATTGTTAACTCCATTTCCATGAAGGAAGGCGAAGAAGCCTTCCTGCACCATGCCCGTATGGTTCGCCGCTACGGCGCAGCCGTGGTGGTCATGGCATTTGATGAAACCGGGCAAGCGGACACCCGTGCCCGCAAAATTCAAATCTGCCGCCGTGCCTATAAATTGCTGACTGAAAAGGTCGGCTTCCCGCCGGAAGATATTATTTTCGACCCGAACATCTTTGCCGTAGCGACCGGTATTGAAGAGCACAATAACTACGCCGTTGATTTCATCGAAGCCTGTGCTGATATTAAAGCACAACTGCCGCATGCGTTGATTTCCGGCGGTGTTTCCAATGTGTCCTTCTCGTTCCGCGGTAACGAACCGGTGCGTGAAGCCATTCACGCTGTCTTTCTGTATCACGCCATCCGCAACGGTATGGATATGGGTATCGTCAACGCCGGCCAGTTGGCGATTTATGATGATTTACCGGCTGAACTGCGCGACGCCGTGGAAGATGTCATCCTCAACCGTCGTCATGATGGTACTGAGCGTCTGCTCGAACTGGCCGAAAAATACCGTGGCAGCAAGGACGATGGCGAAGCGAATAAGCAGCAGGCGGAATGGCGCAGCTGGGAAGTAAAAAAACGCCTCGAATACTCGCTGGTGAAAGGCATTACCGAATTTATCGAACTGGATACTGAAGAGTGCCGTCAGCTGGCCGCGCGTCCTATCGAAGTGATCGAAGGCCCGCTGATGGATGGTATGAATGTGGTCGGTGACCTGTTTGGTGCTGGCAAAATGTTCCTGCCGCAGGTGGTGAAATCCGCGCGTGTGATGAAACAAGCGGTGGCCTATCTGGAGCCGTACATTGAAGCCAGCAAGGAAAAGGGCCAGACCAACGGCAAAATTCTTCTCGCGACGGTAAAAGGCGATGTGCATGACATTGGCAAAAACATCGTCGGTGTTGTGCTGCAATGTAATAACTACGAGATTATTGATCTCGGTGTGATGGTGCCGACTGACAAAATTCTGAAAACTGCCATTGAAGAAAACGTCGATATTATCGGGCTTTCCGGGCTTATCACCCCGTCGCTGGATGAAATGGTCAACGTGGCAAAAGAAATGGAACGCCGTGGTTTCACCATGCCGTTGCTGATTGGCGGCGCAACCACATCGAAAGCGCACACAGCGGTGAAAATAGAACAAAATTACAGTGGTGCGACCTGCTATGTGCAAAACGCTTCACGCTCTGTGGGCGTCGTCTCTGCGTTGTTGTCCAATGATCAGCGCGATGCGTTTATCGGACGAACGCGTAAAGAGTATGAAACCGTACGTATCCAGCATGGTCGTAAAAAACCGCGCACGCCGCCGGTGAGTCTGGCAGTGGCCCGCGACAACGCGACTTTTATCGATTGGGAAACTTACACGCCGCCGGTGGCTCACCGTCTGGGCATCCAGAAAGTGGAAGCCAGCATTGAAACATTGCGTAATTACATCGACTGGACACCGTTCTTTATGACCTGGTCGCTGGCGGGCAAATATCCGCGCATTCTTGAAGATGAAGTTGTCGGCGAGGAAGCGAAGCGCCTGTTCAAGGATGCCAACGATTTGCTGGATAAACTCTCCGCTGAAAAATTACTGAATCCGCGTGGTGTAGTGGGCCTGTTCCCGGCAAACCGCACGGGCGATGATATCGAAATCTACAGCGACGAACGCCGTCAGGATGTGCTGGTGGTCAGCCATCATCTGCGTCAGCAAACGGAAAAAACCGATTTCGCCAACTACTGTCTGGCTGACTTTGTTGCGCCGAAATCCAGTGGCAAAAAAGATTACATGGGGGCATTTGCCGTAACCGGCGGTCTTGAGGAAGATGCGCTGGCCGAGGCGTATGACAAGCAGCATGATGATTACAATAAAATCATGATCAAGGCTCTGGCAGACCGTCTGGCAGAAGCGTTCGCAGAGTACCTGCACGAGAAGGTACGTAAAGTGTACTGGGGTTTTGCGCCGACAGAAAACCTGAGCAATGAAGAACTGATCCGCGAAAATTATCAGGGAATACGCCCGGCACCCGGTTACCCGGCCTGTCCTGAACATACTGAAAAAGGGCAAATCTGGAAGCTGCTGGATGTCGAAGCCAATACCGGTATGCAACTGACCGAGTCCTTTGCCATGTGGCCGGGGGCAGCTGTATCCGGCTGGTATTTCAGCCATCCTGACAGTAAATACTTCGCTGTGGCGCAGATCCAGCGTGATCAGGTTGAAGATTATGCAGCGCGTAAAAACATGCCGGTCGCAGAAGTGGAAAGATGGTTAGCCCCTAATCTGGGTTACGATGCCGACTAATAATATAAATGCCCGTTAACGGGCATTTTTTTTCCTTGATTTCCTTACGGATTCAGCTCACTTCCACATCAATGTGCAGTGCGTCATAGCGCCAGTATTCTAAATCGCAGTCGATGACCCGGTCGTGCTGGTCACGGTTGGTTCGCGTGATAAACAGTGCAGGGCTGCCGGGTGCCACTCTCAACGCATGCGAGGCTTCTTCACTCAGCAACGTAGGTACCATATCAAATCGTACGCGTCCGTAATGAATGTCGTAGCGCAGCGCATACAGATCGGTCAGCGATGATGTGAGATCAGCGCTGAGAATATCCTGAAAATACAGCGGATTAAGATAGTGCTCGACATACAGTACCGGACGGCTATCGATATAACGTAACCGTCTTATGCAAATCACCTCACTCTCTGCCGGCACTAATAACTTCTGACACACCGTATCACTGGCAAGACAGTACTTCGCATCGATCACTTCGGTTTTTGCGCTGCGTCCCTGATCTTTCGCCATCGCGTGAAAATGACTTCTTTGCAGCGGGTTATAAATAATGCGCGGTGGGGAAACAAACCAGCCCCGGCGCACTTCCCGGTAAATCAGACCCTGTGCCTCAAGCTGGCTCAATGCTTCCCGTAATGTGATACGGGTGGTGGAAAACTGTTCACTCAACGCGCGCTCAGAAGGCAGCCTTCCCTCTGCAGAAAATGCCCCGGCTGCAATACTTTCGCTCAATGCCTTGCAGATAACGGCAAGGGTGGTCTGCGATTCACTCATCGGTTAGCAAGCCTCATTTCAGTGCGTTTTTGCACCAATCTGACTCTGCATCGTGTCAATAATGTGCGCCCGTTAACAGCGATCAGCTTAAAACTGCTGCTTTTTCGCGCTGACATATAATTATCACAATTGAGCGTTAGATTGGCTTGGTTCTTGCTGGACTAGACCAGCACTTCACACACTATCATCTGGAGCATCCGTTATGAAACAGTTGTTCGCTTCTGTGTTAACCAGCGCGCTTGTCCTCTCCGCTTCACCGGCATTTGCCGCTGAGCCTCCTGCTGCACTCCTCAAAGCGGCACAAGCCGAAGGAACGGTAAACAGTGTCGGTATGCCTGATGACTGGGCGAACTGGAAAGGAACATGGAGTGATCTGAGCACTAAATATGGTCTGAAACACAGTGATACCGATATGAGTTCCGCCCAGGAAATCGCCAAATTCCTGGCAGAGAAGGACAATGCCAGTGCTGATATTGGTGACGTGGGCGCTGCTTTCGGACCGGTTGCTGTGCAAAAAGGCGTGACCCAGCCTTATAAACCGACAACCTGGGATCAGGTACCCGACTGGGCAAAAGATAAAGACGGTATGTGGGCGCTCGCTTACACCGGTACTATCGCCTTCATCATTGATAAATCGCAGGTTAAAGATGAGCCACACAGCTGGGCTGATCTGCTCAACAGCAAATACAAAGTGACTATTGGTGATGTGAGCACCGCAGCGCAGGCGGCAAACGGCGTGCTGGCGGCAACTTACGCGATGGGTGGGAATGAAAAGGATCTAAAACCAGGTCTGGAATATTTCGGCAAACTGGCGAAAGCAGGACGTCTGAGTCTGACGAACCCGGTGATCGCTTCTCTGGAGAAAGGTGAGGTGCAGGTTGGCGTCGTCTGGGACTTCAACGGGCTGAGCTATCGCGACAAAATCGACAGAACCCGCTTCGATGTGGTGATCCCATCGGATGGCACTATCACGTCCGGCTACACCACCATCATCAACAAATTCGCCAAACACCCAAATGCGGCAAAACTGGCACGTGAATACATCTTCTCTGATGCTGGCCAGATCAACTTAGCACAAGGTTATGCCCGCCCGATCCGTGCTGACCACATCACTCTGCCAGACGATGTAAAAGCCAAACTGCTGCCATCCAGTGAATACAAAAATGCACATCCGATTGCCGATCCGGCTGCCTGGGACAAGAGCGCGAAAACCTTGCCGCGCCTGTGGCAGGAAAACGTCATGATCAACATGCAGCAATAAATTCCTAAAAATAAGAAGAACCGGGCAGCGAAAGCATTGGTTAATGACAACACCTGTAAGAAATGAAAGGCATACATGTAATGAAAAGCATTCTGGTAGTTCTCGACGGCCTGAATTATCAGGTCGGCAACGACACAATGGGTTATTTACAGGCGCAGTGTGCCGCAAGACGTGGCCGCTTGTATCAACTGGAATGCGAATTGCCTTCGCTGTCCCGACCGCTTTATGAATGCATTCTCACCGGCATCACGCCGGTGGAGAGTGGCATCGTTCATAACCATGTTGACCGGTTATCGACACAACGCAGTATTTTTCACTATGCCCGCGACGCCGGTCTGACGACGGCTGCGGCGGCTTATCACTGGGTCAGCGAGCTGTACAACCGCACACCATTTGACCCGCCGCGTGATCGTCACACCAGTGATGAATCGCTGGCTATCCAGCACGGTCATTTCTATTACGACGACAGTTATCCTGATTCGCATTTGTTCGATGATGCCGAAAGCCTGCGACGTCGTCATGATCCCGACTTCCTGCTGATCCATCCGATGAACATTGATGATGCCGGGCATAAATTCGGCCTGTCGACACCGCAATATCGTAACAAAGCACGGATCGCAGACGGCATCCTGTCACGCTATCTGGGTGACTGGCTGGATGCCGGTTATCAGGTGATCGTGACCGCGGATCACGGCATGAATGATGACCGCAGTCACAGCGGAATTTTGCCGGAGGAGCGTCAGGTGCCGCTGTTCGTTTTTGGCAGTGCGTTCAGCTTCAAAGAGGCCGCACCGTTGCAGACCGAGTTGTGCGGAACCGTTTGTCAGATCCTTAATATTGCCCACGATAAGCCACATTGCGCGGCATTACTGGCCTGAATCCCGTCACTTTTAGAGGATACCCGATGAAAGCTAAGTGGATTGCGGCGTTGTTTATGCTGCCATTTCTGGTGTTTTTCATCGCTTTTCAGCTGGCGCCGCTGGCATGGATTGCGGTGAGCAGTTTTTACAGTGAGACGTATGAAGCCTGGGGACTGGGCAATTACACCGATATTCTGACATCACCGTTCTATTTACAGGCTATGCGTTTCTCGCTGGATATTTCCATCTGGTCGAGTTTATACGGCTTGCTTATCGCGTTGGTGGGCAGTTACTCACTTCGCCAGTTAGGCCCGACAAAGCTGCACGATTTTGTCATGTCGTTCACTAACATGACCAGCAACTTTGCCGGGGTGCCGCTGGCCTTCGCCTTCGTGATCCTGCTTGGCCTGAATGGTTGCCTGACGCTGCTGTTGAAAAAATATGGCCTGATGGAACACTTCGACCTCTATTCGAAAGACGGGCTTATTGTCCTCTATACCTATTTTCAGATCCCGCTCGGCGTGTTGCTGATGTATCCGGCATTTGATGCGCTGCGGGAGGACTGGCGCGAGTCAGCAGCCTTGCTGGGCGCGGGACGCTGGCGTTACTGGCGTCATATTGGTATTCCGGTGCTGTTCCCGGCCTTGCTCGGTACCTTCGTGATTTTGCTGGCCAATGCCCTTGGCGCGTATGCCACGGTGTATGCGCTGACCACCGGTAATTTTAACGTGGTGCCGGTGCGTATCGCGGCGTTGGTCTCGGGGGATATTTCTCTCGATCCGAACATGGGCAGTGCGCTGGCGATGTTGCTGGTGGTGCTGATGGCCTTTATCACGCTGATCCATCAGTGGTTATTGCGTAAAAGTTATCTCAGTCAGCGCAGCTGACGGGCAAAAAAAGGAACGTAAAATGTCGCGCTCTGAAGCGATTTACCACCGTGTGGTGATCTGGATTTTACTGATTGTCCTGATGTTGCCGCTGCTGGCGACGCTGGTCTATGCGCTGGTGCTGGAATGGGGTGCCACTATATTGCCGAGCGGCTTTACGCTCAAATGGCTGGTGGAATTGTGGAGTGATCCGCGTTTCCTGATTGCGCTCTGGCACTCGCTGCTGGTGTGTTTTGGCACACTTTTCCTGTCGCTGGTGCTGATCCTGCCACTCATGTTTGTGATTGCTTACTATTTTCCAAAGCTTGATGCGCTGATGAATATCCTGATCTTACTGCCGTTCGCCGTGCCACCCGTGGTGTCGTCGGTCGGTCTGATGCAACTCTATTCCGCTGAACCGCTGGCGCTGACCGGCACGCCGTGGATCCTGATCGGTTGTTACTTCACCATCGCGCTGCCGTTTATCTATCGCGCCATCTCCAACAACATGCAGGCGATCAACCTGCGTGATCTGATGGATGCCGCGCACCTGCTCGGGGCCAGCACCTGGAAAGCGGCACTGCTGGTGGTTTTACCGAACTTACGCAAAGGCGGAATGATTGCTGTCCTGCTGTCGTTTTCCTTCCTGATCGGGGAATTTGTATTCGCCAACCTGCTGGCGGGCAGCCGTTATGAAACGGTTCAGGTTTACCTCTATAACATGCGCAATGGCAGCGGCCATTTTACCAGCGCACTGGTCATCTCCTATTTCATGGTCGTCCTGATTTTCACCTGGGTGGCGAACATCCTGAACAAAGGAAAGCGCTGATTATGTCGTATTTACAGGTTACTCAACTCAATAAGTCTTACGGCCCGACGCAAATTTTCAACAACATCGATTTTTCAGCACAAGAGGGTGAATTCGTCACGCTGCTGGGACCCAGCGGTTGTGGGAAATCCACACTGCTTCGCTGTCTCGCGGGGCTGACGTCGGTGGACAGCGGAAAAATTCTGATACAGGGGCAGGATATTGTGCCGTTGCCGCCGCAGCAGCGCGGTATAGGTATGGTCTTCCAGAGTTACGCGTTGTTCCCGAATATGACCGTGGAAGCTAATGTCGCATTCGGCCTGAAAATGCAAAAGATACCGGCTTCCGAGTTGCATCGCCGCGTCGGTGAAGTGCTGGAACTGGTGGAAATGAACGACTATGCCAAACGTTATCCGCATCAGCTTTCCGGTGGCCAATGTCAGCGTGTGGCGCTGGCGCGTTCACTGGTCACACAGCCGCGTCTGTTGTTGCTTGATGAACCGCTTTCCGCGCTCGATGCCCGTATCCGTAAGCATTTGCGTGAGCAAATCCGCCGTATTCAGCGTGAAATGAACCTGACGGCGATTTTCGTGACACACGATCAGGAAGAAGCGCTGACCATGTCCGATCGGATTGTGCTGATGAACAAAGGACAAATCGTCCAAAATGCTGACGCCGAAACCCTGTATACTGAACCGGTGGATGCGTTCGCCGCAGGCTTTATCGGCAGTTACAATCTGTTAAACCCTGAACAGGCGATGGCGCTGACCGGCATACGTTATACCGGTCGCGTCGCCATCCGGCCGGAGTCGGTCACGATGTGTGAACTGACTGAAGGCATTCCGGCTAAAATTATCAGCCACAGCCTGCTCGGTAACGTCGTGCGTTATCGCGTTTTAGCGCATGGCGTTGAGCTTTCTGTGGATGTCTTAAACCGCTCTGTGGCCTCACTTCGTGCCGATGGCAGCGATATTGGTCTACAGTTAGATCTTGTTACGTTACGGGAAGTTGCATGAAACTGGCGCTGTTTGATCTCGATGAAACCCTGATTAGCGGCGACTGTTCGAGTTTGTGGTCAGCCTATATGGTGGCCAATGGCTGGGTGGCCGATGAACAGGCTTTCCTGCAACAAGATGCCGCACTGATGCAGCAATACGCTGCCGGCCAGATGGATATGCAGGAGTACATGCGTTGTACTTTGGTGCCGCTGTCCGGCCGCCGTCAACGTGATGTCGCGGCAATGGTCGCGAATTATATTCAGGATGTGATTGCCCCGCGTGTTTACGCGCAGGCGCGTGAGTGTCTGGCTGCTCACCGCGCACAGGGCGACCGGACGGTGATTATTTCCGCATCCGGTGAACATCTGGTGCAGCCAATTGCCCGTTTCCTCGGTGTTGATGAAACGCTGGCGATTGGTGTTGAAATCAAAGAAGGGCGCTTTACCGGCGCCACACAGGGGACGATGACCTACCGCGAAGGCAAAGTTTCGCGGTTACTTGAACTCATCAATCAGGACGAATCCCTGTTGCAATCAGCCAGTTTTTATTCGGATTCCCATAATGATCTGCCGTTGCTGACGCGCGTTGGGCAGCCTGTGGTGGTGAATCCGGACGCCATCCTGCTCCAGCACGCCCGGCAGGCAGGATGGCCGGTCTATGCCTGGCGTTAATGGAGCTGTTTTTTCGTGTTAACCCTTTTGCATCTGTTGTCTGCTATTTCTCTGCTCGTATGGGGTACGCACATCGTGCGTACCGGCATCATGCGCGTCTTTGGCGCCAATCTGCGCCGTGTTCTGAGTAACAGTGTCGAGAAAAAACCGCTGGCGTTTGTGGCGGGGATTGGCGTAACTGCGCTGGTGCAAAGCAGTAATGCTACCGCGCTGCTGGTCACGTCGTTTGTATCGCAGGGGCTGGTGGCACTGGCGCCGGCACTGGTGATTATTCTCGGTGCAGATGTCGGGACCGCCGTGATGGCGCGTATCCTGACTTTCGATCTCTCCTGGCTTTCTCCGCTGCTGATTTTCGTCGGTGTTGCATTCTTCCTCAGCCGTAAACAAACCCGCGCCGGGCAAATGGGCCGCGTCGGTATCGGACTGGGTCTGATTTTACTGGCGCTGGAACTGATTGTGGGCGCAGCAACACCGATCATGCAGGCCTCCGGCGTGAAAGTTTTATTCTCCTCACTGACGGGTGATGTACTGCTCGATGCTCTGACCGGCGCAGTGTTTGCCATCATCAGTTATTCCAGTCTGGCTGCTGTGTTGCTGACCGCAACCCTTGCCGCAACCGGCGTGATTTCGCTTAAAGTATCGCTGTGTCTGGTCATCGGTGCCAATCTTGGCAGCGGGCTGCTGGCGATGATTAACGCCAGTAAAATGAACGCTGCCGGTCGCCGGGTCGCGCTCGGCAGCACGTTGTTTAAACTGATTGGTTTAGTGATTGTGCTGCCGTTTGTCGGACCGTTGTCGACCCAACTGACGCGGCTTGGGATCCCGGATGAGGAACTGGTGATTTATTTTCACATGTTCTACAACCTGATCCGTTGTCTGGCAATGGTGCCGCTGACTGCGCCGATGGCGAAGATTTGCCAGATGATGATTGCCGATGTGCCGGAAGATGATCCGCGTCTGCGCCCGCGTCATCTTGACGTCAGCGCGATAGATACACCGACGCTGGCGCTGGCCAATGCCGCCCGCGAGACTTTGCGCATGGGCGACGTGGTCGAACATATGCTGATCCTCAACCGGGAAGTGATGCACGGTAAACTGGCGCAGGATCGCGAAGTGCGGCGTCTCGACGATGACGTTGATGTGTTGTACACCGCCATCAAACTGTATCTGGCGCAAATCAATAAAGAAGGGTTGGGCGAAGATGACTCCCGCCGCTGGGCAGAAATTATCGAAATGGCGCTCAACCTCGAACAGGCCGGTGACATTATCGAACGTATGACCGGCGATATCACCGCCAAATCCCACGCTACGCGCCGCGCGTTCTCGCCGGAAGGCTTGGTGGAACTGGATGCCTTACATGAAAAATTACAAGATAATCTGCGTCTGAGTTTGGGGGTATTCCTGTCAAACGATCTCACCAGCGCACGCCGTCTGCGACGTTCCAAACACCGCTTCCGCATTCTTGACCGCCGTTACGCGCATGCCCATGTTGATCGCTTGCATCAGCATAATGTGCAGAGTATTGAAACCAGTTCGCTCCACCTCGGGTTACTGGGAGATATGAAACGTCTGAACTCACTGTTCTGTGCGGTGGCGTATAACGTGCTGGATCAGGATGAGCAGGAAGACGAGCAGCGCGAACCGAATGATGATGCGCAACGGGTGTAGTACGAATAAAAACGGGCGCTGAGGAAGGCGCCCGTTTCTTTTTGCTGTTTTTTTACGGTCTGGACATCAGTCTTTTTTGACCGGTTTGCCGGACCAGTAACCGGCCAGCAAAGAACCTGAAAGATTATGCCAGACCGAGAACAATGCACCCGGCAGTGCGGCCAGCGGGGTGAAGTAGATTTTCCCCAGCGTCGCGGCTAAGCCTGAGTTCTGCATGCCGACTTCCATCGCCAGCGTGCGACAGGTGGTTTCGTCAAAGCCAAACAGTTTTCCACCCCAGTAACCGCTCAGTAAACCAATGCCGTTGTGCAGAATAACCGCCACAATCACGATCAGTCCCACAGAACCGATAAAGCCCTGACTGCCTGCCACGACGGCGCTGATAATGGCGATAATGCACACCATTGAGAAAAGCGGCAGCAGCGGTTCGATGCGTTTTACGGTTTTCGTGAACAGATGATGAATAATCAGACCGGCTAAAATCGGGATGACGACGATTTGCAAAATGCTCAACAGCATGCCTTCCACATCGACCTTGATGTGCGTATCAACATACAGACGTGTTAGCAATGGCGTGGCGAAAACGCCAACCAGCGTGGAAACCGCAGAAATCGTCACGGAAAGCGCGACGTCACCTTTCGCCAGATAAATCATGACATTAGAAGCAGTTCCGCTGGCCACGCTGCCAACCAGAATCATCCCCGCCGATAAATCTGCGGGCATATGGAACAGCTTTGCCAGTACCCATGCCGCCAGCGGCATGACCAGATAATGCAGGAAAGTAGCGGCAGCAACCGGGCCGGGCCGGGAAAGTACGCGTTTGAAATCACCGAATTCGAGAGTGACGCCCATCGCGAACATGATCAGCATCAGCAGGGTAGAAACGTGCGGGCCGATCGGCGTAAACGTGCCGGGCGAATAGTAGGCCGCGACGGATAACAGCACGGCCCACAAGGGGAACAGGCGGGTTATTATGGCTAACATTGAGGATGATCCTTGTCTTTGTTGTTTTGCAAAAGTACAGACAAAAAAAAGACCGGGCACGTGGCCCGGTCTTCTCAGATACCGCGCCCGTCCTTATTCGAATAGGTTGCGGTGTAGAGTTTTAACAACCTGATCGGCATCGTTGCCCGGCACCAGGAAGCATAAATTGTAGCTACTTGCGCCGTAGCAAATCATGCGGATATTGAACGGATCCAGTACGCCGAAGACTTCTTTGCCGACGCCACAGGCCTGTGACAGTTTGTTACCGATAATCGCGATCAGTGCCAGATTTTCTTCGACTTCCACGCGGCACAGTGAGGATAATTCTGTCAGCAGCGAGGTGGTCAGCAGGCTGTCACCCGAGGATGTGGAACCGGTGGTATCCAGCGTCAGTGCGACGCTGACTTCGGACGTTGTGATCAGATCAACAGAGATGCTGTGACGAGCCAGAATGCCAAACACTTCGGCGAGGAAACCGCGTGAATGGAGCATGCTCAGGCTGTGCAGCGTGACCAGCGTTTGTCTGCGGCGCAGGGCTATCGCGCGGAACAGCGGCGGATTATCGCTGGTATCACACACCAGGGTGCCACCGCCTGACGGGTCCTTGCTCGAGCCTACAAACACCGGAATACCGCGGCGCACCGCTGGCAGCAGCGTTGCAGGATGCAGAACTTTCGCACCAAAAGTCGCCATTTCAGCCGCTTCTTCAAATGCGATACGGTCAATACGTTTTGCCGCCGGCACCAGACGTGGATCGGTAGTATAAATCCCCGGTACGTCCGTCCAGATATCCACCCGGGAAACGCTCAGCGCTTCGCCTAACAATGCGGCGGTATAATCGCTGCCACCACGGCCAAGTGTCGTGGTACGCCCTTTGCCTTCAGAACCGATAAAACCTTGTGTGATCACAAGAGCGTCCTGCAAGCGCGGTTGCAACTGCTGAACGGTTAACTCGTTTAATGCCTGAGTATCTGGCTCCGCCCGGCCAAAGCGATCATTGGTGCGCATAATTTTACGCACGTCGAACCATTCCACCGGCACGTTACGCTGGCGAATGATTTCAACAAACAGCAGAGTAGACATCAGTTCGCCATGGCTCACCAGTTCGTCAGTCAGCGCGGTAGATGTCGCCAGGCTCGCCGCTTCTGACAACATAGCGATATTTTCCAGCATGCGGCCGATTTCTTCGCGGATCACTGTCGGATTATCGAGGCGGTCGATGATGGCGCTCTGGATGCGTCGAATTTCATCAAGCAGGAACACCCGTCGTTCGGTTTCTTTACCTTCGGCCAGCTCGACTAATAAATTGGTGACGCCCGCAGAGGCGGAGAGGACAACCAGACGTACTTCAGGACGCGACAGCACGATATCCGCGCTGCGGTTCATTGCGTCGAAATCCGCCACGCTGGTACCGCCGAATTTGGCGACGATGACATTACCCAAAGGCTGCTGACTGGCGTTGCGGGATACTGCGTGATTCATGTAAAACCTCGTGTCCGGGTCGTCATACCATGACGGCCATCGATTCCATAAGAATTGGCACAAAGGGAAGAGCGGGAAACGGGAGCAGGCGTAGAGATACTACGATACACCCAGAAGCGCCCCACCTAGCCGACACCCTTTCGGGGTGTTCCGGTGACAACCCAGGGGATTCAGCCCCTGTAGTCGATCGTTCGCCTGCCGCGGGCTTATGATCTCGGCGCCGCTCCCCCTGATGTATCTTCGTAGGATTTCGGCTCCTCCGATACACTGCCTGGGCGACGCGCCTCTTCTGGCTCGCGCACCGAGCGCGCGAGTTAGGCGCTTAGGAATAGCCGTTTATCGCCCGTCTGTCAACGGTCAGGCAGCGCATGCGCTACATTTTGAGCGATTCTCATCTAATATTGTTCTCTGTCATTGTGATTAAGCAGATCTGACCTATCGCAAGAAAAGGCATCTCTTCCCGGGAACTTCAGGCTACAATCGGGACAGTTACCTCATATTTATTCTCAGCCTAAGAGCATTGCTATGAAAAATATCAATCCAACTCAGACCGCTGCCTGGCAAGCCCTGCAGCAGCATTTCGACAAGATGAAAGATGTGCAGATTAGCCATCTGTTTGCTGAAGATGGTGATCGTTTCTCCAAATTCTCTGCCACGTTTGAAGACCAGATGCTGGTCGATTTCTCTAAAAACCGTATCACTGCAGAGACGCTCGATAAACTGCAGGCGCTGGCGAAAGAGACTGACCTTCAGGGCGCAATCAAATCGATGTTCTCTGGCGAGAAGATCAACCGCACCGAAGACCGTGCTGTTCTGCACGTAGCCCTGCGTAACCGCAGCAACACACCAATCATCGTGGACGGCAAAGATGTTATGCCGGAAGTGAACGCAGTTCTGGCGAAAATTAAAGGTTTCACCGGGCGCGTTATCGGTGGCGAGTGGAAAGGGTATACCGGCAAAGCCATCACTGATGTGGTGAACATCGGGATCGGCGGTTCAGACCTCGGTCCGTTCATGGTGACTGAAGCACTGCGTCCGTACAAAAATCATCTGAATATGCATTTCGTCTCCAACGTAGATGGCACGCATATCGCTGAAACGCTGAAAGATTTGTCTCCGGAAACCACGCTGTTCCTGGTGGCATCAAAAACCTTCACCACACAGGAAACCATGACCAACGCCCACAGCGCGCGTGACTGGTTCCTGGAAACTGCCGGCGACAACAAACACGTGGCGAAACACTTCGCTGCGCTGTCTACCAACGGTAAAGCAGTGAGCGAGTTTGGTATCGATACCGACAACATGTTCGAATTCTGGGACTGGGTCGGCGGTCGTTACTCTCTGTGGTCAGCAATCGGTCTGTCTATCGCGTTGTCTGTTGGGTTCGATAACTTCGAACAATTGCTGAGCGGTGCTCATGCAATGGACAAACACTTCGCGAATACGCCGGCTGAGAAAAACCTGCCGGTGCTGCTGGCACTGATCGGCATCTGGTATAACGATTTCTACGGCACTGAAACCGAAGCTATCCTGCCATACGACCAGTACATGCACCGTTTTGCCGCTTACTTCCAGCAAGGCAACATGGAATCTAACGGTAAGTTCGTTGACCGTAACGGTAATCCGGTGGATTACCAGACGGGCCCGATCATCTGGGGTGAGCCGGGCACTAACGGCCAGCATGCGTTTTATCAGCTGATTCACCAGGGGACTAAAATCATCCCTTGTGACTTCATTGCGCCAGCCATCAGCCATAACCCGCTGAGCGATCACCACGCGAAACTGCTGTCTAACTTCTTCGCCCAGACGGAAGCGCTGGCATTCGGTAAATCTCTGGACGTTGTCGAGAAAGAATTCGCCGATCAGGGCAAAAAACCGGAAGACGTGAAACACGTTGCGCCGTTCAAAGTGTTCGAAGGGAACCGTCCGACCAACTCCATCCTGCTGCGTGAAATCACGCCTTACAGCCTGGGTGCGTTGATCGCGATGTACGAACACAAAATCTTTACTCAGGGCGTGATCCTCAACATCTACACCTTCGACCAATGGGGTGTAGAACTGGGCAAACAGCTGGCAAACCGTATCCTGCCAGAACTGGAAGATGACAAAGACGTGACCGGGCATGACAGTTCGACTAACGGTCTGATCAACCGCTTCAAAAACTGGCGCTAATACCCGTTATCCTTCGCGCTGCCCCGGCGTTGGCTGCCTTCATGAACCCCGGTCACATACTTGTGTATGCTCCCGGGGATTCATTCAGTTGCCGCCTGGATGCAACACGAATGATTTAGGGCATTAAGGTTTTTATACGTCAAAATAAAAGGGTTAGCCTTCACCGGCTGGCCCTTTTTTAATGGCGCTTTTCCTGTGCTGACTCTGTGGTATTCTGCGGGTATTAATAACAAAAGTGGGATGTAGATCACATGGCAGGATCAAAGCGGGCATTAATGATATCCGTCATTATGCAGCGAATTTTGAACATATTCTTATTAGGACTGGCCGCAATCCTGATGATTTTTATCGGGCGTGAAACCTACCACTTAGCAATGGTGCTGTTCGTGAATAACGATCAGTCGTCCTCGTATCTGCTCATCGAGGGGATTGTGATTTACTTCCTCTATTTTGAGTTTATTGCCCTGATAATTAAATATTTTTCATCGGGCTATCATTTCCCTTTACGCTATTTTATTTACATCGGTATCACCGCGATCATCCGTTTGATCATCGTTGATCACAAAAGTCCTTACGACACATTGGTTTACGCCTGCGCCATCCTGGTGCTGGTTGTGACGCTGTTCCTGGCCAATGGCGAACGTCTGCGTCGCGAATAAATGAGGCAATTACTGCCTCGCATTCATACGCTAGAATGTGAGGCAGATAATTCATTGGAGGTATGAACACCTTCATTACGGAGCTATTGATGTCTGATTCCCATTCCACCGAAAAATCCCCGATCCACTGGTTTGACGATCCTTCGCAGGTGCCTGCGGATGTGGCTGACTGGCTGATGGAAATGGGATCCATGACCCGCCGGTTTGAAAAACAGGGTGTGACCGTCACCGTGAAACCGCAAAACGAATGTTTTGTCAGCCGCGAAGAGCTGGGTGAAAGCGAGGCGCAGCAGTTGCCGGAAAGCGCCCGTTACTGGATCCGGGAAATCGTATTGTTTGGTGACGCACAACCGTGGCTGCTGGGGCGCACGGTCATTCCTGAAGAAACACTGACCGGGCCAGATCTGGCACTGGTCGATTTAGGGACTGTGCCGCTGGGCCGCTACCTGTTCAGTGGCAATAATCTGTCCCGTGATTATATCCATCTGGGTCAATTACACAGTGAGCAGGGCGAGTTATGGGCACGCCGTTCCCGCCTGCGCTTGTCTGACAAGCCGCTGTTGTTGACCGAAATTTTCCTACCGGACTCACCGGTTCATCGTCCGCAAAGTCAGGCGGAGCAGGAATGAGTCAGACTAACCAAGCAGGAGAACAAAGAGTGTCAGGAAGTATGACTCAGGGCACATGGCGTGATTACTGCCGCCTGATGCGTATTGATAAGCCGATCGGCTCATTGTTGCTGTTGTGGCCAACGTTATGGGCACTGTGGGTAGCCGGTGGCGGAATGCCCTCTGCGAAGATTTTGCTGGTCTTCGTGCTGGGCGTGTTTTTCATGCGTGCCGCCGGTTGCGTAGTGAATGACTACGCCGATCGCAAATTTGATGGTCATGTAAAACGTACCGCTCAACGGCCATTGCCGAGCGGGGCGATCACTGGCAAGCAGGCGAAAATATTATTCGTCGGACTGGTGCTGGTGTCATTCCTGCTGGTTCTGCTGCTTAACCGCATGACCATTTTACTGTCTCTGGCCGGACTGGCGCTGGCATGGATTTACCCGTTTATGAAGCGCGTCAGTCATCTGCCTCAGGTCGTTTTAGGCGCAGCGTTTGGCTGGGCTATCCCGATGGCTTATGCGGCGGTGAGCGAAAGTGTGCCGCTCAGTTGCTGGTTAATGTTCGTGGCAAATATCTGCTGGACGGTGGCTTACGATACGCAATACGCGATGGTCGATCGTGACGATGATGTGAAGATCGGCGTGAAATCGACAGCGATTTTGTTCGGACGTTTTGACACGCTGATCATCGGCCTGTTGCAACTGGCAACGCTGGTTCTGATGGGCATTGTCGGCCATCTTTCCCAGCTCGGTGCACCGTTTTACTGGTCGCTGCTGCTGGCTGCTGCGCTGTTTGTACATCAGCAGAAGCTGATTGCCAAACGTGAACGTGATGCCTGTTTCCTGGCTTTCCGCCAGAACAATTATGTCGGGCTGGTGCTGTTCCTCGGCATTCTGATGAGCCTGTCAGGGTTCACGTTGTAAATATTCCTGAACTGATTCAACGCCCATAAAAAAACGCCCGGCCTCCGTAAAGAGTCCGGGCGTTTTTATGCAGCCAGCACTGGCTGGCGCTAATGGCGGTTAATGATTGGTATCGCGCACATCCAGCTTCGGCTCCGCCGGAGGGGCAGTCGGTTGCGGCAAATCAGACGGCATACCCGCACTCTCAATGGTCAGCTTGATGTCTGATGTCATCAGATCACTGAGCATGAGATAAATTTCACGTGTTTGTTCCTGAATGGCATCACCGCTGTCACTGATATAGCCTTCAGCGCGAAGTGTACCGACCAGCGTCGAGAAAACGGCTTTATCGAAGAATTCAGGGGCATTGATACCGTGCAGTACGGACAAACGCTGCGCCATAATCCGGCTCTCTTTTTCCAGCGCACCACGGTTGATACTTGGGTTATTGGTGAGCAGGGAGAAGGTGATCGCGTAGCGTTGCAGCGTTTCACGTACACCGGCCGCCAGCAGTTGCAGGGTACGGATCCGCGCCGGATTAAGGGTCAGTTCATCATCTTCAAGATGAATGATTTGCTGACGTGCCAGTTCCAGCGTCAAAACATCCAGTACCTGTGGCAGCTCAGACGTCTCGAAATGCATAAACAATTCGGCTTTGAGCATCGGATAAATCAGTTCGACCTGACGCAGTAATTCCGCGCGGCTGACCTGACGGTGATGCATCACAATGCTTGAAATCAGCGACGGCAACACCAGCATATGATGGATGTTGTTGCGGTAGTATGTCATCAGAACGGCCTGTTCGCGCGGCAGTACGATGATGTCGCCAATGTTGTCTTTCTCAACCTGGAACTTGTTCATGTTCAGCGCGTGATCGAGCAACTGATCGGCAGTCAGATCCGGCACCGTTGAATCCGCGTTGTAAGGTACGTTACGCAGTAATTGCAGGTAGCAGTCTATTTGCTCGGTCAGCTGTTCGCGGGTCAGTGAACGCTGGCGTGAGGCCAGCAGTGCGGTACAACACAAGTTCATGGCATTGGCAGCCGCTGAATTGTTGATACGCACCATGATCTGTTCTGCTAAGTCCTGTACCGTTGGCGTCAGCCAGCTAGGACGTTGTGCTTCGATCGGGTCGATGGCTTCACGCCAGGTCGGCACATTCTGGTTCAGGTAAGTGGTCAGATGCAGCGGTTCACCAAAGTTCACATAACCCTGGCCGAGATTGCGCAGCTTGCGCAAGCCGTTAAGCATTTGCGTCAGGCTTTCTTTCTCTTTAGTCGCACCGCGCAATTCTTTGGCATAGGTGCCCACTTCCATGACGTGCTCATAACCGATGTAAATTGGCACCAGCGTGATCGGGCGTGAACCACCGCGCAACATGGCCTGAATAGTCATGGCCAGCGTACCGGTTTTCGGCTCCAGCAGGCGTCCGGTTCGCGAACGCCCCCCTTCCACAAAGTATTCCACCGAATAACCACGGCTGAATAGTTCGCCCAGATATTCACGGAACACCGTTGAATAGAGCTTGTTGCCTTTGAAGGTTCGACGGATAAAGAACGCGCCCAGACGGCGGAAAATCGGGCCTGCTGGCCAGAAATTCAGGTTGATGCCAGCGGCAATATGCGGCGGTACCAGCCCCTGATGATAGAGCACGTAAGACAGAAGCAGATAGTCCATGTGGCTGCGGTGGCAGGGCACATACACAATTTCCTGACCGTCCAGCGCCAGCTGGCGTACACGCTCAGCATTATTAACATTGATGCCTTTGTACAAACGGTTCCACGTCCAGCTCAGTACGCGATCAGAGAGGCGCACGGCTTCATAAGAGAAGTCAGCGGCAATCTCTTCCATCAGGGCGATGGCATTTTGCTGAGCTTTTTCGTGGGAAATTTTCTTGCTGCGGGCTTCGTCTTCAATCGCTTTTTCAATGGCTTTTGAGGACAGCAATTTGTTGAACAAGTCCTGACGTGCCGGAAGACGTGGGCCAACGGCGGCCAGACGTTGACGGGAGAAGTGCATCCGCGCCACACGTGCCAGCTTTTGAGCAATGGTTTTATCTGTGCCGTGTTCCGTCGCCATATAACGCAGGGAAACGGTATTGGAGAAGCGGACAAAACTGTCCCGCCCCAGCCAAAGCACAGCGAAGAATTTCTGGATGCCATTCAGTACGCGCAGATGTGGCGTGTCATCCTGACCTTCACGGCCCGGTGCCCGACCAAACATCACCGACACCGGCAACATCTGAATGTCTAAATCCGGGTTATTGCGGTGCAAATCAAGGTAGTCGTGGAACAGCTTTACGGATTCCTGCTTCGGCGTGTAATAAGAGAATACGCGCGGACCTTCAGCAATAAAGACATGGCTTGGCAGCAGGGTTCCGTCAATTTCCAGCGGAATAAGGGGATCAGGCAGATTCTGTGCCAGACATTGCGCACGCAACGTCAGCAAATCGGCTTTGGAATTATAGGGCAATACATACAAAATCGGCCGCGTCGGGTCTAAATGCAACTCGGTAACCGGATCTGAAGGTATGACCTTGCTCTTTACCAGCAATGAGAGCGGTAAATTCAATAATGTGTAATAAAGTCTACGCCAACCTGACATAAAAACGTGAAGCCTCTTGTTAGCCATTTCGCCGCAAGGATACCAGAAAGCTCAGATGAGATCTGTGGTGATGCAATACCCTTCTTATTTCAAGCCGCAGGGGTGTTGGCTTAAGACGTTCACCCGAATCACTTACTCATGTAAGCTCATCAGGATTCACTTCTTTACCGCCTTTCTGCACCCCGACTATTTGGGGTATAAAGTGCGGCAAATTCTCTAAGGATCAGTAAAAGAAATGGCTAACCAAGTCACTGGATTTACCCGAATTTATAAAGCAGCTGGCTATTCCTGGAAAGGGCTGAAAGCGGCATGGCAAAATGAAGCGGCCTTTCGCCAGGAAGCCAGCGTCGCTATTCCGTTAATTTTGTTATCTTTTTGGTTTGATGTCAGCCCCGTAGAACGCATTCTGCTGGTGGGATCCGTTGTTTTGGTCTGTGTCACTGAACTGCTCAACAGCGCGGTAGAATGCGCGATAGACCGTATCGGATCTGAGTTTCACGTACTTTCAGGTCGTGCAAAAGATATCGGCTCGGCTGCCGTACTTCTGACCATCATATTGGCGTTTTTTGTCTGGGTCAGCATCTTTTGGCCACGATGGTTCTGATTTGGAATCTGCATTCCAGGAATCAACGTTATGCCCTGTTTTTATTCAATCTTAGGTTTTCATTGATCGTTTAGCTGTATATACTCACAGCAAGACTGTATAAACAACCAGGGGGCGGAATGAAAGCTTTAACGACCAGACAACAAGAGGTCTACGACCTTATTCGCGATCATATCTCCACCACCGGTATGCCACCCACCCGCGCAGAGATTGCATCACGTCTGGGGTTCCGTTCCCCCAATGCGGCGGAAGAGCATCTCAAAGCGCTGGCGCGTAAGGGTGTTATTGAGATTGTTTCCGGCGCATCACGTGGCATTCGTTTGCTGATGGAAGAAGAAGAGGGTTTACCGCTGATCGGCCGGGTTGCTGCCGGTGAGCCGTTGCTGGCCCAGCAACATATTGAAGGACACTATCAGGTCGATCCGGCCATGTTTAAGCCGAGTGCCGATTTCCTGCTGCGTGTCAGCGGTATGTCGATGCGTGATATCGGTATTCTTGATGGCGATCTGCTGGCTGTACATAAAACGCAAGACGTGCGTAATGGACAGGTTGTTGTGGCCCGTATAGACGATGAAGTCACCGTGAAACGTCTGAAAAAACAGGGCAGTGTGGTGCAGTTATTGCCTGAAAACAGCGATTTCCAGCCGATCGTAGTTGATTTACGTGAGCAGAATTTCAGCATTGAAGGGCTAGCCGTAGGCGTCATCCGCAACGGTGACTGGATCTGACCTTCGTATTTCGGGCTGCAGATGCGTTGGCTGCGTGCGTTCACCCGAATCACTGACTCCTGTCAGCTCATCGGGATTTTTTTACTTGCCGCCTTCCTGCAACTCGAATGACTCGGTCAGATATTACTGGGTCAAATTCTTGATCCCAATGGTCATATTGTTGATTTGCGGGTTCGTTAGCCGCCTCTGACATACCGCTAAGCTTTAACGTTTCATCTCGTCGCCCCTTCCGGGGCGATGTCACTTACAGGCATAACCTGAACCTCCGGCATGAGATTCTCTATGCAACATCATTCCCTGCGACAAACACTCAAAAACACCTTTTTAAGCCCCCCCGATAAGGCGCTCTGGAGGCTGGCATTGCCGATGATTTTTTCAAATATCACGGTGCCTCTTCTCGGGCTTGTGGATACGGCGGTGATCGGTCATCTCGACAGCCCGGATTATCTCGGCGGAGTGGCTGTGGGTTCGATGATCACGACTTTCCTCTTTATGCTCTTACTTTTTTTACGGATGAGTACCACCGGCATGACCGCTCAGGCGCTGGGCGCGAATGATAACCGGTTGCTGGCGCGCGCTTTCGTACAACCCTTTCTGCTGGCCGTATTGTCTGGTCTCACCATAGTGTTGTTCCGGCACCCCCTGATGGAACAGGCGTTTCATATCGTCGGGGGCAGCCAACCGGTGCTTGAACAGGCGAGGCTGTTTATCGAAATTCGCTGGTTCAGTGCCCCGGCTTCACTGGCGAATCTGGTGATCCTTGGCTGGCTGTTGGGCATTCAGTATGTTCGCGGGCCGGTGATTTTGCTGATTGCCGGGAATCTGCTGAATATCATTCTGGATCTGTGGCTGGTGATGGGGCTGGGCTGGAATGTGCGTGGTGCTGCCATGGCGACGGCAAGTTCCGAGTATTTCACGCTATTTATCGGGCTGTACTTTGTCTGGCGGGTAATGAAGCAACGGGGTATAACCGGCGCACAAATCACCTCGGCCTGGCGTGGTAACCTGCGCCGTCTGCTGGGGCTTAACCGCGACATTATGTTGCGTTCACTTCTGCTTCAGCTTTGCTTTGCCTCACTGACCGTTCTCGGCGCACGGCTTGGCAGCCACATCGTGGCGGTGAATGCGGTGCTGATGAACCTGCTGACCTTCACCGCTTTTGCGCTGGACGGTTTTGCCTATGCTATCGAAGCGCATTCCGGTGAAGCATTCGGTGCCCGGAATCGCCAGAAATTGCTGGATGTCTGGCATGCCGCGTGCCGTCAGGCCGGGCTGGTTGCCCTGATTTTTGCCCTGATTTATGCGCTTGCAGGCGGGGCGATCATTGATGCGCTGACGTCATTACCTGAGTTACGCGAACTGGCGGACCATTATCTGGGCTGGCAAATCATCCTGCCGCTGGTAGCTGTCTGGTGTTATTTACTGGATGGCATGTTTATCGGTGCCACGCGCGGGCGGGATATGCGTAACAGTATGGTCGTGGCGGCGATAGGATACGGGCTGACGCTTTCCAGCTTACCGCTGTTGGGCAACCATGCCTTGTGGCTGGCATTGACGGTTTTCCTGGGGATGCGGGGATTATCCCTTGGCTGGATTTGGCGCCGTTACTGGCGGCACGACACCTGGTTTTCGCTTCATGCGGACTGATTTGTATGCTTTTCAAAGGAATAAACCCCGTCCTGGCGTTATTTCCTGCTTTGGATTAATCCTAATAACGGGTTTTATCTCTGTTTCAGGAGGATTAATCGAGATTCTCTACTAACCTTTGAAGTGTTAAGGACGAACTGCAAGCCAGAAATGCAGTTCACAAAACCCAAGGTAACAGGAGATATTATTATGAATAAGGATCAAGCCGACGGTAACTGGAAACAGTTCAAAGGGAAAGTGAAAGAACAATGGGGTAAATTGACTGATGATGACCTGACAGTGGTTGAAGGTAAACGTGATCAGTTAGTGGGTAAAATTCAGGAGCGCTATGGCTATCAGAAAGATCAGGCCGAGAAAGAGCTCAATGAATGGGAAACCAAAAATAAATATCACTGGTAACATGCGACTCCCCCTCGCATATCAGTGACGTATCCTGAAAAATGCTGCTCCTACCCGGAACAATTCAGGATACGGGTACACGGAAGTACCCAACCTTTGCATTTCATCTTCCCGCAGTCTTTCAGTTCCTCTGCTGTAACACCTTCATCTCTCAGCGTTTTTTCACCACTATACTGTGGTCGTGATCACACCGGTCATGGCTGTCACAGGTTTCCACTACTTTACATTCTGCACATAATCCATGCGCTTCCACCACAGAATGGCGAAGATCAAAGCCGGATTCCATTGCCAGTTTTGCCAGGCGTTCTTCGATGCCATCGGTGGTTTTTTCGGTGACCAGCCCACAGCGGTCACAGATAAACAGCGCAGAAGTATGGCTTGGCTCTTCAAAATGATGGCAGAGAACATAACTATTTGCAGATTCAACGCGGTGAATAAACCCCTGTTCCAGCAGAAAATCCAGCGCCCGGTAAACCGTTGGCGGTTTCGCCTGAGGTTCGCTCACACGCAACAGATCCAGCAAATCATAGGCGCTGATCGCACCGGGTTGTTGCGTCATCAGACGCAGTACTTCCAGCCGCTGCGGGGTCAGGCGAACATTGCGCTGCTGGCAAAGCTCTTCAGCTTGTGAAAGTAATTTTTCCGGGTTATTCAGGGTCATGGCAACGGTCTCTGAGCGCAGATTGGAATAAAGAGGCCACATCATGCGACCCGTGATGATTTTACCATGCTTGCACCAAAACGACGAATTATGCGCCATTCAACCTGCCATCGCATCCAGCGCCTTTTCCACATACAGATATCCGATACCCATAATCTGCTGCTCCCGGCTCAGTATTCCCGGTGCAATATGCGTAGCCTGAATTTTGACGTGATCGATACGATCAAAGGGATTGAGGCCGCTTTGTCCGCAGACGGTTTTCAGCCAGGCATCGCCAAAACCACAACTGCGGCCATAAAGATAAATGTGATTGATATTCAGAATGTTAAGAAAGTTATACAGACTCAGCCCCAGCGCGCGGGCACCTTCCATAACCTGCTCGCAAATGGCACTTTCACCCCGATGATAGCGGTCGATCAGTTCCTGTGTTGAAGGCGTTCTCCTTGCCGGATCCGCAGGCTCAAGCTGACGGGCCTTTTTCTTTAATGCTGACAATGAGGCCAGCGTTTCGAGGCAACCATATCGTCCGCAGGCGCACCGGTCGCCTTGGGGATCAATGATGGTATGGCCGATTTGTCCGCTGCCAAACAGATTACCGCGATAAATTTGCTGGTTAATCACGAAGGAAGAACCGATGCCGTAATCGACATTAATTACACAAAAATCCTGATGATAATTAATGCCTTGCCATTTCTCCGCCAGCGCCAGCATGATGCAGTCATTGTCCATCAGGATGTCAGTTTGCAACTTTTCTTCCAGAAGATACTTAATCTCAATTTCACCGGTCCAGGGTGCCTGCGGCATCCGCTGTGATACGCCGGTAGTCGGATTAACCTGCCCGTGGATCGCCAGTGCCAGCCGGATTTTCAGTCCGGGATAGCTTTTTTTGTACTGATGAAAGCAGGCTTCGATTTGCGTCAGCAGTGCATCCGGCGTTCTGACCGAAATCTCCGTCATTTGATAGTCACTCAGCGGTAAAACGAGTCTGCTGACCAGAATACTTTCGATGCGGTAAGGCGTGATATTCAGGCACAGCACGGCGCTGCCGTCGGTGGCTATCTGGTAACTTCCGCCGCCCAGCCCGCGCGAGTGTAAATTGACCGGACTGTGGATGATTAAGCCATCATTTTGCAGATCGTCGAGGATCTTACTGACGGCCGGGATCGACAGACGGGAAAGCCTGGCCAGCGTGGATTTACTGGCATTTTTCTCGCGATATAGCAACGTCATCAGCACCTGCTTATTGAACTGACGCAGCCGCAGATTATTCAATCCGGTTACCGACATTTACTAAACCCCGTTTACTGAATTGCGTGACCGTAGCAAATCCTCCCTGTCAGTACGCTGCGTAGAATCTCGAAATTGATATTTCGATCCAGCGCACTGAGGGGAAATCATGAGCACAGCGGTAAAAGTCTGGCAGGAAGCGATCGAGCTCCCGACCTGGCTGACAGGAAAACAGGACACGCACCCGATGTTTCTGGCACACCGGGTTTATCAGGGGTCTTCCGGTGCGGTATATCCGTACGGCGTGACGGATACGCTGACCGGTGAGAAGGTTATGAAAACCTATCAGGCGCTGTATCTGGAAAATGATTTTCTTAAAATCATGCTGCTACCGGAGCTGGGTGGTCGTGTCCACCGTGCCTGGGACAAAATAAAACAGCGTGATTTTGTCTATTACAACGAAGTGGTGAAACCCGCGCTGGTCGGTTTACTGGGGCCGTGGATTTCCGGGGGTATCGAATTTAACTGGCCGCAGCATCACCGTCCGACCACTTTTATGCCGGTGGATTTCACTCTTCAGGCACACGATAACGGTGCTCAAACTGTGTGGATGGGCGAAGTGGAACCGATGCGCGGCTTGCAGGTAATGACCGGTTTCACCCTTTATCCCGATAAAGCGCTGCTGGAAATCAGCGCCAAAATTTACAACGGCAATCCGACGCCGCGCCATTTCCTGTGGTGGGCTAATCCGGCAGTTACCGGCGGTGATGGCCATCAGAGCGTATTTCCGCCGGATGTCACCGCCGTTTTCGATCACGGTAAACGGGACGTTTCTTCCTTCCCGATAGCCACCGGCACCTATTATAAGGTGGACTACTCGGCGGGCGTGGATATCTCGCGCTATAAAAACATTCCCGTTCCGACGTCCTACATGGCCGACAAATCTGACTATGACTTCGTGGGCGCGTATGACCACGAACAGCAGGGCGGATTACTGCACATCGCTGACCATCATGTATCGCCGGGTAAAAAGCAGTGGACGTGGGGAAACTGCGATTTCGGTCGTGCGTGGGATCGTAATCTGACCGATAACAACGGGCCTTATATTGAGCTGATGACCGGCGTATTCACCGATAATCAGCCGGATTTCACCTGGCTGGATGCATTTGAGGAGAAGTGTTTCGTTCAGAACTTCCTGCCTTACAGTGCCCTGGGTACGGTGCAGAATGCCTCCGGGCAGGCGGTGATTAAACTTGAGCGTCACGGGCCAAAACTGGCGTGGGGCATTTATGCGGTCAGTCCGTTGCAAGGCGCGAAAATCAGGATCAGTTCTGAAGATGGCACGCAAATTCTGCTGGAAAAGGACATGACTTTGCAGCCTGGAGACGTGGTTCAGGGCGAACTGAGTGGCGAATTCCCATCGCGCCTTCAGCTGCGCTTGCTGAATGAACAGGGGCAAGAGCTGTTGTCCTATCTGGAGCATCAGGCCAGTGAGACGCCGTTACCGTCGCCTGCCAGCGCGCCCTTGCCCGCGCAGGACATCACTTCGGCAGATGAGGCCTGGTTTATCGGTCAGCATCTTGAGCAATACAACCATGCCAGTCAGGAGGCTGTGAATTATTACCGGCGTGGTGTGGAACTGGATGCGCTGGATTATCGCTGCAATCTGGCGCTGGCAACACTCAGCTACAATCAGGCTAATTTTACTCAGGCCCTGGCTTTTGCTGATGTGGCGCTGAGCCGGGCACACAGACTGAATAAGAATCCGCAATGCGGGCTGGCGAGTCTCGTTCGTGCGAACGCGCTTGAGGAGACCGGTGATTTTGACGCGGCTTTTGACAGCTATTACCGCGCCGTCTGGAGCGGCAACGCTAAATCCGGGGGCTACTTCGGGCTGACACGGATAGCCATCCGCCGTGAGCAGTATCCGCAGGCGCTGAGTTTCTGTGAGCAGGGGTTGGCGACGCAGGCGAATCATTACGGCCTGATCGGACTGAAAGCCACGCTGCTGTGTCTGCTAGGTCAGGACGCCGAGACGTATATCGAAGCACATTTAACACGTTACCCGCTGCATTACCTTCTGCACTTCCTGCGTTATCACCTTTCGCCTGATGCGAAATCGGCAGCGCAATTGCGCGATGTCACCGGCCGGCGTGGCGAAAACGCCATGAATATCGCCATTCAGCTGACCGGTTGCGGACTGGATGCACTGGCACTCGAAGCGCTGGACGTGCTGAAAAGTCAGGAAACGTTACCGCTGTATTTGCAAGCGTCCCTGCAAAAAGAAGGGCGCGAGGCATTGTGTCTGGCAGCGCGAAATGCTTTCCCGCAGCATGTTCGTTTCCCGCAATGGCTGGCGGAAGTTCGCATGCTTGAGGCTTTCCCTGATGACGCATTTGCCTTGCATTTACTGGCGTCTTTCCATTACAGCAAAGGTAATACACAAACGGCGGTGGCCTGCTGGCAGCGTTGTCTGGTGCTGGAACCGGACTTTGCGGATGCATGGCGCGGACTGGGAATTGATGCGTGGAACCGTCAGCAAGATAGTGCAAAAGCGCACCACTGTCTGGAAGAGGCGTGCCGTTTACAGCCACAGGATGCGCGGCTGTTATTTGAATCTGATCTGCTTAATCGCCTGACCGGCGTTGCGCCGCAAATCCGTCTGGCGCGGTTGGAAAAAGTGTTGTCCGTCGCCACACAGCGTGACGATCTGATCGCTGAACTTCTCAGTTTATATAACCAGTGCGGACAGTTACAGGCAGCACGGGCACTGCTGGCTGACCGGAAATTCCATCCATGGGAAGGCGGTGAAGGGCGCATCACCGGTCAGTATCTGCTGAATAAACAGTTGCTGGCGTTTGAATATCTCAGTGCAGGAGATGTGATTGCCGCGCAGGCGCAGCTGTTATCCGCGCTGGAATATCCGCAAAACCTCAGCGAAGGACGGCTGGTCGGGCAAACGGATAACGATATCTGCTTCTGGCTGGGTATTTGTGCGCAAAAACTTCAGCAGCATAAACAGGCGCAGACTTGGTTTGAGCGTGCGGCGGCGGGCGACAAAGGGATTGGCGAGCGGCGCTATTACAATGATCAGCCGGTAGATTATTTGTTCTATCAGGGTATGGCACTGCGCAAACTTAATGATATAGAGCAAAGCCGTCAGGTCTTCAGGCACATGCTGGAATGGGCGGAGAGCACAGCGGACCAGCCTGTTCAGGCTGATTTCTTCGCGGTGTCATTGCCGGATTTAGTCGTGCTTACCAGCGATCGTCAGAAAGAGCATCGCATTCATTGTCTGCTGGTGAAAGCGCTGGCCCTGCGTGGTCTGGAAAACGAGGCTTACGCTGATGTGTTGCAGCAAATCTTTGCGCTGGATCCTTCCTGTGCCAAAGCACATCTCTTTTCACAATTACCGGATTGCTGAGTGAAGGAGAAGAGAAAAATGGCTCTGTATTCTCTGGAAAATCATCGGCTTGCATTGACTGTGTCGCCATGCGGCGGCACTATCCTGCAACTGCTGGCAAAGCGGGCGGATGACAATGTCCCTCTGCTGCGCCCGTCAGTACTGAGTGAGGATACCCCAGCCGCAGAGTCGGCCTGTTTTCCTCTTCTTCCCTTTGGTAACCGTCTGAAAGGCAACGCTTTTGATTTTGAAGGCCGCCATTACACTCTGCCGCCCAACACCGGGGACGCGCATTATCTGCATGGCGATGGCTGGCTGGGAAACTGGCAATGCGTTTTCCAGAGTGAGGTCGCGCTGACGCTGGCGTTTACGCATCGCAGCGACAGTTACTGCTATCGGGCGGAGCAGCATTTTTCTTTGCATGATAACCGGCTGGATATCAGCTTATGTATCACCAATCAGGGGGCTGATCCTCTGCCTTTCGGGCTGGGATGGCACCCGTTTTTCCCGCTCAGCGAAACCACCCGTCTTCAGGCAACAGCGTCCGGTTACTGGCAGGAAGACGCGCAGTGGCTGGCGGGCAAACATCATAACAAGCTGCCTGCCGGTCTGGATTTCTGCACGCCTCAGCCCCTTCCCCGCCACTGGGTGAATAACGGTTTTTCCGGCTGGGATGGCAAGGCAGAGATTGTCTGGCCAGAATCCGGCCATACGCTGCGGCTGACCACGTCTCCGGACTGCCCGGTGTTCTTCCTGTTTATATCCGACAGCCGTTTTGACCCCGGTTGTCAGCATGATTTCTTCTGTTTTGAACCCATGACCCATGCGGCAAACGATCATCATTTGCCGCACGGGGGCTCGCTGCGGGTGTTATCTCCCGGCGAATCTCTGACACAGCAAATGTCGCTGCATAGCGCGACGATTAACATCCCGGAATGAGGAATGCTTATGTCTGACTCAAAAGCTTTGAATATGCCCTACGTGTGGATGATTTGTCTGGTGGCTGCCTGCGGCGGCTTATTGTTTGGCTATGACTGGGTGGTGATCGGCGGCGCAAAACCTTTCTACGAGGCGTATTTCGGCATCACCGATGCGGCAATGTCTGGCTGGGCCATGAGCTCCGCGCTGCTGGGTTGTGTTCTGGGCGCGGCGGGTTCGGGCTCACTTTCGGACCGGTACGGACGTCGCCTGCCTCTGATTATCGCTGCCGTTCTGTTCACTGCATCAGGTGTCGGTACGGCACTGGCATTCAGCTTTAACAGCTTTGTGTTCTGGCGAATTGTGGGCGGTGTTGGGATTGGCCTGGCTTCCGCGCTGGCCCCGGTTTACATCGCAGAAATCAGTCCGGCAGAAAAGCGCGGGCGTTTTGTGGCCGTGAATCAGCTGACAATTGTGCTGGGGGTGCTGGCCGCACAGCTTATTAATCTGATGATAGCCGAACCGGTCGCCTCTGCCGCTGTGCAGGCGGACATTTTACAGAGCTGGAACGGTCAGACCGGCTGGCGTTATATGTTTGGTGCTGAAGCTATCCCGGCCGCCATCTTCCTGATCCTGATGTTTGTGGTACCGGAATCCCCGCGCTGGCTGGCGAAAGCTAACCGTTATCCGCAGGCCGAAAAAGTTCTGCAACGGATCGGTTCCGTGGAATATGCCCGCGTTACGCTGGCGGATATCCGCCGGTCACTGGGCTCGGAAAACCAGAAAGTGCCGTTTTCCACGCTGTGGGAACCGCGCGTCAGGCCGGTCATTCTGATGGGGATTGTGCTGGCAATTTTCCAGCAATGGTGCGGCATCAACGTGATATTCAACTATGCACAGGAAATTTTTGCCTCGGCGGGATTTGACATCAACGATACGCTGAAATCGATTGTCGCCACCGGCCTCATCAACCTTATTTTCACTTTACTGGCACTGCCGCTGGTGGACAGAATCGGCCGCCGTCGCCTGATGCAGCTGGGTTCTGCGGGGCTGACCGTCATTTATATTTTGATCGGACTGTCTTATTCGTTTGGTGTCACGGGGTTACCGGTGTTACTGCTGGTGCTGGTGGCTATCGCCATTTATGCCATGACGCTGGCACCGGTGACCTGGGTATTGCTGTCTGAAATTTTCCCTAACCGGGTGCGTGGTAACGCGATGGCGGTGGGCACGCTGGCATTGTGGATCGCCTGTTTCCTGCTGACTTACACCTTCCCGCTGATGAACGCAGCGCTGGGTGCGGCGGGCAGTTTCTTCATCTACGCTGTTATCTGTCTGGCGGGTTGGATTTTCATCCAGTGCAACGTGCCGGAAACGCGCGGGGTGACGCTCGAAGCACTGGAGCAGCGTCTCAGCCGTACCGACGCCGAGCGAAAAGCTGAAAAAGCGGCGATGTCCGAAAGCCACTAAACCCCATACGATGCCGAATCTTTGTTCTGTGGTATAATCAGCGATTAACTTCCCTCTGGCGTTGCGCCGGAGGGAGCACCACGAACCCCTTCAGCGAATGTCAGGCCGATGTCAGAAACTCAACACGCAATGCCCCAGCCCACCTCTTTTTCCGCCCAGCGTTTTTCCGTTGCGCCGATGCTCGACTGGACCGATCGCCACTGTCGCCATTTTCACAGGCTGTTAACCGGTCAGACGTTGCTGTATACCGAAATGGTGACCACCGGTGCCATTATTCACGGCAAAGGGGATTATCTGGGGTTTGGTGAAGAAGAACATCCGGTTTCATTGCAGCTTGGCGGCAGCAACCCGGCCGATCTGGCGTATTGCGCGAAGCGGGCGCAAGAGCGTGGTTATGATGAAATTAACCTGAATGTTGGCTGCCCGTCTGATCGTGTGCAGAACGGCATGTTTGGGGCCTGTCTGATGGGGCAGGCATCGCTGGTCGCCGACTGCATTAAAGCGATGCGCGATGTCGTCTCGGTTCCGGTTACGGTCAAAACCCGTATCGGCATTGACGATCAGGACAGCTACGAATTCTTGTGTGATTTTATCCGTCAGGTCTCTGAAAACGGCGGTTGCGATACTTTCATTATTCATGCGCGTAAAGCCTGGCTTTCCGGCCTCAGTCCGAAAGAAAACCGTGAAATTCCGCCGCTGGATTATCCGCGCGTGTATCAGCTCAAGCGTGATTTCCCGCACCTGACCATGGCCATTAACGGCGGCATCAAAACCCTCGAAGAAGCTAAAACGCATCTGCAACATATGGATGGCGTGATGGTCGGTCGCGAGGCTTACCAGAATCCGGGTATGTTGCTGAACGTTGATCGTGAATTATTCGGCTCTGATGCACCGCTAAAAACCGGGCCGGATATTATCCGCGCGCTGTATCCGTATATCGAAGCGGAACTGAGCAAAGGCACTTACCTCGGCCACATCACCCGTCATATTCTCGGCCTGTTTCAGGGGGTGCCGGGAGCGCGTCAGTTCCGTCGCCATCTTAGCGAGAATGCACATAAAGCGGGTGCGGGCATCGATGTGGTCGAACAGGCGCTGCAAATGGTTGCTCAGCAGCAAGTGACAGCGCAGGCCTGAAAACAGGTGAGTAAAATCACTATTTATTAGTCAAATTTACTATATTTTCGCAGGCTGTACGTGCCTGTGAAGATTTTTTCCGTTATTATTCAACACATTATTTACCCTCTCATACTGGCACGTTTCTTGTAATGGCTAATACGTGTTTGGACGCTACGTCTTATTGCACATGGCTTATTAAGGAGCACCCGATGCTGGAAATTCTCTTCGTGCTTGGTTTTTTCTTTATGCTGATGCTGACCGGCATTTCTCTGCTGGGTATGGTTGCGGCTCTGATCGTAGCATTTGCTCTGATGATGTTGGGCGGCTTCCTGGCTATTGTTATAAAAATGTTACCATGGCTGGTTCTGGCCGTGATTACGGTCTGGATTTATCGGACATATTTCCGGCCTGATGAGCCGAAATACCGCCGCCGTCGCCTGCCGTAATAACAGCTTCAATTTATAGATTTACGTAACCGCATGAAATCATGGTGATTGCTGGCTGTGTTTTGAGCGCAAAAAAATGTAACCGTTGCAGCGATAACTTTTGCTTATGTGCTAGCGATCACAAGCTGAATCAGAATGTGCGGTCGAAATACATAAATCATATTTTTTAACATGGGTGACTGTTAGGATGGAATTCATTGGCAGCCAGCAGGCTGTAAAACGAATTCATCAAGTCCGCTGAGGCACACAATAGTCGCTTAAGTGACATCGCCCTGCGGATTTACCCGGCAGTACCCTACAGCAGTACCCGTCTGATATCAGAGGTCGTCTGAGTCAGGCAGTAAAAAAGGCTTTCACATCCGTGAAAGCCTTTTTTGCATTTTTCCCCGTCGCCCTTGCCACCACAGCTGTATTAGCTGCACTCACTCACCCGAATCACTTACCTGAGTAAGCTCATCGGAACGCATTCGTTTGCTGCCTTGCTGTAACGTCAATGGCTTAAGGAAACTGTTATGGGAGGAGCAAACTCGAGCCTTGCGTCACGCGGCTTTCCAGCGTTTCATGTGCGCGTTTTGCCTCGGAAAGCGGGAATTTCTGGGCATCGCTGACCTCCACTTTTATCGCGCCACTGGCGATCAGTGAGAACAACTCACTGCTTGCTTCCAGCAGTTCTTCCCGGTTAGTCACGTAGCCATTCAGGGAAGGACGCGTCACAAACAGCGAACCTTTCTGATTAAGTATCGCCAGATCTACGCCTTTTACCGGGCCGGACGCATTGCCGAAACTGACCAGCAAACCGCGGCGTTTCAGGCTGTTTAACGATTTTTCAAAGGTATCTTTGCCGACGGAGTCATAAACCACACCGACTTTTTCGCCGTTGGTCAGTTCTGCCACGCGGGTTGCGATATCTTCTGTCCGGTAATTAATGGTTTCCCACGCACCGGCTTGTCTGGCACGTTCAGCTTTTTCATCGGAGCCCACGGTGCCAATCAGTTTTACACCCAGTGCTTTCGCCCACTGGCAGGCAATCAGGCCTACGCCACCTGCTGCGGCATGGAAGAGAATGGTTTCACCGGCCTGAACTTCATGGGTTTTGCGCAGTAAATAATAAACTGTCAGCCCTTTAAGGAAAGAGGCTGCGGCCTGTTCAAAGCTGATCGCCTCCGGCAAAAGAGCAATTTTTTCCTGCGGCACGTTATGGAATTCGCTGTAAGCGCCAGGCGCGGATTGTGCATATACCACACGATCGCCCGGTTTGATGTCAGTGACACCGCTGCCAACTTTGCTGACTACGCCTGCCGCTTCCGTGCCTAAACCCGCCGGAAAACTGGCTGGTGCATAAAGACCGCTGCGCACGTAAGTATCAATATAGTTGATGCCGATGGCTTTATTCTCGACCTGGACTTCACCTGCCTGCGGATCCCGGGGCTGATAATCAACGTATTGCAGGACGTCCGGGGAACCTGTTTCAGAAAACTGGATGCGCTTTGCCATGTTTTTTCCTCGTGATGGAGACTGATTTCAACCCTAGGCTAAATGTCCCGGACAATCCAGATTTTCGGCACTAAGGGTTAATACCCTTTTGAAATGGTTTATACTGTCGCGCGAGTCAGGCTCCGATTTTTGGAAACCTGACGCTCATAAAACAGGCGCTTAGAGCAGGAAATAATCCACAGATGGCAGCAAAAAAACCGACCAATCAACAGAACGAAAACCGCGATCGCCAGATGGAAGGCTTGAAACTTCCGCCGCATTCGCTGGAAGCTGAACAATCCGTTCTGGGCGGGCTGATGCTGGACAATGAACGATGGGATAACGTGGCCGAGCGGGTGGTCAGCAATGATTTCTTCAGTCGCCCGCACCGCCTGATTTTTACCGAAATGCAGCGTTTGCTGGAAATGAGCAAGCCGATCGACCTGATCACGCTTTCTGAATCTCTGGAACAGAAAGGCGATCTGGATTCTGTCGGCGGTTTTGCTTACCTGGCAGAACTTTCTAAAAACACACCAAGTGCGGCGAACATCGGTGCTTACGCGGACATTGTACGTGAACGTGCTGTGGTCCGGGAAATGATCTCCGTCGCTAATGAAATTGCCGACGCAGGCTATGATCCGCAAGGCCGCAGCAGCGAAGACCTGCTGGACTTAGCCGAATCCCGGGTATTCCAGATTGCCGAAAGCCGCGCCAGTAAAGACGAAGGTCCGAAAAGCATCGACCGTATTCTGGAAAGCACGGTTTCCCGTATCGAAGAGCTGTTCCAGCGTCCGCACGACGGTGTAACCGGCGTTTCAACCGGTTATGCTGACCTCGACAAGAAAACGGCAGGTCTGCAAAAATCTGACCTGATCATCGTGGCGGCGCGTCCGTCGATGGGTAAAACCACTTTTGCGATGAACCTCGCCGAAAATGCCGCGATGATGCAGGATAAACCGGTCTTAATCTTCAGCCTTGAGATGCCCGGCGATCAGCTCATGATGCGTATGCTGGCGTCGCTTTCCCGCGTCGATCAGACCAAAATCCGTACCGGTCAGCTTGATGATGAAGACTGGGCGCGTATTTCCAGCACCATGGGGATTTTGCTCGAAAAACGTAACATGTATATCGATGACTCCTCCGGCCTGACGCCAACCGAAGTTCGTTCGCGTGCGCGACGCATCTTCCGTGAGCACGGGGGCCTGAGCCTGATCATGATCGACTATTTGCAACTGATGCGCGTTCCGGCGTTGTCCGACAACCGTACGCTGGAAATCGCCGAAATCTCCCGCTCGCTGAAAGCGCTGGCGAAAGAATTGCAGGTGCCGGTGGTAGCGCTGTCGCAGCTGAACCGAAGCCTGGAACAACGTGCGGATAAACGCCCGGTCAACTCCGACTTACGTGAGTCCGGCTCAATCGAGCAGGATGCCGACTTAATCATGTTTATCTATCGTGACGAGGTCTATCACGACAACAGTGAAGAAAAAGGCATCGCGCAAATTATTCTCGGCAAACAGCGTAACGGCCCGATCGGTACCGTCCGCCTGACCTTCAACGGTCAGTGGTCGCGGTTTGATAACTATGGCGGCCCGCAATACGACGAAGATTAGTGTGGGGCTATTTTGCTTGCCATTTTGTGGCCGGGCAGTGCTCACTTTTTTTGGAAAGATTGGCTCGTGTACTACGTGTACGCTCCGGTTTTTCCGCGCTGGCCGAACGCAAACTGGCTGCGCCAATAACGCCCCTTTAGGCTGCTAAAACCTCAATAATTTCATGCAAAGGACTTAAAATGAAAGCGGCTACGGCTGTCATTGATCGCCGCGCTCTGCGACACAATCTGCAACGGGTTCGTCATCTGGCGACACAAAGTCGTCTGGTTGCGGTGGTGAAAGCAAACGCTTATGGGCACGGTCTGCTGGAGACGGTGCACAGCCTGCAGGATGCCGATTATTACGGTGTTTCGCGGCTCAGTGAGGCACTGATGCTGCGTAAAGCCGGTGTGGTAAAACCCGTCCTCCTGCTCGAAGGTTTTTTCTCTGCCAGCGAATTACCGCTGCTGGTCGGCCATCAGCTGGATACCGCCGTTCACAGCATCGAACAACTTGAGGCGCTGGAAAGTGCTGATCTCGCGCGTCCGCTGAATGTCTGGTTGAAAATCGACACCGGTATGCACCGTTTAGGTGTCCATCCGGCACAGGCTGATGCATTCTATCAGCGTCTGAGTGCCTGCAAAAACGTGGTTCAGCCAGTCAATATGATGAGCCATTTCTGCCGCGCGGATGAACCGGAAAGCGATGCCACACCGAAACAGCTGAGCTGCTTTAATGAATTTGCCAAAGGCAAGCCGGGGCAAAAATCCATTGCGGCTTCCGGCGGTATTTTACTGTGGCCGGAATCGCATATGAATCTGGTTCGCCCGGGGATTATTTTGTACGGTGTGTCGCCGATGGAAACCGGAACGGCCAGCGATTTTGGGCTTCAACCGGCAATGACCCTAACTTCCAGCCTGATTGCCATACGTGAACATGCCGCCGGTGAACCTGTCGGTTACGGCAGTACCTGGGTCAGCGACCGCGATACCCGCCTGGGTGTGGTGGCAATGGGATACGGCGACGGTTATCCGCGCAGTGCGCCAAATGGTACACCTGTGTGGGTTAATGGCCGTGAGGTGCCGGTTGCCGGGCGCGTGTCGATGGACATGATCACCGTCGATCTGGGGCCGGAAGCCACAGACAACGTAGGGGATGAGGTGATTTTCTGGGGCGAGAAATTACCGGTTGAGCGCATTGCGCAGGCAACCGGTATCAGTGCTTATGAGCTGATTACCCAACTCAGCGAGCGGGTCGCCCGCGTTTATATTGGCGACTAAACCTTACTTTTTCACCGCCAGCCACTGGCTGACAATTTTCTGATATTCGCCGGTGGCTTTACTCAGGTGCAGCCACTGGTCGACATACATCTTCCAGCTTATGTCATCACGCGGCAGCATGTAGGCCTTTTCGCCATACTGCAGCGGCTTCTTCGGGTTCACCGCACACAGTTTCGGATAATGTTTCTGCTGATACAGCGCTTCCGACGCATCAGTGATCATCACGTCCGCTTTCTTATCCACCAGCTTCTGGAAGATGGTCACGTTATCGCTCAGTGCCAGCGTGCCTTGCGGCAGATGGCTGTGCACGAAGGCTTCATTGGTACCGCCCGCCGGTTCAATCAGGCGCACGGACGGACGATTTAACTGCGCAATCGTCTGGTACTGACGCACATTTTCACAGCGCACCAGCGGGATTTTCCCGTCCTGATCCAATACATTAGCGAACCAGGCTTTTTGCTGGCGTTTAAGCGTCACTGAAATTCCGCCCATCGCGATATCACAATGCCCGGCGCTCATTTCGTCCGGCAGTGATTTCCAGGTGACCGGCACCCAGTTCACTTTTACATCCAGACTTGCCGCCAGTGATCCCGCCATCGCAATATCAATACCTTCGTACTCTCCGTTTTCTTTCAAAAACGTATACGGTTTATAGTCACCGGTGGTACAGACATTCAGCGAGCCTTTCTGTAATACGCGCTCAAGGTGTGAAGATGGGGTGTCAGCTTTTGCCAGACCGGGCAAGGCAGACAGCAAAGCGAGAGAGCAGAGTACTTTTTTCATTATTTTTTCCTTGCGTTTAAATCATGCGCAAGTATAAGAAAAAATCGCCGGGAAGTATTTATAACTGGCCAGAGTGGGAATGTTTTTTGCAATAAGAATCCGACACATAAAAATTAAAACGACAGGAACACTGCCATGTACAGCATTGATGATTACGATCTTAAAATTCTGACCTTATTACAAACGAACGGAAGGCTGACCAATCAGGAATTAAGCGAACTGGTGGGGCTGTCAGCATCACAGTGTTCACGTCGGCGGATTGGCCTTGAACAGGCTCAGATGATCCTCGGCTATCACGCGCGTCTGGCACCGGAAGCACTGGGCTTGGGGATGATTGGACTGATTGAAGTCAGGCTTATAAACCATTTACCTGCACAGGTCGATGCATTTCACAGCATGCTGGGTGAAGTTGATGCGATTATTGATGCCTATAAAACTACCGGGGATGCGGATTATCTGCTGAAAGTTGCGGTGAAAGATTTAGCCGGTTTAAGTACGTTGATCAGCCAAATCCTGTCAGCGCATAAAAGTGTCTCCCATGTAAAAACATCGGTAGTGCTTAACCGTCTAAAAGAAAACGGCTTATTGACGATTGCCTGAAAAAATCCCCCCCTTATTTTGCGTGCACTATTAAGGTGATTTGTTTTGGTGCAATATCACTTTTATGGTGCATTATTTTGAATTAATATGCGTGTTTTGTGCATGTAAAGAATAATTAACGCGTCATAAAATCTTATTTTCGATTTTTGATGCAAATTGCGCGCGTGAATATTGCCTTAATTCTCTGTCTCAATAATTATCTCAAAATCAGACGTTAGAATTATTATTTTGGGGTATGGGGAATTATGGCAACTCTTGATGACATCAAACAGCCGGTTGAACAGCCGCGCATCGGGCATACGCTGATTGAAGATGCGCTGGCGATCATTATCGGTACACTGATGGTCTCTTTTGGCGTGGTGATGTTGCGGCAGGTCGGCGCACTGACCGGCGGCACGGCAGGAATGGCATTTCTGGCACATTACGTCACGCAGGTTTCGTTCGGTACGGCCTTTTTTATCATCAACTTACCTTTCTATTATCTCTCTTTTCGTCGTATGGGTTTGCCGTTCACGCTGAAAACGTTTGCCGCTGTTGCACTGGTTTCCGTCTTCTCCGATCTGCATCCGCTTTTCGTGCACTTTGATCATCTTCAGCCATTCTACGCGACGTTGTTTGCTAACGTGATTATGGGCATCGGCTTTATTGTGCTGTTCCGTCATAAAGCCAGTCTGGGCGGCGTGAACATTCTGGCGCTGTTTCTGCAGGACAAATACGGTATCCGTGCCGGTAAACTGCAAATGGGTGTGGACTGCTGCATCGTGCTGGCATCGCTGTTCGTGGTGAGTTACGAAATGCTGATTGCCTCGGTGCTGGGTGCGGTGATTGTGAATCTGATTATCGCGATGAATCACCGTCCGGGGCGCTACAGCGTCTGACGACATGGATGAAAATGACGCAGGGTTCAGGGACCTGCGCCATTTTTGTCAGTATATCGGCATAAATTATGCGCCGAAGCCGCCGTCAATCGTCAGGTTTGCACCGGTGATATAACCCGCTTCAGGGCCGGAAAGATAAGCCACAAAGCTGGCGATTTCACTGTCTTTGCCGTAGCGGTTGAGCGCCATATAAGAACGCATGCCATCAGCCATTTCGCCGTCAGCCGGGTTCATATCGGTATCGACCGGGCCGGGTTGGACGTTGTTCACGGTAATGCCACGCGGTCCTAAATCCCGTGCCAGACCTTTGGTCAGGCCGACGATAGCTGATTTGCTCATGGCATAAACAGCACCACCCTGGAATGGCATGCGATCGGCATTGACGCTGCCGATGGTGATGATGCGTCCGCCGTCAGGCATATGGCGCGCAGCCTGTTGGCTGGCGACAAAAACGCTGCGCACATTGATGGCGATGGTACGGTCGAAATCATCCATCGTCAGCGCATCGATTTCGCCGAACGCCAGCACACCTGCGTTATTGACCAGAATATCGATTTTACCGAATGCTTTCGCCGCGCTGTCGATGGCGGAGCGGACGCTACTTTCATCGGCGCTGTCGGCTTTAATCGCCAGCGCTTTGCCACCGCTGGCTTCGATAGTTTTCACCAGCGCCTGCGCTTTATCTTCAGATGAGACATAGGTGAAAGCCACGCTGGCACCTTCGCTGGCCAGACGCTGAACGATAGCGGCACCGATGCCGCGTGAACCGCCCTGAACAAATGCGGCTTTACTTTGCAATGCGTATTGAGTCGTCATATTACGGTACTCCGGATGGATGAGGTGATGGTTTGATCGTAGCTCATAGCAGCAAATCAGAATCTCAGGTGAACGGCCGGTTTGATATGCAATACGTGCCCGAAAATTGCCAACATAGTTGTCATCTTTTTTAACGAACTTTGATAGTCTGTGAAACAGTTGTGATACGCCGGCTTACCGGACGTGGATCGCAGCGCCACTCAACCCAACCCAGGAGATGTATACCGTGTTCCAACATGTCGATGCCTATGCCGGTGACCCGATTTTGTCGCTGATGGAAAGCTTCAAGACCGATCCGAGACAAGATAAGGTAAACCTGAGTATCGGTCTTTATTACGACGGGCAGGGTATTATTCCGCAACTGGCGGCGGTGGAAAAAGCCGAGCAACAACTGAATGCCGGGCCGCAGGCCGCGTCAGTCTATCTGCCAATGGAAGGGTTACCTGCGTATCGTGCAGGTATCCAGGCGCTGCTGTTTGGTGCCGGACATCCGGCGCTGAAACAACAGCGTATCGCGACTATTCAGACCGTCGGCGGTTCCGGTGCACTGAAAGTTGGCGCTGATTTCCTGAAGTCTTATTTCCCGAATTCTGAAGTTTATGTGAGCGATCCGACCTGGGAAAACCACGTGGCTATCTTCAGTGGCGCAGGTTTCAAAGTGCATACTTATCCTTACTTTGATCCTGAAACCTTGGGAGTAAATTTCCCGGCGATGATTGACCGCCTGAAAAGTTTACCAGCGCAAAGCATCGTTCTCCTGCATCCGTGCTGTCACAACCCGACCGGTTCTGACCTGACGCCAGCACAGTGGGATCAGGTGATTGAAATCACCAAACAGCGTGAGCTGATCCCGTTCCTCGACATCGCTTATCAGGGCTTTGGCGCGGGCATTGACGACGACGCCTACGCTATCCGCGCGATGGCCTCTGCTGGCGTTAACTGCTTTGTCAGTAACTCCTTCTCGAAAATTTTCTCCCTGTACGGTGAACGTGTCGGCGGCCTGTCTGTGGTCTGCGAAGACAGCGATGCGGCGGGACGTGTGCTGGGTCAGCTGAAAGCAACCGTGCGCCGTAACTACTCCAGCCCGCCAAGCTTCGGTGCAAAAGTCGTTGCAGAAGTTCTGAGCGACAGCGCCCTGAACGCCCAGTGGAAAGCGGAAGTCGAGAGAATGCGCATCCGTATTCTGGAAATGCGCCACACCCTGGTCGACAGCCTGAAAACGGCCTTACCGGGGCGTGATTTTGGCTACCTGCTGCAACAGCGCGGTATGTTCAGCTACACCGGTTTCAGCGAAGCGCAGGTTATCCGTCTGCGTGAAGAGTTTGGCGTTTACCTGATCCTCAGCGGCCGCGTCTGCATGGCCGGTCTGAATCACCATAACGTCAGGCAAGTGGCTGAAGCTTTCGCCGCGGTCCAGTAAATTCCCGTCATATTTCGGGCTGCGGATGCGTTGGTTGCGCTCATTCACCCCGGTCACAGGGTACGCTTAAAGGCCGACAGAAATGTCGGCTTTTTTATTCCGCCGTGCTGACTTTGATGACTTCTACCTGATGGTTTTTCAGCACCTTGAGCAACCCGGCGGCCGGAAGTTCGTCAGTGAACAGCGCTGTGGCTTGCGAGATATTGCCGATTTCGACCGCTGCAGAGGCATGATATTTGGTATGGTCAGCGGCCAGCAGAATATGACGTGAATGCGCCATCATGGTTTTCACCACGCTGGCTTCGTTGACGTCGAACTCCAGCAGGGCACCGTCGCTTTCAATAGCGCCGACACTGGTCACCAGATAGTCGGCACGGAATCCTGCAACAAAAGCCGTGGCGGCAGGGCCGATAATTCCGCCATTGTGCGGACGCAGTGTTCCGCCCGGCACCATCACTTCAAAGCGCGGATTCTTATACAAGATATGTGCGACACGCAGACAGTTGGTGATAATCCGCAGGCGGTTATGATTGAGCAGCGAATGGGCGACCTGCTCGACCGTGGTACCGATGGTGATAAACACTGTCGAGCCGTCAGGAATGTAATCAGCGATGGCTTCCGCAATGGCTTTTTTCTCTTCCGTCCAGGAAATCTCGCGCTGTTCGAAGGCGGTATTAACCACACTTGACGCACGCCCCGCACCGCCGTGATGGCGCGTGATCAGCCCCTGATCGCTGAGTTTGCGGATATCGCGGCGGGCAGTTTGGGTCGAGACATCCAGCAGCGCCGCCAGCTCTTCAATGTTCATGTAACCGCGCTCGGCAATCAGTGCGAGCAGTTGATCGTGGCGCGGATTGCCGGTCAGTTCAGTAAGACTCATGGATACATCCTTCAAAATGAGCGTCTGAGTCGTATTCTATACAGAAAGTGACAAAAAAGACCGGGTCTGATCACAGTCAGGTATCCCCGCGCGGCCACCAGGCTGTGTACATTTCAGTGCCGCGACCCCGCTGGCAAAGCGAACCGCTTCGGCAGGCAAGGCGTTCTGAGACAGACTGACCGCCAGTGCGCCATGAAAAACATCGCCTGCGCCGGTTGTGTCTACGACATTAACGGCGAAGCCCGGCTGATGATGCAGCCTGTCATTTTCCAGCCACAGACAACCTTGCCCGCCCTGTGTGACATAGACATGACCCTTTGTGAGCGTTTTGGCTTTGGCTAATGCAGAACCGGCGTCAGATTTTCCGGTCAGCCGTTGTAAACCCGGAGCGGAAAACGCGGCGTGATCGCTTAAAGCGACTAAATCGGCGATATCCTGCGGCGTCACATCGGCATCCAGCACCGTCATTACACCCGCCTGACGCGCCAGAGTAAATGCCTGTTTTGCCCCCTCATGCCAGCGTACATCTGCCAGCACCACATCCCACTGTGAAAAATCGATAGCCTGTAACCATGTGGCACAAGCGGGCAAATCCGGGCCGGGATAATTGATAATGATCCGCTCACCGTTGTTGTCCACCAGAACGGCGGATTGCGATGAGCTGGCGCCTTCCACGCGGCGGACGTACCGGGTATTTACCCCCAGGGAGTCCAGCTCCGTGAGCAGCCGGTTTCCGGTATCGTCATCACCCACACGGCCAATAAAATCCACCTGCGCCCCCAGCCGGGCTGCCGCAACGGCTGCCGTAGCGGCGGGACCGCCGCCCACTTCATGATATTTTTCAGCGACATATTTTCCCCCTCCCGCAGGCAATTCTTCAACGTAATAGATCCGGTCCATTACGGTAATCCCGACACAGGCAATGCGAATCATGGCTATTCCTTAAGCGTATTTTGATGAGGTTATTTTAATTTAGCCAATTGTTAAAAAAGTGATGGCTGTCAATTTTTTGACTTTAAATTACAAATACGATCAAAAAACGACAAACAAAGACACCGCTGATTATCAAAAAGTGACATGTCTGATCAGCACAAAGGAGAGACGCATGGCAAATGTGGCATTTATTGGTCTGGGGCAAATGGGCGCTCC
Organism: Rahnella sp. PD4; assembly: GCF_049199325.1. NCBI lineage: Bacteria > Pseudomonadati > Pseudomonadota > Gammaproteobacteria > Enterobacterales > Yersiniaceae > Rahnella > Rahnella sp. PD4. The sequence goes on along the minus strand of NZ_JBLZQF010000007.1, from coordinate 210,745 downwards.
GATGGCGGCCAATCTGGTTAAACAGGGGCACCGGTTAGCGGTGTTCGATCTCAACCCGCAGGCGGTACAGAAGCTGGTACATCAGGGCGCATCGGGCGTTAAGAGCGCGGCAGAGGCGGCGCAGGGTGCGGATTTTGTTATCACCATGCTGCCCAATGGTGATCTGGTACGCGAGGTTCTGTTTGGCCCTGAGGGGGTCTGCGAAACCCTGAACCCGTCGGCACTGGTTATCGATATGTCGACAATTCACCCGTTACAGACCGACAAGCTGATTGCTCAGATGCATGAAAAGGGCTTCAGCATGATGGATGTGCCGGTGGGCAGAACCTCTGATCATGCAGTGGCCGGGACTTTACTGCTGCTGGCGGGCGGTACGCCTGAACAGGTTGAACGCGCAACGCCGGTGCTGATGGCGATGGGGTCTGAACTGATCAATGCGGGCGGGCCGGGCAAAGGGATCCGCGTCAAGCTGATCAACAACTACATGAGCATTGCCCTGAATGCGCTCTCCGCTGAAGCCGCCGTGCTGTGCGAGGCACTGGATCTGTCTTTCGATGTGGCGCTGCAGGTGATGAGCGGAACACCGGCCGGAAAAGGCCACTTCACCACGTCATGGCCGAACAAAGTGCTGAAAGGGGATGTGTCACCCGCTTTCATGATTGACCTCGCCCATAAAGATCTGGGTATTGCGCTGGATGTCGCTAATCAGCTGCATGTGCCGATGCCGCTCGGTGCGGCTTCCCGTGAAGTATACAACCAGGCACGCGCCGCAGGACGCGGACGTCAGGACTGGACGGCCATTCTTGAGCAGGTGCGCACCAGCGCCGGTCTGACACAAAAAATACATCCGTAACGCCTTAACCAAGGAAAGTTGAATGACTCACTACAGCCTTAACGATATCACCCGTCCGTCCGGCGGATTCGCCATGCTGGCGGTCGACCAGCGTGAAGCCATGCGTTTAATGTTCGTGGCCGCCGGCGCGAAAGCTCCGGTTACCGATCAGGTGCTGACCGATTTTAAAGTCAATGCCGCGCGGATTTTATCGCCGTACGCTTCTGCAATTTTGGTCGATCAGCCGTTCTGTTACCGCCAGATTGTTGAGCAGAATGCCATCGCGCAAAACTGCGCCATGATTGTGGCGGCTGACGAATTTATTCCGGGCAACGGCTTGCCGGTGGACAGCGTGGTGATCGACAAAAGTGTAGATCCACAGGCGGTCCGGGAAAACGGCGGCAAGGCGCTGAAATTACTGGTGTTGTGGCGCAGCGATGAAGATCCGCAACAACGTCTGGAGATGGTGAAAACATTTAATCAACGCTGCCATGCGCACGGTCTGCTGAGCATTATCGAACCGGTGGTCAGGCCGCCTCGCCGTGGCGAGAAATTTGACCGCGAACAGGCGATTATTGATGCCGCGAAAGAACTCGGTGACAGCGGCGCTGACCTTTATAAAGTCGAAATGCCCCTTTGCGGGCGCGGTACACAGGCCGAACTGCTGCGCGCATCACAACACCTCAATGAACACATTCATATGCCGTGGGTGATCCTCTCCTCAGGTGTTGATGAAAAACTCTTTCCGCGCGCAGTCAGCGTCGCCATGACGGCAGGCGCCTCCGGTTTCCTCGCAGGCCGCGCAGTCTGGTCATCCGTGGTCGGTTTACCGGATACCGAACTTATGCTCAGGGATATTTCCGCGCCGAAATTGCAGCGTCTGGGCGAGATTGTCGACGACATGATGGCCCGCCGCCGCTAACGAAAGGAGTGGAAAATGAAATGGTTTAACACGATGAGCCACCACCGCTGGCTTGCACAGGAAACCGACCGGATCTTCGAATTCGGCAAAAATGCCGCCGTCGCCACCGGCTTCGGCTGGCTGGGTAATAACGGACAAGTCAGGGCGGATATGGGGACCCATTTGTGGATCACCGCCCGCATGTTGCACGTGTATTCGGTTGCCGCAGACATGGGGCGTCCCGGAGCGTATGCGCTGGTGGATCACGGGATCCGCGCCCTTAACGGCGCACTGGCGGATAAACAGTACGGCGGCTGGTACGCCTGTGTAAACGATGAGGGCGTGGTGGATGCCTCGAAGCAAGGTTATCAGCATTTCTTCGTTTTACTGGGCGCGGCCAGCGCCGTCACCACCGGCCATCCGGAAGCCAGAACGTTACTCGATCAGGCTATCGGTGTGATCGAAAAATACTTCTGGAGTGAAGATGAACAGATGTGCCTCGAGTCGTGGGATGAAGCGTTCAGCCAAACCGAAGCTTATCGCGGCGGCAATGCAAATATGCACGCCGTCGAAGCTTTCCTGATTGTCTACGACGTTACGCACGAGCGGAAATGGCTGGATCGCGCACTGAGAATTGCCTCGGTGATTATTCATGACGTCGCCCGTCGCGGCGAATACCGGGTCAATGAGCATTTTGATACGCAGTGGAACCCGATCCGCGATTACAACAAAGATAATCCGGCGCACCGTTTCCGTGCTTACGGCGGCACGCCAGGGCATTGGATCGAATGGGGCCGCCTGATGTTGCATCTTCATGCTGCGCTGGAAGCCCGTTTTGAAACGCCTCCGGCCTGGCTGCTGGAGGATGCAAAAGGGTTGTTCCACGCCACAATCCGCGATGCCTGGGCGCCGGACGGCGCAGACGGTTTTGTCTATTCCGTCGGCTGGGACGGGAAACCCATTGTGCGTGAACGTGTGCGCTGGCCGGTTGTTGAGGCGATGGGCACCGCGTATGCCCTGCATTGTGTTACCGGCGAAGCGCAATACGAAACCTGGTATCAGACCTGGTGGGACTATTGCGTTAAGTACCTGATGGATTACGAAAATGGTTCATGGTGGCAGGAGCTCGATACCGACAATAAAGTCACTACCAAAGTCTGGGATGGCAAACAGGATATTTATCATCTCCTGCATTGTCTGGTGATCCCGCGTCTGCCGCTGGCGCCGGGGCTGGCACCTGCCGTGGCCGCCGGACTGCTGGACATCAATGCAAAATAAAAATCACGGAGACCATCATGAGTACCCTACAAAATAAAAATACTCAGATTGAATTTACCGCCGGTAATAATGAATTTTCGCTGATTTATCAGCAGCGCCTGATTTTACGTCATACCGCGCAAGCACCCTGTTTATGGATTGGCGGCGGCGAAGCGGATATCGCTATGTTTCGTGGCAATTTCAGTATTAAAGATCGCCTGAATGAAAAGGTTGCGCTGACGGATATCACCATCACCGCTCAGGCTGCGGGGTGGCAAGTGCGTTTCAGCCGTGGTGGTACGCTCAGCGCAACGCTGATTATCACCACCGATGATACCGGGCGTTTACAGCTCAACCTGCAAAACGACGACAGCAGGCATAACCGCATCTGGTTGCGGCTGTCGGCGCAGGCGGAAGATCATATTTACGGCTGCGGTGAACAGTTCTCTTACTTCGATTTACGCGGCAAACCCTTCCCGCTGTGGACCAGCGAACAGGGCGTCGGGCGCAACAAACAAACCTATGTTACCTGGCAGGCCGACTGCAAAGAGAACGCAGGCGGCGACTATTACTGGACATTTTTCCCACAGCCGACCTTTGTCAGCACACAAAAGTATTACTGCCATGTGGAAAACAGCGGCTATATGAATTTCGATTTCAGCGCGCCGGAATACCATGAACTGGCCTTTTGGGAAGATAACGCCACCCTGCGTTTTGAATGCGCCAGCGACTATATCAGCCTGCTGGAAAAACTCACCGCGCTGTTAGGCCGCCAGCCTGAGTTGCCGGACTGGGTGTATGACGGCGTGACGCTGGGCATTCAGGGCGGTACGGAAGTCTGCCAGCAAAAACTGGACGTGATGCGCGAAGCGGGTGTGAAGGTTAACGGTATCTGGGCACAGGACTGGTCCGGCATTCGCATGACCTCGTTCGGTAAACGTGTGATGTGGAACTGGAAATGGAACAGTGAACTGTATCCGCAGCTTGACGCACGTATTCCGCAGTGGAAAGAAGAGGGCGTGCAGTTCCTTTCTTACATCAATCCCTACGTTGCCAGCGACCGGGATTTATGCACCGAAGCCGCAAAAAAAGGCTACCTGACGCGGGATGCCAGCGGCGGTGATTATCACGTCGAGTTTGGCGAGTTCTATGCAGGCGTGGTGGACCTGACTCATCCGGAGGCCTATGAGTGGTTCAAAAACGTTATCAAAAAGAACCTGATTGAACTGGGTTGCGGCGGATGGATGGCAGATTTTGGCGAATATCTGCCGACCGACACTTTCCTGCACAACGGCATCAGCGCGGAAATCATGCATAACGCCTGGCCTGCACTGTGGGCGAAATGTAACTACGAAGCCCTGCAGGAAACCGGCAAACTCGGCGAGGTGCTGTTCTTTATGCGTGCCGGTTACACCGGCAGCCAGAAATATTCGACGATGATGTGGGCGGGCGACCAGAACGTGGACTGGTGTCTGGACGACGGACTGGCCTCGGTTATTCCGGCGGCATTGTCTCTGGCGATGAGCGGTCACGGTTTACATCACAGCGACATCGGCGGTTACACCACACTGTTCGGGATGAAACGTAGCAAGGAATTGCTGCTGCGCTGGTGCGATTTCAGCGCCTTCACGCCGATGATGCGCACCCACGAAGGCAACCGTCCGGGCGATAACTGGCAGTTTGACGGCGACGCCGAAACCATTGCGCATTTTGCCCGCATGACCGGCGTATTCACTCATCTCAAACCCTATATCCGTCAGGCCGTACAGCAAAACAGCCAAAGCGGTTTACCGGTGATGCGTCCGCTGTTTCTGCATTACGAAGAGGATGCCCGCACGTATACCCTGAAATACCAGTATCTGTTCGGTCGTGATCTGCTGGTGGCACCGGTGTATGAGGAAGGGCGCAGCGACGGGTCTCTGTATCTGCCGCAGGATACCTGGATCAACATCTGGACCGGCGAAACGCATCACGGCGGCGATGTAACGGTGGCCGCACCGTTGGGTCAGCCACCGGTCTTTTATCGTGCAGACAGCGAGTGGGCAGCGCTGTTCGGTGCATTACGTCATATCTGATAAGACTCAGCCGCCGGGGTTGGCGACCACGCCCCGGCGTATGAAGGAGAATCATAATGAGTCAGACAACACCGGAAAATCCCGCGACCCTGCGCCTGCCTTTCAGGGAAAAACTGGCGTACGGCATGGGGGATTTAGGCTCCAATATCCTGCTCGATATTGGCACGCTGTACCTGCTGAAGTTTTACACGGACGTGCTCGGTTTGCCGGGCACTTACGGTGGCATCATTTTTCTGATCGCCAAATTCTTTACCGCCTTCACCGATATGGGCACCGGCATCATGCTGGATTCACGGCGTAAGATCGGCCCAAAAGGCAAATTCCGTCCCTTCGTATTGTATGCCGCGTTTCCGGTCACCCTGCTGGCGGTCGCCAACTTTGTCGGCACACCGTTTGAGATAACCGGTAAGACCGTCGTGGCAACACTGCTGTTTATGTTGTACGGGTTGTTTTTCAGCATGATGAACTGCTCCTATGGCGCGATGGTGCCTGCCATCACCAAAAATCCGGACGAGCGTGCGTCGCTTGCGGCCTGGCGGCAGGGCGGTGCCACACTGGGACTGCTACTGTGCACTGTCGGTTTTGTGCCGGTAATGAATCTGCTCGAAGGTAATGCGCAGCGCAGTTATATCTTTGCCGCGACGCTGTTCTCGCTGGTGGGTTTGCTGTTTATGTGGCTGTGTTATGCCGGAGTGAAAGAGCGTTATGGCGAGGCGCAGCCTGCAAATCAGACGCAAAAACCGGGGCTTTTGCCGTCATTTCGCGCCATCGCCGGTAACCGTCCTTTGTTCATCCTGTGTATCGCCAATCTCTGTACGCTGGGGGCGTTTAACGTCAAGCTGGCGATTCAGGTGTATTACACGCAGTACGTGCTGAACGACCCTATTCTGCTCTCCTATATGGGCTTTTTCAGCATGGGATGCATTTTCATCGGCGTATTCCTGATGCCTGCCGCCGTCAGACGATTCGGCAAGAAAAAAGTCTATATCGGCGGTCTGGCGCTGTGGATCGTCGGCGATATCCTCAACTACTTCTATGGCAGCGGCTCCGTCAGCTTCGTCGCATTCTCCTGTCTGGCGTTCTTCGGTTCGGCGTTCGTCAATAGCCTGAACTGGGCACTGGTGTCCGATACGGTGGAATACGGCGAGTGGCGTACCGGCGTTCGTTCGGAAGGTACGGTTTACACCGGCTTCACCTTCTTTCGCAAAGTCTCACAGGCACTGGCAGGATTTTTCCCCGGCCTGATGCTGACGCAAATCGGCTATGTGCCCAATGTTGTGCAGTCGGCGCACACGCAGGAAGGGTTGCGTCAGTTGATCTTCATTTATCCCTGTGTGCTGGCGGCAATCACCATCGTGGCGATGGGCTGTTTCTATAACCTCAACGAGAAAATGTACGTGCGCATCGTTGCGGAAATTGAACAGCGTAAGCAGACGGCATAGTGCATTCACTGTAACAGCGCCCTGCGGGGCGCTTTGAGGATTGCCATGAAGGATTTTCATCACCCTGATCCGCTGACATTGCGGGAGAAGTGTGCCTATGGAATGGGCGATTTTGGCTCGAACCTGATGTTGTGTATCGGGACGCTGTATCTCCTGAAATTTTATACTGATGAGCTGGGCATGCCGGCGTTTTATGGCGGCATCATCTTTCTGGTGGCGAAGTTTTTCACCGCGTTTACCGATATGCTGACCGGCGTGTTACTTGATTCCCGTCGTCATATTGGAGCCCGGGGTAAGTTCAGGCCGTTCATTTTATATGCCTCCGTGCCGGTCGGGCTGGTTGCGACGGCGCAGTTTATGGCGAATGATTTCGGTCTGCCGGTAAAAACGGCACTCGCCACTGTCCTGTTTATGTTGTTCGGCTTGTTCTACAGCCTGATGAATTGTTCTTACGGCGCGATGGTGCCGGCTATCACCAAAAATCCGCATGAGCGGGCGCAGCTTGCCGCCTGGCGTCAGGGCGGTGCCACACTCGGGTTGCTGCTGTGTACGGTCGGGTTTATGCCTGTCCAGGCGTTGCTGGGCAATTCCCCTTCGGTGGGATATTTCTGTGCCGCGCTGATTTTTGCCACCTGCGGTATTCTGTGTATGGGCTGGTGTTATCGCGGCGTCAGGGAGCGTTACGTCGGGATTACGCCTGCGGAACATAAATCCGGTATCCTGCGGTCATTTCGCGCCATATTCCGTAATCCGCCGTTACTGGTACTGTGCCTCGCCAACCTGTGTACGCTGGCGGCGTTTAATATCAAACTGGCGATCCAGGTGTATTACACGCAGTACGTTCTCCACGATATTCATCTGCTGTCATGGATGGGTTTTTTCAGCATGGGCTGCATATTGATTGGCGTGTTTCTGGTACCGGGTTGTGTGAAACGCTTCGGCAAAAAGCAGGTATACCTGGGAGGATTATTGCTGTGGGCAACCGGCGATATACTTAACTTCTTTTGGGGAAACAGCTCGTTAAGCTTTGTGCTGTTTTCCTGCATGGCATTCTTTGGCACCGCATTTGTCAACAGCCTGAACTGGGCACTGGTACCGGATACCGTGGATTACGGCGAATGGAAAACCGGTATTCGTGCCGAAGGCTCGGTGTATACCGGTTATACCTTTTCACGGAAAATATCTGCCGCGCTTGCCGGTTTCCTGCCGGGAATTATGCTGACGCAAATCGGTTATATCCCGAATGCGGTGCAGGGCAGCGCGACCTTACTCGGTTTACGCCAGTTGATCTTTGTCTGGCCCTGCTTACTTGCCATTACCGCCGCCATCATCATGGGCCTCTTTTATAAACTGAACGAAGCACGCTTCGCGAAAATAATTGAGGAAATCGCTCAGCGCAAAAAAGATAACGAGCCTGAAACACCGGCTGAAAAAAGCAATCTTTCCGCCGTCATACAATAAAAAAGCAGGTCGCCACGATGAACGGATAATGGGGCGGCCTTTTTCATCTTTACGGCTCTTTACGTCTCCCGCCTTTATTTTTAGCCATGTTGTTGCACACTTACTACAGTTGAATTTACGGCTGAAAGGATGTGGAAAGTATATGTGGCATCAGCAAACTATTACGCTCGGCGCGAAAGCGCGGGGTTTCCATCTGATCACCGATGAAGTGGTCAGCCAAATTGAGCGTCTGCATGAAGTACAAACCGGGCTGATGCATTTATTTATTCAGCACACTTCAGCGTCGCTGACGCTGAACGAGAACTGTGACCCGACCGTGCGCTACGACATGGAACAACATTTCATGCGTACCGTGCCGGAAAACGCGCCCTACGAGCATGACTATGAAGGCCGCGATGATATGCCGGGTCACATTAAGTCATCGCTGTTAGGTGCATCATTAGTGCTGCCCGTTTCCCGGGGGAGGTTGCTGCTTGGCACCTGGCAGGGGATCTGGATGGGCGAACATCGGATCGACGGCGGACAACGCCGGATCGTCATCACGTTACAAGGAGAAATCCAGGCATGACCAGTTCAGAATTGCTGACCTACTGCATGGGGAAACCCGGTGCGGAGCAAAGTGTTGAAAATCAGCGCGGCGCAAATCAGGTAAAAGTGGGCGATGCGATGTTCGCCATGGTGTGTGAAATCGACGGTCGCGAGGCCATTTCGCTGAAAGCCAGCCCGGAGCTGGCAGAGCAATTACGTGCAACACATCCGGATATCGTGCCGGGAGATCATCTCAACAAAGCACACTGGAATACGGTATTCCTCGACGGTTCGCTGCCCGATTCCCAGTTTTATTATCTGATCGACGGCTCTTATGCGTTGGTGGTATCCGGTCTGCCGGAAGCGATACGTCAGGAAATCGGCCGCTGATTGTCCGGCCAGTTGCCGCTGTTAAGTGTTGAGGGGGAGAAGTCTGCCGCCTCAGCCCGCCACGGCAGTGCGCCACGAAAACGCCACGCGCGTATGATGTCCAGACTCCAGTAACGTTCTGCGCCCGCAGGCCCTGGAATATCTTCCGGGTGCCAGTGGATCTGCGTGTGTCCCTGAAGATGCAGCACATCACCGTTCTCAAAATCGATAAACAGCAGTGCCGCACGCGGTTCTGCCAGTAAATTCCCCAGCGTATTCATATAACGGTTACCGCGAAAATCAGGCACCCACAAACGGTTTCCCACCAGATGCGCAAACCCCGGCTGACCGCCGCGATGTGACATATCGGCACCGCCGTGTGCGTGGCTGGCGATAAAAAACGTATCGGCACGCGCAATCAGTGCGCGGGCATCAGCATCCGGTTCGGACATATCCTCCCGCGCAGGCAGCGGCAAACTGACGGGTACATCGGCCAGTTTGCGAACCTGAATATACTGCGGACAATTGCCAAAACTCTGATCGACGACGATCTCAATGCGGTTTTTATCCATGCGCCCGATCCTGCCGTTCACACGGTTACGCCGCCGGTTGGAAAAATCGATCCCCAGCCCGCCGATCTGTTTCCCCGGTTGTAAGGCGGCCAGCGCCGGATCGTCATCCCGCCGCGGTGTATTGATCCGCAAATGCGACGCGTCCGGCGTACGGATAAACCCTGCGGGGCCGGTCAGCAGAGTCGCCACCGGCCAGCCGTGGTCATCCAGCGTCGAGATAAACAAATACGGTAGCGCGGCGAAAAACAGCCGGTGCTGTTCCGGCATCGCATCGCGGATGCCGTGTGCGGAAACGTCAAACCCTGCCATGTCCTGCGCCAGGATTTCGTCTGCATGGAAGGGGTTATTCATCGTCTTTTACCCCGCGTTCTCAGGCAGTGGCAACGCCGGAAGTGGCGTAAAGCCCGGCAGGCTTTCGATCCGTTTCAGCCAGCGGTGAATCGCCGGATAATCCGCCAGCGAAACGCCGCCTTCCGGTGCCGCCGCTACATAGCTGTAACAGGCCAGATCGGCAATCGTGGCCCGCTCCGTCGCCAGAAACTCGTGGTTTTCCAGATGCTGTTCAAGCTGCGGCAGGAATTTTGCCGACACTTTCAGCGCACTTTCATACACTTCCGGTGCTGAGAATTGTTTCACCATACGGGCAGATGCCGGGCCGTAGCGCACTTCACCGGCAGCGCGGGACAACCACTTTTGGACTTCCGCCGCCTGGAACGGATCTTCCGGTAACCAGTGACTGTCGGGTGCGTAGCGTTTCACCAGATACACCAGAATCGCATGACTGTCGGTGACAATGTGTTCGCCGTCGGTCAGCACCGGCACTTGTCGCAGCGGGTTTAACTGCGCGAATTCTGCGGTCTGGCGAACCTCTTTGCCGCCGTCTTTAGTTTCAAAGGGCAGACTGAGCATGTTCAGCAGCAGGATGACGCGGTGGCAGTGACCGGAAAGCGGCGTACTGTAAAGTTGAATGGCGGGCATGGGTTGTCTCCTTTTGAGGTATGAATCAAAGATTACTCTTGCGCCAGATGATTGTGATCCACGAAGATTGAAATTGAGCGTTTCACTTTGTGGAAGAATCTATGGACCGTTTGGATGAAATGGCGATTTTTGTCGCTGTACTTCAGTATGGCAGCCTGGCGGAAGCTGCCCGTAAACTTCACCGTTCTCCACCGGCCATCACCCGCGCCATCGCCTCGCTGGAACACCGGTTCGGCGCAAGGCTGGTCGAGCGCACCACGCGCAGTCTGGCGCCGACAGAAGCGGGCGCACGGCTGGCGGAAAAAGCCCGGCTGCTGCTCAGCCAGTATCAGAATGCGGTAGAAGATACCGCTGAAACTCAGCTCAGCGGCCTGCTGCGCATCACCGCGCCGGTGCAGTTCGGGCGTAAACACGTTGCGCCCCTGGTGATGGAGTTTCTGACGCAACACCCTGATATGCAAATCGAAATGATACTCAATGACCGCAATCTGGATCTGATCGACGAAGGGTTAGATCTGGCGGTACGCATCGGTCATCAGGAAGATTCAGGCAAAGTCGCGCGCAAGGTCGCCGAAGTCACCCGCGTGCTGGTCGCCAGCCCGGCGTATCTGGCGCAGCATGGCGAACCGAAGCATCCGTCTGAACTGGCGGTGCATCAGACGGTGACGGGCACGCTGCGCACGCAAATCTGCGAATGGCGTTTCGGGCCGCATGAGGATGATTTGCGCGTCCGGTTGTCGCCGCGTCTGCTCTCCAATGATGTGGAATCGCAGTTGCTGGCGGTGCGCAGCGGGCAGGGGATAGCACGGTTACTGTCGTATCAGGTGAAGGATGATGTGCAGGCGGGCCGTATGGTACGGCTTCTGGCGGATTTCGAACCTTTGCCTTTGCCGGTACAACTGGTGGCGCAGCAGGTCCAGCAGATGCCACGCAAGGTGCGGATATTCTGGGATTTTGCTTATCAGCGACTGAGTGCATTGCCTCAGCTTCATGCGTTAGACGCATCTTCTGAACAGTGACGCCGATCACGACCGCTGACGGCAAAAATAATCTACTCTGAGAGTTGTGCAAAAACAGTGAGTTACTTAAGGGCACGTTGTCCATTTGCTCACGCCAACCCAAAAGGAAAGGATGATGACCCGTAACCGGCTGAATCTTGCCACGCTTTTGATTCTGGCGCTCAGTGCGCCGTTTCCCCTGACCGTCAGTGCGCAAAGCCTGCCGCAGGATCCTGATACGTCGGTGCCTGCGAAGAATTACATCACGGCGGTGAATCCTGATTTAACCATCACTTACCGGTTGTATGCGCCGACGGCTGAACATGTCGATGTGGTGACCGGTGCCACGCCGGTGACGTACATTCCGCATCAGATGACCAAGGACGATAAAGGTATCTGGAGCTGGACGTCAGATGTACAAAAACCTGATCTCTATGAATATTTCTTCAACGTCGATGGCTTGCGGATTGCCGATCCGGGCAGTGCAATGCCCAAGCCACAGCGTCAGGTGAATACCAGCCTGATTCTGGTGCCGGGCAGTATTCTGGATGTGAACAAGGTGCCGCACGGAGAAGTGCGCACGCTGACCTATCATTCCGTCGCGCTGAATTCTGAACGTCAGGTCGCGGTGTGGACGCCACCGGGTTACAGCGATGCCTCACAGCCGCTGCCGGTGCTCTATTTCTACCACGGTTTTGGCGACACCGGCCGCTCGGCGCTGGATCAGGGTCGCATTCCGCAAATCATGGATAACCTGCTGGCGGAGAAAAAAATCGTGCCGATGCTGGTGGTGATCCCGGATACAGAAACCGATGCCAAAGGGGTGGTGCCGGAAGATTACGTCACCAAAGATCGTCGCAAGGAATTCTATCCGCGCAATGCTGCCGCTGCCGATAAAGAACTGACCGGTGACATTATCCCGCTGATTTCCAAAACTTTCCGCGTACGTGATGATGCCGCCGGACGCGCGCTGGCCGGGCTGTCACAAGGGGGTTATCAGACGCTGGTCAGCGGCATGACGCACCTCGACCAGTTCGGCTGGCTGGCGACCTTCAGCGGTGTCAGTACCACGACGGTGCCGAATGCCGACGTTGAGAAACGCTTCGCCGAACCGGATAAAATCAACGCGCAGCTGAAAAACTTTACGGTCGTTGTCGGCGAAAAAGATGTGGTAACGGGCAAGGATATCGCCGGACTGAAAACCGAGCTGGAAGAGAAAAAGATTAAATTCGATTACCACGAATACCCGAAGCTTGGCCACGAAATGGACGTCTGGCGCCCGGCCTATGCGGAGTTTGTGCAGAAGATATTTAAGTGATCTCAGCGCCCTCCCCTTCGCAGGGGAGGGCGCTGATCGGCGCTTAAAGATTACGCTGTTTTCTTCGCCTGCTGGCTGTGGCGTTCCAGCAGCGGTTTCAGGAAGCGCGCGGTATGCGATTCTTTGCATTCCGCGACGGTTTCCGGTGTACCGGCGACCAGAATCTGTCCACCGCCCGCGCCACCTTCCGGCCCGAGATCGACAATCCAGTCCGCGGTTTTAATCACGTCCAGATTGTGTTCAATCACCACGATAGTATTGCCCTGATCACGAAGCTGATGCAGCACTTCCAGCAGTTGCTGGATATCGGCAAAGTGCAGGCCGGTGGTCGGCTCGTCGAGAATATACAACGTCTGACCGGTGCCGCGTTTGGACAGCTCACGCGCCAGTTTCACACGCTGTGCTTCACCGCCGGACAGCGTGGTCGCGGACTGGCCAAGGCTGATGTAGGTCAGACCGACGTCGATCAGCGTCTGCAATTTACGCGCAAGCGCAGGGACGGCATCAAAGAAATCACGCGCTTCTTCAATGGTCATCTCCAGCACTTCGTGGATGCTCTTGCCTTTGTATTTAATTTCCAGCGTTTCGCGGTTATAGCGTTTGCCTTTGCACTGGTCACACGGCACATAAATATCCGGCAGGAAGTGCATCTCGACTTTGATCACGCCATCGCCCTGACAGGCTTCGCAGCGGCCGCCTTTGACGTTGAAACTGAAACGCCCCGGCGTGTAGCCGCGTGAACGTGATTCCGGCACACCGGCAAACAGCTCGCGCACCGGCGTGAAAATACCGGTATAGGTCGCCGGGTTGGAGCGCGGCGTACGGCCAATCGGGCTCTGGTCGATGTCTATGACTTTATCGAAATGTCCCAGGCCTTCGATTTCACGGTACGGCGCGGCTTCAGCAATCGTCGCACCATTCAGTTCGCGCTGTGCCAGCGGGAACAGCGTGTCGTTGATAAGCGTCGATTTACCGGAGCCGGACACGCCGGTGATACAGGTAAACAAGCCAACCGGCAGCGTCAGCGTGACGTCTTTCAGGTTATTGCCTTTAGCGCCCGACAGTTTCAGCACTTTTGCCGCATCCGCAGGGACGCGCTGTGCCGGTACAGAGATTTCACGTTTGCCGCTCAGGAACTGCCCGGTCAGTGAATTCTCGGTCGCCATAATGTCTTCAGCCGTACCTTCAGCCACCACTTCGCCGCCATGCACGCCCGCGCCCGGTCCGATATCAATAATATGGTCAGCGGCGCGGATGGCGTCTTCGTCATGCTCAACCACAATCACCGTGTTACCGAGGTCGCGCAGGTGGATCAGTGTTTCCAGCAGACGTTCGTTATCGCGCTGATGCAGGCCAATGGAAGGTTCATCAAGTACGTACATCACGCCCACCAGACCGGCACCAATCTGGCTTGCCAGACGGATACGCTGGGCTTCGCCGCCGGACAGTGTTTCCGCAGAACGAGACAGCGAGAGGTAATTCAATCCGACATTCACCAGGAATTTCAGGCGATCGCCGATCTCTTTCAGCACTTTCTCAGCAATTTTGGCGCGCTGGCCGCTGAGTTTCATATTGCGGAAGAAATCCATCGCATGACCGATGCTGAAATCGGAGATTTCCGGCAGCGTGGTTTCTTCGACAAACACGTTACGGGCTTCTTCACGCAGACGGGTGCCACGGCAGGACGTACACGGACGGTTGCTGATGTATTTCGACAGTTCTTCACGTACCGCGCTGGATTCCGTTTCTTTATAACGGCGTTCCATATTGTGCAGCACGCCTTCAAACGGATGGCGACGAATCGAGGTATCACCGCGATCGTTGATGTATTTAAATTCAATCGTAGTTTTGCCGGAACCGTGCAGGATGGCATGTTGTACGTCGCTGCTCAGTGCATTAAACGGCGCTTCCACGTCGAAATCATAGTGCTCGCCCAGCGAGCGCAACATCTGGAAGTAATAGAAGTTACGGCGATCCCAGCCACGGATCGCGCCACCTGCCAGTGAAAGCTCAGGATTCTGCACCACACGATCAGGATCGAAAAACTGCTGTACGCCCAGTCCGTCACAGGTCGGACAGGCACCGGCCGGGTTGTTGAACGAGAACATACGCGGTTCAAGCTCACGCATGCTGTAGCCACACACCGGACAGGCAAAGTTAGCCGAAAACAGCATTTCTTCCGCTTTCGGGTCATCCATATCGGCGACCACGGCGGTACCGCCGGAAAGCTCGAGCGCGGTTTCAAACGATTCCGCCAGACGCTGGGCCAGATCGTCACGTACTTTAAAGCGGTCGACGACCACTTCAATGGTGTGTTTTTTCTGCAGTTCTAATTTCGGCGGATCCGACAGGTCACAGACTTCGCCATCAATACGCGCACGGATGTAGCCCTGCGACGCCAGGTTTTCCAGCGTCTTGGTATGCTCGCCTTTGCGGTCTTTGATGATGGTCGCCAGTAACATCAGGCGCTGGCCTTCCGGCTGCGCGAGTACGTTATCCACCATCTGGCTGACAGTCTGGGCTGACAGCGGAATATTATGATCCGGGCAGCGCGGCTCGCCCACGCGGGCAAACAGCAGGCGCAGATAATCGTGGATTTCCGTGATGGTCCCGACGGTAGAGCGCGGGTTGTGTGATGTTGATTTTTGCTCAATCGAAATCGCCGGAGACAGACCTTCAATATGGTCGACGTCCGGTTTTTCCATTAAGGATAAAAATTGGCGTGCGTAGGCTGACAGCGACTCGACGTAGCGGCGCTGGCCTTCGGCGTACAGTGTATCAAACGCCAGAGAAGACTTGCCTGAACCAGATAAGCCGGTGACAACAATCAGTTTGTCGCGCGGGATAATCAGGTTGATATTCTTGAGATTATGGGTGCGTGCGCCCCGAACTTCGATCTTATCCATTCATCATTCCCGGATTAACTTGATAGCTCACCGTGCCGGTGACCGCCGTGAAAACCTGTTTCGCGCCAGTCATCGAATCGGGCACAGAGAAGAACGTAACGCGCAATTATGACACAAATCACAGCCTGTGCCACCCCAAAACCTGAATGTATATCCAGTACTCGATGTAACGATGGAATGTTTGCTGAACAATCTGGAAAGAAAATCCCAACGTTTTACATCCATGGTACGAAGGCAACGTTTTGTGGTTATAATGTCGCGAAGTGAGTTCCTCACACCCCAAACTGTGGTTTCAGCCACGACATACATCATCAGGAGAATCCACATGGCCAGCAGAGGCGTAAACAAAGTTATTCTCGTCGGTAATCTGGGGCAAGACCCGGAAGTCCGCTACATGCCTAACGGCGGTGCAGTCGCCAACATTACACTGGCAACGTCTGAAAGCTGGCGTGACAAAGCGACCGGCGAGCAGAAAGAAAAAACGGAATGGCACCGTGTTGTGCTGTTCGGTAAATTAGCTGAAGTTGCGGGCGAATACCTGAAGAAAGGTTCCCAGGTTTACATCGAAGGCGCACTGCAAACCCGTAAATGGACCGATCAGGCTGGCGTTGAAAAATACACCACCGAAGTCGTGGTTAACGTGGGTGGGACCATGCAGATGCTCGGCGGCCGTGCCGGCGGCGGCGCACCAGCAGGTGGCGGTCAGCCATCCGCAGGCGGCCAGCAGGGCGGTTGGGGTCAGCCTCAGCAACCACAAGGCGGCAACCAGTTCAGCGGCGGCCAGCAGGCACGTCCGGCTGCGCAACACAACGCGCCAGCACAGAACAACGAACCACCAATGGATTTCGACGACGATATCCCGTTCTGATTTGTTGCCTTCGGGCTCCTCTGTCAGAAAAACAAAAAGCCCCGAAAGGGGCTTTTTGTTTTTCTGGCTTTTACCGCTCTCAATCTTTTGCCGACGCACCAGGCTGGCTCATTGCGCCGCCATTGCGTCAAAACAGCGCCTCGTTTTAGCGCATTTTTTTCCCGTTCAGGGCTGCGGCGGATTGTACTTAAGATTGTATACAAGGCTCCGGCGGCAAATCGCTTTTGTGGTACAGAAATTGCTTTTCTCCAGAGAGACTCAGGGGAGAAAAATATGAAAGCGATCGTGATTGGTGGCGGGATTGGCGGTGCATGTGCGGCGATTGCGCTGAAGCGTTTTGGTATCGAAACGGCGGTATACGAGGCGGTGAAGGAGATCAAACCGGTAGGCGCGGCGATTTCTATCTGGCCTAACGGCGTCAAATGCCTGAATTATCTCGGCATGAAAGAGGCGCTTCGTGAACTCGGCGGCAATATGCGCTTCATGGCCTACAAAGACTATCAGCAGGGGCAGACCATGACGCGGTTCAGTATGGAACCGCTGATCCAGAGCGTTGGCGAACAACCCTATCCGGTGGCGCGTGCTGAACTGCAATCAATGCTGCTTGATACCTATGGCCGCGATAAGGTGCAGTTCGGCAAGCGCGTGACGCATGTTGAGGAATCTGACGACAGCGTCACCGCCTGGTTTGACGACGGCACCTCCGCGACCGGCGATTTACTGATTGCGGCCGACGGCACCCATTCTATTATCCGCCAGCATGTGCTGGGCTATGCGACGGAGCGCCGCTACGCCGGTTACGTCAACTGGAACGGTCTGGTAGAAATCGATGAAAGTATTGCGCCTGCCGATCAATGGACGACATTTGTCGGCGAGGGTAAACGCGTTTCACTGATGCCGGTAAGCGGCAACCGTTTCTACTTTTTCTTTGACGTGCCGCTGCCGAAAGGCTTGCCGCAGGATCGCACCACCGTGCGCGATGATTTGCAGGGTTACTTTGCGGGCTGGGCAGAACCGGTGCAAAAACTGATCAGTCAGATCAACCCGGAGACCACTAACCGCGTTGAAATCCACGACATCGAACCCTTTATGCAACTGGTCAAAGGCCGTATTGCGTTGCTCGGCGACTCCGGCCACAGCACCACGCCGGATATCGGGCAGGGCGGCTGTGCGGCAATGGAAGATGCGATCGTACTGGCGAATATGTTGCAAACCAATTCGTTAGGCATCGAAGATGCGCTGTTGCGTTATCAGGAGAAACGCGCCTGTCGCGTGAAGGATCTGGTGCTGAAAGCGCGTAAACGCTGCGATGTCACTCACGGCAAAGAAATGGCCGTGACCGAACAATGGTACGAAGATCTGAAAAGTGAAACCGGCGAGCGCATTCTTTCCGGTATGTGTGAAACCATTCTGGGTGGGCCGCTGGAATAAATCCGGGGAGGTTTTTAAAAGAAATAAATTTTTACACATCCTTAAAGTTCCCTGCGTTTTTGCCGAAAATAACATCAGAAGGATTAGGGTATCCACTGGCGCTACGGCGAAAAACATAGGGACTTATCGGGATGACAGTTATCTCCTCGGCAGGTAATCAGGCGCTTAATACACTGGTTACGACGACAAAATCACTGACGGCGGTATCCTCCGCCGCCAGTCAGCAGCAGGCTTCAACGGCGCAATCAGCAGCGGTGATTATCGGCCAGACGGACACCACGTCGCCGGTCTATACCATTACCAAACCGGTATTAGTCTGGGAACGCTCTTCCAGCGACCTGATGTCTTCCAAACTCGCATCGAATTTCAGCAACGCCGGCAATGCGTCGCGTTTTGCCGGGCTCGGCGCGGCGCTGCTTGAGCGTTTTACCACTGACGGCAGCAGTTATTCGCAATCGGTAATAAAGCAAACTTCGGCTTCGCAGGCCACTGCGGCGGCCAATGTGGCTGCCCAGTCCCAACTCCATACCAAAGCCGATAATCAGATAAGCCTGAGTATTAAAACCGCCAGCGGTGCACGGGTGGATATTACGCTGGGCAGTGGTGATGACGGTCTTGGCGTGCAGGTGAATGTCAGCAAAGGCACGCTCAGTGATGCCGATCGCAAAGCGCTGGCGGGGCTGGCGGAAGGTTTCCAGAAAGCGATTGATGGTCTGACGGCGCAGCCGCCGAAGCTGGATCTGAGCGGTCTGACGAAGTTTGATTCCTCGGTACTGTCATCGGTGGATTTACACGCTACGCTGGGCACCACCCATACTCAGACGCTGGATTTTCACGCTGATGCCAATACCCGCTCAGTGAAATCGACCGGTATTGCCGGTACGGTGGATATCAGCGTCGACATGAGTAAGCGCGCACTGCTCGGCACAGAAAACCAGCAAAAGCAGGCGCTGAACAGCTATCTCAAACAGATCAACAGTGCGGGTAATCGTGGCAATGCTGATGATTCGCTGATGACCATGTTCAAAGAGGCTTTTACCGCGCTGAACAGCAATTATGGCGATACGGCGACAACCTATAAAAGCCGGGGTTCTGAGCCGGTGTATTTCTCGCTGACCAAAACCGATAAAAACATGATGACCGGACTGGCGGATTTCACGGCCTCGGTGACGCAGACGCCGGTCAGTTCTACCAATCCGATGCGCCCGGATGAAACGGATACATTCTCTTATCAGGTGTCGCAGGCCAGCACCATCACCGGCACCAGTACGCAGGATCGCAATATCACGCAGAAACAGCAGTCACATCTGGTCGCCAGCTACCATGAGTCGCTGACACCGGGGCTGAAACTGAATCTGACCAGCGACCGTAACTCGCAGAATTACCTTTACTACCAGATTGATGACACGGCAGAAAGCACGACGTCCGTGCAATATCACAAAGGTGCGCTGGTGAGTGCGTCGGTGGATCAGTCCGCCACCAACTCAACACATATTCAGAAATATGTGAAAGGTGCGCTGGAATCCGACATCACCACGCCGGAAATCATGTCGAAAACTACTGACCTGCTCGGCAAGCTGCAATCCGCCTGGGAAAATAACGCTCCGCGGATGTTGTTCCGGGATTATCTGGATCACCAGACCCTGCCAGATCTCAGCGGGATGGTACTGATGGAATCGGATCCTGCGGTATTAAAAAATCATTAATCCATTGCAGTAACGTAATTAAATAAACGGAAAATATAAGCCTCTCTGAATATTTCAGGGAGGCTTTTTATTTATCGGGGATGTGATGTTTATTAATTTAAAATTGGAGACAGGAAATATAATGGAAATCCTTCGTTAAACATTTAAGGAATGAATGTGAAGCTCTTACCATTAACCGCACTATTACTCTTTTTTCCTCTGAGCGTATGTGCCAGTCAGGATATCTCGCCGGAGCCATTAAGACTAAAGCAGGCAATGCAATCTGCGATGGACAGCCTGGGCAGACAAACCACGCTATGTGACAAAAAAGAGCAACAAAAGCCGAAAATCACCGCAGAAGATCTGAAGCCTTTTGATCAGGAAACAATATCGACTGCGCTGATGTATTTCAAAAATGAATCAATGAAAGCCTGTATTCAGCAGCAGGAATATGAATATATGCTGAGCATGATTGCCTATGCGGGCAGTTTTCCTGAAAGCGCACATAGCGGGCAAGATTATCAAACAGTGATCGAATCTTTGATTGTCCTTTCGCCAGGTGCAAATCCCTCTGTGATAAAAACAGAAGGTCGGTTTTTAGCTTTACCAGCACCTTTACAGGAAAAACTTAAACAGACATTCCACTCGAAAACCTTCGATCTCGAATTCGTGCTCAATTATTACGACACCCACGGGCAGGGAAAAAGTAAATCCTGATCCAGGGCTAACGTATTAGCGGCCCCGTCCGGGGCTGTTCTTTTCTCTTTAATGCTTACCTGGATATCTCAAACTTCGTCCCTTTCACCACAATTTCATCAAATTGCAGATGATGCATAAACTCGCGCAAAATCAGCAGCGTGGCAGCGAAATCATTGCCGTCAGGAATGCCTTCGAAATGCGCAGGACGGCCATTAATCACCAGCGCCAGCCGGTCAAACGTGCGTTCCACTGCATCCCGCGACAACGTCATAACTTCGTTTTCCGCCTCACCGGCAATGCGGGCCAGCACGCGGATGTCGTTGTCTGTGCTGAATAATTTAGCGCCCGGTGGAATGTCGTGCCGGATGCGCGTCACTTCATCTTCGACCACCATAATGGCGGTTTCCATTTCATCCGGCGTCGGCGGTGAATGGCGGAAATAGCCGACGGAGGTGAGTTGAGAGCCCAGTGTCAGGAGCAAACTTTTATCTTCGCTATCATCATTACGGACGATAACTTGCGTTTCTTCGCTGCCGATATGCAGCAATACAGCAGGTGTGATCATCGGCTTCTCCCAATCGTTAACGTTGTGACGTCATGCCTTCTGAGCAGAAAAACTATCATGTCAGATGCGAATCACGCCGCGCAAACTCTTTCACCATCCAGTCGATAAACACCCGCACACGGGGCGAAAGCTGGCGGTTACGCGGGTAAAGCAGGGAAACCGGCAGCGAACCGGCCGGGAAATCCGCCAGAATTTGCACCAGGCTTCCCTGTGCCAGATCCTCCAGCAGACCGTAATGCGGCACCTGAATAATTCCCATCCCGCGCCGTGCGGCTTCTTTCATGCTTTCCGCGCCGTTGACCGACAAACTGGTTGGCAGCAGGATTTCGCGTGTTTTGCCTTGCTGCTGAAAAACCAGCGGCAGCAGCCCGCCGGTCGCACTGGAACGAAAACCAATCATCCGGTGACCGGCCAGATCGTCAGGTGTTTCTGGCGTTCCACAACGTTGCAGATAGTCCGGACTGGCGCAGGTAATTTCCGGCAACGTACCAAGTGGCCGCGCCACCATATCGCTGTCTTTCAGCTCTCCGGCGCGGATCACGCAATCGATGCCTTCCCGCACCAGATCCACCAGCCGGTCACCTTCACTCATGTAAAACTCAATGTCGGGATACTGCGCCAGAAAATCCGGCAGGCCGGGCAGCAGAAAATGCCGCGCCATCGACCCGTGCACATCCACCCGCAACAGCCCTTTTGGCTGCGCACCGGCAAAGGCCATCTCGGCATCTTCCACATCCGCCAGGATACGCAGACAGCGCTGATAATAGGCTTCGCCATCCAGCGTCGGGCTGACGTGGCGGGTGGTGCGTTGCAGAAGCCGGATGTTCAGCCGCCACTCCAGTTGCTTAATGGCATCGGTCACCGTCGAGCGTTTCAGGTTCAGCGCCTGTGCAGCCTGGGTAAAACTGCGCAGTTCCACCACGCGGGTGAATAACTGCATGCTGTCGAGCTTATCCATGATAATTGTTCACCTTTTCCGGATAGTGATAACGAATATCAGGTAATTATCCGGCAGCGTCAATCGGCTACGCTTTCCTCACCGACAACAGATCCGAATCACTGAAAAAAGGGAACGCATCATGACTTCATCCAAACCGAAAGTCGCGCTGGTCACCGGCGCATCACGCGGTATCGGCGCCGCCATCGCAGAGCGTCTGGCGCGCGACGGTTTTACCGTGATTGTGAACTACTCACGCGGTGCGTCAGAAGCCGACGAGGTGGTCAGAAAAATTGAACAGGCAGGCGGAAAAGCCATCAGCGCGCAGGCGGATGTCAGCGACGCGGCGGCGGTCAGCCGGATGTTTGCCAGCGCGGAACAGGCGTTTGGCGGCGTGGATGTGCTGGTGAATAATGCGGGTATTATGACGCTTTCCGCTATCGCCGATACCGACGATGCAACATTCGACCGCCTTATCGATATCAACCTGAAAGGCACTTTCAACACGCTGCGTGAAGCGGCGAAAAACCTGCACGACGGCGGACGTATTATCAATTTCTCATCAACGGTTGTCGGGTTATATCAGCCGACTTATGGCGTGTATGCCGCGACCAAAGCCGCTGTCGAGGCGCTGAGCCGCGTGCTCACCAAGGAAATGCGCGGCCGCCAGATAACCGTCAATACTGTGGCGCCCGGTCCGACGGCAACGGATTTATTCCTCAACGGTAAATCCGAACAACTGGTGGAAACCATCGCCAAAACCTCGCCGCTCGAACGCCTCGGTCAGCCGGAGGATATCGCCTCCGTGGTCGCCTTCCTCGCCGGACCCGACGGTGCCTGGGTCAACGGCCAGACGCTGAAGGTGAATGGCGGGATTATTTAACACGCCTGTTTAAGCCAGGAAGATAAATAGTCTGAATGCAGCTCGCAAAAACCCGTACCAGGAATACTGTGACGGGTTTTTGGTTGTATACTCTTTGTAGATACAACGGTGGGGAAATGAACATGCGTACTCGGGCCACATTACAGAAATGGGGTAACAGCATCGCGTTAAGGCTGTCCGGAAATTTGAAGTCAATTCCACAATTCGAGGAAGGTGATGTCGTTGATATCGAGATTTCTGAAGACGGGCTGCAAATTCGTAAAGCCGAAAAGCAGAAGGTCACTGAGGCCAGCTTGTTATCGGGGCTGAGCGCGTATAATGCTCACGCTGATGAATTGGCAGAACCGACTGACAGGGAGCTTGATTATTAATGTATTTACCAAAGCGCGGGGATATTTGCTGGCTGGATTTTGAACCCACCAAAGGAAAGGAAATAGGCAAATATCGACCAGCGCTGATCCTGTCTCATGAAACTTATAATCAGGTTACCGGGCTGGTGATTTGTATGCCGGTGAGCAGCAGTATCCGGGGCGCGCCGACCGAAGTGCCGCTCAACAATCTGAGCGCACCTTATGTGGTTGCCACCACGTTGATACATACAATGGACTGGCGGCACCGGCAGGCTAAGTTTATCGCTGTTGCCGAAGATGGTGTGTTTAACGATGTACTTGCCCGGATTATTCCGCTGATTGGCGGTGAGAACTTACTGGCCTGAAGTTAATCTTCAGGCCACGTATCATGCGTATTGCGCTTCGCCGTTGCCGAAGGACCAGTTTTCTTTCGGCACTTCGACCAGGCTGATGAACACATCTTCCAGACGTAATCCGACTTTTTCATGCAGCCCGTAAGCTACGGCGTGATAGAACGCCTTTTTCATTTCCAGTGTACGGCCGGCGTTGAGCGTTACCTGAATCACAATGCAGTTCGGGCTGCGCTGGATATTCAGATAATCAGGAGAAATCATCATTTCTGCCGGAGAGTGCTCGGAGATGACAATAAACTTGTCGTTTTCCGGCGCATTAAGAGCTGAGCGCAGCGCGTCATAGACCACTTCGCCGACGGTTTTGCGGTAGGTTTCAGGTTTTCCTTCAACCATATCAATACGTACAAAAGGCATTTTATTCTCCTCATTATTTTCTGTAGGGCGTGCATCTCTGAGGATGCGGTCGTTAAGGTATGCAACACGAGGAGTAGAGTTGTCGAGCGATTTTTTGTACGTACCGGTATTCTACGTACACTTCCTCATTAGCCCTTGCTTATCTCATGATACTTAAAAGTATAATAATAACTAAGGTAAAATAGTTCGTTTTCAGTAAAAGTAATAATCCGTTGTAAATGATATTTATCATGCCTTTATTGCAACTTTCTTGGTATTTTATGTCCCCTTTTTCTGATAACGATTGTTTTCAGAATTCACAGCAATAGTTAATTCAAGCATAGCCTTTCGGCGTTTGCTTCTTTCATGTTCCAAAAGGATCACAATGCTGTCAAAAGTGCTGGAATCTTTGTTAAGTGCAATGGATTCATCAACGATAACCGATTGTTTTATTTGGGCTGTTGTACTCGTTTTTTTTGGTGCTTTATATGCCAGGTATAAGAGTAAATCACCCCGTTTTTTGGAATACGCACCGACTTTAATGACTGCGCTTGGGATCTTGGGGACCTTCGTAGGGGTCGTGATTGGACTTTTGCATTTCGATACAACCAATATAGAACGCAGCATTCCTGTCTTATTGGGGGGATTAAAAACAGCATTTATTACAAGTATTGTCGGTATGTTAGGTGCTCTAGCATTTAATATTTTAGATACGATGCTCTCCTCCCCCCGGCCAAACGGTATGAATGTAGCCCAGCCAGAAGCGGTGACGCCTGATCATATTCACCAGGTTCTCCAGTCGCAGCACAAGCTTTTAGAACGAATTGCGTTCGGTTTTGATGGAAATGATGAGGTCTCTTTAGTGGGGCAATTGAAATTGTTGCGCACTGACATGGGTGATATTTCTAAATTGCAAAGAAATCATCATGAAGAGTTCAGTCAGAAATTATGGGCTGAACTGACTCACTTTGGCGATTTGATGGCAAAAGGCGCAACAGAGCAAATCATCGATGCCCTGAGAAAAGTCATTGTCGATTTTAATAATAACCTTACGGAACAATTTGGTGAGAATTTTAAGGCCTTAGACAGTTCTGTTAAAAAACTCGTTGAATGGCAAGGTGCTTATAAAGACCAAGTCGAAGTGATGAGTGAGCAATATAAGCAAAGTGTTGATTCGCTTATGGAGACAAAAAATTCTGTCGCGGGTATTTGGGAAGAGTGCAAAGAAATCCCTCTCGCAATGGCAGAACTGCAAAATGTATTGAAGGTCAATCAGCATCAGATTGATGAACTTTCAAGGCATTTAGACGCTTTCGCGACCTTAAGAGATAAAGCCACCGAAGCTGTCCCTGCAATTCAAATGAAACTGGATGAAGTTGGGGAACAATTAAAAGCCGGTGCTTTAAGTGTCAGTGCTTCGCTGGAACAGACTGGCGGACAGTTGTTGGTCAATGCTAACTCTATGCGTGTTGCTCTGGATGAAGGTGCAGAAGGTTTCAGAAACTCCGTAACGCAAACCCAGCAATCTTTTGCTTCTATGGCACATGACGTAGCGAACTCCTCAGAAGTCCTGACATCCTCTCTTGGAGAAACTGTGGAGGAAATGAAGTCCAGCGCCATTGAACTTCTTACTTCGATGCAAATCTCTGTATCCGACATGGGAGGAAAACTGAAAGATCATTCTGCGGACCTTTCCGCAATGATGAAAACTCAGTCTGATGAACTTTCTGGCGCGTTGAAAAGTAATTCGAGCAATATGCTGGATACTCTGCAGAGTTCGTTTGATAAGGCAAACTCCGGACTTACCGAACATGTTAATGATTCCCTAGGTCGTTTTGGAGAGGCAATCAATAGTCAGCTCAAAGCCTTCGGAGAGGCAACCGATCGTGAAATGAATCGTGAATTACAAATCCTGGCTGATTCACTTATTTCGATCAGTAAAGGCTTCATAAATAACTATGACCAGTTAATTAAAGAATATCAGGTTGTTATGGGGCAACTTAAGTCGATGATTAACAGCAATGAGCGCAGGTAAAAAATGGAGAAATTCTTAGGTAAACCTGTGGAAGTTAAAAAACAGGACAATGAACACTGGATATCCATGTCAGATCTGATGGCGGGGTTAATGATGGTGTTCCTTTTTATTTCTGTTGCTTATATGCACTATGTTCAGGTAGAAAAAAATAAGATCAAAGAAGTCGCCGTTGCTTATCAGAATGCACAAATAGAACTTTATAATGCGCTTGAAATGGAGTTTGCCAAAGATCTGCCTGACTGGGATGCTGAAATTGATAAGCAAACATTAGAATTTCGTTTCAAATCCCCAGATGTATTGTTCAGAACAGGTAGCTCGGATCTTCAATTAGGATTTAAGTCTACTCTCGATAACTTCTTTCCCCGGTATCTTACCGTACTTGATAAATTTAAAGAACATATTACTGAAGTCAGAATTGAAGGCCATACCAGTAGTGACTGGACCGGGACATCTGACCGTGATGTTGCTTATTTTAACAATATGGAATTGTCGCAAGGTAGAACCCGAACAGTACTGGAATATGTCTATGAAATGGATGAAATTAAAAGCCAGCGGCCTTGGATAAAATCTCATTTTTCAGCAGTAGGTTACTCATCATCACACCCCGTGCTTAACGCTTCTGGCAGAGAAGACCCGAGCCGCTCAAGACGAGTCACCTTTAAAGTCGTCACTAATGCTGAGTTGCAGATTCGACGGATAATTCAGGAGTAATATAATGAAACTTAATATTAACTTATCTGAATTAATCCGGCTGGGAAAACGCATGCTACCAGAAGGATCGGGTTTTATTTTGGGCGAAAAGTCAGTGAGTTTTGAACCTTTAGATGTTGAATTGGAAAGCGGTATAAAAATCAACATTAGTGAGTTGGATGCCGGCACAGGGTTGATTTCATTTAAGGGACGTCAGGTTCTACTTTATATACGAGATCATAGTCAAATATATGATTCTGCAATAGCTGATCCTGGTAGAGGCAATAAATTTCATATTGCATGGTGTAAAACGCTGGATACTATGCGGCAGGACGGTCGTTTTGGTCGCTATCATGCAACAAACCGACTTGATGGATTTTTCGAAATCGACGATGGCCATGGAAAACATCAGGATATCGAACTTAAAGTCTGTAAAAATTGTCTGGAGAAATTGAATTATCGTGAAAGCGCTAATAAGGCCGTTAGACATATTGTGTTTGCTTCTTTTGTGCTCAAAGATTTCTTTTCTCATTACAGTACTTGTTTTAGCTATATGCCTAAAGGTTTATATAACGCCACAAATAGCGGCTATACTGAAGACTGGAAAGAAATATCTAACAGGATAAGAAAGAGAAGTGGTTTTGTATGCAGTGACTGTGGTGTTGATATGAGTTCACACCGTAATTTGTGCGACGTACACCACAAAGATGGTGTGAAATATAATAATACGGAAGAAAATCTAGAAGTCGTTTGTCGCGATTGTCACCGGAAAAAACCGCAGCATGGATGGATGTTCCTTTCATCATCGGATATGCAAGTTATAAAGGCTTGCCGACTACAACAAGGCGTTAATAACGTCAATACCTGGAGTGACGTTTATTCCCTTACTGATACTTCTATTCATGGCGATATTAATATATTAGAAATGAAGAAATATCCATTACCCAAGCTGGGTTATCAGATAGAAAATGCGGGGCAGGGTAGAGAAATAACTCTGGATGCTGCCTGGGTATCGGAAAAAATTGCTGTAAATCTGGAGCCCGTTTTTTTGCCCGGTTGGACTATTTTTACAGTCAGTGAAGCTGTGTCATATATCAATGAAGGCTAAGGCTGCCGGTTTGCGGCGACCTTGCCAATTGTGTGACGTTACTGGATTTACTTAAACCACAACAGCCTTCCTCCTGAACATCCCCCGCCAGCCTGGGCGACAGAACATCACAAGATTCCCCAGCAGTATCAGCGCCAGCCCGATAACCGCATTAGTGTGCCACTGATAACCTTCATAAAATGTTGAAACCGTCAGCGCGACCAGCGGGAACAGCAGTGTGCTGTAGGCCGCCTGACTGGCACCGATACGGCCAACCAGTGTGAAGTAAATACCGAAGGCCAGTACCGAACCAAACACGGAAAGATAAACCAGTGAGCCGAGATATTGCGGTGTCAGGTCGATGGCAAAGGAAGCGCCCTGCACCAGACTCAGCGCGCCCATGACTGCCGTGCCGTAAAACATTGCGTAGGTGTTTGTGGAAAGCACATCCAGCCCGTGACGCTGATGGCGTGAACTGATCATATTCCCCAGCGAGAAGCCGTAGGTGCCGAGCAGGCTGAGGCCGATGCCTTTTAGCAGTTCCGGTGCAATGTGTGCCGCACTCAGATCATGCCAGAACAATGTGATAATGCCTGCCAGCCCGAGAACCGACGCCGGGATCACTGCCGGAGCCAGTTTCTGGCGGAAAAACAGCATGCCATTGAAGGCGTTAAACAGTACAGCCATCGAGAAAATCACCGATTCCAGCCCGCTGGTGATGTAGGCTGCGGCGTGATAGAAGCAGTAAAAATTGAAGCAAAAAACGCAGCAACCCTGAACCACGCAGAACAGGTGATCTTTCAGCGCCAGGCGGCGCAACCGGCGTGTTGCCAGCAATGCCAGCAGCATGATCACCGCAGCCAGCAGGAAACGGTAGAAAACGGACACCGTCACCGGTACGTCCCCCTGTTGCAGATAAATCGCAAACCAGGTGGTGCCCCAGATCAGGATCACCGAAATATAAAGCAGTGCGTTCATAGAATTCTCTCACCCGAAAAGTAATGACTGAGGGAATTCTGCGGTAACGGCAGGCGTCTGGCTTTCAGCGATTTGCGCTGAGTTGCATATTCTTGCGCATTTTTCCGGTCACCAGCTCAGCAAGATCTGGCTCTGCGGCGGGGAAAAACCGTAAAATGAGCGTCATCTTTCTTCCACACGGGCATGTCATGACTAAGGTTTATCAGGCTTTCGAAACGCTGCGTCAGCATAAAGCGGTTCTGCATGACAGTGTGGCGCTGGGTTCCGGCATTCAGCTGGCGGCGTGGTCGAATAAAAATGACATCGTGAATCAGGAAAGCGCCGATCACCATACGCTGAGCCTGTACGTGGCCGATGGCTACGAGTGTTATCACAAAACCCGCAGTGGCTGGCGTAACGGCGGCGGGCCGGATCGTTTTTGTCTGATGCCCAAAGGCAGTATGTCGAGCTGGGATGTGCGCGACGATTTATCGTTTGTGCATCTGTATTGCTCCGACGAACATCTGCGGCATCTGGTGGAGCAGACCTGGGATCGCAGCCCGGCAGCGATTGAGCTGGAAGAACGCACATTCGAAGAAGATCCGCAAATTACGTTATTATATCGCCACTTTTTGCTCAGCAGTCAGTGGCAGGAAAACAGTAATCAGCTGATGCTGAGCAGCGCCGCCAATCTGCTGATGGCGCATCTGGTGAAACATTACACCCGTCTGCAATGGGCGCTGCCAACGGTACGCGGCGGTCTGGCACCGCATATTCTCAACCGCCTGAAAGATTATATTCATACCCATCTCGCGGAGCCTTTATTACTGCCGGAGCTTGCCGCGCTGGCAGAACTCAGCGAATTCCACTTTGCCCGCATGTTTAAACAAAGCATGGGGATGGCGCCGCACCAGTACGTGATGAATGCCCGCCTGATCCGCGCGGAAAATTTGCTAAAAACCAGCCGGATGGACATCACCACAATCGCGCTCGAATGCGGTTTCAGCTCTGCCAGTCATTTCAGTAACCGCTTCAAATCTGTGCGCGGCATAACGCCGACGGCGCTGCGTGGCGGCATTATTACCTGATTTTTATTTCCTGCTAAAACCTCTCTTCCTGTCTGGGCAATTACGGTGCTAACGTAATGGTTCTTCACCTTATTCAGGAAAAACCATGCAGACCTCCGCTCCCGTTATCGAAACCGAACGTCTGATTTTACGGGGTCATCATATTGATGATTTTGAATACATTGCCGCGCAATGGGCCAATCCGGCCGTCGTGAAATATATCGGTGGTACACCGTCAGGTCGCGAAGCCAGCTGGAGCCGCCTGTTGCGTTATCCGGGTCACTGGCAGATGCTCGGTTTTGGTTACTGGATTGTGTTCGAAAAATTGCAGGGTACAGAAGGTGCGTTTGTCGGCGAAATGGGTCTGGCGGATTATCAGCGTGACATCACGCCATCGCTCAATGGCATGGCAGAAATGGGGTGGGTGATTTCGCCGGCATTTCACGGCAAAGGTTACGCCTTTGAAGCGGCAAAGGCGGTGCTGAACTGGGCCGGTGCACATGTCGATCGCCAGCTATGCTGCATTATTGCGCCGGAACATCAGGCCTCCGTTCGTCTGGCGGAAAAGTGCGGTTTCGTGGCTCAAACCGATACCACTTATCATGGCTCAGCCACGCGGATCTTCGTTCGTCCGTCGTGACCGGCTATTCATGCATCACATTAACAGGAGCAACCATGCTAAAGATTCTGGGTAAATCACCGTCGATCAATGTACGTAAAGTGTTGTGGACCTGTCATGAACTGGGGCTGGACTTTGAACAGGAGCAGTATGGTTCGGGTTTTCAGTCTGTCCAGACAGCGGAATTTAAGGCGCTGAACCCGAATGCGATGGTGCCGGTGATGATCGATGGCGAGTTTGTCCTGTGGGAATCCAACGTGATTTGCCGGTATCTGGCGGCGCGTGAAGGACGTGAAGATTTGCTGTCATCCGACCCGAAACGTCGTGCCCTGGCCGAGCAGTGGATGGACTGGCAAGCCGGTGAACTGAATAATTCCTGGCGTTATGCGTTTCCGGCGCTGGCGCGCAACAGCCCGCAGCATCAGGATCCGGCACTGATTGACGCCGGTGTCAGTGAATGGAACCGTCACATGCAAATGCTCGAAGAACAACTTCAGCGTAGCGGCGATTATATTCTGGGCGATAATTTTACGCTGGCGGATATTCCCATCGGGCTGTCGGTGAACCGCTGGTCGATGACACCCATGTCGCGTCCGGCCTTACCGGCAGTGACAGCCTATTATGACCGGCTCAATCAGCGCGAGGGATATCGTCTCTATGGCCGCAATGGCTTAGTCTGATCCCCGTCATGCTTCACGCTGCCTTCATTCACCCCGGTCACTTACTTATGTAAGCTCCCGGGGTCTCATTCAGTTGCCGCCTGAATGCCACGAGAATGATGTCAGGAAATATTAATTATTTAACAGACGCCGGGTTTATTTAAAATCCACCTGCATCAGTTCACTAATAGACTGACCGCGGGTTGAGGAAACACATTTATCAATATAGCTATTGAAGGCGGCGGGTTTTGGAATACCCATGTCCAGTAGCCGGGAATTATCAAATTTCACGTTTAACTGCGCAAACCCGCCGTAAAGTTTAATTGCGCGTAGAATGATTTTATCATTGCACGGGCCGAGTACATCTTTAAATTGTTTACGGATGCCGGTAAATTCCTGATAACTGATTTGTTCATATTCACTGATAATCCGCGGGGCATTATTGGCTTTTGCCACCGAAGTATCTATTTCATGAAATGGTGTACACATCTCTTCGCCGGAAGAAATATGATAGAAATTATGGCTGAGGCTTTTGGCGAGACACAGTTTTACCAGCACCATCGCGCAATAGTCTACCGGAATGACATCCACCTGATCGTCGAGCGTGCAGGTGAATTTCTTCAGTTTAATTGCCATCATGAACACCCAGAAGATGCTGCTTGAAGGCTGGCAACCATGCTGAGTGTGGCCGACGATAATTGACGGTCGGGCAACCACGAACGGCAGCGACGGGCATTCGGCGCGGACGAGATTCTCAATCGCGCGCTTGGAAGCCGTGTACTGCACCAGATCTTCGTTCTGTTCGTTGTCCGGCATACCTTCGTAGAAAACGCTGTCTTTATCCGGCATTGATGCCATTGCCGTGCCGACATGCACAAATCGCTGCAAACCTTTGACCTGTGCCATGCGTTTGGCGAAGGTCAGTGAACCTTCGACATTTACGCGCCACATAGCCGGATTATTGCCAAAAGAGGCGATCGCAGCGCAGTTAATAACGTGCGTGACATTATCTAAACGTGAGTCATGAATAAAACTTTCCGGTTCGGCCAGGTCACCGGTCAATATAGATTGCTCATTCAGTGCAGAAAAATGGGCATCATTTAATTCAAATTTCTTCAGGTTATCAATAATTCTGGCGAGTCCCGTCGCTTTATCGTCAGCCCTGACTAAGAGTAATAATGCATTATTGGTGGTAAGTTGCTGGCGCAGAAAATATTCGACGACAGCTCCGCCAACAAAACCAGTGGCACCGGTTATTAAAATAGTATTCATATCAGAAAGACCTGCAACGGGAAATTACCGGCACAGTACCACCTCTATTGTAAACGGAACGTATACCATTTTTGGGCTTAAATAAACGAAGGGTAAACAGCACGAAAAGCTTAAAATTGATAAAAAGTTCCGGAAGCATAAAAATTTTCTCACCGCAGATTTTACTTACAGAAGGAAATAATTATCGGGCGTGAATTAATTATTTAAGCCAAATTTAATGCTGTTGCAATAAAATTCTGAGGGGTTTTACCGGTGAAAAGAACGGCTAAAAAGTGATAACGTATGTGCATAAAGTATCCACTCCATCGCCACTACGTTAAACTGTACCCCTGAGAACAGTGAGCGATAAGGATCAGAAAGGATGACGCGAACGGCGTGTCTGGTGTGTAATGCAGGGAATATTGCGCAGGTCATTCCCTCATGCGCTGAAATAAGGTACAAGGCTGCATGAAAATCCCAAATAGAATCCAACCTCTGGTGGATGACGGCCTGATTGATGATGTGGTCCGTCGACTGAAAAGTGGCAAAGAGGCCGACGTTTACACCGTGTTATGCGGTGAAGAGATCCGTTGCGCCAAAGTGTATAAAGAAGCGACACAACGTAGCTTCAAACAGGCCGTGCAGTATCAGGAAGGCCGTAAAGTCCGTAACACCCGCAACGCGCGTGCGATGCAAAAAGGGTCAAAGTTCGGGCGTAAACAGCAGGAAGAATCCTGGCAGACAGCCGAAGTGGATGCGCTGTTCCGTCTGGCGAATGCCGGTGTGCGCGTGCCGCAACCTTACATTTGTCTGGACGGTGTGCTGCTGATGGAGCTTATCACCGATGCTGACGGCGTGGTCGCGCCGCGCCTCAGTGACGTCATCCTGACGGAAGAAGAAGCGATAGCCGATTTTGAGACCATGATCCGCAACATCGTGCGCATGCTGTGCGCCGGTATCGTTCACGGTGACTTATCGGAGTTTAACGTGCTGATGGATGCCGAAGGGCCGGTGATTATCGACCTGCCGCAGGCCGTCGATGCCGCTGCCAATAATCACGCCGAATCGATGTTCGAACGCGATGTGAATAACATGACGGAGTACTACGGCCGGTTCGCACCGCAGCTGCTGGAAACGCGCTTCGCCAAAGAAATCTGGGCATTGTACGAAGACGGCAAACTGACGCCGGAAACTATTCTGACCGGGCTGTTCACCGAAGATACGCATAAAGCCGATGTGGATTCGCTGCTCGATGAAATCACTGCCGCTGAAGATGAGTATTACGACCGTCAGCGGGCAATGAAGGAAAGAGACCTCGATCACTAAGGCATGGTTGTAGGTCCTCTATTCCGGCATTACCGCATGTTTTCCGCAAAAACCTGCGTTCTGCAAAATACGCTGGCCGGTTTCTGAAAGAATAAAGTCTGCCAGCGGTTTCCCTTTCTCCGTGCAGGTCGCCAGCGCATAACGGGCCCGCACGTTATAATCTGCCGGAATATTGAAGACTTCCAGCGCGTCGTTTTCCCGTAACAGCGTGGCATAACTGGTGTAGCCGATGAAAACATCGGCCTGACCGCTGCAGATCAGCCATTCTGCCGCCAGTTTACCTGCCGGGATTTTTGCCGATTTTTCACCGCCCACCAGACGCAGTGCTTTGTTGCGTAAAATCGCCCCGGCATCAGGATGCCGCCTTTCAATCAGTTCGAACATCTGCCAGGTGTAATCACCGGAAGGATCGCTTTGCGGTGTGGACGTCGCCAGACGAAAACGGGGATCCAGCAACACGCTCAGCCAGTTGAGTTTCTCCAGTTCCGGCCCTTTTCGGGCGGCGACACACAGGCTGTTACCGCAAAAGGCCTCCACTTCCAGCGCCTTACCGTGCTGCTGCAACGTCAGCGGATGCGCGGTGTTGGCGGAAGCAAACAGATCGACCTTTTCGCCCTGTTCGATCCGTTCGCGCAACAGCCCGGCGGGGCCGAATTCTACGTCGATTTTGTTGCCCGTCTCTTCCGTAAAGGCATCGCACAACGGTGCCCATGCGCGGCGCAAACTCCCTGCCGCCAGCACTTTAATCGTCTTTGTCATCAGGTCTCCTTATCACATTGCCTCCGCGTAAAGCGCCGGAGACGAGGCTATTTCTCCGCGCGCGCCGCATCTGCCGCCGATTTAAAATCTGTGCGGTAGAAGCGCTGATAATAAGCATCAGCCTGTTTGTGCATATCAATGTCAGCAAATTTTTGCGGGTAGAGTTTCTTCGCCATCCACAGTTCGCCAATCGCCAGCGCTTCAGGCATCGGATAGCCCCAGGCTTTGGCATATTCCGGCATCAGATAAACACGGTGATTTTTGACCGCATCAATACTCTGCCATTTGGGATCACCGGTGATCTGCCCGACCACTTCCGGATAACGATCCTGTACGAAGATCACCTGCGGGTTCCAGGCGATCACCTGTTCCAGCGCGACCTGCTTAAACCCTTTTACCGTCGCGGCAGCAACGTTCATCGCACCGGCATGGGCCATCATCAGGCCGGTATATTTGCCGGAACCGTAAGTGGTCAGATCGGGATTTGCCATATATGTGCGGATCCGCTGATTGGCCGGAACACCTTTCAGCCGCCCGGCGGTTAACTGGCGCTGAGAAAAAGTATAGTCGATCAACGCCTGTGCCTGTTTCTGGTGATTGACGACTTCGCCAATCAGCGCAATACCTTTCTTCAGTCCTTCGGTATACGCCTTATCTTCATCAGGCAGGACCGGGTTCATCATGTGTTCTTCGCCTTTCGGATCATCACGCAGTGAAACCGCCACGACGGCGATCCCGGTCTGGCTGATCTGGTCGATCATTTCCTGCGGTGCATAGTGGGTGACGAATACCACTTGCGGATGCAGTGCCACCAGACTTTCCAGATTCACGCTGGTCAGGTCGCCGACCACCGGTGTTTTCGCCAGTTCCGGCGCGAGGCGTACATAACCGTTGCCCAGTTGCCGCTGCCAGTTATTCAGTACGCCGACAATATCTTTAGTGGCATCCAATTGAACCAGCAAGTTGAGGGTCTGATGCTGCAATACGACGACACGGTTAACCTGATCAGGAAGCGTGACCTGACGGCCGAGCTGATCGGTTATCTGGCGGGTGGCAAAAACGGAAGGGGAAGACAGGCTCAGGGCCAGCCCGAGCAGGGTAACCGAGGGCAAAAAACGCAATGAAAATGGGTGCACGGAAAAATCCTCTGATTTCGTTATGCAGAGGATTATATAGCGTTGGTGCGAAACTGAATATAACCGGTGACAAATGGCCGGTTATTTACGTCCGTCCAGCAACATACGCACTGCCAGTCCGCCCAGCACTGCACCCATAAACCAGCGCTGGATGATCATCCACACAGGCCGTCCTGCCAGGAAAACGGCGATGTAACCGGCCGAAAGCGCAATGAGTGCGTTAACTGACGCACTGATCAGAATTTGCGAGCCACCAAGAATCAGTGACTGTGCCAGCACATGCCCCTGTTCCGGCACGATGAATTGCGGCAACAGTGTCAGATATAATACCGCCGCTTTCGGATTCAGCAGGTTCGTGACCAGCCCCATGGTGAACAGCTTTTTATTGCTGTCACGTGGTAACTCCCTGACCTGAAACGGTGAGCGGCCACCGGGTCTGACCGCCTGCCACGCCATATACAGCAGATACGCTGCACCGCCGATACGCAGGGCGTCATAGGCAAATGGCACCGCCATCACCAGCGCGGTAATACCGAGCGCAGCAAACAGCATGTAAAACAGGAAGCCCAGCACAACGCCCCCCAGGGAAATCAGACCGGCTTTCGGCCCCTGACACAGCGAGCGCGAAATCAGGTAAATCATATTCGGGCCAGGCGTTAACACCAGCCCGAGGCAAATTAACAGAAAGGGGAACCAATGAGCGGCATCTGGCATGACAGCCTCCGGCAGGCTTCAGAAAGTGGCAGCCCACAGATATAGAATGTTTAGCACTGGTTTGGCAAGTGACAGCTTGTCATTTTTTATTCATCGATTCCGGTGCATTCTATAAAGGTGACTTACTTCCTTCAGACTGAAAAATCAGGATTTATGATGACGAACACAACGATGTCGGCGCGTCTGGCGATTGCCGGTCAGATTGCGGCACAGGCCGCTGAACTGGCGCTGGGTTTTTTTAACCGCCGGGACGCCATCGAGGTCAGCAGTAAACGCACCCAGGATTTCGTTTCTGAAGCTGATGTGGCGGTCGAGCAGTTTATCCGCAGCCAGCTGGCGCAGCATTTCCCGCAGGACGCGGTGATCGGTGAAGAGATGGGGGGCGTACTGACGGATGCCCCCTGCTGGGTGATCGACCCGATCGACGGAACGTCGAATTTCCTGCGTGGTTCGCCGCTGTGGGGCGTATCACTCGGACTGGTAGAGAATAAAAAGCCGCTGATCGGTATTGTGGCGCTGCCGGTATTAAACGATCTGTTTGCGGCAGAATCCGGCAAGGGGATTTTCCTCAACGGCAAGCTGTTTCGTCGTGATGATCGTTTTGAAGATGTGCAGATTGTGTCGCTGGGTGACAGCTCGGACGACAAACTCGACGAAGCCTCGGCATTTTATCAGGGCCTGCGTGCAGCAGACTGGTCGGTGCATTGCTATCGCTGCACGACCGTCGGCATGGTGTTTGCGGCAAAAGGTATTATCGGCGGGCATTTGCAACGCCGCACGACGCTGTGGGACATTGCAGGTGGCACGGTGCTGTGCCAGGAAGCCGGACTGGACACTGTGGTCAAATTTGCCAGCACCGCAGACGGCATTGAGGATTATCGCCATATGTCAGTAGCCGCCGGCACGGCGGATCTGCTATCGGCAGTCATTCCGCTATGGCCCGGATTTGAACCGAAGTAAGTGGCGGTAATCGCTCTCTCTTTATGAGAGAGCAAATTGTCGAAACGTCTGTCAGATCCTATTTTTAACGCTGGCCGGTAACATGAAAAATTCGTCCGGTAACCCTAAAATTACATTTCGAAAGTCAGCATTTAACAAAATGAAATATAGTTTCATTTTCACTAAAGTTCCCTCTGTTCCGGCCGTTATGAGTGTTTCCTGTCACTGACTTTCCGATGTGCCCAGATGAAAAAGATCATCAACCTTTCCATACTTGCCCGTTTGCTGGGTGCATTTGCACTCGTCCTGAGTTTGCTGTTAATTTTGGCGGCGATGTCAGCCTGGCTGCTTAACAGCAGCAATCAGCAGATTGAAAACTACCGCGCTTACCGGCTTCCCGGTGTGCAGTATCCGCTGGTGATGCGTGGCACGCTGGCAGAGTTACGCCTGCAGCAGGTGCAATATATCGCCTCGCCGGAGGGTGCTCCGCGTGACGGGCACCGGGGCGAAATCCTTCAGGCAGTGGCCACCTTTAAAAACGCGGAAAATGCGTATCTGAAGCTCAACAGCGGCGGCAGTCAGTCAGATCTGTTTAAGCAGATCGTCGCTAATTTTGAGCAGTTTTCGCTGGCGAATAATCAGGTTATTGCGGCAGTTGAGCGCAATGATATTGCGCAGGCCACACAAATCAGTGGCGATAACTCACGTAAATACCGTACACAACTGATGGCGGATCTGGCAACGCTGGTCAAAAACGAGCTGACCAACAGTGAAACGGCGGCAGCGGATGCCCGCAGCAGTTACCATACGGCCAGCGCGATGTTTTTAGTGCTGGTCTGTGTGGCTTTTATTCTTTCACTGGCCATGGCGCTGCTGCTGGCGCGCACGCTGGTGAAGCAGCTCGGCGGGGAGCCGGCATATGCCGCATCTATCATGCGTGAAATTGCCGCCGGTAATCTGGCGGCAAAAATCACGCTGAAACCGGGTGATAGTGGCAGTTTGCTGGCTTCGCTGAACGGCATGAATCAGCAACTGAATAAAACCATTCATCAGATTATGGAAGGCAGTGAATCCATCAATCATGCCGCCAGTGAAATTGAACAAGGCAACGTGGACTTATCACAGCGCACCGAAGAACAGGCGGCCTCGCTGGTGCAGACCAGTTCCAATATGCAAAACCTGACCATGACTGTCAGCCAGAATGCCGAGAATGCCCGGCAGGCGAGTCAGCTGGCGCTGGAAACCTCGAAAACGGCGTCTCAGGGCGGCGTAATTGTGACGGGGATGCAGGCGCATATGCGTGATGTTTCGGGCAGTTCGAATGAAATCATCAATATCATCAGCGTGATTGAAGGCATTGCCTTCCAGACCAACCTGCTGGCGCTGAACGCTGCTGTGGAGGCGGCGCGTGCCGGTACGCAGGGCAAAGGGTTTGCGGTGGTAGCGAGTGAAGTGCGGGTGCTGGCGCAAAAAAGCGGGCAGGCGGCAAAAGAAATTAAAGATCTGATCCAGGGCACCGTCAGCAAAATTGCCGAAGGGTCACAGCAGGCCGATCGCGCCAGTAAAGCCATGAGTGAGATCGTCAGCTCGGTGAATAAAGTGGCAGAAATTGTCCGGGAAATCTCGACGGCAAGTTCTGAGCAGCACACCGGTATTCACGAAGTGGGGATTGCCGTTGATCAGATGGATCGGGTTACCCAGCAGAATGCCGCACTGGTGGAGCAGGCGGCGGCAGCGGCGCAATCCCTCACGGAACAAAGCATTGATTTGCGCAACGCCGTGCGGTTTTTCCGCACGGCGACAGCCTGAGCCGCGCGCATCAGCCTTTATGCGTCAGGGGGAGTTTTGACTCCCAGTCCGTATCGGGGTGTTGGGCAATTTGTTGGGGCGTCATCGGACGTCCCAGAAGATAACCCTGCAAGGTATCGCAGCCCAGTTGCGTCAGGAATTCCTGCTGTTGGGTAGTTTCAACGCCTTCGGCCACCACTTTGAGATTCAGCGTCTGGCCGAGGGCGATGATCGCAGAAACAATACTGGCATCTTCGCTGCCTGCAATCAGGTCGTTAATAAATGCGCCGTCGATTTTCAGCTCACTGGCGGGCAGACGTTTCAGATAGAGCAGGCTGGAATAGCCGGTACCGAAATCATCAATCGAGGCTTTTACGCCGTACTGTGTCAGGCGCTCCAGAATTTCTACGCTGCTATCCGGGTTGCGCATGGCGGTGGTTTCGGTGACTTCCAGCGTGAGCATTTCAGGCGGGATCTGATGGCGTTCAATGGTTTCTATCACCATTTCGACCAGATTCGTCTGTTCAAATTGCAATGTGGAAAGATTCACCGCCACCGTCCATTGCGTATGCCCGGCCATATGCCATTCCCGCAACTGGCGACAGGCTTCGTTCAGCACCCATTCGCCGATCGGAATAATCAGGCCAGTTTTTTCTGCCAGCGGCAAAAACACATCAGGGCTGAGGATGTTACCCCCGCGCTCCCAGCGCAGCAGTGCTTCGAAGCCGCTCACCGGCCCGTAAGGCGCAATAAATTTTGGCTGATAGTGCAGGCGCAGCTCATGGTGTTCAATCGCCAGACGCAAATCATTGAGCATCTGCAACTGGTTCTGCGCGTTGGCGTTCATCGACGGCTGGAAGAAACTGTGGCCGTTGCGACCGGAATTTTTGGTGTGATACATCGCGGCGTCGGCATTGAGCATCAGCTCGCGCTCATTCTCTCCATCGCCCGGATATACTGCAATCCCCACGCTGGCAGAGACCAGCAGTTCATAGCGGGAAACATAAAACGGACGTGCAATCAGATGTACCAGCTTATCGGCCAGTTGTGACGCATCGGTCGGTTCGGTGATTTCAACCAGCAGTACAAATTCATCGCCGCCGAGACGCGCCAGCGTATCCGCCGCCCGGAGCTGTGATTGCAGACGTTCAGTGACGGAAATTAACAGCTGATCGCCGATGTGATGGCCGAAGGCATCGTTAACCGCTTTAAACCCGTCGAGATCCAGAAACAGTACCGCAAATTGCGATTCACCACGCAACGCTTTCTGAAGTGCCTGACTCATGCGGTCTTCCAGCAACAAACGATTAGGTAAACGGGTCAGATTGTCGTGCAGCGCCAGTTGGGTCAGCTCGCGGTTTGCCTGTGCCAGCGAAGACGCCAGAATTGAGGTGCGTGCCTGCATCCGGCCATCGAGAATAGAGATGATCAAGGTGATGGCCAGAATCGCCAGCGTGACCACAATCACCAGTAACGCCAGCCAGTTATTATCCACGCCGCTGAACGCTGCCATACTGTGACTGTCCGTCGGGAATCGGGCTGCCTCCATGCCGATGTAATGCATACCGACAATCGCGGTGCCCATTATCACCGCAGCGCTGATGCGCAGCAGGCGGACATTAGGCGACTGCTGGCGCAAATTGAATGCCATCCACAGCGCCGCGCCGGAAGCGACAATCGCAACAACAACAGAGAGCACCACCCAGCGGTAATCGTAGGTAATGGGCGGCATCATCTGCATGGCGGCCATACCGGTGTAATGCATAGCGGCAATACCGCCGCCCATCAGTAAGGCACCGGCAAATAATCGTCTGGTCGGTAATTCCTGCAGACAGACCAGCCACAGCGCGAAGGCTGAGGAAATGATGGCGATCACCATAGAAAGCAGGGTGATGAAAGGGTCATAACCCATCGGCATCGGGGAATTAAAAGCCAGCATGCCGATAAAATGCATCGACCAGATGCCGATGCCCATTGCAATGGCGCCACCTGTTAACCAAAGTCGGGAAGCCCTTCTTTCCGTGGTGGCGACCCGGCCCGCCATATCTAGCGCGGTATAAGAGGCAAGCATTGCAACAATGAACGAAAACATCACAAGCACATTGTTGTAATTACTGGAAAACATGTGAGGCTCCACAAAGAGAGAGTCGATAGCGACGGGCTGATTTTTATCCGGCGATAATGGCATTAAGAATTATTAAAGGCGAATGAACTTACGATATTTTTTTCGTGTAATTAAGATTAATCCGTAAGTGATTTTAATCAAATAAAAAGTTTTTTGATAAATTAATCCTGAAGAAAGGGAGGGTTTTAAAACGAAACAGATACGCGTTTTGAAAGCGTTGTCTATAGTTAACAAATAATTAAATGAAACAGGACGACAGACATTTATGTTAACAGTGCATCATTTGGATAATTCCCGTTCGCAGCGAATCTTATGGATGCTCGAAGAACTGGACATTCCTTACGAAATCAAACGTTATCAGCGGGATAAAAAATCCATGCTGGCACCGGCATCACTCAAAAAAATTCATCCTCTGGGCAAGTCACCCGTAGTGGAAGATAACGGACTGATCCTCGCGGAATCCGGCGCCATTATTGAATACCTGCAGGAGGTGTATGACGATGCGGGCACGCTGAAACCCACGGCGTTTGCTGAGCGTCAGCAATATCGCTACTGGATGCACTACGCTGAAGGATCGCTGATGCCTTTGCTGGTCATGAAGCTGATTTTCAGCCGTCTGGGTCAACCGCCAATGCCATGGCTGATCCGCCCGATTGCCGGCGCGATCGGGCAGGGCGTGCAGAAAAATTATCTGGATAAACAGATCCATACTCATCTGGATTATCTTGAACAGCACCTGGTAACTCATCCTTATTTTGCCGGTTATCAGTTCAGCGCAGCAGATATTCAGATGAGTTTCCCGATAGAAGCGATCAATGCCCGGTCCGGACTTGGGAAATACCCGCAACTGAATGCCTGGCTATCAAATGTGACTGCACGTCCGGCCTATCAGAAGGCGCTGGAAAACGGCGGACCATTTAATATTTTACGTTAATCCATTACGCGCTTTTATATTATTCAGGCATTGATTGCGCGTGATGGGGTACGCAATCAGCGCCTGATAAAAATAAACCACAATAAATACCCTGCTATTTATTTCGCCTCTTTTTCTTCCTTTTTTGCCACCGGATAAATTTCCACCACAATCGCGTTTTTATTGACCGGACAACGGTAAATTATTGCCATTCACAGTTGATGTGCGCCGGTTAAAGGCGAGATAATCGTTTGCGTACCTCCCCTTCATACTTCACGTTGCAGACGTGTTGGCTACGGTCGGTCACCCGAATCACTTACCTGAGTAAGCTCATCGGGATTCCCTTCCTTGCCGCCTTCCTGCAACATGAATTATTTGGGGCGTTTTTTTAATGAGTCCCCGCCATACGCGCTGCGAGTTAAACGTTTGCTTTGCCGTACTGACGCTGTTTCCGGCGATTCAGGACGACAAATAAGGAAAGGAACGTGCAGAAACGGTTTCATAATGACCACGCCGGCTAATCAGTAAAGACATTCAGAGGATTTTCCATGTCGAGTCAACAACCTCAGGCGGGCAGCGCCGTTGCGCCAAAAAGCCCGCTTGATGCTTTTTTCAAAATGAGTGCGCGTGGCAGTAATGTCCGTCAGGAAGTGATAGCGGGCTTAACGACTTTCCTGGCGATGGTATATTCGGTCATTGTCGTGCCATCCATGCTCGGCAAAGCAGGCTTCTCGCCAAGTGCAGTATTTGTTGCGACCTGTCTGGTTGCCGGTTTTGGTTCCTTGCTGATGGGCCTGTGGGCAAACCTGCCGCTGGCGATTGGTTGCGCCATTTCTCTGACTGCCTTTACCGCTTTTAGTCTGGTTTTGGGCCAGCATATCAGCGTACCGGTGGCACTCGGCGCGGTATTTCTGATGGGCGTCTTGTTCACTATTATCTCGGTGACGGGCATCCGTTCGTGGATTTTGCGCAATCTGCCAACAGGCGTTGCGCATGGCACCGGTATCGGTATTGGTTTATTCCTGTTACTGATCGCCGCCAACGGTGTTGGCCTGGTGGTGAAAAACCCGCTGGACGGCTTACCGGTGGCACTTGGCGCGTTCACCTCTTTCCCGGTAGTGATGACATTACTCGGTCTGGCGGTGATTTTTGGCCTGGAGAAACTGCGTGTTCCGGGTGGCATCTTGCTGGTGATTATCGCGATTTCGATTATCGGCCTGATCTTCGATCCTGCCGTGAAATATCAGGGTTTGTTTGCGATGCCTTCTCTGGCTGGCGCTGACGGCAAATCGGTGATTTTCGATCTGGATATCATGGGCGCGCTGAAAGCTGCGGTATTACCCAGTGTACTGGCCCTGGTGATGACGGCGGTGTTTGATGCCACCGGCACCATTCGCGCGGTCGCCGGTCAGGCCAATCTACTGGATGAAAACGGGCAGATCATCAGCGGCGGCAAAGCCCTGACGGCTGACTCCGTGAGCAGTATTTTCGCTTCCCTGGTTGGCGCTTCTCCGGCTGCGGTTTATATCGAATCGGCAGCCGGCACGGCGGCTGGCGGTAAAACCGGCCTGACAGCCACCGTGGTCGGTGTGCTATTCCTGCTGATGTTGTTCCTGTCTCCGCTGTCTTATCTGGTTCCTGCTTACGCCACCGCACCTGCGCTGATGTACGTTGGTCTGCTGATGCTCAGCAACGTCACCAAACTGGATTTCAGCGATTTTGTTGACGCGATGTCAGGGTTACTTTGCGCGGTCTTTATTGTTCTGACCTGTAACATTGTCACCGGCATTATGCTCGGTTTCAGCGCACTGGTGATTGGCCGTATTTTCTCCGGCGAATGGCGTAAACTTAACGCTGGGACGGTGATTATCGCTGTGGCGCTGGTGGCGTTTTATGCGGGCGGATGGGCGATCTGATCTGTTTGCTCCTCCCTCTTCGCAGGGGGAGGAGCAAATCCTCTCTGATGTAACCGCACGCACTGATTTAAATCACATCTCCTTTTGATCTACTATTCCTTAGTTCGCTCCGGACTCACTCACCTGCGTCTGGCTGAAATTTATAAAAACAAGAGTCTAAGGAAAGCATGGAAATCTTCTTTACCATTCTGATTTTGATTCTGGTGGTGTCGCTCTCCGGCGTCGTCACCAGAATGTTGCCGTTTCAGGTTCCTCTTCCGTTAATGCAGATTGCTGTCGGTGCCTTGCTGGCCTGGCCAAATTTTGGTTTGCATGTGGATTTCGATCCTGAGCTGTTTCTCGTCCTTTTTATCCCGCCGTTACTGTTTGCTGATGGCTGGAAAACCCCGACCCGCGAATTCCTCCACCACGGGCGCGAAATTCTCGGGCTGGCACTGGTGCTGGTGTTACTCACCGTCGTTGGTATTGGCTATCTGATTTATATGATGGTGCCGAATATCCCGCTGGTGGCCGCGTTCGCGCTGGCAGCCGTGCTTTCACCAACCGATGCCGTGGCGTTGGGCGGGATTGTCGGTAAGGGGCGTATTCCGAAGTCGATCATGGGCGTGCTGGAAGGTGAGGCGCTGATGAATGACGCATCCGGCTTGGTCTCCCTGAAATTTGCTATTGCTGTGGCGATGGGCACGATGATTTTTACCGTCGGCGGTGCAACGGTCGAATTTCTTAAAGTGGCGATCGGCGGCCTGATGGCCGGTGTGGCGGTGACGTGGTTATACAGTAAATCGCTGCGCATCATGAGCCGCTGGAGCGGTGATGATCCGGCGACACAAATTGTCTTCCTGCTGCTGCTGCCGTTCGCCTCGTATCTGATTGCCGAACATATCGGTGTGTCGGGCATTCTGGCCGCAGTGGCGGCGGGGATGACCATCAGCCAGTCCGGCATTATACGTAACGCGCCACTGGCGATGCGCCTGCGCGCGAACAGCGTGTGGGCGATGCTTGAGTTTGTGTTCAACGGCATGGTGTTTATCATGCTGGGCCTGCAATTACCGGGGATCCTT
Source organism: Rahnella sp. PD4 (assembly GCF_049199325.1). Classification (NCBI taxonomy): domain Bacteria; kingdom Pseudomonadati; phylum Pseudomonadota; class Gammaproteobacteria; order Enterobacterales; family Yersiniaceae; genus Rahnella; species Rahnella sp. PD4. Next base: position 165,902 of record NZ_JBLZQF010000007.1, on the reverse strand, counting down.
GAGAACTCTATCGATCAGGCCACACACGACCCGTCTATTGTGACATGGCATCTGTTTGCCGACGTCGGGATTATCTATTTTGCGCTGCTGATCCTGCGTTTCGTCTGGCTGTGGGTAATGAAGAGTTTCAGCAACCGTTTTCTGAAAAAGAAACCGCTGCTGTTTGGCAACTACAGCACGCGTGAGCTATGGGTGGCCTCTTTTGCGGGTGTGCGAGGGGCCATTACGCTGGCCGGTGTGTTGTCGATTCCGTTATTCCTGGCTGATGGTTCGGCGTTCCCGTCGCGTTATCAACTGGTCTTTCTGGCGACCGGCGTCATTCTTTTTTCACTGATCGCGGGCGTGATTGCCTTGCCGTTCCTGCTCAGAGGTGTGGTGGTGGCTGACGGCACGACCTACCGTGAAGAAGAACGCATGGCGAAATCGATCGCTGCAGAAGTGGCGATCGAAAGCCTGCATAAAATGGAAGAACGTCTGGCGGCAGATACCGAAGAAAATATCGATGAACAGACGCTGAAGGAGATCAGTTCGCGGGTGATCGGGACGTTACGACGACGCACGGCAAACCGTGATGATATGGAAACCGCGCTGAAGCTGGAAAATCTGGAGCGCCGCTTCCGTCTGACTGCATTGCGTGCGGAACGTGGTGAGCTTTATCATCTGCGCGCCACGCAGAAAATCAGTAACGAGACCCTGCAAAAACTGCTGCATGATCTGGACTTACTCGAAGCATTGTTAGTCGAAAAAGAAGTGTAAAAGTTACAAGCAATATCAGGAACCGCGTGTGCTGCAACGTTCACGCGGTTTTTATTTCCCACTAACTTCCCGCTATTTCCAGTAATCCCTGCACAGAGTGATCCAGGCCTGCGCACTGTGCGAGAGATAACTGCCCTGATGCCAGATAAGCCCGAGCTGCCACGGCATCAGCGGATCCAGCGGTAGCCACATCAGCGCATTTTTATCCAGCCGCTGGCAGACCGGTTCCGGCAAAATCGCCACACCCATACCGGTTTGTACCATCGCTGCCAGGAAATCCCATTGCCCGCTGCGTGCCGCAATTTTTGGCGTAAAACCGTGTGAGGCGAAGGCATCCATCAGCTGGCGGTACAGGGCAAAATCTTCGTTATAAATCAGGATGCTTTCTTCAGCCAGTTCGCTTATCGACATACGCGTCCTGTTCAGCCAGTGCGGGGTGCGGGGCATCACCACACACATCGGATGGCTGAAAAGCGGCAGAGAGGCAATAGAAGGCACAGCGTCCGCCGGCAGGGCGGTGAGGGCCAGATCCAGTTCGCCGGATATCACCGCCTGTTGCACCGTCAGGCCGCCAAACTCGGAAATAATCAGTTCGATGCCGGGATATTGCTGGCGAAAACTGCCGATAAGCGGCGCGATTTGCGTACCGACCATCGGGGGGATGCCCAGCCGTAAATGACCGGATTTCAGCGAGTTAATGTCTTCCAGTTCTGCTTCCAGCTGGCGAAACTCTTCAAGAATATTCAGGCCGCGCTGATACAACGCCTGACCACTGTCGGTCAGCCGTAAGCGGCGTCCTTCGCGGACAATCAGCGTGCATGCCAGTTCTTCTTCCAGATGACGCAGCATTTTGCTGATTGTCGGCTGGGTGACAAATAACTTTTCCGCTGCGCGGGTAAAGCTCTGCTGGCGAACCACTTCGACAAAATAGCGTAAGGTACGAACGTCCATGGGCGGATATTCTCCCGGTCAGATCGGCGAGTCACGAAGTATTCCAAACTGGAATCATTTTTATAATTTTAATTCATTTCTTTACCGGTTTCCTGCCAGCGTATACTTCTTTTTCACTCTTTCCTCTTTCGAGGTTATTCCCATGTTGTTGGCGTTGCGCACTAAAGCGCCGTCCCTGCTGACCCGTTGCCAGATTCCTGTTCAGGTGGTGCTGTATGCGGTGTTATTCGTTATAGCCGATCGCCTTGTCACTGCGCTCCATCTGCCTTTGCCTGCCAATATTGTCGGGATGCTGATGCTTTTGCTGCTGATTATGTTCCGTATTTTACCGGTGAAATGGGTGAAAGCCGGTTCCCGCTGGCTACTGGCAGAGATGCTGTTGTTCTTTGTGCCGGCCGTGGTGGCTGTGGTGAATTACGCCCAGTTGCTGATGATCGAAGGCTGGAAAATCTTTCTGGTGATTGGTATCAGCACGATGCTGACGCTCGGGGCGACCGCAGTGGTCGTTGATAAAGTGTATCGTCTGGAGCAACGTCTGGCGGCGAGGAAGGCAAACCGTGACTGATTTACTGATCAGCATGTTGTGTTTCGTGGTCACCCTCGGGCTGTATTACGGCAACAAAAAACTGTACCGCCAGAAACGCACATTGCTCCTGATGCCGCTGGTGTTCACACCCATCGTGCTGGTGATTTTGCTGGTGGTGACGCATACGTCGTATCAGGATTACATCGGTGAAACGCACTGGTTGCTGTGGTTGCTCGGGCCGTCAACCATCGCGTTTGCGGTACCGGTTTACGAAAATATGGCAGTGATCCGTCGTCACTGGATGTCACTCAGTGCAGGCGTGCTGACGGCGATAGTGGTTGCCGTCAGCAGTTCGGTCTGGTTGGCACGCATGCTGACGCTGCCGGAAGAAATCCAGCGCAGCCTGGCGGTTCGCTCCATCACTACGCCTTTTGCGCTGGCCGCCGCTAAACAAATGGGTGGCCAGCCGGATCTGGTGGCGCTGTTTGTGGTGATCACGGGCGTCTTTGGTATGGCGGTCGGCGATATGCTGTTTCTGCGCCTGGCGGTAAAAAGCGGTCTCGCAAAAGGTGCCGGTTTCGGTGCGGCGTCACACGGTGCGGGCACGGCGAGAGCTTATGAACTGGGTGCGGAAGAAGGTGTGGTGTCGAGCCTGGTGATGATGCTGGCGGGGGTTGTCACGGTCGTGATTGCGCCGGTGATCGGGGGGCTGATGTGGTGATGATCTTTTGAAAAAGATCTGAAACTTTAAGTTCAAATTCAAGGTTGTGGGCGTCGGCCCACACCGAACAGAGACCCGGTAACGCGCGGGCCTCTGGACTCCGCGCTTTTTTAACTGCGTGCTTCGCTCGCTGGCCATGTTTCAGGTGCGGCAGCGACAGCCGCAAAATCCCGCCGCTGCGCGGTGCCCTCCCGTCGGGTTACAACCCGCGCAAACTACCGCGCGGTTTTCCACCTCTCGTCCGGCGATATTTTGGAACCGGCCTCAACGTTAACCTCACAACCTCACCATCTTCTTTTAAAAAAGCCTGCGGGCGATTCAGAAAGCTTGCTGAACGGAGCGGCCTGGAGACCAGAGGCTCCAGGACCGAGGGAAGGAACCGCGCAGCGGCAAGATTTCCAGCCTGTCACTGTGGTGGCTGAAACATAGCCAGCGAGCGATAGCGCGTGTTGAAAAAGCGAGGGGAAATCCAAAAGGGGAAAAGCACTTTCCCCTTTTGGGCGGTTTCGGCGGCAGCCGCTAAGCGAGCACCGCTATTGAGAAACCGAAACCTTCACCATTCCGTTCATATGCCGGTCAAGCTGCGGCCTCAGCTTAATGGATCACCTGCGATAAGAACTCCCGCGTCCTCGCTGATTTCGGATTGGCGAAGAACTCCAGTGGTGGTGCCTGTTCGACGATCTCCCCGCGATCCATAAAGATCACCCGGTCGGCGACGGTTCTGGCAAAGCCCATTTCATGCGTCACGCACAACATAGTCATGCCTTCTTCTGCCAGCGTAATCATGGTGTCCAGTACCTCTTTCACCATTTCAGGGTCGAGTGCAGACGTGGGTTCATCAAACAGCATGATTTTAGGCTTCATACACAGCGAACGGGCGATGGCTACGCGCTGCTGCTGACCACCGGAAAGCTGACCGGGGAATTTATGCGCATGTTCGGCGATGCGCACACGTTTCAGGTAATGCATCGCCAGTTCTTCGGCTTCCTTCTTCGGCATCTTACGCACCCAGCACGGTGCCAGGGTACAGTTCTGCAACACGGTCAGATGCGGGAACAGGTTGAAGTGCTGAAATACCATACCGACTTCGGTGCGTACGCGTTCGATATTGCGCAAGTCATCGTTCAGTTCAGTGCCGTCCACTACGATGCGCCCTTGCTGGTGCTCTTCCAGATGGTTAATGCAACGAATGGTCGTTGACTTCCCGGAGCCGGAAGGGCCGCATAACACGATACGTTCACGCGGTTTCACGCTCAGGTTGATATCTTTCAATACGTGGAACTGTCCGTACCACTTGTTCACGTTTTCCAGCGTGATCATCATATTTTGGTTTTCAGTGACTTGATGGTCGCTCATGGTTTACCTCAGTGTGCGGAACGTCCGGTGTGAAAGCGTCTTTCCAAATGCTGGCTATAACGCGACATGCTAAAACAGAAAATCCAGTAGACGGCGGCGGCGAAGACATAGCCTTCGGTCGACATGCCGAGCCATTCGGGATCGACGGTGGCTTGCTGAACGCTGCTAAACAAGTCGAACAGGCCGATAATGATCACCAGACTGGTGTCCTTGAACAGCGCGATAATGGTATTGACCAGACCCGGTATCACCATTTTCAGCGCTTGCGGCAGAATGACTAAGCCTTGCGTTTTCCAGTAGCCGAGCGCCAGTGACTCGGCGGCCTCGGTCTGACCTTTCGGCAGCGCCTGTAACCCGCCGCGTACCACTTCCGCGACGTACGCGGACTGGAACAACACAACCCCCACCAGTGCACGCACCAGTTTGTCGATATTTGTCCCTTCGGTCATAAACAGCGGCAGCATCACCGAGGACATAAACAGCACGGTGATAAGCGGCACGCCGCGCCAGAATTCGATGAAAATCACTGAGAGAATGCGCACGACAGGCAGGCTTGAACGCCGTGCCAGCGCCAGCATAATGCCCAGCGGTAACGCACCGGCAATACCGACTGCGGCAATGATCAGCGTCAGCGTCAGGCCGCCCCATTGGCGGGTTTCGACGCGACTCAGCCCCAGGAAACCGCCGTACAGCATGATCCAGGTGAAAATCGGGAAGAGCACCATCCAGCACGCGATATAACGTCCGCGCCGGGGCATGGCTTTAAAGAAGATCGGCGCAAGAGTCAGCAGACCGACGATCAGTGTGACGTTGATACGCCAGCGTTGATCGAACGGATACAGCCCGTACATGAATTGCCCGAAACGTGCATGGACAAAGACCCAGCACGCGCCAGCTTTGGTGCAGTCAGTGCGCGCGGTGCCGACCCAGTTGGCCTGGAAAATCACCCAGTTCAACAACGGGGGGATCACCAGCCACATCAGCCATATACAGAACAAAGTCAGCAGGCTGTTAAACCAGCTGGAGAAGAGATTTTTACGCGCCCAGAGCACGGCGATACCAAGTGGCGTACCGGGCTTCACGGCTCTGACTCCCGGAGGAAGTGTTGTCATTGTCATGGGATTCCCTTAACGCTCGACCAGTGCGATACGGCGGTTGTAAATGTTCATCAGGAAGGAAATTACCAGGCTGATGATCAGGTAGACTGACATCGTAATAGCAATGGTTTCAATCGCCTGACCGGTCTGGTTGAGCACGGTACCGGCGAACAGCGATACCATATCCGGATAGCCAATTGCTGCCGCCAGAGAAGAGTTTTTCACGATGTTCAGATACTGACTGGTCAGTGGTGGAATAATCACCCGCATCGCCTGCGGCAAAATGACCTGACGCAGAGTGACCGGATTCGGCAGACCTAACGAACGGGCGGCCTCATGCTGACCGTGCGAAACAGACTGGATACCGGAGCGGATTACTTCGGCGATAAAGGTTGAGGTATAGACCGATAACGCCAGCGTTAACGCTGCCAGTTCCGGGATCAACACCATGCCGCCACGGAAGTTGAAACCGCGCAGTGCAGGCTCGTCCCAGTGCAATGCAGGCCCGAAAAACAGGTGTGCCAGCGCCGGAAATACAACGATCATGACAATCGCCCAAGGCCAGATATGCCAGATCCGGCCGGTGTGTATCTGTCGGAAATGGTTGTAGCGTTGCAGTGCAATGATGCCAAAAATAGCCAGCAGCACGGCGATAAAACCCGCCAGACTTCCCGGTGCCAGTTCCGGTGACGGCAGGTACAGACCGCGGTTACTGACAAAAGCCAGGTCAAAAGCATTCAGGCTTTGACGCGGCCCCGGCAGGTTACGCAGTACGGCGAAATACCAGAAGAAGATTTGCAGCAGCGGTGGAATGTTGCGGAACGTTTCGATATACACCGTCGAGACTTTACGAATCAGCCAGTTATCGGAAAGGCGCCCTAAGCCGATAATGAACCCGAGAATCGAGGCAAAAACGATACACAACGCAGAAACCAGCAGGGTATTCAGCAGACCGATAACAAATACGCGCGCATAGGTGTCGCCTTCCTGATAGTCAATCAGATGCTGAACAATGCCGAAACCGGCACCTTTTTCAAGAAACGCAAATCCCGAGGTGATCCCTCGTGTTGTCAGATTGGTAATGGTGTTGTGGAGCAGGTAACCCAGACAGGCCACCAGCAACACCACCGCGAAAATTTGGTAAATCCAGGCTCGTACGGCTGGGTTTGCCAGCGAGAACGAGACTTTTCCGGTTGGGCGTTGCGACATAAGAACCTCGACCTGCAGGTAAAACAGTGGAAGTGATGCACCGGGGAACGACCGGTCCATCAGCTTCCTTTATCAGACTGAACTTTTGTTTATCCAAAGTAACTGGCGTTGCAGCAAGGCGGCAAGGGAGGGAATCCCGATGAGCTGACACGGGTCAGTGATTCGGGTGACCGAATGCCGCTAACGCCGCTGCAACGTCAAGTACGAAGGATAAAATCAACGGACAGGGGGAGCGTACTGGATGCCGCCTTTATTCCAGAGGGCGTTCTGGCCACGTTTAATTTTCAACTCGCTGCCCTGACCGACGTTGCGCTCGAAGCTTTCGCCGTAGTTACCCACTTGCTTAACGATTTTCACGACCCAGTCGTTAGGCACTTTCAGGTCAGCACCGTAAGTCCCGGTTTTGCCCAGCAGGTTGCTCATATCAGGTGTCGTCGGGTTAGCCGCCAGTTGAACAACGTTCTGAGAAGTCACGCCCATTTCTTCAGCATTGAGCATCGCGAACAGTGACCAGCGAACGATCGCCAGCCAGTCTTCATCACCACGGCGCACAACAGGTCCCAGCGGTTCTTTAGAGATAACTTCCGGCAGCACAATGAAATCATCCGGTTTGCCCAGTTTGATACGCAGTGCATACAGCTGAGACTGGTCAGAAGCCAGGGTGTCACAACGACCGGAGTCCAGCGCTTTGGCGCTTTCATCTGAACGGTCAAAGGTCACCGGGGTGTAAGTCATTTTGTTGGCTTTGAAGTAATCAGCCACGTTCAGCTCGGTATCTGTACCGGCCTGCAGACAGACCGTTGCGCCATCGAGTTCTTTGGCGCTTTTCAGACCCGCTTTCTGGTGGGTCAGGAAGCCGATACCGTCGTAGTAGTTTACGCCGGCGAAAATCATGCCCATGCCCGCATCGCGGGAAGAGGTCCAGGTGGTATTACGGGACAGGATATCCACTTCGCCAGACTGCAGGGCGGTGAAGCGCTCTTTCGCGGTCAGCGGGGTATATTTCACTTTCTCAGAATCACCAAACACCGCAGCAGCCACCGCGCGGCACACATCAACGTCGATACCGGTAAATTTGCCTTTGGAGTCAGCGTAAGAGAAGCCTGGCAAGCCATCGCTAATACCGCACTGAATAAAGCCTTTCTTTTTTACTGCATCCAGAGTGGTACCTGCATGAGCCTGACCAGCCAGTGTCACGAAGCTTGCTGCGGCAATCAGTGTTGAGAGCAATATTTTTTTCATAAAGCGTCCTGTGAGACAAAACTGAAAATTATTATTGTGTGAGTGCCGGAGCACCCTGTCTGTTATGGGGCAACGCCCTCTGCACCTGTCTTTGCAAAGGGAGTGCCAACATGAAAAATGCCCCATCAATCAAGTTGCATAGAGGAATTGCACAGTAACATTGACGAGGTGTATAAAATTTATTGCTCTCTTTCAGTGCGTGGTCAATGTGACTGCCTTAAATGAGTGCGGAATATTTCAATATTGGAGTGCAGATCGCGATGTTTGCAGCGAAGTGAAATATGCCCTCATATTTGGAAAAAAAATGAGGCAAAACCATGAGCAAATCTCTCAGTTCGGATGAGCTGAGAGATAAATTGGCATAACGGGGTGTAAAACCGGGGCAGTGCAGCGGAGAAAAACGGGACGTCTTATTTGGCCTGATCTTTACTGCCTGTGATCAGTTTGCGTGCAGCCGCGATCTGGTCGCTATCCGGTGCTTTGGGTTTGGCTTTATTGAGCGCGGTGCTGAGGCCTGAACGTCCCCAGAGGTCAAAGCTGTCATCATCTTTGAGATGGTCGAAGATAGACGGTGTTGCGTCGTTTTTTTTAGCCATGAAAGTTACAGATCTCTTAATGGGATGCGATGAATGAAAAAAGCCCGACGCGGTGGCATCGGGCTGAGGGTTTATCCACTCTTGCGCTTATCAATAAAGCGAAGGTGCACCCGCCGGGCGGGTTTTAAAGCGGCGGTGCAGCCAGAGATACTGATCGGGTGCACGCATAATTTCTTTTTCGATTACCCGGTTCATGTAGGCGGCGGCTGCCATTTCATCATCGAGCGGGTAATCCTGTAATTGAGGCTGGATCACCAGTTCATAACCGGTACCGCCAGCTTTACGTACCAGCACGACAGTCACCAGCGCAGGTTTTGCCAGACGTGCCAGCATAAAGGTTCCGCTGGTGGTTGCGGCCTGATCGACCGCAAACAGAGGGGCAAATACGCTGCCGCGCGGGCCGTAATCCTGATCCGGTGCAAACCAGACGGCTTCGCCTTTTTTCAGCGCGTGAACCATACCGCGTAAATCTTTGCGATCGAGCATCGCCTTGTTAGACCGCATACGGCCCCAGGTCTGCACAAATTCCATCGCTTTATTGTTGTGCGGTCGGTACATCGCCATCATCGGCTGACATAAGCCCATCGCACGGCCGCCTAATTCCAGCGACATAAAGTGTACGCCAATCACCAGCACACCCTGTTTATTTTCCTGCGCCTTTTTCAGGTTATGCAGGCCGCTGACGTCAAACCAGCGTTTTACACGGGCGTCCGACCAGAACCAGGCCATGCCGGTTTCCAGCAGACCCATGCCGAGGGATTCAAAGTTGCTGATGATGCGCGCTTCGACCTGATCAGAAGGGATATCCGGGAAGCACAATTGCAGGTTACGGCGCGTTATTGATACACGGCGTTTCAGGAAGCGCATGGACGTTCGGCCCAACCAGATGCCGAGGCGATTTAACACCGGATAAGGGAGTTGAACCAGCAGGAACAGAACGCCAAGACCAAACCAGGTCAGCCAGTAACGTGGACGTAAAAAAGATGCGCGAAAACGAGGAGATGTCATAAAAGCCCAATCATATGCATAAAAAACCGGGGGTAACGCGTCAGGGGTTTGCTCAGTCGCGATACGGATTGTCTGTTAAAGAGTGGGACAACATCAAGGTGTAAACGTTTTCGAAAGTACACAAATTGACTCACTTTTACTTAATCAAGACATAATTTTAAAAGGCGGGATCGCGAAGCTGAAGGGCTGTCCGTAGGCGTTGAGCGGGGCGAATACGACTCTTGAAGCAAGTATAACATGCCGCGTGATCTAACCGCAGAGGGGAATCGTCCGATAAACGCACTATTTACTGTTTCTTTACGGAAGGGTTTACACAACAAAATGAAAACGCTACCGAAAGAAGGGAGTTTTCCTTCAGACGTCGCAGTTACACCCGCAGGATATTTCAGCACGCTCCTTTGGCGAAGCATGCTGAAAAGGGGAGTATCAGCGATATAACGGATTACTCATCACAGAATATCGGCCACTGCCATACAGTGCGATCACTACAGCAGCCATGAAATAATAAACGATATCTTCAATTGCCCATGCGCCGACCGGAGAGAGCGCGAAGGTGTGGTGGACACCAACCATCAGCCAGGCGACGACCATGGTCGCAGCCGCAGAGAGCGCCGCGAGGCGGGTGAAAATCCCCAGTATCATCATAACAGGAGCGATCACCTCACCAATGATCACGCCGTAGGCGACAAATGCCGGAATACCATATCCTGCCAGCATGCCCTGAATGCCGCCCAGTCCGTCGTGCAGCTTATGCCAGCCGTGAAAAATCAGCAGGCCATAGGTGATCCGCAACAGCAAAATCGCCAGATCCGGTTTGTTCAGTGCAGCGGTAAAACGGAGATAAAGTTGCTTCATCAGTATCACTCCTGGAGACATTTTATTGTCTCTATAAAGTAATTCTTAATCACTGAATGCAGGGGATAATTATTCTCATTTGGGTTGATCTGGATTAGGTTTTGCGCAGATTTTGGACTAAAGGTTTTTTCGATAAAGCAGAAAACAAAAAGGCGCTCCCCTTACGGAAAAGCGCCTTTTTAAGACATTAACTGATGAATATCAGTTCATGCCGTATTTTTTCAATTTCTTACGCAGCGTACCGCGGTTGATACCCATCATCAGGGCCGCACGAGTCTGGTTGCCACGGGTATACTGCATCACCATGTCTAACAGTGGCTGTTCAACTTCAGCCAATACCAACTCATACAGGTCATTCACGTCCTGACCATTCAATTGAGCAAAATAGCCCTTAAGTGCTTGTTTTACCGAGTCACGCAGAGGCTTTTGAGTCACCTGATCTTGTGAGTTTACGGTAGAAACGGTCAGTACGTCAGAATTCACGCGTTGTTCGAACATAGTTCTGTCAGCTCTTTTTTGTTACGCAAGATTTTCGAAATATGCTTCCAACGCCTCCAGCTGTTCGCTGGCATCCTCTATGGCGTTGAAGGAGCGCCGAAACTGGTCATTTGGGGCATGCTCCTGGAGATACCAGGAAACGTGCTTACGGGCGATACGGAATCCCTTGCCTTGACCGTAAAAGTCGTGCAATTCCCGTACGTGCCCTATTAACAAGCGCTGAACCTCACCCATAGAAGGTGGAGGTAACAACTCCCCTGTGTCCAGATAATGCTGGATTTCCCGGAAGATCCAGGGTCTCCCCTGAGCGGCACGTCCTATCATCAGAGCATCAGCTCCGGTGTAGTCGAGTACCGCCCTGGCTTTATGCGGGTCAGTTATGTCGCCATTCGCGATAATCGGAATGGAAACATTCTGCTTAACTGTCCGAATACTGTCGTACTCTGCTTCTCCATTGAAGAGACAGGCACGGGTTCGGCCATGAATTGTCAGGGCCTGAATTCCACAGTCTTCAGCCAATTGGGCAATTTGTACACAGTTACGGTGTTCCGGTGCCCATCCAGTACGGATTTTCAACGTGACTGGCACATCTACTGCATTCACAACGGTCGTCAGGATTTGTTTAACCAAATCCGGATACTGCAGTAATGCAGAACCTGCCAGTTTGCGGTTCACTTTCTTGGCCGGGCAGCCCATATTGATATCAATGATTTGCGCACCGCTTTCCACGTTAATTCGTGCAGCGGCCGCCATATCTTCGGGGTCACAACCGGCAATTTGCACGGCGCGGATCCCCGGTTCATCGTTATGTACCATACGCAAACGTGACTTATCCGTCCGCCACACCTCCGGATTGGAGGAGAGCATTTCAGATACTGCCATCCCAGCCCCCATCGCATGACATAAGGCACGAAATGGTCGGTCAGTGATACCGGCCATCGGGGCCGCAATCAGGCAATTTGTAAGCTGGTGGTGTCCGATGCGCATGAACTAGGAATGACCATACTGATGTCCGCAAGGGCGCGTATATTACGCATTTTCGTTGCGATATGAAAGGCCAAACTTTGAGCAATTGGATAAGAAAATGCCTTGCTTGCGATGTAAGTCACTGCATTTTGATTTTTTATCTTTGTTTTACATGGCGTTATCATGATGTGGTTAAATTGTGCGCTTGTGCAAATTCCTAATATCTCTCTGAATCCCCCTCATATAACAGTTGATTCTAAGGGTAGATTTGCCCTTTTAAGCAGCAACAACCACAAAATTCCGTGATGTAGATCACTCTTTGGTCAAAAATACGTCTCACCGACTGCCGCAGGATGAGTTCAGACTTGTCTGGCCTAAAGGCTGCGCTGTTCCCCTTTTTCTCCGCTCCCAGCGTATGGGATAAACCCTAATAATAAGCATGCTAAATGTATCATGTAGAGAAACAGGATTTTTATTACTATTTGGTTGAATTATGATCGCCCCTTATTTTGGAGACGGGTCATGTTTGAACAAATTATTGAAGAATTTCAAAACGGGGACATTATTTATGGTCTGGATGCTCCCCGGGATGCGGTGTGCCGGGCGATTAGAAGCACGATGAGAGACAACGGTATATTTATTAAAATATTACGCCACGGGAGAAAGCGACAGGATATTATTATTCAAAATCAACTGACCAACAGTGTGGTCAATGTTTCAAAAATAAGCCACCGGCTGCATGCGCCCGGAAAGTTTTACTCGCCTGATAGACAAATCCGCTCAAGAGGAGAAGCGACCGCGGATCCGAAAAGGGCGATCCAATTTAAGCATTTTTTACGTAACCATCAAAAATGGAACCTGGAAAACGGAATATCTCCGCACCAGATAAAATCAGTTCATCAGGCACAATACATACACTGGGGAAAAACAGTTGAAGTGGATATTTCTCGTTTGAAAAATGCGAGGATACGGCAACTATCCCCCAAAAATTCTAATACAAACCTCGATATTGCTAAAGAAGCATGGATTCGGGCCAGTAAAGCCGGGCTGGAGTTTCAAACCAAAACCAGAAATAAAAGGGTGCATTTTATCCTTGATGAAATCGCGTTTGAGCGGGTTATTGAAAAGAGACCGGGCGATATTACCAGCGCTGAAATAAGATGGCTTTACCGTAACCGGGGTAATCCTCAGGTCGCCAATAATGTGGTTTACTGGCTGGGTGGCGTTAAAGTTATGCCGCCCTGGGAATGCGAGCCTATTTCATCCATATTTTCCCGGTACCTGCCTCGCTCAGAATATCCTGGAATTAATCAGGAGTGCCAGGAGCTGTCAGTATGCTTTAACAATCTTAATGATTATGTTAATAAGGAAGACGAGATCACGAGACTGTAATTTATCAGACAGTATTGAGTGATATACCGGCTACGGAAAATAACAGGGAGTCATATTTCAGCCGGTATATTTCTGTGTATGAAATATCGCAGAGAATACATGGAATAGAGGAAGGGCATCAGGTTTTAAATATAAGGCAGCGGGCCCGCTCTGCTGCCTTGAAGGGGAAGCGCAATTATTGCGCGACGATGACCCGGCCATGCAGCCCTTGCACCGGGCGATTATTCGCATGATGCATCGCATGCTGGAATTTCTCCAACTGGGTTTCAGACAATGTCTGAGGCTCTTTAACCACCAGCCAGCGTACCCCTTCTGTGCACGGTGGAGTGGTCAGTGAGCCGCTGAAGCGGTAATGCGTCAGGTCTTTTGGCATCAGGCTAAGAAGATCAACTTTCGTCTTCAGTGCGACAGGTTCTCCGGCTTTATCAGGCATTTGTTGCCATATTTTTTCCAGTCCGGCATTAGCCTTGCCGGTTTCAAACATCACCGCAATCACCGCAATCTCCCCTTCAGCATTCATATGAACAAAATGCGCCTCCATCGGGAAGGATTTACCGTTGAGGGTATTTTCGCTCGGGGAATGGAAATGGAATTGTTGCAGAACGAATTTTTCGCCGTCCAGTGTAACGAAGTCCCCCTGCTGAACATTTACCTGCACGCTGTGACCGTTATTAATGACACTGACCGGTGGCAACTGATAGCTGAGCTTAAGCGGGCGGGGGTGCACCTGTAATGCATCTTTGATATCGATAGGCGACTGTGCTTTACCCTGTTCACACAGATAAAAATCAGGGCTGAGTTTCGACCAGTTTTGCGGGGCAGTGTCGCCATCATATGACCAGTGCGACGCTTCGTTTGCGCAGGCGGGTTGTGCAGAAACTGACAAGGTCAGTGCGGCCAGCGCGGCAGAGAATAATTTTCCTTTCAAGAGATATCCCTTTCATGTGTTGAGTAATAAAACCTCGCAAAGTGTAAGGGTTTTGTGCGGCAGGAGAAATATGAGAACAGGTCGTAAAAGAGTTTTAGAAGAAAATCCGCTCTTTCTGCACAAACAGAAAGAGCGGGGAACATAAATCAGGCTTTTTTAATGCCGGTGATGCGGCACCACTCTTCTTTCTCGGCCACCGGATCCAGGTCAAACTTGTCTTTATAGGCATCCGCCACGCTTTGTGCCTGGCTGGCCAGTACGCCGGACAGTCCCAGATGGCCGCCTGCGACCGGCAGTACACTGATAAGGGGAGCCAGTTCGCGCAAAGGGCCTGCCAGAATGTTGGCGACTACCACGTCGGCCGACAGATCCTCAGGCTGGTCTTGCGGCAGATACAGCGACAGACCCTCTGAAACACCGTTACGTTCGGCATTATCACGGCTGGCCTGTATGGCCTGCGGATCGATGTCGATCCCGACCACATGCTTTGCGCCCAGCTTCAGCGCGGCGATCGCCAGAATGCCGGAGCCGCAACCGAAGTCGATCACGGTTTTACCGTTCAGATCCAGACTGTCTAGCCATTGCAAACACATGGCCGTGGTCGGGTGAGTACCCGTACCAAACGCCAGCCCCGGATCCAGCATGACGTTCACGGCATTCGGATCCGGCACATCGCGCCAGCTCGGGCAAATCCACAGACGCTCGCCAAAACGCATGGGATGGAAGTTATCCATCCATTCGCGTTCCCAGTCTTTGTCTTCCAGTTGTTCGATTTTATGCGCAAAACCTTTGCCCAGCAGCGGTGCGTTTTCCAGTATAGCGATCACTTCGTCCATATCGGTTTCCGCGTCGTAAAGGCCAATAGCGTCAGTATCCCCCCACAACAGGGTTTCGCCGGGCAGCGGTTCGAAAACCGGGTTATCGTGAGTATCCTGGAAAGTCACGGATACCGCGCCACTTTCGATAAGCGCATCACTCAGCGTTTCCGCGTCGTTACCGGTGGTATTAATCTTCAGTTGGATCCAAGGCATAGCCATTCTCTTCTTAACAATCTGTAATAGCACTACCGTCCGTTCAGGACGGCCTGAGTACGGTTTCGCGTGGCTGTTTGCCAAATTTATTGCCGGCATAAAACGCCAGCAGGCTCAGCAACAGCGACGGCACAATCGGATGCAGACCGGCAATATGCAGGTCAAGACTGGCGAGCAGGGTATAACAAACTGCGCCAACAATCATTGCGCTCAGCGCGCCCGCAGCGTTTGCCCGTTCCCAGTACAAACCGAGCACCAGCGGCCACAGGAACACCGCTTCCAGCCCGCCGAATGCCAGCAGGTTCAGCCAGATAATCATTTCCGGCGGACGCCATGCGGCCAGCAACACCAATAATCCCAGTATAAAGGTGGCCCAGCTTGATAAGCGTTTTAACTTACGCTCGTTAGTCAGTTGCTCCGGTTTAATACCGAGGTACAAGTCTTTAACGATAGTCGCTGATGACTGCAAAAGTTGCGCATTGATGGTCGACATAATGGCAGCCATCGGCGCGGCAAGAAAGATACCGGCGGCGTAAGGGGGGAGTACGGTGATCATCAATGTCGGGATAACCTGGTCTGGGATTTTCAGATCAGGCAATACCGCACGTCCCAGCGCGCCGGCCAGATGCATACCGAACATCAAAACGGCGACCACAATCGTGCCGAGCACAATGCCACGGTGTACCGCTTTGCTGTCTTTGTAGGAAATACAGCGCACAGCGGTATGCGGCAGGCCGATCACACCAAAGCACACCAAAATCCAGAAAGACGCCATAAAGGGCAGTGAAAGGACGTCATCTCCGCCATGCACGGACACCAGTTTCGGGTCGATTTGCCGGAGCTTATCTACCGCGCTGTGCAGACCCCCTGCGGCGTGAATGACGGCGATCAACAGCAAAATAGTGCCGAGCAGCATCACCAGCCCCTGCATGGCATCATTGAGGACGCTGGCACGGAAGCCGCCAAAGGCGGTGTACAGCGCAATACTGATGCCGAAGATCAGCAGACCGGTGTCATAAGGAATACCCGCCGCCGTTTCCAGCAAGCGTGCGCCACCGATGAACTGGACGGTCATCGCACCCAGAAACGCCACCAGCAAGCTCAGGCTTGCCAGCCAGACCAGTAAGCGGCTCTGGTAGCGCGCAAAAAGCATGTCGTTCAGCGTGACCGCATTATAACGACGCGCCAGAATGGCAAATTTTTTACCCAGTACGCCGAGTGAAAGCCAGACGGCAGGCAGTTGAATCATCGCCAGTAATACCCAGCCAAGACCAAATTTGTAGGCCGCACCGGGGCCGCCGATAAAGGAACTGGCACTGATGTAGGTGGCGGTCAGGGTCATGGCCAGTACGAAACCACCCATTGAACGGTTACCGAGGAAATATTCGGTCAGAAAGTTGCCCTGTTCGCGGCGGGTATAGGCATAGACAGACAACCCGAAAACCAGCAGTAAGTAGGCAATCAGTGGCAATAAGACTTCAGTCTGCATTAATGTCCTCCAGCGGAATATCGCGATAAATCACGCGAACCATCAACCAGCTTAAAAGAACGAAAATCAGCGGTACCAGCAGGCAGGCCATTTCAAACCAGTGCGGCAGACCGGTGATACCCTGTTTGTCGTCAGGAATATACGCAGCAAAACACCATGCCAGCAGATAGGCAATCGTTAGCCCGAATGCCCAGCGGGCTTCGCGGTTGGCTTGCAAAAAACGTTTATCCAATGCCATTTATTTGTCTCCCCTCAAAACGTAAAAAAGGCCGGAATATCCGGCCTTGATAAGAGAGTACGCAACGGTACGGTCTTTTTATTTTTCCTGCAAACCGAGTTTTTTCTCAAGATAGTGGATGTTGGTGCCACCATGCTGGAAATTCTCGTCGTCCATAATGCGCATTTGCAGTTCAATGTTGGTTTTGATGCCGTCGATGATCAGCTCTGCCAGTGCATTTTTCATGCGGGCAATGGCCACTTCACGGGTTTCGCCGTAAGTGATCAGTTTACCGATCATGGAATCGTAGTACGGAGGCACAGTGTAGCCTGCGTAAATATGGGATTCCCAACGAACACCAAAGCCGCCAGGTGCGTGGAAGCGGGTGATTTTGCCCGGGCTTGGCAGGAAGGTATTAGGGTCTTCCGCGTTAATACGGCATTCCACCGCATGGCCTTTGACCTTCACTTCGCTTTGTTTGATCGACAGCGGCTGGCCGGATGCAATACGCAGCTGTTCTTTGATCAAATCCACACCGGTGATCATCTCGGTAACCGGATGCTCAACCTGGATACGGGTGTTCATTTCGATGAAGAAGAACTCGCCGTTTTCGTACAGGAATTCGAAAGTACCTGCGCCACGGTAGCCAATATCCACACAGGCTTTGGCGCAACGTTCGCCGATGAAACGACGAAGATCTTCCGTAATGCCTGGTGCTGGCGCTTCTTCGACGACTTTCTGGTGACGACGCTGCATGGAGCAGTCACGTTCAGCCAGATAAACGGCGTTGCCCTGACCATCAGCCAGTACCTGAATTTCCACATGACGTGGGTTTTCCAGGTATTTTTCCATGTAAACCATGTCATTGTTGAAAGCCGCTTTGGCTTCCGCACGGGTCATGGAGATGGATTGCTCGAGGTCTTTGTCGCTGCGGACAACACGCATACCACGACCGCCGCCGCCGCCAGACGCTTTGATGATGACCGGATAGCCGATGCGTTTTGCGAAGGCACGGTTTTGGTCCATATCATCGCCCAGCGGGCCGTCAGAGCCTGGTACACAAGGTACGCCGGCTGCTTTCATCGCATGGATCGCAGAAACTTTATCACCCATCAGGCGGATAGTTTCAGCTTTCGGGCCGATGAAAATAAAACCAGAACGCTCAACCTGCTCTGCAAAATCGGCATTCTCGGACAGGAAACCGTAGCCCGGGTGGATAGCCACCGCGCCAGTGATTTCCGCCGCCGCGATAATGGCAGGGATGTTCAGATAGCTTTTTACTGAAGCTGCAGGGCCGATACAGACGGTTTCGTCTGCCAGCAGCACATGTTTCAGGTCACGGTCAGCGGTGGAGTGCACAGCAACGGTTTTGATGCCCATTTCTTTACAGGCACGCAAAATACGCAGGGCGATTTCGCCGCGGTTCGCGATAACAATTTTATCTACCATGGTACGCCTCGTTATTCGATGACGACCAGCGGCTCGTCGAATTCAACCGGTTGGCCGCTTTCTACCAGAATTGCTTTAACAACACCGGATTTGTCTGCTTCGATTTGGTTCATCATTTTCATCGCTTCAACGATACACAAGGTATCACCCGCGTTCACTTTCTGACCCACTTCGATGAAGGCTTTAGCGTCCGGGCTTGGCGTACGGTAGAACGTCCCTACCATCGGTGAGCGAACGATATGGCCACTGATTGCTGCCGGAGCCGCTTCTGCTGGTGCAGCCGCAGGGGCAACCGCAGCAGCCAGGCCTGGCTGTTGTTGTACAGGCATGGCATAAGCCTGTTGCATCATAGGATAAGCCTGCGCAGGTGCAGCACGGCTGATACGAACTGACTCTTCGCCTTCAGAAATTTCCAGTTCAGAAATGCCTGATTCTTCAACCAGTTCGATCAGTTTTTTAATTTTACGAATATCCATGGGTGTGATTCCGGACTCTTTTTGCGTAGAAATTAGTGGGTTTTTGACAAGCGGTTAACCGCTGCCTGTAATGCAAAGTGGTAGCCATCTGCGCCAAGTCCGCAAATAACGCCCACTGCGATGTCGGAAAGATAGGAATGGTGCCGGAACGCCTCACGGGCATGTACATTCGACAGATGGATCTCGATAAACGGAATCGATACCCCCAGTAATGCATCGCGCAGCGCCACGCTGGTATGGGTAAAGGCCGCGGGATTGATCAAGATAAAATCGACGTTTCCGCGTGCCTGATGAATACGTTCAATCAGGACATGTTCTGCGTTGGATTGCAGATGGCTCAGTGCCACACCGGCAGCAGCAGCCTGAACTTCCAAACCTTTAACAATATCGTTGAGCGTGGTGTGTCCGTACGTTTCAGGCTCACGGGTCCCTAACAAATTCAGGTTAGGTCCGTTCAGTAGCAAAATGTCAAACTTATGCGCCATTGTGAGCCTATCTCCGGCAATTAGACAAAGATTGTAGAAAATACCCTGATGTCACCGGTTTGTCACCTTTTTCGCGGCAAATCAGCCCGTATCTTCGGCATGAGGTCGGGCATTATAATGATATCGTGGCAATTCGCAGCTAAATACTGGTCTTATCAGCGAAGATAATCAACCCTCGACGGGTGAATGTGCGCGCAATTGGCGAAATTCTGAGAGGCTGTGCCTACGCGCTTTCCCCGGTTTATCGCAGCCACTGACGGAATTTTTTATAGCGCAAGGCCAGCACGATGGCGGCAAGTGTTGCATAGATGATCGGTTGTGGTGACAACACTTTGACTGACCAAAGGTAATGGATCGGCGCCAGTATGGCGATCAGATAGATGAGATTATGTAGCTTTTGCCAGCCAGCGCCCATTTTACGCTGGGCCCACAGTGTCGACGTACAGGCCAGCGCCAGCAGGAGGATCCAGCAGATGATACCCAGTGTGAGGTACGGGCGGGAAATCAGCTCGCTGCCCAGCAGGCGGATATTGTTAATCCCCAGTTCGAGGAATGAATAGCTCAGAAGATGCAGGGTTCCCCACGCGAAACACCATAATCCCAGCAAACGACGGGTGCGGATCAGCAACGGTTGTTTGCCATAGCGCGCGACAGGCGTCACCAGCAGTGTCACCAGCAAAAATTTCAGAGTCATCCTACCGGTAAAATGCTGAATATCTTTTGCCGGATCGGCGCTGAACCAGCCCTGGTTGATGGACAGCAGGAGCCAGAGAAAGGGCAGAATGGCAGCAAGATAAATAATGACTTTCAATCCGGTAATACTGGCAGGGCTTAAACGACGCATAGCTGAACGGCCTCTTCCTTAATAGAACTTACGCAAATCCATACCGTGATACAGCGACGCCACCTGATCGGCATAGCCATTGAACAGCAACGTCGGCTGGCGCTGAACGTCCAGCAACCCGCCGGAACCGATAAAACGTTCCGTCGCCTGCGACCAGCGCGGGTGATCCACATGCGGGTTCACGTTGGCATAAAATCCGTATTCGTTGGAGGCAATCTGGTTCCAGGTGGTCGGCGGTTCATCCTGAGTAAATTTGATGTTCACGATGGATTTAATCCCCTTGAAGCCGTACTTCCATGGAATGGTCAGACGGATGGGTGCGCCGTTTTGTGGCGGCAGTGCTTTGCCATAAACACCCACGGTCAGCATCGCCAGCGGATTCATCGCTTCATCTATACGCAGCCCTTCAACATAGGGATAATTCAGCCCGCCGCCGATAAAACGGTCTTTCTGCCCTGGCATATGTTCCGGATCATATAAGGTAGTGAAGGCGACATAACGCGCTTTGCTGGTCGGCTCTGCCAGTTTGAGAATTTCACTCAGCTGGAAACCCACCCACGGCACCACCATCGACCAGGCTTCAACACAACGCATCCGGTAGATACGCTGCTCGAGCGGGAAACGCTTCATGATGTCATCCATATCCAGCGTGATCGGTTTAGCGACTTCGCCTTCTATTTTTAACGTCCACGGTGACGTGATCAGTTGCCCGGCATTGGCGGCAGGATCGGCTTTATCCAGCCCGAACTCATAGAAGTTGTTGTAGCCGGAAACTTTGTCCTCGGGGGTGAGTGTCAGGTCATTTTGATAAGCAGCGGGCTTGGTGAAATCCAGCGGTTTACCGGCTGGGGCGGCCGGGCGGTCATGACCTTTGAACCAGGAAAGGATATCCGCACGTGCGTTTTGAGGGACTGCGAGTGCCGCGGCACTGATCCCCAGCGCCTGCAAAACTTTGCGTCGGTCATAAAAAATACTTTCGGGTGTGATGTCTGCTTCGGTCAGTTTGCGGGGTGTGGACATAGCATTCTCCGGCATTCTCATTGTTGCGATTCATTTTTTTATGGTTATAGACAGAGCATGGCGTGAAAACGGCGGCTTTGCGAGATATCGCGCTAAAAAACCGCATCCTGCCGGCAGATATTGAGTCAGCGTTTACTGTTTATATAAGAATTCCGAATTGATTGGTTTTTGTATTGCTATGCTATGAATGTATACACACGACTCTTTGGTAAATTTCTCCTTTCATCGCGTTTTTCTGTTTTATAGTAGCGGCGTTTTTTCGTAGCAGGCTCAGAGAAAGGGTTTGTTTCCTCCTCACCGTAGCGAGTAAGGCACAGGGATGCGATTTACTACCAGACTATCGGCACTGATGACGATGTTAGTCGCGCTGGCAATGTTACTGATGTTGCTTGGCGTCACTTTCAGCTTTATCTATCTGAATAAACAAGACACTGAGCAACACCTTCAGGCGCTTGCAACAACCTATGATCAGGCGTTGCTGACGCACACTCCCGCAGAAGCCCAGCGCTGGATGCCACAGGCTATGCGCATGCTCGATGTGACTGATATCGAAGTCAAACTTAATGACACCACTGTTTTTGAATACCATGAGCGTCCGGATGTGCATCGCTCGTGGGACAGCGTGATGCCGGAATATGACACTGCCATTATCCCGCTGATGCAAAATCACGCCATGTCGCTGCATATTTCCTATGTTGATCCTGTCAGCAGCTATATCCGCTCCCTGCGTTCTACATTCACGATTGGGATCGCCATTCTGCTCATGCTGGCTATGCTGCTGCTGAGTTTTCGCTGGTTACGTCAGGAAACGGACGGCGTGGAAAAACTGGAAGACCGCGCGGTCAGAATATTACGCGGCGAACGTGAAGGATTGTCCGGTGATGTGGGCGAATGGCCGCATGCTGCCAGCAGCGCAATAGATCGTCTGCTGACGGATCTGAATGAAGCACGCGAGCAGCGCAGCCGCGTGGATACCCTGATCCGCGCTTATGCTCAGCAGGATGCGCAAACCGGCCTCAGTAACCGCCTGTTCTTTGACAATCAGCTTGCGACACAACTGGAAGAAAAGGGCGCGCACGGTGTGCTGATGTTATTGCGCTTGCCAGATTTCGACACTATGCGCGAAACGCACGGTCAGGCCGTGGTCGAAGAACTGCGTTCGGCGATGGTGAATCTGTTATCGACATTCGTGATGCGTCATGTCGATGCGCTGCTGGCACGTTATTTTCACAGTGATTTTGCCGTGCTGTTGCCACACCGTACCTTAAAGGAAGCGGAAGTGATGGCCTCCCAGCTCGTCAATGCGCTTGGCGTTCTGCCGACCTCGTCGCTGATTGACCGTGACGCGCTGATGTATATCGGCATCAGTGCTTACCGTTTCGGCCAGACACCGGATCAGGTGATGGATATGGCTGAGCAGGCGACGCGGCATGCGGCGTTCCAGGGAAGTAACAGCTGGTTTATTTACGATAAAAATGTGCCGGAAAAAGGCCGTGGCAGTGTGCGCTGGCGGACACTGCTTGAAAATACACTGGCGCGCGGCGGCCCGCGTCTTTATCAGAAACCCGCGTTCACCCGGGACAACAAACCCGATCACCGTGAATTACAGCGCCGGGTCTTCGATGGTGAGCAGGAATTGCTGGCGGCGGAGTTTATTCCGCTGGTGGTGCAGTTCGGACTCTCGCAAAGCTTTGACCGGGTGATGTTAAGTCAGATTATTCCGTTACTTAACCGTTGGCCGGACGAAACGTTAGCATTTCACCTGACGGTTGATTCATTATTGCAGCGCTCATTTGTGCGCTGGCTGCGCGATACCTTGTTGCAGTGCGAAAGATCGCAACGAAATCGAATTTTGATTGAACTTGCTGAGGCCGATCTCTGTCAACATACCGACCGGCTACGTCCTTCGATCAGATTATTACAGGGTTTAGGCTGTCGTCTGGCTGTTTCCCAGGCCGGACTGACGGTGGTCAGTACCTCTTATCTGAAAACTTTTCCCGTGGAAAGAGTCAAGCTTCATCCTGGATTAGTGCGTGACATTGATAAAAGGGTTGAAAATCAGCTCTTTGTACAAAGCTTACTCAGTGCATGCGAAGGGACTCAGGCGCGGGTATTTGCCTCCGGCGTGCGGACAAAAGAGGAATGGGCTGTCCTGCTGAAAAGCGGGATCCACGGCGGGCAGGGGGATTTTTTTGCCGGTCCGGAGCCTGTTGAACCGGTCGGTAAAAAATATTCACACAACCGCGATGTTTAAGTGACCGTTAATGCATTATTTAACGTAGAATGAGCCAGCTTTTGACCTACGCCCTTGTCTGCTAGCCGGTGCTTGTGCTCAGGCCGCAGATGGAGGGAAGATGTTGGTAAAAGTGTAAGAATTTATGTGCGGTGTTGCTACTTCGCCTGGGTGCCTGCCCGAGGTAAACCGAGCCTGCGAGACAGAATTATTTCGCAGTGCCATCAGCCTCAAAAAGTCACAGCAAGTGAATGGCGACATCGCGGACAATTTTCACGGAAGCAGGACGTTTTTGCGCCTTGTCGCTGCTTCGCGTGGTTGGTAAAGTAGGCGGATTTTATTTTCCGCCCCCAGCTAGCAGGATTATCCCTTCGTTATGTTTAAGAAATTTCGTGGCATGTTTTCCAACGACTTGTCCATCGACCTGGGTACCGCCAATACCCTCATTTATGTAAAAGGACAAGGCATCGTGCTGAATGAGCCATCAGTTGTGGCTATTCGTCAGGATCGTGCTGGTTCACCTAAAAGCGTTGCTGCTGTTGGTCACGACGCAAAACAGATGCTGGGTCGTACTCCTGGCAATATCGCCGCTATTCGTCCAATGAAAGACGGCGTTATCGCTGACTTCTTCGTGACGGAGAAAATGCTGCAACACTTCATCAAGCAAGTTCACAGCAACAGTTTCATGCGCCCAAGCCCGCGCGTGCTGGTGTGTGTACCAGTGGGTGCAACTCAGGTTGAACGCCGTGCTATCCGTGAATCTGCACAAGGTGCAGGCGCGCGTGAAGTGTTCCTGATTGAAGAGCCGATGGCGGCGGCAATTGGTGCCGGCCTGCCGGTATCTGAAGCGACCGGTTCAATGGTGGTGGATATCGGTGGTGGTACCACAGAAGTTGCCGTCATCTCCCTGAACGGCGTGGTGTATTCCTCTTCTGTGCGTATCGGCGGCGATCGTTTCGACGAAGCTATCATTAATTACGTACGCCGTAATTACGGTTCACTGATCGGTGAAGCAACGGCTGAGCGTATCAAGCACAGCATCGGTTCTGCCTATCCAGGTGATGAAGTGCATGAAATCGAAGTGCGCGGCCGTAACCTGGCTGAGGGTGTTCCACGTGGTTTCACGCTGAACTCCAACGAAATTCTGGAAGCCTTACAAGAGCCGCTGACCGGTATCGTCAGCGCGGTAATGGTTGCGCTGGAACAATGTCCGCCAGAACTGGCTTCCGACATCTCCGAGCGCGGCATGGTGCTGACCGGCGGTGGCGCATTACTGCGTAACCTTGATCGTCTGCTGATGGAAGAAACAGGTATCCCTGTTGTTGTCGCAGAAGATCCACTGACCTGCGTCGCCCGTGGCGGTGGTAAAGCATTAGAAATGATCGACATGCACGGCGGCGACTTATTCAGCGAAGAGTAATCTCAGCCAAGACTGGCTGATTTAAGCAAGTCTTGTTGCAAACAAGAATAGTCTGCCCGGGAAGGTGGTTGTCCGTCAGGTAAAACCTGCAACGTGAAGTGTGCAGTGTTCAATGTGGATCCGCGCAAACACTGGCTGAGCGATAAAGCTCTGCCAGTGTTTTGGCTATCCCATGAGATTGCCGCCTTTCTGTCAGGGGAAGTCTTTACTTCGACTGGCTGAAATCTTCTGTTGCCGAGGAACTCGCATATTTTATGAAGCCAATTTTTAGCAGGGGGCCTTCCCTGCAACTGCGACTTTTTTTGGCTATTCTCACGGCCATTGTCCTGATTGTTGCCGACAGTAAAATAGGTACGTTTGTTAAAATCCGCACCTATATGGATACGGCCGTCAGTCCCTTCTATTTTTTGTCCAATGCCCCGCGTGAATTCTTAGATCAGGTTTCCTCTACTTTTGCCACCCGTGGTCAGCTGGAACTTGAAAACCGCGCTTTGCGTCAGGAATTGTTGCTGAAAAACAGCGACCTGATGTTGCTTGGCCAATACAAACAAGAAAATGCCCGTTTGCGCGAGTTGCTGGGATCACCGTTGCGTCAGGACGAGCATAAAATGGTGACGCAGGTGCTCTCCACCAGCAATGATCCTTACAGCGATCAGATCGTCATCGATAAAGGCAGCAACAACGGTGTGTATATCGGGCAACCTGTTATCAGTGATAAAGGCGTCGTCGGCCAGGTTGTTGCTGTTGCCGCACTGACCAGCCGTGTACTGCTGATTTGTGATGCTTCACATGCGTTGCCGATTCAGGTACTGCGTAATGATATCCGCGTTATCGCTGCCGGTAGCGGTTGTGCTGATGACTTGCAACTTGAGCATCTGCCAAGCAATACCGATATTCGTGTCGGTGATGTGCTGGTGACGTCCGGTCTGGGGGGGCGTTTCCCTGAAGGTTATCCGGTCGGCGTGGTATCTTCGGTTAAGGTCGATAATCAGCGTGCCTATACCGTGATACAGGCACGTCCGACCGCCGGTCTGCAACGTTTGCGTTACCTGCTATTGTTGTGGGGGTCTGACCGCAATGGCGAGCACCCTTTACCACCGGATGAAGTGCATCGCGTTGCCAATGAGCGCCTGATGCAAATGATGCCACAAGTATTGCCGCCTCCGGGAGATATGGGGCCGCCGGCACCTGTTCCTCCACCGGTAACCGGAACAGTCACTGCGCCTGCCAGTACGTCTGCTGTTCAGGGAGCGGCAGAATGAACAGCTACCGGAGCCACGGACGCTGGATTATTTGGCTATCCTTCTTAATAGCCATGCTATTGCAGGTGATGCCATGGCCTGAACAGATCTATATGTTCAGGCCGTCGTGGCTGTTGCTGATCCTGATTTACTGGGTGATGGCATTACCGCATCGCGTCAACGTGGGTACCGGTTTTGTTGTCGGCTTTATCATGGATTTGATCCTGGGATCGACGCTGGGTATTCGCGCACTGGCCTTTGCCATTACCGCCTACCTGGTCGCGTTCAAATTCCAGCTATTCCGTAACCTGGCGCTGTGGCAACAAGCGCTGATTGTCATGGTGCTTTCACTGGCTGTGGATGTCATGGTGTTCTGGGGGGAATTCCTGGTCGTCAACGTGTCATTCCGGCCTGAAGTTTTCTGGAGCAGTGTGGTCGACGGTGTGCTGTGGCCATGGCTGTTCCTGCTGATGCGTAAAATCCGTCGTCAGTTTGCTGTGCAATGAGGATGTTATGACCGCACTTTATCTGGCTTCCGGATCACCACGTCGCCGTGAATTACTGGCCCTGCTGGAACTGCCTTTTGAGCGTCTGATGACTGACGTTGCAGAAGAGCGTCAGCCTGGCGAAGCCCCGCAAGATTATGTTTTACGACTGGCGAAAGATAAAGCGCAGGCCGGTGTGGCGGTCGCGGCAGAAGATTTGCCGGTGCTTGGCGCAGATACGATTGTGGTTCTTGATGGTAACGTCCTGGAAAAACCACGTGACGAAGCCCAAGCCGCTATTATGCTTAACGCATTGTCCGGGAAACAACATCAGGTGATGACCGCCATTGCGTTTGCCGACAGGCGGGATTGCCTCAATACGGTGGTTGTGACCGATGTCACCTTCCGTTCACTATCCTCCGACGATATTGCACATTATATTCTGAGCGGTGAGCCCATGGATAAAGCGGGCGCTTATGGTATTCAGGGAAAGGGCGGTTGTTTCGTCCGTGAAATTCGCGGCAGTTACTATGCAGTTGTGGGGCTTCCTCTGGTGGAAACCCAGGAACTGCTGAATGAATTTTCTGCCTTACGCGAGCTTAGGAGAAAACATGACAGCTGAATTACTGGTCAATGTCACCCCGTCTGAAACCCGCGTGGCTTACATTGACGGTGGCATTCTGCAGGAAATCCATATTGAGCGCGAGACCAAGCGCGGGATTGCCGGCAATATTTATAAAGGGCGTATCAGTCGTGTTCTGCCAGGTATGCAGGCGGCATTTGTTGATATCGGTCTTGAAAAGGCCGCCTTTTTACATGCGTCAGACATTATGCCGCATACTGAATGTGTGGCGCGTGACGAGCAGAAAAATTTCCATGTGCGTGACATCGCTGAGCTGGTTCATCAGGGCCAGGATCTGATGGTGCAGGTGGTGAAAGATCCGCTTGGCACCAAGGGCGCACGCCTGACGACAGACATTACTTTGCCTTCCCGCTATCTGGTATTCATGCCCGGCGCGTCCCATGTTGGCGTTTCGCAGCGTATTGAAAGTGAAGCCGAGCGCGACCGTCTCAAACGTATTGTCTCGGAATATTGTGATGAGCACGGCGGCTATATTATTCGTACCGCAGCCGAAGGCGTGGGCGAAGAAGAACTCAAACAAGATGCGGCCTACCTGAAACGTCTGTGGACCAAGGTAATGGAACGCAAGCGTCGCAATAAAACCAAGTGCAAGCTGTATGGAGAACTGGCGCTTGCGCACCGCGTGTTGCGTGATTTTGCCGGTGAGGCACTGGACCGCATCCGTGTAGACTCCCGCCTGACGTATGAATTGCTGGTCGAATTCACCAGCGAATACATGCCGGAAATGACCAGTAAACTGGAGCATTACAGCGGTAAGCAACCCATTTTCGACTTGTTCGATGTGGAGAACGAAATCCAGCGTGCGCTTGAGCGTAAGGTGGAACTCAAGTCCGGTGGCTATCTGATTATTGATCAGACCGAAGCCATGACCACTGTGGATATCAACACGGGGGCGTTTGTCGGTCATCGTAATCTGGAAGACACGATATTTAACACTAACACCGAAGCGACGCAGGCCATTGCCCGTCAGCTGCGTTTGCGCAATCTTGGCGGCATTATCATTATCGACTTTATTGATATGTCCAATGAAGATCATCGTCGCCGTGTGCTGCACAGCCTTGAGCAGGCGCTGTCTAAAGACCGCGTGAAAACCGGTATTCACGGTTTCTCCGCGCTCGGTTTGGTGGAGATGACCCGTAAACGTACCCGCGAAAGCGTCGAACATGTGCTGTGCAGCGATTGTCCGACCTGCCATGCCCGCGGCACGGTGAAAACTGTTGAAACTGTCTGTTATGAAATTCTGCGTGAAATCGTACGTGTGCATCATGCCTACGATTCCGATCGTTTCCTGGTTTACGCGTCTGCCGCAGTAGGGGAAGCGCTCAAGGGGGAAGAATCCCATGCACTGGCCGAGGTGGAAATCTTCGTCGGCAAGCAGGTGAAAGTGCAGATTGAGCCGCTCTACAGTCAGGAACAGTTCGATGTCGTCATGATGTGATCCGATGGCTAATCGTCTGAAGCATCAAGAAGTTAAAGGTTTCCATTGCCGTCTGTGCAGGTGAAAGCCAGCATGGAATGGAAAACAAGGAGAGAGGTTTGAGGCGACTGCCCGGTATTTTATTAACCACCAGCGCAACCCTTGTCGTGATAGTGGCTTTGGTGATCAGTGGCTTACGGCTGGCATTGCCTCAACTGACCCGTTTTCAGGATCAACTGGTCGGGAAAGTTGAGGCGGTCACGGGCGTACCGATCGAATTATCGCAAGTGAGCGCCAGCTGGAAAACCTTTGGTCCGATCATGGAGATCCGTGGCCTTCAGGTCACCTTGCCGGACTCAACGTGGCAGGTTCAGCGCATTACGCTGGCGCTGGACGTCTGGCAATCCTTGCTGCATTTCCGCTGGCAGTTCCGCGACCTCACTTTCTACAATTTACAGCTGGATTTAAACAGCACGCTGGGGGGCGATAACAACAAAGGCAATGGCATCCAGCCAAACCGAGTCAGTGATATCTTCCTCAGACAGGTCGACCATTTCGATCTGCGCAACAGCCGCATTTCCTTCCTGACGCCTTCCGGCCCGCGTGCGGAATTTGATATTCCTCAGCTGACCTGGCTGAACAGTCACAACCGCCATCGCGCCGAAGGGCAGCTTAGCCTGTCGAGCTTTAACGGGCAGCATGGCATTGTGCAGTTGCGTATGGATCTGAACGATACCAACGGTCTGCTCAATAACGGTAAAATTTATCTTCAGGCCGACGATATCGACATGAAACCGTGGTTCAGTCGGTGGTTGCGCAACAATACGGGGCTGGAAAGTGCTAACTTCAGTCTGGCCGCCTGGCTGACCGTACGTAATGGCGATGTTTATGCCGGTGACGCGCTGTTGAAAAATGGCTCTGCCACCTGGAAAAACGGTGACGATGCGCACCGCCTCGATGTTGATAACCTGACTTTGCACGGCAGCCGCCAGGGTAACGGCTGGCAGATGGGTACGCAGCAACTGAATCTGAAAACTGACGGCGTGGCGTGGCCAAAAGGGCGTCTTGAAGCGCTTTATCTGCCCGAAAATAATAATTTCCTCGGCCCCTCGCAGGGCGAAGAATTGCGTATCCGCGGCACAAATCTGCAACTCGAACGCTTAGGACCGGTGATCCCGACTTTCTCATTTCTGACCCCGGCCTTGCTGGAGCGTTGGCAGGATTTAAAACCTGCCGGTAATGTGGCTCGCCTCGCGCTGGATATTCCGCTTAAGCAGCCGGAACAGACCCGTTTTGATGTGAACTGGCGCGATGTCAGCTGGCAGCGTTGGGAACTGTTGCCAGGCGTTAACCATTTCAGCGGTGGTCTGAAAGGCAGCGTCGCGGACGGGCAGATGACGGTGAAATTACAAGACAGTCTGCTGCCGTTCGGCGAAATGTTCCGTGCACCGCTGGACGTCAGCACAGCGACCGGAACCTTTAACTGGACCAACGGTAAAGAAGGCTGGTCGTTGTCGGGTAAAGACGTGGATGTCAAAGCGAGCGCACTGTGGGCGAAAGGCGATTTCCGCTACAACCAGCCAGCCGAAGGCGAGCCGTGGCTGAATATTCTGGCCGGTATTCGCTTATATGACGCCGGTCAGGCCTGGCGCTACTTCCCTGAGCCGCTGATGGGTAAACATCTGGTGAATTATCTGAGCGATGCGATCCGGGCTGGTCAGGTGGATAACGCCACGCTGACTTTTAACGGCAATCCTCAACATTTCCCGTTCAAAAAGAACGAAGGGCAGTTTGAGGTCTGGGTTCCGCTACGCCACTCGACCTTTGAATTCCAGCCTGGTTGGCCAGCGCTGACCGATCTGGATATCGATCTTGATTTCCTTAATGACGGCCTCTTTATGAAAGCCGCGCACACCAAACTGGGCAACGTTGACGGTAATAACGTCGTTGCCAATATCCCTGACTACCTGAAAGAAAAACTGTTTATTGATGCTGACCTTCGCGGGCAGGGTAAAGATATCGGCGACTATTTCATGGATACGCCGTTGCATGATTCGCTGGGTTCGGCGTTACAGGAATTGCAGATTGGCGGCGAAGTGAATGGTCGCTTACATCTTGATATTCCACTGGATGGCGAAGTGGTGCACGCATCCGGTGGCGTCACGCTCAATAACAACAGCCTGTTTATCAAACCGCTGAACAGCAAAATCAGCCAGCTCAGCGGCCAGTTCAGTTATGACAACGGCAATCTGCAAAGTAACCGGCTCACCGGTAACTGGTTCGGTCAACCGGTCAACGTGATGTTCAGCACGCAGGAACTGCAAGATAATTTCAACGTACAGGTCGGGCTGGATGCGAACTGGCAGTTGTCCAAAATCCCCGGCTTGCCTGCGGCGGCGGCCAGTAAAATCTCTGGCGGAACGCCGTGGAAAGGCGATGTTAATATCACGCTGCCGCATAAAGGTACGCCGACGTACACCGTCAATGTGAACGCCGATCTGAAAGATGTGAGCAGTCACTTACCCGATCCCCTGGATAAGAAAGCCGGGCATGCGATGCCGCTGGTAGTGAACGTTAAAGGTGACCTTCACAGCTTTAATCTGCAAGGGGTGCTGGCGGGTAAAGACCAGTTCAACAGCCGCTGGCTGCTGGGCAAACAACTCCAACTGGATCGCGCCTCCTGGCAGGAAAACAGTAAAAAGACACCCCCCTTGCCGGATGACAGCAGCCTGACACTTCATCTGCCCGCGCTTGACGGTGAAAGCTGGCTGGGTTTGCTGTCGCCGGATAAAGCGACGCAGGATACCAATACTAAACTGGCGGGTTTCAGCTTCCCGCACCAGATCATCCTGACAACACCTGCGCTTACGCTAGGCGGGCAGGTCTGGAACGATCTGATTCTCACCTCGGTTCAGGGGCATCAGGGCATGGAAGTCAGCGCCAAAGGTAAGGAAATCGATGGCAGGCTGAATATGAATGACAACGGTCCGTGGCTGGCAAAGCTGAAATATGTTTATTTCAATCCGCAATGGACGCCGGAAGATGTGGCCGGCAGCGCACAGCCGGGCGGTAATCCGTTTGCTACCAATAAGATTTCGTTTGCCAGCTGGCCGTCATTACAGCTGCGTTGCGAAGCCTGTTGGTTCCTCGGTCAGAATTTCCGCAAGGTGAATGCTGACCTGACACCACAGGGCGATCAGCTGATGTTGCGTAACGGTCTGATTGATACCGGCGTCGCGCGGCTTGATGTGCAGGGCGACTGGACGCAGAACGGGCAGGGCGAGAACACCGGTCTCAAAGGCAAACTGACCGGTAAAAATATTGAGCAGGCAATGTCATTCTTTGGTGTGACCACCCCCCTGAAAGGTGCGCCGTTTGATATTAACTTTGATCTGCACTGGAAATCGGTGCCGTGGAAACCTGATGTCAGCACCCTGAACGGCACGTTGAAAAACACGCTGGGTAAAGGCGAGATTGCGGATATCGGCGCGGGTCGCGCCGGACAGTTACTGCGTCTGATCAGCTTCGATGCGTTGCTGCGCAAACTGCGTCTCGATTTCAGCGATACCTTTGGCCAGGGCTTCTATTTTGACTCGATCAAATCCACCGCCTGGATTAAAGATGGTGTACTTCATACCGATGACCTGCTGATTGATGGTCTGGAAGCGGATATCGCTATCACCGGGAAAGTCAATTTCGTCAATCAGCAACTGGATCTCGAAGCGGTCATTGCGCCGGAAATTTCCGCCACAGTGGGCGTCGCGACGGCATTTGTTATCAATCCGGTGGTCGGGGTTGCCGTTTTCGCTGCCAGTAAAGTGCTGGCACCGTTGTGGAATAAAATCTCGCTTATCCGCTATCAGATTGACGGCACCATCGCCGAACCTCGTATTAACGAAATTCTGCGTAAACCCGTTGAACATCCAAAAGTGGCCGCTGCGCAGTAATGCTTCGGGTGAAGGTGGCAGGAAACCTCTTTCGTGCTGTGTTAGGCTGTTAATAACCTTGTAACAATGGATTGTCTTGCGGGCAGACTGTGTAAACCTCAGTCTGCCTGCCGGACTTTCGTCTAAAAGAGAGTGAACATCTATGAGTCTGGCCTTAGTCAGTGAGCAGTTACTAACTGCTAATAATCTGAGTCATCAGGATCTGTTTTCCATTTTGGGCCAGTTGTCTGAACGTCGTCTCGATTATGCCGATCTCTTTTTCCAGTCCAGCTTCCACGAAGCCTGGGTGATCGAAGACAGCATCATCAAAGACGGTTCTTACAATATCGATCAGGGTGTCGGTGTCCGTGCGGTAAGCGGTGAAAAAACCGGTTTTGCCTATGCTGACCAAATCACGCTCAATGCCCTGAATCTCAGCGCAACAGCGGCCCGCAGTATTGTCCGCGAACAGGGCAATGGCAAAGCGCATATGCTGGGTGAAATTGCCTACAAATCTCTTTATTCTCCGCTGGATCCGCTGCAAAGCCTGCCGCGTGAAGCAAAAATCGAACTGCTGCACCGCGTCGACAAGATTGCCCGTGCGGCCGATAAGCGCGTGCAGGAAGTCAGTGCCAGCATCACCGGCGTGTATGAACATGTGCTGGTGGCTGCCACTGACGGTACGCTGGCGGCAGATATTCGCCCGCTGGTGCGCCTGTCCGTAAGCGTTCTGGTTGAACAGGACGGACGTCGTGAGCGTGGCTCCAGTGGCGGCGGCGGTCGTGTCGGTTATGATTACTTCCTCGAAACCGTGAACGGTGAAGTGCGCGCGGAAGCCTTTGCCCGTGATGCTGTACGTATGGCATTGCTGAACCTGACGGCAGTCGCCGCACCGGCTGGCGGCATGCCTGTTGTGCTGGGTTCCGGCTGGCCGGGTGTGCTGTTGCATGAGGCGGTAGGTCACGGTCTGGAAGGTGACTTTAACCGTCGCGGGACCTCGGTATTTAGCGGTCAGATGGGCAAGCGTGTGGCCTCTGAACTGTGTACCGTGGTGGATGATGGTACGCTGCCGGGTCTGCGTGGTTCACTGGCGATTGATGATGAGGGTGTGCCGGGTCAGTACAATGTGCTGATCGAAAATGGTGTGTTGAAAGGCTATATGCAGGACAAGCTGAATGCGCGTCTGATGGGGGTTTCGCCGACCGGTAACGGCCGTCGCGAATCCTACGCACATCTGCCGATGCCGCGTATGACCAATACCTATATGCTGGCCGGGAAATCAACGCCGGAAGATATCATCAGTAGCGTGGAATATGGCCTGTATGCGCCCAACTTCGGCGGGGGGCAGGTGGATATCACCTCGGGTAAATTCGTGTTCTCGACGTCCGAAGCGTATCTGATCGAAAAAGGCCGCATCACCAAACCGGTGAAAGGCGCGACGCTGATCGGCTCGGGCATTGAAGCAATGCAACAGATTTCCATGGTCGGCAACGATCTGGCGATCGATAAAGGGGTTGGCGTGTGCGGTAAAGAAGGTCAGAGCCTGCCGGTCGGGGTCGGTCAGCCCACCCTGAAGCTGGATAATCTGACCGTCGGCGGCACTGCGTAGTAGAAGATTATTTCGGTGTTATCCCTCCCCTTTCACACGGGGAGGTTTAATTCCACTGTGTGACTTTTATCCCCTGCCGGTATCCCTGATACACCTTGCTCACCCGTTTGAAATAATCCGTCAGATAATCAATACAGACCTGGACCTTCAGCGGCAGTTTGTCCTTTTGGGTATACAGCGCGTAAACCGGCCGCGGATCAGACTGATAGCTCCTGAACAGAATTTCCACTTCACCGGCATTGATCTCTTCAATGACCCACATCAGCGGCACATACGCGATACCGACACCGGCTTTCAGCCAGCGGATCATGGTCTGCGAATCGTTGGTGACGAAGCGGCCCTGCGGAGTAATGCGGGTCGAAATACCTTCGGGGGCGATCAGTTCAAATTCGCTGTCCGGGCGGACGCTGTACTCCAGCCATGAGAAATTCACCATATCTGCCGGTTTCTCCGGCGTCCCGTGCTGCGCCAGATAACTGTGTGCCGCGCATACCACCATCGGCATTGAGCCCAGGCGGGTGCAGAACAGACTGGAGTCTTGCAACGCACCCACGCGGATGACCATGTCCAGCCCGTCGGCGATAAGATCCGGTGCCGGAATGCCGGTCACCAGATTCACCGTCAGGCCGGGGTATTCAGTGAGCATTTCGGCGGTCATCGCAGCAAGAACATTTTGTGCCATTGTCGATGAGCTGCCGATGCGTAATGTGCCGGTCGGGGTGTTGTTGAAGGCATACAATTGTTCATGTACTTCGCGCACATCGTGCAACATTTTCCGGCAACCCTGATAGTAAAGCTTACCGGCTTCCGTCAGGCCAAGACTGCGGGTGCTGCGGTTTAGCAGTTTGATTTGTAAATCATTTTCCAGCTTTGAGATCGTCTGACTGATGGCGGAAACGCTCATGTCGAGGCGTCGTGCGGCCGCAGTAAAGGAGCCGCTTTCCACTACCTGAGCAAAGATCGACATGCGTTTTAATCGGTCCATTGTTAACTCTGGCTTAAAAGTGATTTAGATCACAGAACGTTGATTAGTTGATAATAAGCACGCTAATATACCCTTCCGGGCGATAAAGCTCAGGTTTCAGTTTTCCTGACATCATGCTTACCTTCGCACACTTCCCTGGCAACTTTGCAGCTTCATTGCTCTGCTCCCGTTGAATTATTTTTCATCGGGGTCGCGTGCCGTTGCCTAAAATAATAAATAATGCGTGCGCGGGACGTTATGCGTTTGTCCGTCGTAATAATGTAAGGAATTTTTGATGAGTTTGCTTCCGGTAATGGTGATTTTCGGATTGTCGTTTCCTCCGGTGTTTTTTGAAATACTGTTGGCGCTGGTGGTATTTTTTCTGCTGCGGCGTGTATTGCAACCCACCGGAATTTACGACTTTGTCTGGCACCCGGCGTTGTTCAACACAGCTTTGTACTGCTGTCTTTTCTACCTGATCTCCTGCATGTTCGTCTGAGGGCGTTGTGAAAAATTTCTCCATAAAAATAATACGTTACACAATAACGTTGATTCTTGTCGTGCTGGCTGTCATCGCAATCTTCAAAGCCTGGGCGTTCTATACAGAATCTCCATGGACCCGTGATGCCAAATTTACCGCTGACGTGGTGTCTATCGCGCCCGATGTCACCGGTCTGATTACCGATGTGCCGGTGGTTGATAACCAACTGGTGAAGAAAGGCCAGGTGCTGTTCAAAATCGACCAGCCGCGCTACCAGCAGGCGCTGGACGAAGCGAGCGCTGACGTCGCGTATTACCAGGCGCTGGTTTCTGAGAAAAAGCGCGAAGCCGGACGCCGTGTGAAACTGGGCGTTCAGGCCATGTCGCAGGAAGAAATCGATCAGGCAAATAACGTGTTGCAAACCGCTCAACATCAGATGGCGAAAGCGCAGGCTGCACGGGATCTGGCGGTGCTGGATCTGGAACGTACGGTGGTGGTGGCACCTGCCGACGGCTGGGTCACTAACCTGACCGTCCATCCGGGTAACTACATCAACCGTGGCTCGACTGCCGTGGCGCTGGTGAAGAAAAATTCCTTCTATATTCTTGCCTATCTTGAAGAAACCAAACTGTCCGGGCTGAAAAAAGGTGACCGTGCGGAAATCACGCCGCTCGGCAGCAACCGCATCATGCACGGTACAGTCGACAGCGTAGCGGCCGCGGTGACAAACAGTTCTTCTTCTGCGGCGACCAACGGTCTGGCGACTATCGACAGCAACCTCGAATGGGTGCGCCTGGCGCAGCGTGTGCCGGTGAAAATCCTGCTTGATGCCGAAGATCAGCAACATCCTTATCCGGCAGGTACCACGGCGACGGTGGTGATTACCGGCAGCCATGACCGTAAACAAGATGAAGGATCCCCGTTCCTTCGCCTCCTGCATCGTCTGAGAGAGTTTGGTTAAGGCCGGAAAGATGAATAGCGTACTTATCCCGCGTGTGCGTTTTGCCTGCAAGCTGACGTTCGCGATCCTGGGCGCACTGGTTCTCGGCTTTTATCTGCAACTCGAAACCCCGCGCTGGTCGGCCATGACCGCCGCCATAGTGACATCCGGCCCTGCGCTGGCCGCGGGGGGAGAACCCTTTGCCGGTGCTATTCGTCATCGTGGTTTTCTGCGTGTTATCGGCACTTTTATCGGCTGTATCGCGGCGCTGGTGATCGTGATTGCCACCGCCCGCGCGCCGGTTGTTATGCTGTTGCTGTGCTGCATCTGGGCGGGCGTGTGCACCTGGTGGTCATCGCTGGTGCGTATTGAGAACTCGTATGCGCTGGGGCTGGCCGGGTATACCGCGCTGATTATTGTGGTGACGTCCGCCAGTTCACCCCTGCAAACGCCGCAGTTTGCGGTTGAGCGTTGCAGTGAAATCGTGATCGGGATTTGTTGCGCCATCGTCGCTGACCTGCTGTTCTCTCCCCGTTCTATTAAAAAAGATATCGACCGTGCCGTCAGCCAGCTGATGTTGGATCAGTTTGCGCTGATGCGGATTTGCGTGAACAGCGGGACGAAGGAAGATATCGATAAGTCCTGGAATAATCTGGTAAAAAGCACGACTGCGCTGAACGGTATGCGTGGCAGCCTGATGATGGAATCTTCGCGCTGGCAGCGATGCAATCGTCGCCTGAAAGCGCTGCACAGCACCTCCCTGAGCATGATCACGCAGGCTTGTGAAACCTATCTGATTTTACAAAACTCACCGGATCGGATTTCGCCTGAACTGAAGGCGTTGTTTGCTGAACCCGCTGAAAACGTGGCGGATGTACACCGCAGGCTGAAGCAGTTGCGCCAGATAATTACCGGCATGCACAGTGATAACGTGCTCATGACGGTCAGCGCCTGGACCGGTGCCGGCACCCGTGCGCTGTTGCTGATGAAAGGCATCCAGACCAACAGCAGTATCAGCGCCACAGAAAACGGTGTGCTTGACGGCGAAGTGGTGGTGCGGCCTGTTTCGGCAGAACGTCACCATGCGCTGGTCAACGGCCTGCGAACCTTCACTGCAACAGCTATCGGCTGCCTGATGTGGCTGTGGACCGGCTGGACATCGGCCAGCGGCTGCGTGATTATCATTGCTGTGGTGACCTCGCTGGCGATGCGTACGCCAAATCCGAAAGGCATGGCTATGGATTTCATCATCGGCATGTTGCTGGCGATCCCGGTCGGTTCGATGATGTTTATGCTGATTATGCCCGCGACGCAGCAGAGTCTGTTCCTGCTGTGTCTGATGCTGGGGATCTTCACTTTCTTTATCGGTATCGAAGTGACCAAGCGTCGTCTCGGTATGCTCGGATTGCTGGCGGGTACCATTAATATTCTGGTGCTCAGCAATCCGATGGTATTTAACGTCACGTCGTTTCTGGATAACGCGATGGGGCAGGCGATAGGTACGGTGATCGCGATGGCGGTGTTACTGATTGTGCGGGATAAATCCCGTGAGAAAACCGGCCGTACGCTGCTTAACCGTTTCATGAGCAGCGCAGTGTCGGCGCTGACCACCAAAGCGTACCGGCGTCGTGAAAACCACCTTCCTGCGCTTTATCACCAG
Source organism: Rahnella sp. PD4 (assembly GCF_049199325.1). NCBI lineage: Bacteria > Pseudomonadati > Pseudomonadota > Gammaproteobacteria > Enterobacterales > Yersiniaceae > Rahnella > Rahnella sp. PD4. Next base: position 127,771 of record NZ_JBLZQF010000007.1, on the reverse strand, counting down.
CTTAATCAGTTGCTGGTGATGTTCCCGAACGATATCGACAAATACCGTCTGGCGCTGATGCTGATTATCGCGCACCAGCGCATGAAACTGGCAGAAGTGCCGGTGAATGACGAACTGTCTGCGTTCCACAAAAAAATCCGTAATACGGCCGATCACGTGGTCTCTGCATCAGGTGAAGGCAAGCGCACCTATTATTACCAGCGGTTACTGAAAGAGCTGGGTGAGTATCAGGAAAAGCTGGTCGAGTACGACGCACCGCTGAAAGTGACCGAGCCGGTAAGGCGTCTCACTGACATGCTGCAACGTTATCAGCATGCTTTCCTGGCCTGATAACTCACCAGGACAGTGAAAATAAAAGGCCGGTGCATAAATGAATGCACCGGCCTTTTCTACTTTCGGGCCTCATTATCTTAAAAACGTTTCGCGATCTGCTGCGGTGATCGGGCGTATCACCCGGCACGGCACACCTGCTGCAACCACATCGGCTGGAATGGACTTCGTGACCACGCTGCCCGCGCCAATCACGCTGTTCCGACCAATGGTCACACCCGGATTCACCATCACGCCAGTGCCCAGCCAGACGTTATCTTCGATGATGATGGGCAGGGAGAATTGCTGTCCGGTGATGCGGATTTCAGGGTCGATAGGATGACCTGCCGTGGCGAGGGTCACATTTGGCGCGATCATCACGTTATCGCCAATCGTCACCGTGGCGTCATCCACCACCGTGAGATTGAAGTTGGCGTAAAAGTGATTGCCGATATGAATATGCGAGCCATACGCGACATGCAAGGGCGGCTCTATCCAGCAGGATTTGCCCAGACTGCCCATAATGCTTTTGAGCAAATCCAGGCGCTTTGCCTCTTCGGACGGTCGCGTGAGGTTAAAATCATACACGCGCTCTTTTCCGGCGCGACGTTCCTCCGGCAATCCTTCGCCCATGTCTGTATACAGCTCGCCCATATTCATCTTTTCGCGCGTTGACATATCCTGTTCCCTCATCAGAAATTTACGGGGTAAAACCGCAGTCTACTGACCGGAAAAAGAAATGTGAACGTGCGACAATTTCATTGAGTCAACTATGCGACACGGGTCTCGCGTCGCGGGCTGACGGGCGGGTCTTCTTCCTCCATATCCGGCGGGATTTCCAGTTTTTCATGTCCGGAAGCCACACCCCAGTAATAGCAAACCAGCGTCGCGATAACCACCAGCACCATATCCAGCGGGCTTGAAATGGTGCCGGTGCCACCGTAAGTCCCGAAATAAGAGAGAATGAAAATGGCGATGTAATACGCCAGCAACCACCATGCGCTCCGGACATCACGTTTGAAATGCTGATCTTTCTTACCAAACAACACATACGCCATCCAGGCAATCACCAGTATCGGGATCAGCAGCTCATTCACTGACCAGCCGCTCCAGTAAATCAGCAGGGTACTGGCGACAAATGCCAGCGGGCTGAGCAGGGCGAAAACCGGCAGTCGGAACGGACGCGGCAAATCGGGCAACCGTGAGCGCATAACACCGGCATTGACCGGGCCGGGCATATAGGTAAACACGGTGGCGGAAGTGACGGCACCAATCAGCCCGCCCCAGACCTGAAACTCAGACGGCAGCGTCCACGCAATCGCCAGTATCAGCGACAGCCAGAGGGCGCCGCGTGGTACGCCAGATTTCGGATCGACCTTGGCGAAAATCGAAAACAGATGACCATTCTTTGCCCAGGCAAACAGCACGCGGGAAGCCCCGGCGAGATAGATATTTCCGGTACCTGCCGGTGAAATCACTGCATCAATCAGGATCAGGTTGATCAGCCACGTTATGCCCAGGCTGCGGGCCAGATCGGCATACGGAGACTGGAAGATAGTTTTCAGCCCCACCCAGCCGTGTGCGCTGAGAATGTCGGTTGGTACCGCACCCATAAAGGCGAACTGCAACAGAATGTAGATAACAAAACTGATGCCGATAGCCAGCATGATGGCGATCGGGATATTGCGCTGCGGGTTTTTCGCCTCACTGGCGAAATCCACCGCCTGGCGGAATCCGAGATACGCAAACACAATTCCTGCGCCGGTCAGGGAGGAGAATATACCGTGGATCCCCCCCGGTGCGGTACCTGGCACGCTCAGGTTGCCGCCATGGAAATAGCCAAATAAGGTGACGATCACCATCAGCGGCACAATGAATTTGAACGTCGTGATGATGGTGTTGATGCGCCCGAAGAAACTGACGCTCCAGTAGTTAAGCAGGAAGAAACACACCAGGAGAACGATTTGCATCACAAAGCCGAGGCGGGTCGGGCTGCCGTCGGACTGACCTAACGCGGGCCACCAGTACATGGCATATTGCCGCACAGCTTCCACCTCCACGCCCGCCGTGCTGGTATACGCCAGTAAGGAACTTACACCGATCACAAAACCGACCACATTCCCATGGGTGTAATTCGGATAGCGTACAAAGCCACCCGCCCGCGGAATAGCCGCTGAAAGCTCGGCGAATACCAGCCCGATCAACAGCACCATCACGGCACCCAGCAACCAGGCCCAGCCGGTTAAACCACCCGCATAGCCGGAACTGGTGAGTGCCGCATAGAGCCATCCTGAACCGATCATGGATCCGACACCAAGCAAGGTCAGATCCACCAGGCCTAATTTTTTTTTCAAAGTCCCCTGAGTCATAGGATCCTCTTTAGGGTTGAAGAGTTGGGAAGACGGCAGAAATCTTCACTGCCAAAAAAGGGAATTAGCACCCGCGCCGGGATTGCGCGGTCAGAGGGTATTGAGCATGAACCATGCCAGTAATGTGATTTTCGCCACACAGCACCGTGGCGGGCGTAAATACACAGTGCTTATGGTTTGCATGCTATCTGATGGCGCAAAAAGATCGCACAGAGGTCACGCGGTGCACCTGTGTGGGGCAGGAAAAACATCAGGGTTATGCGGATATTTTCCACAATCTCAGCAGAAAAGCCCGGTGTAACTGAATGTTACAAGCACAGAACGCTAAACGCCTTGTGACCTCGTCCCGGTTTTTAGCGTCTATACTTACTGCCATATTCCGTTTTGAATGGCATAAATCAGGAGGATCCCTTATGTCTGCCCAGATTGAAAAACTCTCCGCACATCCTTTATTTAAGACCGGCTATTTTGCTGGCGGTAAATGGCTTGAGGCCAAAGACACCTTCGATGTGCTGGATCCGGCAACCGGCGAGGTGGTCGCCAAAGTGGCAAAGGCCGGAAAGGCGGAAACGGAAGCTGCAGTGAAGGCGGCCAGCGACGCTTTTCCACAATGGCGTAAAACCACGGCGAAAGCGCGTTCTGAAATCTTGCATCGCTGGTATGAACTGATGCTGGAAAATAAACAATTCCTGGGTGAACTGATGGTTGCCGAGCAGGGCAAGCCGCTGAAAGAGGCATTGGGTGAAGTCGATTACGCTGCAAGCTATCTGCAATGGTTCAGCGAAGAGGCCAAACGTGCCAACGGCGAAATCATTCCTCCGGCCAAATCCGGCTCACGCATCCTGGCGACACGCGAACCGGTCGGCGTGGTGGCGGCAATCACGCCATGGAATTTCCCGCTGGCGATGCTGACCCGCAAACTGGGACCGGCGCTGGCGGCAGGTTGTACCGGCCTCATCAAACCGGCCAGTAACACTCCGCTGTCTGCATTTGCTTTGTTGCAACTGGCACAGGATGCGGGCGTACCGGACGGTGTGATCAACGGCGTGGCCGGTGACACCGGTGCTATCAGTGAAGTGATTATGACCAGCGACGCGGTACGTAAAGTCTCCTTTACCGGCTCGACGGAAATCGGCAAAACATTAGTACGCAACAGCGCCGACACCATGAAGAAAGTGTCAATGGAACTGGGCGGTAATGCCCCCTATATCGTGTTTGACGATGCCGACATTGAGGCGGCCGTGCAGGGCGCGATCACCTGTAAATTCCGCAATTCCGGTCAGGTCTGTGTATGTATCAACCGCATTTACGTGCAGGACGGGGTGTACGAGGCATTTACCTCACGGCTGGTGGAAGAAGTGCGCAAACTGAAAGTCGGCAACGGCATGGACGAAGGTGTGATTGTCGGGCCACTGATCAATATCAAGGGGCTGGAGAAAGTCGAAGAACACGTCAGGGACGCGCTGGAGAAAGGCGCACGCCTGATGGAGGGCGGTCAGCGGCATAAACTCGGTGGCAACTTCTTCCAGCCGACAGTGATTATTGATGTTACCGATGACATGAAAGTGGCGCATGAAGAAACCTTCGGCCCGCTGGCGGCCTGTTTCCGTTTCAAAACGGAAGAAGAAGTGATTAAGCGCGCCAACGATACACCTTTCGGGCTGGCGGCGTATTTCTACAGCCAGAATCTGCAACGTATTTTCCGTGTCGCGGATGCCATAGAAAGCGGGATGATCGGCATTAACGAATGCGCGATTTCCAACGAAGCCGCGCCTTTTGGTGGCGTAAAAGAATCCGGCCTGGGACGTGAAGGTTCGGTGCTGGGACTGGAAGAATATTTGCAGGTGAAAACGCTGCATTTAGGGAACCTTTAAGTCAGCTTTCCAGAAGCTGTTTTTTAAGAAACAATAAACAGGAACATATTCATTCGGCTTAATACAAAGGACGTCAATGAAGGCATTTAACGGGCTGCGTTCGCGCACTCTGGTGATGGCAGCCGCCGTGGTTTTTGCGCTGTGCGGTATCGCGGGGCAGGTTGTCGCTAAATCGACATATAATCAGGGCACAATAGTCCCGGGTACCGATGAGCAAACAGTGATCAGCTATTTGCGCCAGAATCATCAATTGCCTGAAAATTACATCACCAAGAAAAAGGCACGCGAAGCGGGCTGGGATGCCCGTGCCGGGAATTTATGTGAGGTATTACCCGGTAAAGCGATTGGCGGTGACCGGTTCTCAAACCGGGAAGGGCGTTTGCCTTCGGCGTATAAAAGGGTGTGGCATGAAGCGGATATTAACTATCGCTGCGGGCGTCGCGGGGCAGACCGGGTGTTGTTTGCCAGCGACGGGCTGATTTATGTCAGTAAAGACCATTATCAGAACTTCGTTCGGGTGGAGTAATGTCGATGAATAAAATGAGCTTCGATTTTAATCACATCCCGGATTTACCCGCATTCTACCGTGAGTTCGTCCGTCAGCTTGAACTGACCGACAGCTTTGGTGCGAATCTGGATGCACTCTGGGATGAGGTGACGGGCGGAATAACACTGCCGGTTGAGATAGATTTCATTAATCTGAATGCCAGCCGTAAACGTCGTTTCGGCGCATTGATTCTGTTGTTTGAAGAAGCGGAAGAAGAACTGGAAGGCGAGCTGCGGCTGAACTTACTGGAGAAACCGGTCGCAAAGGCCAAAGGCTGAAAAGAAAAAACCCGCCATTTTCGGTTAAGTAAAAAGGCGGGCTTTTGTTTTTTTATTCCTGACCTTCAGCCAGTTCGCGCAGATACTGGAAAATCTGGCGGTAAGATTTCGGCGGCTTGTTTGCGGCTTTTTCTTTCTGCGCGTTACGGATCAGCGCACGCAGTTGCTGGCGGTCGGCTTCCGGATACAATTCCAAAACCGGCGGGATCGCATCATCACCTTCTTCGACCAGACGATCTCGCAGCATTTCCAGTTTATGGAACAGTGACACCTGCTGGTTATGGCGGTTTTTCAGCTTATCCAGCGCCGTCTGGATCGGTTCAACATCACGTGAACGCAGCATTTTACCGATCAGTTGTAACTGGCGGCGACGGCCTTCTTTCTTGATCTTCTGCGCTAAGTCGATGGCTGCACGCAGATCGTCGTCCAGCGGCAGTTTGTCCAGCGAGTTTTTACCCAGCTCAACCATTTCCGCACCGAGATCTTTCAGCGCCTCGGCGTCACGTTTGATTTCACTTTTACTGACCCAGATGATTTCATCATCATCGTCGTTCTCGTTGGTTTCGGGAACGTCATCGTGCCAGTCGTCAATTTTCTTTGTCATGGGCGCTTCCTCTTAACGAGGTAATCCTGTCAGTTTGATTGTGCTTTATTGCTTCGGCGGCATTATGCAGGGTTATGCCGCATACATCCATGTTCTGTTGCAACTTTGGGCATAACAACGCCGGTGTGAATGCGAAATTATGGCGAGTCTCTGTTAGACTCAAAGATATTAGTTTCTGAATACCCGTGTAGAACAACCTCTTAATCTCATAAGCGATGGCATGCCGATGAATGTAGTCAATCAAGTTGCGCAGCAGCGTAAAACCCTGGAACAGGCCGTATCTCAGGCGCTGGAACTGGCGAAAGCGGGTTCAGATGCCGCCGAAGTTGCGGTCAGCAAAACCACCGGTATCGGCGTCAGCACCCGTTTTGGCGAGGTCGAAAATGTTGAATTCAACAGCGACGGCGCACTGGGGATTACCGTTTATTATCAGAACCGTAAAGGCAGCGCGTCTTCTACTGATTTAAGCCCGGATGCCATTTCCCGCACCGTGCAGGCAGCGCTGGATATTGCCCGTTATACTTCGCCGGATCCGTTCGCGGGTGTGGCGGACAAAGAGATGCTGGCATTTGATGCGCCGGATTTGGATTTATTCCACCCGGAAGAGTTGGATCCGGATCGCTGTATCGAGCTGGCCGCCCGTGCTGAACAGGCGGCTTTGCAGGCTGATAAGCGCATCACCAATACCGAAGGTGGCAGTTTCAACAGCCATTACGGTATCCGCGTTTTTGGCAACAGCCACGGCATGTTGCAGAGCTATTGCTCAACGCGTCATTCCATTTCCGCCTCAGTGATTGCTGAACACGAAGGTGACATGGAGCGCGACTATGCGTATTCCATCGCCCGCAAAATGAGTGATCTGAAAGACCCTGAGTGGGTTGGCAACGAGTGCGCCCGCCGCACCTTGTCACGTCTGGCTCCGCGCAAATTACCCACCATGCAGGCACCGGTATTGTTTGCTTCCGAAGTGGCGACCGGTCTGTTCGGGCATCTGGTGGGCGCGATCAGCGGCGGCAGCATTTACCGTAAGTCGTCTTTCCTGCTCGACAGCCTCGGCAAGCAAATTCTGCCGGACTGGCTGACTATTGAAGAGCATCCGCACCTGTTGCAGGGACTGGCTTCCACGCCCTTCGACAGCGAAGGTGTGCGCACCGAGCGTCGTGATATCGTCAAAGACGGCGTGCTGCAAAACTGGCTGATGACCTGTTATTCCGCCCGTAAACTGGGTCTGCAAACCACCGGTCACGCGGGCGGCATCCACAACTGGCGCATCGCGGGTCAGGGGGATGATTTCGCAGGCATGCTGCGTAAACTGGATAAAGGCCTGGTCGTCACTGAGCTGATGGGACAGGGCGTCAGTGGCGTCACCGGTGATTACTCACGTGGCGCGGCCGGTTTCTGGGTCGAGAATGGTGAAATTCAATATCCGGTTAGCGAAATCACCATTGCCGGTAATCTGAAAGATATGTGGCGCAACATGGTCGCGATTGGTAGCGATATCGAGACTCGCAGCAATATCCAGTGTGGTTCCGTGCTGTTACCCGCAATGAAAATCGCTGGCGAATAACCCTTCCTGAAGCAGCGGTCGCCCGATCGCTGCTTTAATTCTTTACAAAAAATTCATGCCGTTTTTCTCTCTCTCAGCTTATTTTTATAAAGCCTTACAAGTAATGTCGTTTTATCTAACAAATAAATAACAACAGAGAGAAAATCATGCGTAAACAACTGATGGCGTTAGCGGTGATAGCCCTGCTCGGAAGCAGCACGGCAGCACTGGCAGCAGATTTAGAAACGGACATGGACACCATTGCTGATAACTACGGCAAGGTTTTGAAAACCAACGATCAGGCCGAGCTGACGACGGGTCTGGCAAACATGAAAGCGGCTGCCGAAGACGCGAAAAAAGCGACGCCACCAAAACTGAAAGGTAAAGCCCCTGACAGCCCTGAAATACAGGATTATCACAAAGGGCTGGATACGTTGATCGGACAGATTGATAAGGCGTCAGAACTGGCGAAAGCCGGAAAGATTGATGAAGCGAAGAAAGAAGCGGAAGGGTTTAAAGCCACAAGGAATGAGAACCACAAGAAGTTTAAGTAAGCAGATGGCCGGTGTCTGAGCGGCATTCTCAATGCTGAGGGCGGTGAAAGTTTCGGTTTTTTAATCGCGGTGATCGCTCGGTCTTTCGCGCCGAAACCGACCAAAGAGGGCTAAGACGAGCCCTCTTTGGAATTTCCACGTCTTAAACTGCGCGCTCCGCTCGCTGGCTATGTTTCAGATTTCCAGCCTGTCTCCGCGTTACCTGAAACATAGCCGCCAGCGACAGCGCGCAGTAAAAAAGCGGAGGGAGATCCAAGAGGGAGTAAGCACTTCTCCCTCTTGGGCGGTTTCGGCGCTGCGCGTTAAGCGATCACCGCAGGTGAGAAACCGAAATGTTCTCGGTCTTTAGTAAAGCTGTGCAGCGGCTTCTGCATATGAGAAACCGAAATTTTCTCATTCTTAAGTAAAGCCGCCATTGCAGCGGCTTCTGCAAAAGAAAACCCTTAACGTCTCAGCTCTCCCGCTGCCTCCGGCTGAAACAACAACTCCAGCACGGTAATATCACTCTCAGTACCATTGGGCATTTCCCACGTAATGCTTTCGCCCACGCGCAGCCCCAGCAGCGCAGCACCGAGCGGAGCCATCACCGATAATTGCTCGTTGCTGTCCTGCAATGCTGCCGGATACACCAGCGTGCGGATGTGTTCTTCGCCGTCTTTACCTTCTGTAAAGCGCACCTTGCTGTTCATCGTGACCACATCGGCCGGAATTTGCTCAGGCGGCAAAATCTCTGCGCGATCTAACTCTTCGTTCAGTGCATTGGCCACCGGGCTGTTGGCAAAGGCCGGTTGTGCCAGCAGTGTATCCAGGCGTTCTGCGTCAAGTTCGTTGATGATCAGTGTCGGTTTACTCATAACATTCTCCGTGGTTCCTTTTGCATCACCCGCCTCATGCGGGTGGGGTGCCGGTCGGCAAAAAATAACACCCCCGCGGGTGAGCGCGGGGGTGTCGGTAATTTGCATGGGTTCTTTGATACTAGGCATTCTCAGGCGGAAATGAAAGCATTGTGTGGGAATTAATCCGTATTGCGAAAATTCCGATTACCAGCGAAATACGCTGCTACATGCCGCAATATTCAGTGATATGGCGACTTAACTTTTCGTTTTGCGAATGAGATCTGCTCAGCGCATCGTATTTCCACTTCGAACTGGAAAAAGACCCTCTACACAGGAAATGTACGCGGGGTTAGGGTAAAGACAGACAAAATAAACGGCTGGAAATAGTGAGTCAGACAAGGAGAGAGGTAATCGCGAGTGAATAACGCAAGCGCATCTGTGAACGGGGTCGGGCGGATTGAATTGAATGATGCGGCGGCGATAACAGAGCAAGTATTAAAGGATATTCAGGCGATGCAAAGTGCAAAGAATATCTACACCACAGATGTTCAGTTGCAGATGTTAACGTCACACGTTAAAGCCATGGTATTACGCTCTATTACCGGCGAGCCGTTACCTGATGTCGAGAAAGATTTATTTGATGAAATTTCTGCCGAGTCCATGCAAATGGCAGAGGAAGTGGTCAGCTGGTTTGGAAATTTACCGATTGAGGAGGCGTATTTACTCTCGGTGCATTTCGAAGTCGCAAGAGATAATGAGCCTGAATAAATTTTACTGAAAATTTAGTGAATTAATTAATCCGGAGATGTGAAACATGGGACAAGTATTAGTGGTGATCGGCGACCGTTTAGGGAAGGGCCAGAAAGTGGCAGCAGGCGTGGAAGCAGCGGGTGGCAAAGCCATTGTTGTCCCTGGCATGGCAGCAGATATGAAACTCGGCGATGTGATGAAAGCAGAGGGTGCCAGCTTAGGTATTTCTTTCTGCGGCAGTGGCGGTGCGGGTGCGATTACCGCACAAAACAAATACGGATATAAAGCTAAATATGGGATGCGCTCCGTGGATGAAGGAGTTACGGCAATTAACGAAGGCTGTCTGGTATTAGGGTTCGGCTTTATGGATAAAGAAGAACTGGGGCAGCGTCTGGTTGAAGCTTATAACAAGAAGTATGGTCAGGCGTAATGAAGCAACAATTAACCACGACGGTCCGGGTTGAAGGAAAAGGCGAAAATAAGGCTGCCGCCTTTTCTTCCGCACTGAGTCAGGTTCAGAGAACGGTTCTCAAGTCATCTGCCAATAATGTCTTGCTACGCATTGAACCGCAGGACGTCAAGATAATAAAGGCAGAAGAATCAGTCAAAAGGGAAAAGTTTCTGTTCTTTTTTCTGGCCAGGGAAAGAAAGAGTTATTACGTGGCGTTAGACATTACCGTCAACCTGACTGTTATTAATACGGAACAGGTAGTTTTTGTCACGAAATAAAAACGTTAGCTATAAATGACAAGGATATACTGATGTTTTTAATTATTTTATTTAAGTCGCTTATTATCGGCGGACTGGTCGGTGTGGGCGTAGGTGCGGGTGCCGCACGTATGTTTCATGCACCCACCGTGCAGGGAATGGGGGCTTTTCGTACGCTTGGGGAATTAAACTCTTGTGAAGGCGATCCGGCTTCACATTTCTCCTTTGGTCTCGGCTTCTTCTTCAACGCCTGGGCTTCTTCCGTGGCGGCAGGTTCTTTCACTCAGGACGTTGACCACCGCATTATTCCTCACTGGGCAACCGCCGCCCTGATGTTCAAAAACCGCAATGTGGCTGAAACCCTGCACGACCCGCGCAAGATGGCAATTGCGGGCGGCATCATCGGCATGATTGTGGTCGCCTTCCTCAACACTACCGCCTCTGCGGTACCTGCAGCGTTACAGGTTACGGCAATTAAAGTGCTGGTACCTGCGGCTAACCTGTTGGTAAACACCGTGATGCCGGTAATTTTCTGGCTGGCGGCAATCGATGCAGGGCGTCGTTCCGGTTTCTGGGCCACCATTTTTGGCGGTATGGCGCAGATGATCATGGGTAACGCCGTGCCGGGTCTGGTGCTGGGTATTCTGATTGGTAAAGGTGTTGAAGAAAGCGGCTGGAACCACGTCACCAAAGTGATGATGGCGGCGATTATCGCGCTGTTTGTCCTCAGCGGCTTCTTCCGCGGGTTCGACGTCAAGCTGTTGCAGTCATTCATGCTGGACGTCCCGACATGGCTGAACGGCATTCACAATTCACTCAGCGGTAAGTAAGGGAGCATGACAATGGAAGAACAAGCCAAACGTGGTTTCTGGTACGCCGAGTGGTCGTTCCCGATCTTTGTCGGACTGCTGTCTTCCGGCGTTTTCGCCGGGACACATATGTATTACCTGTACGGCATCGGCGCGTTTAACGAAGTGGCCTTTGTGTCGATGCTACGTTCCGGCATGGACACCGGCGTGTACGGCGCAGTGGCGGCTTTCGGTGCCAGTTTCCTGTTTGCCCGCATCATCGAAGGCTCGCTGGTCGGTATTCTCGATATCGGCGGCGCGATCCAGACCGGTATCGGCCTGGGCGTTCCGGCACTGTTGCTCGGCGCCGGGATCATCTTTCCGGTGGCGAACTTCGCGGCCTCACTGGTGACCGGCCTGATCCTCGGGTTAGCCGTGGGATACATCATCATTCTGGCGCGTAAATTTACCATCAATCAGAGCAATTCAACCTACGGTGCTGACGTCATGATGGGCGCGGGTAACGCCTCGGGCCGCTTCCTCGGGCCGCTGATTATCCTGTCAGCCATGGCGGCATCGATTCCTATCGGTCTGGGCTCGCTGATGGGTGCGCTGGGTTTCTATTTGTGGCAGAAGCCGATTACCGGTGGTGCCATTCTCGGTGCAATGGTGCTGGGCGCTATCTTCCCTGTTTCACTGTAGCAACAGCAGCGGATCAGCGGTAAACGGGCGTCAGGAGCACTCCTGATGCCCGAGGTTATGGAGAATGTCGTATGTATGACTTAATCATCCGGCAGGCATTACGCGCAGACGGTAGCCTGACTGATATTGCAATTCACGACGGCAAATTTGCCGCCATTGGCACACTGGCCCCCGGTGCCACTGCCCGCCAGACTCTCGATCTGCAGGGTAAGGTTTACGCCAGCGCTGGCTGGATCGATTCCCATGTTCACTGTTACCCGAAATCGCCGATTTATCATGATGAAGCTGATCTGATCGGGGTCGCCTGCGGTGTCACCACCGTGGCGGATGCCGGCAGCACCGGTGCAAATGATATCGACGATTTCTATCAGATCACCCGTAAGGCGAAAACCAATGTTTATGCTTTCCTGAATATCGCCCGCACCGGCATTGTGACGCAAAACGAACTGGCGGATATGACGCAGATTGACAAGATCGGCGTGCGTGATGCCATCGCGCGAAATCCCGGTTTTATCATTGGTATCAAAGCACGCATGAGCAGCAGCGTGGTCGGGCAGAACGGCCTGAAACCGCTGGTGCGCGCCAAAGAAATACAGCAGGAAAATGCTCCTCTGCCGCTGATGGTGCATATCGGCAATAACCCGCCGAACCTCGATGAAATCGCTGATTTGCTGACCTCAGGTGACATCATTACTCACTGTTATAACGGCAAGCCGAACCGCATTCTCTCGCCGGAAGGCGTACTGCGCGACTCCGTTAAGCGTGCGCTCAGCCGTGGCGTGTTGCTGGATGTCGGTCATGGCACTGCGAGTTTCAGCTTTGAAGTGGCAGAACTGGCTATTAAGCAGGGCATTTTGCCGCACACCATCAGCTCCGATATTTATTGCCGCAACCGCCTGAACGGGCCGGTTCATAGTCTGGCGACCGTAATGTCGAAGTTCTTCAGCGTCGGCATGACATTGCCACAGGTCATTGATTGCGTGACCACTCACGCCGCCGGTGCACTCTGTCTGCCTGCCAAAGGCCGTCTGGACGCAGGCGCAGATGCCGATCTGACACTGTTCGAGTTACGTCAGGCACCGCAGGTATTTATTGATTCCGAAGGAAAGTCCGCGAAGGGCGAAAGTGTGCTGGTGCCCCTGGCCGCCGTGGTCGCGGGTGTCATCCTGTTAACCGAAGAAGGGAAATCTGCTCATGTCTTCTGAACAATCTTTATATGAAAAATATGATTTAAAACAGGTTATTAACGCATCAGGTCGCATGACGGCACTGGGTGTTTCTACTCCGCGCGAGGAAGTGGCAGCGGTAGTGAATACCGGTCTGAATCATTACTTTGAAATGAAAGACCTGGTGAACAAAACCGGCGCTTACATCGCGAAATTGCTTCACGTCGAAAGCGCGGTGGTTGTCTCCTGCGCCTCGGCCGGGATCGCGCAATCTGTCGCGGCGGTGATTGTGAAAGATGATGCCTGGCTGCTGGAAAACCTGCATGCCGCGCCGCTGGACATTCCGCACGACATCGTGCTGCCAAAAGGCCACAACGTGAATTTCGGTGCGCCGGTCGCAACGATGGTGACGATGGGCGGCGGCAAGGTAGTGGAAGCCGGTTATGCCAACGAATGTTCTGCCGCGCAACTTGCCGCCTGCATTACGCCGCGCACGGCCGCAATCATGTACATCAAATCACACCACTCGGTGCAGAAAAGTATTTTATCAGTCGCCGAAGCCGCCGAAGTGGCGCGTGCACATAACGTGCCGCTGATCGTCGATGCTGCCGCTGAAGAAGATCTGACGTGTTATTACGAAACGGGTGCGGATCTGGTGATTTACAGCGGTGCTAAAGCCATCGAAGGGCCGACCAGTGGCCTGGTGCTCGGTAAAAAACAGTATGTCGAATGGGTAAAACTGCAATCCGGCGGCATTGGCCGTGCGATGAAAGTCGGCAAAGAAGGCATTCTCGGCCTGACGCAGGCGATCGAAAGCTATCTCACCCTGCCGAAAACCACCGGACAGGAAATGGTCGACAAGATGACGCCATTCATTGCCAGCCTGAACGAAATTAAGGGTGTGACTGGCCGCGTGGTCTGGGACAGCGCCGGACGTGATATCGCCCGCACGGAAATTACTTTCGATGAAGCCGTACTCGGCTGGAAAACCAAAGCCATTGTGGACGCCATGAAGAGCGGCGATATCGCGATTTATTTTCGTGGTTACCGGGCCAATGAAGGCAAGATTGAAGTCGACGTACGCAGCGTAACGCCGCCTCAGCTTGCCATCGTCGCACAACGTTTTAAACAACTTTTCAAGGGAGACAACGCATGAAGCTGACTCCGAACTTCTACCGTGACCGTGTGTGTCTGAACGTTCTGGCCGGCTCAAAAAACAATGCGCGTGATATCTATGAAGCCGCAGAAGGCCACGTGCTGGTCGGCGTGCTGTCAAAAAATTACGCGGATGTGGCCAGCGCGGTAGCGGATATGAAGGAATATGCGGCGCTGATTGAAAACGCTTTGTCCGTCGGGTTAGGCGCAGGCGATCCGCGTCAGTCGCTGATGGTCAGCCAGATTTCTGCACAGGTTCAGCCGCAACACGTCAACCAGGTCTTTACCGGTGTCGGCACCAGCCGTGCCTTGCTGGGGCAGAACGACAGCGTGGTGAACGGTCTGATTTCGCCAACCGGTAAACCCGGCTTTGTGAAGATCAATACCGGACCACTGAGTTCAGCTTCTGCGGATGCCATCGTGCCGGTGGAAACCGCCATTGCGCTGCTGAAAGATATGGGCGGCAGCTCGGTGAAATATTTCCCGATGGGCGGCCTGAAAACCCGCGAGGAATTCGCGGCTGTGGCCCGTGCCTGTGCGGAACAGGATTTCTGGCTGGAGCCGACCGGCGGTATCGACCTGGAAAACTTCGAGCCGATTATGGAAATCGCGCTGGCGGCAGGTGTCACCAAAATCATCCCGCATATTTACAGCTCGATCATCGACAGTGCATCGGGTAATACGCGTCCTGAGGATGTGAAAACCCTGCTGGCCAGCGTCAGAAAACTGGTGGGTTAAGGTTCTGACACTTGCTGCCGGAGGACAAATATATTTACGCAATGAATCAACGAAGCGATAACATCACCAGATTCAAGGTATCAGCCGAAAGCGGCACGCTGTCTTTTCCGATAGTTATGTGACGGTGGGCAGCCCCTCACCGAGGGTGATGGTGCCTTAAATGGCGCGGCAACAGTGACACCCCCGTTCGCGACACGCATTTGCTGTGAACGGGGGCCCGTTGAAACGAACTGGAAGAACTATGGTGAGATTTCCCAATCAACGTCTGGCGCAACTGTTTGATGCGCTGCAAACCGAAACGCTGCCTCAGGACGAACTGGCAAAACGTCTGTCGGTGTCGACGCGAACGGTTCGTGCGGATATCACTGCGCTTAATGAAATCATCGCAGACTATGGCGCGACTTTTATACACAGTCGTGGCAGCGGATATCAGCTGCGGATTGATGACCATGGCCTGTTCTCGTCGTTGCAGCAATCGACACAACCTAAACCGAATCCGACACCCCGCACCGCCGCCGGGCGGGTGAAGACGTTGTTGATCCGCTTTTTGACTTCTGCCTTTTCATTAAAGCTGGAAGATCTGGCCGATGAATGGTTTGTCAGCCGCGGAACTCTGCAAAATGATATGGCTGAGGTAAGGGAGCATCTGGCCCGCTATCACCTGAATATCGAAACCAAGCCGCGCTATGGCATGAAGCTGTTTGGCGCTGAGCTGGCAATCCGTGCCTGCCTGACTGACCTGCTGTTTCAGCTCGATGCTGAAGAACAAACCAATCCGCTGCTCAAATCGGAAAGCCTGGAACCGGAAGCGCTGGTGCCACTGACGCGCTTTATGCATCAGCTTCTGAGTCAGTCTTCTATTCAGCTAACTGATGAGGGCGAGCACTATCTGATCCTTTATTGTGCGGTGGCCATTAAGCGTATCGCCAGGGGCTATCCGCTGACTGATTTTGATGCCGAAGATGGCGACCCGGCGGTGAAACAGGTTTCTGTAAGGCTGGCGGCAGAGCTGAAAGCGCTGGTCGGCAAGGAAATTCCTGCCTCTGAAGAGGCGTATCTGCGGGTGAATATCGCCGCGCGTCGCGTACAGCAAATTCTGCCGACA
The DNA here is from genome assembly GCF_049199325.1 of Rahnella sp. PD4. Lineage (NCBI taxonomy): Bacteria > Pseudomonadati > Pseudomonadota > Gammaproteobacteria > Enterobacterales > Yersiniaceae > Rahnella > Rahnella sp. PD4. The sequence continues at coordinate 111,742 of NZ_JBLZQF010000007.1, read as the reverse complement.
GACATCAATGCAGATGATGATGAATCGCTGGTCGATTACATCCTTTCGTATATCAACTCGCACTATAACTATGATTTGCAAGGCGATAAGCAGCTGCGTGCTGATCTGCTGACGCACATTAAGACCATGATTACGCGGGTGAAGTATCAGATTAATATTCCCAATCCGCTGCTAAACAACATCAAACAGCATTATCCGATGGCCTATGACGTCACGCTGGCGGCGGTTTCAAGCTGGGGGAAATACACGCCGTATACACTCAGCGAAAACGAGATTGGTTTTCTGGTGCTGCACATCGGCGTCGGGCTGGAGCGGCATTACAATATCGGCTACCAGCGACACCCGCAGGTGATGCTGGTATGTGATACCGGCAATTCGACAATCCGCATGATTCAGGCGCAGATTAATCGCAAGTATCCGCAACTGGTGATGAAGCAGGTTGTGACGTTGCGTGATTATGAGCAACTGGAACACATCGACGAAGATTTTATTATTTCCAATGCCCGCATCAGTGAGAAAAATAAGCCGGTGGTGGTGCTGTCGCCATTCCCGACCGAATACCAAATGGAGCAGCTCGGTAAACTGGTTCTGGTAGACCGCACGCGGCCTTATATGCTGGAAAAATTCTTCGACGAAAAACATTTTATGATCATCAATGAACCGATGACGCAGGCGGAGTTATTCCGCCATGTGTGCTCGCAGCTGGAAGCGGAAGGTTATGTCGATCAGGCGTTTTATCCGTCGGTGGTAGAGCGTGAAGAGATTGTCTCGACCATGCTGGGTGAAGGCATTGCGCTGCCGCACTCGCTGGGGTTGCTGGCAAAGAAAACCGTGGTAATCACGTTGCTCTCTCCCCAGGGCATTGCATGGGGTGAAGGGGAGACCGCACACGTAATTTTCCTGCTGGCGATCAGCAAAGCAGATTATGAAGAGGCGATGGCGATTTACGATTTATTCGTGACGTTTGTGCGGGAACGCTCAATGAGCCGTTTGCTGAGCAGTGAGAATTTTGAAAGCTTCAAGGCAATTGCAATAGATTGCCTTTCACGCATTTAAAATCTTACTTATCCCCAAAATAGTTCGAGTTGAGGAAGGTGGCAAACGAAGGAGTCCCGATGAGCTTACACGGGTAAGTGATTCGGGTAACTGAGCGCAGCCAACGCACCTGCAACTTGAAATATGACGGGGATTAGTCCTCGTCAAAACCGGAGTTGATCAGATTTACGACAGCGGTGAGCGCCTGTTCTTCGTCGGGCCCCGTGGCTTCGATTTCGATTTTCTGGCCTTTCGGGGAGTCGAGCATCAGCAGCGCGATAACACTGCTGGCTTCCGCTTCTATGCCCGTGCCGTTGCGCAGCATAACTTCTGATTCAAAGCTCTGCACCAGTTCAAACAATTTCATTGCCGGTCGGGCGTGCATGCCTAACCGGTTTTTGATTTCTACCGTTTGTTTCACCGTCATGATTTGCGTTTTTCCAGCGTGCGATGGCGGGACTGCACATTCTTCCCGCGGGAACGGAAATAGTCGGCCAGTTGCTCTGCGATGTACACCGAACGGTGTTTACCGCCGGTACAGCCAATGGCGACGGTCAGATAGCTGCGGTTGTTGGTTTCCAGCATTGGCAGCCACTGTTCGAGGTAGCTGCGGGTCTGGTAGATAAAGTTATGCACTTCAGTATGACGGTCGAGGAACGCTGCCACCGGCTTATCAAGGCCGGTCATCGGACGCAGTTTCGGATCCCAGTGCGGGTTTGGCAGAAAACGGACGTCGAAGACGTAATCCGCATCAATCGGTATGCCGTGTTTGAAGCCGAAGGATTCGAATACCATGGTCAGTTCGCGCTCGCGTTTACCCAGCAGACGGGTACGCAGCATTTCTGCCAGTTCATGAACGGACATTTCGGAGGTATCGATGATCAGATCCGCCGACGAACGCAGCGGTTCGAGCAGATCGGCTTCTTCATCAATGGCACTTTCGAGGGACAAATTTTTGCTGGAAAGCGGGTGCAGACGACGGGTGTCGCTGTAACGGCGGATCAAAGTATTACGGTCGGCATCAAGGAATAACAGCTGCGGCGAAAAACTCTCCGGCAGTTGTGACATCGCATGCTCATAAACTTCGGGTGTTTCCGGCATGTTACGGACGTCAATGCTCACGGCCGCTGACGTATTACGTTCAACGAGTGTCTGGGCAAGCTGCGGCAATAACACCACCGGTAAATTGTCCACACAGTAAAAACCCATGTCTTCTAATGCCCGTAGGGCAACCGACTTCCCGGAACCGGAACGGCCGCTGACAATCATCAGCACCATGGTGACACTCCCCTGGCATTCAGTGTTCAGAATTCATTTTCCCGGCACCGTACCGGGAATCAGCAATTTATTCGTTTTCAGTCATTATCTGGAACAGTTCTTCGTCGCTTTGCGCACCACGCAGACGGCGACATACTGTTTTATCAGCTAATTTCTTCGCGACTAAAGATAATGTATGTAAATGGGTTTTACATTGATCTGCCGGTACCAGCAAGGCAAAAAGCAAATCTACCGGCTGATTATCGATGGCGTCAAAAGCAATCGGCTGTTCAAGCTGAATGAACACGCCAACGGCACGTAAAGTGTCTTCTTCCAGCTTACCGTGCGGGATGGCGATCCCGGCACCGATCCCGGTGCTCCCCATACGTTCGCGGGTCAAAATAGCGTCGAAAATCACCTGTGGCGACAAATTTAATTGTTTGGCGGCCAGCTCGCTGATGATTTCCAGTGCGCGTTTTTTGCTGGCGCAATGAACGCCGCTTTTGGTGCATTCGGCATTAAGCACCGACGTTAATTGCATTGCAGTATCGTTAATCATGTCATCTTTCACTTTTGCGCTGTTTCACCCTTAAAGCTATATCGGCTCGTTTCCCGAAGGTCACAAGCCGATGCCCGAAGGTTTGTAGCACAGGGTTGGCTACATGAATGTCAGTGCTGTTTCAGTTTGTCTTTATGTTTATTCAGCTGTCGGGCCAGTTTATCAACCAGCCCGTCAATCGCTGCGTACATATCCTGATGTTCCGAGGTGGCATGTAATTCGCCTCCGTTCACATGCAAAGTGGCTTCCGCTACTTTCTGCACCTTTTCCACGCTCAACACCACATACACCTGATTAATCCTGTCGAAATACTGCTCGAGCTTAGCCAGTTTCGACGTGATGAACTCTCTCAGGGGATCCGTGATCTCAATGTGATGTCCGGTAATGTTGAGCTGCATAATGTCTTCCTTCTCTGTTGAGGTCAAACTAACTGTTTACGTTGGTTTGAGGGCGGGATGGACAAAGACTCTCGGTATTTGGCGACAGTCCGGCGCGCAACCATAATTCCCTGATCGGAAAGCAGGGTTGCTAACTTGCTGTCACTGAGCGGTTTTACAGGATTCTCCGCTGCGATTAATTTCTTCACCAGCGCCCGGATCGCGGTTGACGATGCCTCGCCGCCGCTGTCTGTACTGACATGGCTGGAGAAGAAATACTTCAGTTCGAAAATACCACGCGGACTGTGCAGGAACTTTTGTGTCGTCACGCGTGAAATCGTCGATTCGTGCATTTCCACGGCACTGGCAATATCGGCCAGCACCATAGGTTTCATAAATTCTTCACCCAGTTCAAAGAACGCCTGCTGCTGCTCAACGATGCAGCGCGTCACTTTCAACAGCGTGTCGTTACGGCTTTCCAGGCTTTTAATTAACCACTTGGCTTCCTGCAGATTGCTGCGGATAAATTGCCCGTCGCTGTCGCTGCGTGTGGAGTTACCCATCGCGGCGTACTGCTGGTTAATCTTCAGACGCGGAATGCTGTCGGAATTGAGTTCTACCGTCCAGACCCCTGACACTTTACGCACCAGCACATCCGGGATCACGTATTCGGATTCGCCGGTATTGATCGACTGACCCGGACGCGGATCCAGAGACTGGATCAGAAGCATCGCTCCTTTGAGTGTATCTTCTTTTAACCGGGTTGATCGCATAAGTGCGCGGAAATCATGGTTCGCCAGCAAATCGAGATGTTCGCTGATGATAAGACGGGCTTCAGTGATGAAAGGCGTGTCAGTGGCATATTGAGACAGCTGGATCAGCAGACAATCGCGCAGGTCACGTGCTGCCACCCCCACCGGATCAAAACGCTGAACGCGTTTAAGCACGGCCTCAACTTCGTCCATCGTGATGTTTTCATCACCGACGCTTTCGAGGATGTCTTCAAGGGAGACGGTCAGGTAACCGGTGTCATCCACCGCATCGACAATTGATGTGGCAATCGCGGCATCAGTATCAGAAAACGGCGTCAGCTCAACCTGCCACATCAGGTAATCCTGAAGGGTCTGGGTGGTTTCACCCTGATAAATGGGCAGCTCGTCGTCGCTGTAATCATTACCGGTACCGGACGGCGTGCCTGCGGTGTAAATCTCATCCCAGGTCGCGTCGAGCGGCAATTCTTCCGGCATATCTTTTTGCTCGAGCGCCTCGCGGGTGTCTAACCCCTCGCTGTCGGTGGCTTCTACCGAGTCGATTTCTTCATGAAGGTCAGTTTGTTCCAACAGAGGGTTGCTCTCCAGCGCGAGTTGGATCTCCTGCTGGAGCTCAAGCGTGGACAGTTGCAACAAGCGGATGGCCTGTTGTAACTGGGGAGTCATAGCCAGTTGTTGGCTGAGTCTGAGTTGCAAACCTTGCTTCATATCTTGGCTTAATTCCGTTGATGAGTGAAAACGGCAACACTTCTGTCAGAGACGGCCTGTTTCAGTGTAGGTGGAAACAGGCACGGTTCCGGCGGCACAGATCACAGACGGAATTCTTCACCAAGATAAACACGTTTAACTTGTTCATCAGCAAGAATGTCGGCTGGCGTGCCGTGGGCAATCAATTTCCCCTGACTGACAATATACGCGCGTTCACAAACGTCGAGTGTTTCGCGCACGTTATGGTCAGTGATCAGTACGCCGAGGCCGCTGTCACGTAAATGCTCAATGATTTTTTTAATGTCGATAACGGAAATCGGGTCAACCCCGGCGAACGGTTCATCCAGCAGGATGAATTTAGGGTTTGCTGCCAGCGCACGGGCAATTTCCACACGACGTCGTTCACCACCGGACAGTGACTGACCGAGGTTATCGCGCAAATGAGAAATATGGAACTCTTCCATTAATTCATTCGCGCGGTCATTACGCTGTTCTTTGGTCAGATCATCACGGATCTGCAGCACCGCCATCAGGTTATCAAATACACTGAGACGACGGAATATGGAGGCTTCCTGCGGAAGATAACCAATACCGCGACGGGCGCGGGTATGCAGCGGCAGCAGGCTGATGTCTTCATCATCAACGATGATACGGCCCGCATCGCGCTGGACAATGCCCACGACCATGTAAAAGGTGGTGGTTTTACCCGCACCATTTGGGCCCAATAACCCGACGATTTCACCCGAGTTGACCATCAGGCTGACATCTTCAACGACCTTACGGCCTTTGTATGCCTTGGCGAGATTCTCTGCGATTAATTTAGCCATAAAATATCAGTTACTCTTTTTGGTCGGCTGGCCGCCCGCTGCAGGCGTTTTTTGTTGCAGCTGCGAAGGGACCAGAACGGTCGTCACACGGTTACCCTTATCACTAAAAGCTTCCATTTGCTGTTTCTGTACCAGATAAGTAATGCGGTCGCCTTTCACATTGCTGTCCAGTTGCTCAAGGTAAGCATTGCCGGTCAGCGTGACGAGGTCATTTTCCACTTCGTAGCGGACTTTCTGGGCATGGCCTTTTACCGGCTTACCGTTGTCCTGCATCTGATAGAACGTCACCGGGTTACCGTAACCTTCTACCACTTCTTTACCGGACACACCCTGCGGACGTATCACCACCACTTTATCGGCTTTAACCTGGATCGTGCCCTGATTCACCACCACATTGCCGGTAAACGTCGCGGTATTGGTGTTGACGTCAAGTGCCTGATTTGCCGAGTCAATGGTGATCGGTTTCGTTGTGTCGTCTTTTAAGGCAAATGCCGGAACGCTGACGGCTAACAATGAGCTGACGATCAGAAGATCACGGATTTTATTTTTTGCTTTGAATTTCATAGGAAGTCGATACCTTTTCGATCAGCTCTGCTGTTTTATCACGCAGATTACCACGCATTTTCATGCCGTTAGATGTAAAACCTGTACCATAAAGCGTCACTTCATCGTCTGAGGCAACGTCCTGTGTCGTCAGGTTAACCTGTGCATTGTCCGTTTTGATTCTTTGCAGCTGTGATGTCTCAGGCGTCAGGCTATCGGCCTGCACATGCCCATAGAGATAAAGCATCTTATCCTGAGTCAGTTTCGCTTTATCGGAACGTAATACCCAGGTGGCTACTTTGTTCTTGTCATACATGGTCGCGACCGGATGAGTAAACCACGACACCTGATCCGTGGTGTAATATTTTACCTCGTCTGACACCAGTTTATACGTCAGGCTGCCCATCGGGTCATATACCATCGTAACGGTGTGGGAAGTCTGATAAGTCGGATCCTGATCGTTAACCACCTGCGGAACATCATCGCTGTTGTCAGACAATGACCAGCCAATCAGCACCAGGACAATGGCGGTAAGCGCCAGAATAACCCAAAGTTTTGCTTTACTCATATCGACAGCCCTTTGGCGTCCTCCAGCTTGCCCTGCGCCAGCAGAATCAAATCACACAGTTCGCGAACTGCACCACGCCCGCCAGCGATACGGGTAACATAATGCGCTTTTGGTAACAAAACAGGATGTGCATCCTGAACCGCCACAGAAAGACCCACTTCGGCCATCACCGGCCAGTCAATCAGGTCATCACCAATGTATGCCACTTCTTCGGCCCGAAGAGACAGTGTATCTAACAGTTCGCGGAAGGCCAAAAGCTTATCCGACTGGCCCTGATACAAGTGGCGAATACCCAGAGTTTTAGCGCGATCTTCCAGTAATTTTGCATTGCGGCCTGTAATAATCGCGACTTCGATGCCGGATGTCAGCAGGCAGCGGATACCGTAACCATCGCGAACGTTGAAACTTTTCAGCTCTTCTCCCTGATTTCCCATATAGATCAGGCCATCAGACATGACGCCATCGACATCGCAAATCAGCAGGCGGACCGCTTTCGCCCGTTCAAGCACTTGCGTACTGACCGGACCGTAGCAGGTTTCCGCCAGGGCTGCGCTATTACTCATTTAGGGAATTCCTCAATTAAACTACGCCAGCGCGCAGCATATCGTGCATATGTAACACACCCAGCAACTGGTCACCATCAGCAACCATCACACACGTGATGTGTTTGTCCTGCATTAAATTCAGCGCATCAACTGCCAGCAGTGACGGACGTACGCGAATGCCGCCTGTCGTCATCACATCCGCAATTGATGCCGTATTGATGTTGACACCCATATCAAAGATGCGTCGCAAATCCCCATCGGTAAAAATCCCTTCGATTTTCATCAAATCGTTGCAGATAACCGTCATGCCCAGATTTTTACGGGTGATTTCCAGCAACGCATCCCGTAACGACGCCTCGCGGCTGACGTGCGGGATCTCATCTCCGGTGTGCATGATATCGCTGACGCGAAGCAACAGCTTGCGACCCAGTGCTCCGCCAGGGTGTGACAGGGCGAAATCTTCCGGTGTGAACCCGCGAGCTTCCAGCAGTGCGACAGCCAGAGCATCGCCCATCACCAGCACCGCTGTGGTGCTGCTGGTCGGTGCCAGCCCCAGCGGGCAGGCTTCTTTGGGCACTTTTACACAAAGATGGACATCCGCCGCTTTTCCCATCGTGCTTTCAGGGTTAGACGTCATGCAGATAAGCGTAATGCCCAGGCGTTTGAGTACCGGAATCAGCCCCAGAATTTCATGGGCTTCACCGGAGTTGGAAATCAGAATGACGACATCCTGCTTTGACACCATGCCCAGGTCACCGTGGCTGGCTTCACCGGGATGCACAAAGAAGGCCGGCGTGCCTGTACTGGCAAAGGTGGCGGCCATCTTACGGCCAATATGACCGGATTTGCCCATGCCCATGACAACGACTTTGCCATTGCAGGCGAAAATTTTTTCGCAGGCGCGGGTAAAATCACCGTTAATGTATTGATCTAACTGCTCAAGTCCTTCACGTTCTGTTTTCAGTACATCACGTCCGACGGCCTGAAAATCAAAACCGGGGGCGAAGGTATCGTTAGCCATAGTCGGTTCCTGACAGAGTTCAGAAGGCAATGCTGTCTGGTAACAGGAACAGCACTGCCATATAGGCGATAAATCCACACAGCAATAATGCACCGGCTAAATGGCCGATACGGTGTTTACGCATCAGGCATAGCCCGGAAAGCACCACGCTGACCGCCAGCATGACCCAATAATCGCGATGAAATGCGTCCGGGTTGAACGAACCTGGTGCCACCAGCGCGGGTAATCCCAGCACCAGACAGGTATTAAAAATGTTTGCGCCAATGATGTTACCCAGCGCAATGTCATCTTCGCCTTTGATAGCACCGGCGATAAAGGTCGCCAGTTCCGGCAGACTGGTACCGATGGCGATGACCGTCAGGCCGATCACCAGTTCGCTGACACCCAGATAACGCGCGATGACGGTGCTGTTATCAACGATCATGCCCGATGCCAGGGGCATGATGATAAAGCCCAGCGCCAGCCATAAAAATGCGACCGTATTGCTGCTGTCTTGTGGAAGTTCGGACATTTGCTCATAGGTCAGCGTATCCAGGCCTTCTTTTTCGGCAGCACGGGCGATTTTTATCACCAGCATCATGAACACGCCTGCACTGGCCAGCAACAAAACACCATCAAGCCGGCTGAGTTCTCCGTCGCTTAACAGAAAACCACACAGAGCCGTGACCAGTAACAATAATGGGAGTTCGCGGCGTAATATATCAGAACGAACGGAAAGTGGATGAATCAGGGCGGCACCGCCCAAAATCAGAAGAATATTAATGATATTCGAACCAATGGCGTTTCCGATGGCCAAATCCATCTGATCGTTGATAGCCGCGGTGGTGGAAACGACCAGTTCAGGAAGAGATATTCCGACGCCGACGACAGTCATACCAATTACCAGCGGGGAGATGCCTATCGAGCGTGCCAGCACTGCGGCTCCGTACACCAGACGATCAGCGGCATACACTAACAGTAACAAGCCGACAATCATCAGTACGATAGCGAGAAGCATGAAACATCCTTTATTGGGTATAATGCGAGGTTCGTTGCCTTTACGGGCAGGCGATTCCTTCGTCAACATGAGCTAAGGCGACATTTTGTCTGAAAACAATGCCACCAGGTTCCTGTATGTTAGACGATGAAGGCTTTTAATTTAAAATGGTAATTGGTTGATTTTGACCATCTGTGGCTGAAAAGTAAATCGATGGCAACTTTGGTAACGAAACCGGGGTAAGTTTTTGTAAAAATACCAAAGTTATACGATACCCTGTGCGTGTCAGACGTATTCTTAGCGAAAGCATTCCGAAGGGAAAAACTGAATGAGTCAAAGCGAATCGAATCTGGTTGAGATCAAAGGCATGAGTTTCGTGCGTGGCGATCGTCCCATTTTCGAAGAGATAAATATGACAGTGCCGCGTGGCAAAGTCACCGCAATCATGGGGCCTTCGGGGATCGGTAAAACCACCTTGCTGCGTCTGATCGGCGGTCAACTTACGCCCAACAACGGCGAAATCTGGTTCGACGGCGACAACATTCCGACATTGTCCCGTCGCAAGCTGTACGAGTCGCGCAAGAAAATGAGCATGTTGTTTCAGTCCGGTGCATTGTTTACTGACCTGACTGTGTTCGAGAATGTGGCGTTCCCGTTGCGTGAACACAGCAAATTACCGGAGGAATTACTGCGCAGTACGGTGACCATGAAACTGGAAGCGGTAGGGTTGCGCGGTGCCGGTAATCTGATGCCTGCCGAATTGTCCGGTGGTATGGCGCGGCGCGTCGCACTGGCGCGTGCCATTGCGCTGGACCCTGAGCTGATTATGTTCGATGAGCCTTTTGTGGGGCAGGATCCGATCACCATGGGCGTTCTGGTCAAACTGATTGATGAGCTGAACCATGCGCTGGGCGTGACGTGCATTGTGGTTTCCCACGACGTGCCTGAAGTCCTGAGCATTGCTGATTATGCCTATATCGTGGCCGCACAGCATGTCATCGCAGAAGGTACGCCAGAGGAGTTGCAAAATAATCCTGATCCGCGCGTTCGTCAGTTCCTGGATGGTATTGCCGACGGACCGGTGCCTTTCCGTTTCCCGGCCGGTGATTACAAAACCGAGTTGCTCGGATGATGGAGTTCTCTGCTTATGTTAACTAAGGCACTCGCCTCAGTCGGACGTCGCGGGATAAACACCTGTGCGTCTTTTGGTCGTGCCGGACTGATGCTCTTTCGGGCATTGGTCGGTAAGCCGCAATTTGCCAAACAATGGCCGCTGCTGATCAAGCAGCTTTACAGCGTTGGCGTACTTTCCCTGTTGATTATCCTGGTTTCCGGTTTGTTTATCGGCATGGTGCTTGGCTTGCAGGGGTATCTGATTTTAACCACCTACAGCGCTGAGGCCAGCCTCGGTATGATGGTGGCGCTCTCTTTACTGCGCGAGCTTGGACCGGTGGTCACTGCACTGCTTTTCGCCGGGCGCGCGGGTTCTGCGCTGACCGCTGAACTGGGATTGATGAAAGCCACCGAGCAAATCTCCAGCCTGGAGATGATGGCCATTGATCCGCTGCGCCGCGTTGTGGCACCGCGTTTCTGGGCCGGTCTGATTTCCATGCCTTTGCTGACGGCGATTTTTGTTGCCGTGGGGATCTGGGGGGGATCGCTGGTGGGAGTGGACTGGAAAGGCATCGACAGTGGTTTCTTCTGGTCAGCGATGCAAACTGCCGTAGACTGGCGGACCGACCTGCTTAACTGTCTGATTAAAAGCCTTGTTTTCGCTATCACCGTGACCTGGATTGCATTGTTCAATGGCTATGATGCGATACCGACGTCCGAAGGGATTAGCCGGGCAACGACACGTACTGTGGTGCATTCGTCACTGGCGGTGCTGGGATTGGATTTTGTGCTGACAGCACTGATGTTTGGAAATTAAACCATGCAAACGAAAAAGAGTGAAATCTGGGTAGGCGCATTTTTAATCATCGCTTTGATTGCTGTGATCTTCCTGTGTCTTAAAGTGGCCGACATCCGTTCAATCGGCTCCGACCCGACTTACCGTATTTCTGCTGACTTCGACAATATCGGTGGCCTGAAAAGCGGTTCACCGGTCAAAGTCGGTGGCGTGGTGATCGGCCGCGTCAGCAGCATCACGCTCGATAAAAATTATTCTCCACGTGTAGAAATGGATATCGACCAGAAATACAACCAGATCCCGAGCACCAGTACGCTGGCGATCCGCACGTCTGGTCTGCTGGGCGAGCAATTCCTGGCGTTGAATATTGGTTTTGAAGACCCTGAAATGGGAACGACTATCCTTAAAAACGGTGGCGTTATTCAGGACACTAAATCAGCGCTGGTTCTCGAAGACCTGATTGGTCAGTTCTTGTATAAGAGTGGCGATGGTAAGGCTGATCCTGACGCAACGGCGGCACCTGCAGGGAATGCTGCACCTGACGCCAATACGGCGCCGCAACCGGCTGCCCATTAACAATTTGCCATCACGGATTCTCCATAAAAGAGGAAATAAGTATGTTTAAACGTTTAGTGATCGCTGCACTGCTGGTGGTTATGGCTCCGCTGGCGAATGCCGCCGTGGACAAGACCAATCCTTACAGCGTGATGAATGAAGCGGCGAGCAAAACCTTCACCCGCCTCAAAACCGAACAACCGAAAATCAAGCAGGATCCTAACTATCTGCGCCAGATTGTTCGTGAAGAATTGTTGCCGTATGTGCAAATCAAATACGCCGGCGCGCTGGTGTTAGGCCGCTATTACCAACAGGCGACACCTGCACAGCGCGACGCTTACTTCGCGGCGTTCTCAGACTACCTGCAACAGGCTTACGGCCAGGCTCTGGCGATGTACAACGGCCAGAACTATACGGTGCAGCCTGAGCAGTCCTACGCAGGTAAAGACATCATTGCTATCCGTGTCACGATTACCGATCCGAACGGCCGTCCTCCGGTTCGTCTGGATTTCCAGTGGCGTAAAAACAGCCGCACCGGCGACTGGCAGGCTTATGACATGATCGCCGAAGGCGTCAGCATGATTTCGACCAAACAGAACGAATGGGCAGATATTTTGCGCCAGAAAGGTATTGATGGCCTGACTGAGCGCCTGAAACAAGCCGCTGCTCAGCCGATCACGCTGGATAAACAACAATGAGTGAAGCCCTGCGCTGGGAATCGCAGCCGCCGCGACTGTCGTTGCACGGTGAGTTAGATCGCGAAACGCTGGTGGCATTCTGGGATGTACGCAAAAAGCTGATGCCCGGCGTGACCTGTCTGGACGTCTCCGGGCTGGCGCGTGTTGACTCTTCTGGCCTGGCTTTGCTGGTGCATTTACGCGAGGAAGCCAGTCAGCAGGGGATCACGCTGACGATTGCGGGTATCACTGACAGGCTGAGAACACTGATTGCTTTGTATAACCTTCAGGACATTATTCCGTCGGAGACCACGACTTGTTCTGTTGAATAAATAGTTGAGCAGTTCCCGTGGGTTAGGCTGTGGGATATGAAGCGTTATCGGTATGTCCATAAAGCCCCTGTGCGAAACTCTTCGTCAGGGGCTTTTTCGTGGTTTAAGAATTGCGCCAATCCCTATAAGATATCGGGCTGTTATGATTCTTCAGAAGAATAGATCCCTATGGAAACGAGTGAAATTAAAGACGTGCTGATGAAGGCATTGGCACTGGACGAAGCCCACATTACTGGCGATGGCAGTCATTTTCAGGCCATTGTCGTTGGTGCGATGTTTGATGGCATGAGCCGCGTGAAAAAACAACAGACCGTTTACGCGCCGCTGATGGAATACATCGCCGACAATCGAATCCACGCTCTGTCTATCAAGGCTTATACCCCTGAAGAATGGGCGCGTGACCGTAAACTGAGCGGTTTATAAGACTGCCGGCGTTCCGGCAGCTTCCTCCTATCTGACCTGTCGTTTTAATAAATAGAGAGCAGTCATAATGGATAAATTTCGTGTACAGGGTGGGACTCGCCTGAGTGGTGAAGTCACTATCTCTGGTGCAAAAAATGCAGCACTTCCTATTTTGTTTGCCGCACTGCTTGCTGAAGAACCTGTTGAACTCCAGAACGTTCCTCACCTGAAAGATATCGATACCACCATCAAGCTGCTGAGCCAGCTGGGCACCAAAATCGAACGTAACGGTTCTGTTTTCGTTGACGCCAGTGCGGTGAATGAGTTTTGTGCGCCGTATGACCTGGTAAAAACCATGCGTGCTTCCATCTGGGCGCTTGGCCCGCTGGTGGCGCGTTTCGGCCGCGGCGAAGTTTCTTTACCGGGCGGCTGTGCTATCGGTGCACGTCCTGTTGATCTGCATATTACGGGTCTGGAACAGTTGGGCGCGACCATTGTTCTGGAAGAAGGCTATGTGAAAGCCTCTGTCGATGGCCGCCTGAAAGGCGCGCACATTGTGATGGATAAAGTCAGCGTGGGCGCAACGGTCACTATCATGAGCGCGGCGACCTTGGCTGAAGGCACCACCATTATTGAAAATGCCGCGCGTGAGCCGGAAATCGTCGATACCGCGAATTTCCTCAATACACTGGGTGCGCAAATTACCGGTGCGGGTACCGATAAAATTACCATCGAAGGTGTTGCCCGTCTGGGCGGCGGGGTTTACCGCGTGGTGCCTGACCGTATCGAAACCGGCACCTTCCTGGTGGCGGCGGCGATTTCCGGTGGCAAGATTACCTGTCGCGAAGCCCGACCTGATACGCTGGATGCCGTACTGGCAAAATTGCGTGAAGCCGGTGCCGATATTGAAGTGGGCGAAGACTGGATCAGTCTCGATATGCATGGCAAACGCGCCAAAGCAGTGACCTTCCGCACCGCGCCGCATCCGGGCTTCCCGACTGACATGCAGGCGCAGTTCAGCTTGCTGAACCTGGTAGCAGAAGGTACAGGTGTGATCACCGAAACCATCTTTGAAAACCGTTTCATGCACATACCTGAACTGATCCGTATGGGCGCACACGCTGAAATCGAAGGCAGCACCCTCATTTGCCATGGCGTTGAAAAACTGTCTGGCGCTCAGGTGATGGCGACCGATTTACGGGCCTCTGCAAGTCTGGTTCTGGCGGGTTGTATTGCCGAAGGTGTGACCGTGGTTGACCGTATTTATCACATCGATCGTGGCTACGAGCGTATCGAAGATAAACTGCGTCAGCTGGGTGCAAAAATCGAGCGCTTTAAAGGCGAGTGATTCATAACGCCTGCGCAATAAAAAAGCCGGAAGGGGAAACCTTTCCGGCTTTTTCGTTTCTGCAATGAATGGTTGTCAGTGGTCAGGGTATTCCTGCACGGTAACCTGCAATGTCAGTTTCTGACCATCACGCATAATTTCTACCGGAATGACGGTTCCCGGACGAATTTCTGCTACCTGATCCATGGTCTCGATAGCGGAAACGGCCGGTTTGTTGTTGACGTTAATAATCACGTCTCTGACCTGCATACCCGCATTTGCCGCCGGGCCATTTGGCGTGACTTCGTTCACCACAATTCCCTGAATATGATCCAGCCCGCTGTTCGGCCCGTGCAGAGGGGAAACTTCACGCCCGCTGATCCCGATATAACCCCGAATAACACGGCCATCACGAATCAGCTTGCCCATGACTTTTGTCGCCAGTGCGGTCGGGATAGCAAAGCCGATGCCTTCCGGCGTGGCGCCGTCATTACTTTGGTCAAAGGACAGCGTATTAATCCCCATCAGTTCCCCGAGCGAATTCACCAGCGCACCGCCGGAGTTCCCCTGATTGATCGAGGCATCGGTTTGCAGAAAGTTCTGGCGGCCGGACGGGCTGAGGCCAATACGACCGGTGGCGCTGATAATGCCCTGTGTGACTGTCTGACCGAGGTTATAGGGGTTACCGATTGCCATCACGACATCACCGACATGCGGGGTACGATGTGGATTAATCGGGATGACCGGCAGATTTCCGGCGTTGATTTTCAGCACAGCCAGGTCAGTCAGGCTGTCAGAGCCGACCAGCAACGCTTCGAATACGCGGCCATCCTGCAAGGCGACGATAATTTGATCGGCATTATTGATCACGTGTTTATTGGTGAGGATATAGCCGTTGTCATTCATGATCACACCGGAACCCAGTGTGCGGATGGCCAGTTCGTTCTGTGTACTGTTACCCATGTTGCGGTTATAGACATTCACCACGGCCGGAGCAGCATGGCGGACGCCTGAGTTATAACTGACGGGTTCTTCGCTGTTCTGGGCGAAGTTTTTGTCAAACAGCGGTTCTGTGATGTTTTTACGCAACATAGGTACCGCCGCCAGCAAAATGCCAGCAACAATCAGGCCGATAACAGCGGATCTCAAGAGCTTAACAAACATGGGTGTATGGGATGCGAGATAAAAGTGAGGGAAGAATAGCATGACTTAATCGGACGCAGCAGCACCTGCGTCCGATTTTCAACGCTTTACGGCATGAATAAGTAGATATTTTGTCCTTTACGCAAGATGCTCAGTGCGATCAGGTCCGGTTTGCTTTCCAGAATTTTGCGGAAGGCTGCCAGATTTTCGAGCGGCTCGCGGTTGACACCAATAATCACATCACCTTTTTCAAGGCCGATCTGGTCCGCCGGCGTGCCTTTCTTCACGTCATCAACATGCACACCTTGGGTCTTTTTATCGGTGGTATCACTGAGCGTCACCCCCTGTAATGCCGGATTGAGTTTCTCAATGCTGACTTCCACGGCAGGGCTTTTATCCAGCGTGACACTGACAGTCATCGGTTTGCCATCGCGCAGCAAACCAATCTGCATCGTGACTCCCGGGCCGGCAGTGCTCACTTTCGCGCGTAACTCAGCAAAGCTGCTCAGCGTTTTACCCTGCAGGGTAATCAGCACGTCACCCGGTTTAATACCGGCTTTTGCCGCTGCCGAATCCGGCAACACCTCGTTGACGAAAGCGCCGCGCTGGCTGTCGAGTTTGAATGCCTGTGCCAGTTCCGGTGTCATTTCGCTGCCGCGGATCCCCAGCAGGCCGCGTTTCACTTCGCCAAATTCAATCAGCTGATGGCTGAGATTCTTCGCCATGTTCACCGGAATAGCAAAACCGATACCGACACTGCCACCCTGCGAGGAAATGATGGCGGTGTTGATACCAATCAGTTCACCTTTCAGGTCGAGCAGCGCGCCACCGGAGTTACCGCGGTTAATCGACGCATCAGTCTGAATAAAGTTTTCCAGCCCTTCAAGGTTCAGGCCGCTGCGGCCAAGGGCAGAAACAATGCCGGATGTCACGGTCTGGCCGAGCCCAAACGGATTACCCACGGCAACGGCAAAATCGCCTACACGCAGGTTATCGGAATCCGCCATCGTAATTTGTGTCAGATTTTTAGCATCAATCAGCTGGATCACCGCGATATCGGACTGATCGTCTTTGCCGATGAGTTTGGCTTTGTATTCGCGGCCATCGTTGAGCTGAACGTTGATTTTATCCGCGTTGTTCACCACATGATTATTGGTGAGCACGTAGCCTTTGGCGGCATCAATAATGACACCGGAACCCAGCCCTTCAAAAGGCTGCGGCCCCTGATTGGGTTCCGGATCCTGCTGACCGAAGAAGAACTTGTATTCTGGTGGTACATCCGCACTTGGCGGCTGGGTGCCGGAAACCTGAACGCCCACGACGGCGGGTAATACTTTTTCCAGCATCGGTGCCAGACTTGGCAAAGGTTGTCCCTGAACTTCCGTTGGTAAAGCCGCATTCGCCATAGGCGCAGAAGCGAAAGTTAATCCAAGGCTAACAGCTAACACACTGAGCAAAAATAACTTTTTCTTCATCACGATAACACTCTCGCTTTCTGTAATGGACGTCAGTTATGGATAACAGAACGGTGATTCACAACACGGGAAGGGTCTTGAGAACGGCACACGCACGGGACATGTGCCGTAACTGCATAACGATTGTTGTGCAGGTCAGGGGCGTCTGTTATTTACGAACCGGACGCTCGCCACGCAGCAAACCGGACGCGCCGTCAGAATAATCGCGTGGCATTTGCACCGGCACCTGATCATTATCGGCTTCAGAACCGGTCAGACGATAATTAAACGGATTATCCTGCTCAGGCATATCGGGCAGTAAATTGTTGGAGCTTTTAGCCATGTGCTGATACAGCTGACGGTAATCCGTCGCCATGTTATCGAGCAACTCTGCGCTGCGGGCAAAATGGCCCACCAGCTCCTGACGGTATTCGTCGAGTTCGGCTTTACTTTTCTCCAGTTCGTTTTTCATGACTTGTTGATCACGTAATTTACGATTACCAAAGCGCATCGCCACCGCACCAATTGCGATACCGACCACTAATCCAATGAGTGCATACTCCCAGGTCATAATGACTCCTATTTTGACTTCGTTGTCCCGCAGGGCTTTTTCACGTAACTTTTATGACTTAACTTTTTTACACAATGGTTTTAACGTAATTGTTACACGCATGCGTCATGCAATAGCTCCACTATAACCGTTAACCTTGTCAGAGTGGAATCCTGCGGGGAAAATCACTGCCATCTGTTGGTTTTTTCATACACAGACAGCCGGGAAAAGCGGCGAATCCACGGCAAAAAAGCGGCTAAACGACGTGAAAAACATAAAATTTTTTTCTCAGGGACGTTAACGAAGATGCAATCTCAATCACCCCTTTTTCTTTATCAGAACGCTGTGGATGCCGGTGAGTTCCAGGCGGATGCCGTTCAGAAACAAGCTGTCGCACAGCTCGATACGATTTACCAGGCATTGTCCGCGCAGCCCCTGACACGTCCCCGGTCTGCCAGCCGTGGCGGGTTGCTGAGTCGTTTGTTTACCAAAAGTCCGCAGAAAACCCCTTCGCGACCGGTACAGGGGCTGTATATGTGGGGCGGAGTGGGGCGCGGCAAAACCTGGCTGATGGATTTGTTTTTCCACAGCCTGCCCGGTGATCGCAAGCTTCGCCTGCATTTCCACCGTTTTATGTTGCGCGTCCATGAGGAACTGACGCAACTTCAGGGGCAGGAAGATCCGCTGGAAGTGATCGCGGACCGCTTTAAAGCAGAAACCGATGTGCTCTGTTTTGATGAGTTTTTTGTTTCGGATATTACCGATGCGATGCTGCTGGCGACGTTATTGCAGGCCCTGTTTGCCCGGGGTATCACGCTGATTGCGACATCAAATATTCCGCCTGATTTGCTGTACCGCAACGGCCTGCAACGGGCACGGTTCCTGCCTGCGATTGATCTGATTAAAGAATACTGCGATGTGCTCAATGTGGATGCAGGTATCGATTACCGTTTGCGCACGCTGACGCAGGCCAATTTATGGCTGACACCTGCGGGGCCGGAAACTGCTGACGCGATGCATTCAATGTTAGGGAAACTGACCGGCAATCACAGCGGTGCGCAGACGGGCGAAAGACCGCTGCTGGAAGTGAATCATCGTCCGCTGCAGGCTATTGCCGCCGTTGATGGCGTGCTGGCGGTGGAATTTCATACCTTATGTGAAGAGGCGCGCAGCCAGCTCGATTATATTGCGCTGTCGAAAATCTATCACAGCGTACTGCTGCACAATGTGCCGGTGATGGGCGCAGACAGTGAGAACGCAGCCCGGCGTTTTCTGGCGCTGGTCGATGAATTCTACGAGCGCCATGTAAAACTGGTCATTTCCGCCGCCGTCCCGATGTTTGACATTTATCAGGGCGAACGGCTGAAATTCGAATATCAGCGTTGTCTGTCACGTCTGCAGGAGATGCAGAGCGAGGAGTACCTCAGACGGCCGCATCTGCCGTGATTTTTTGTATGGTTATTTTTTGATCAGTTCGTGGTATAAAAAGCGTCAGTAAAGCCTGCAGGGTGAACCCTCAGAAGGCGGGGAGGGAAATCTTCC
Organism: Rahnella sp. PD4; assembly: GCF_049199325.1. NCBI lineage: Bacteria > Pseudomonadati > Pseudomonadota > Gammaproteobacteria > Enterobacterales > Yersiniaceae > Rahnella > Rahnella sp. PD4. The sequence continues at coordinate 92,665 of NZ_JBLZQF010000007.1, read as the reverse complement.
TTTTTGTCGAAAAAGGGTTCGATCTTTGCAGGAGACTTCTCTATAATCTTGCGACCCCACGTTACTACAAAGTTTTTTTCCCGAAACTTTATAAGTGCCAGCATTGGCTATTCGAAGGGGTAGGTTTGCTGGACGATGGTCGTGTGAACCTCAAATACTTATTTTATAAACAAGTAAGCGTTCGGGTGTTCGCCAACGTGTAACTTTAATTGGGTAAGCTTTTAATGAAAACTTTTACAGCTAAACCGGAAACCGTACAACGTGACTGGTTCGTAGTTGACGCTACCGGCAAGACCTTAGGTCGCCTGGCCACTGAACTGGCCCGCCGTCTGCGTGGCAAACATAAAGCGGAATACACTCCGCACGTTGATACTGGTGATTACATCATCGTTCTGAACGCAGAAAAAGTTGCTGTCACTGGCAACAAGCGTAACGACAAGATTTATTACCATCACACCGGCCACATCGGTGGTATCAAGCAAGCGACCTTTGAAGAGATGATCGCTCGCCGTCCTGAACGCGTGATCGAGCTCGCGGTTAAAGGCATGTTGCCAAAGGGCCCGTTGGGTCGTGCAATGTACCGTAAAATGAAAGTTTACGCGGGTAACGAGCACACTCATGCGGCGCAACAACCGCAAGTTCTTGACATTTAATTCGGGATTATAGGCAATGGCTGAAAATCAATACTACGGCACTGGTCGCCGCAAAAGCTCCGCCGCTCGTGTTTTCATCAAACCGGGTAGTGGTAACATCGTAATTAACCAGCGTAGCCTGGAACAGTACTTTGGTCGTGAAACTGCCCGCATGGTAGTTCGTCAACCACTGGAACTGGTCGACATGGTTGAGAAATTCGACCTGTACATCACCGTTAAAGGTGGTGGTATCTCCGGTCAAGCTGGTGCTATCCGTCACGGTATCACCCGTGCACTGATGGAATATGACGAAAATCTTCGTGGCGAACTGCGTAAAGCAGGCTTCGTTACCCGTGATGCTCGTCAGGTTGAACGTAAGAAAGTCGGTCTGCGTAAAGCACGTCGTCGTCCTCAGTTCTCCAAACGTTAATTTTCTGCTGCTTTTGCAGCTCAGTGCTTCGGCACGAAAATCAGCGTCAAAAACCCGGTGTTTCACCGGGTTTTTTTATGTCTTTTTTTCGGTAATTGCGGAAGAAAATGATCTCCTGACACACAATTCGCCATGAAATCGTTTCACCGTGCCCCACAGCCTGCGTAAAATCTGGTAAACTATCACACACTTTTGTACCTGTTCGCCGAGCAGTTGACGTTGCCGCGCTTCCTGGCTGGGTTCGCCTTGCCGATGGTTGTCTATGAAACTACGGGACAAAAACTGCAGGCTGGCGATAACTCGCTGTAATATTCTAGATAAACTTGGAGGTTTTCATGGCTGTCGCTGCCAACAAACGTTCGGTAATGACGCTGTTTTCCGGCCCGACCGACATTTTTAGCCATCAGGTACGTATCGTACTGGCGGAGAAAGGTGTCAGTGTCGAGATCGAGCAGGTTGAGATGGATCACCTGCCGCAGGATCTTATTGACCTCAACCCTTACCGCACTGTACCGACGCTGGTTGATCGTGAACTGACCCTGTTCGAATCCCGCATCATCATGGAATATCTTGATGAGCGCTTCCCGCATCCGCCGCTAATGCCGGTTTATCCGGTTGCCCGTGGTGAGAGCCGTCTGATGATGCACCGCATCGAAAATGACTGGTATTCGCTGATGCGTCAGATCGAGCAAGGTTCGGCAAGCGAAGCCGATGCCGCGCGTAAGCAATTGCGTGAAGAGCTGCTGGCTATTGCGCCAATCTTCTCATACATGCCTTACTTCAAGAGCGAAGAGTTCAGCCTGGTCGATTGTTACCTGGCTCCGCTGCTGTGGCGTTTGCCGGAACTGGGTATTGAACTGGCAGGTGCCGGTTCTAAAGAGCTGAAAGGTTATATGACTCGCGTCTTCGAACGAGATGCTTTCCTGGCTTCCCTGACCGAAGCAGAGCGCGAAATGCGTTTGCATACCCGAGGTTAAGGTATGGAGATGACCGACATGTCTCCGCGTCGCCCCTATCTGCTGCGGGCTTTTTATGACTGGTTGCTCGACAACCAGTTAACCCCGCATCTGGTGGTTGACGTAACGATGCCAGGCGTGATGGTGCCGATGGAGTTTGCGCGTGACGGACAAATTGTCCTGAACGTTGCGCCGCGTGCTGTCGGCAATCTCGAACTGGGTAACGATGACGTACGCTTTAATGCCCGTTTTGGTGGCGTACCGCGTAACGTGTTTGTACCAATTGCCGCTGTTCTGGCGATTTATGCCCGCGAAAACGGTGCCGGTACCATGTTCGAACCGGAACCAGCTTATGAAGCCGAAGGTGCCTTTGAGGGGGATCTGAGCGCTGATGAGCCGGCAGAACCGACGATGTCAGTCATTGATGGCGATTTGCCCGATGTGGCTGAAGAAGATCCGAACGATGAGCCGCCAACGCCGCCACGCGGTGGTCGTCCGGCACTGCGCGTAGTGAAGTAACAACCCACTCAGTCCGGTTCCGTGCTTAAACCCTGCGTTGTTACGCGGGGTTTTTTATTGCCTTCAGTCCGCTGACTTCTCCTTCCGGCAGTGCAGATTTGCTGTGTCATCATTGAACACGTTATTCGCTTGAACCGAAGCTGAGCCTGACGCTATGAGGATATTCGACGAATAACCGGCAGAAAAGGGGATGTCATGAGGAATTCTTTTGAGTTATGCGTAAAAAAGGTCTGCCAACCATTGTTAGCAGACCTTTTTATGAGGCGATGGATCAGACTTCGAGGAAGTTCATGATGCCTTCTGCTGCTTTACGGCCTTCAGCAATAGCGGTCACCACCAGATCGGAACCGCGAACCGCATCGCCACCGGCGAAGATTTTCGGGTTGCTGGTCTGGAAGGCATTATCGCTGCCTTCCGGTGCCACGATACGCCCCTGGGTATCCAGCTCAACGTCGTGGGCTGCCAGCCATTCCATTTTATGAGGACGGAAACCAAACGCCATCACCACGGCATCGGCTTCCATTACATGTTCGGAACCCGCCACGATTTCAGCACGACGACGACCATGAGCATCCGGTGCGCCCAGTTCAGTACGCGCCATGCGTACACCACATACGCGGCCAGAATCGTTCAGTTCGATGCTCAGCGGTTGCAGGTTGAATTTGAAATCAACCCCTTCTTCGCGCGCATTCTTCACTTCACGACGTGAGCCCGGCATGTTCTCTTCATCACGACGGTATGCACAGGTCACGTGAGTAGCACCCTGACGGATTGAGGTACGCACGCAGTCCATCGCAGTATCACCCCCGCCCAGCACCACCACACGTTTTTTATCCATGGTGACGTAAGGCTCATCCTGACTGTCGGCATAACCCATCAGTTGCTTGGTATTGGCGATCAGGAACGGCAGGGCATCGTAAACGCCCGGTGCATCTTCATTCGCCAGACCACCGCGCATTGACTGATAAGTCCCGACGCCGAGGAACACAGAATCGTATTCCGCCAGCAGTGCATCAATGGTGACGTCTTTGCCGACTTCAGTATTGAGCTGGAACTCGATACCCATCTCAGTGAAGATTTCACGACGTTTGGTCATCACCGATTTTTCCAGCTTAAAGGCCGGGATGCCGAAAGTCAGCAAGCCGCCGATTTCCGGATGGCGATCGTAAACCACCGCTTTCACACCGTTGCGGGTCAGGACATCAGCACAGGCCAGACCCGCCGGCCCTGCGCCGATAATCGCCACGCGTTTGCCGGTTGGCTGTACGTGAGACATATCCGGACGCCAGCCCATCTCAATGGCTTTATCGTTAATATAGCGTTCGATGTTACCGATGGTCACTGCACCGAACTCATCGTTCAGGGTGCAGGAACCTTCGCAGAGTCTGTCCTGCGGGCAAACGCGCCCGCAGACTTCCGGCAGGCTGTTGGTCTGGTGCGCGAGATCTGCCGCTTCCATGATGCGGCCTTCGTTCGCCAGCTTCAGCCAGTTCGGAATATAGTTATGTACCGGACATTTCCATTCACAGTAAGGGTTACCGCACGACAGACAGCGGTCTGCCTGTGAGGCGGCTTGCGTCGCTGAGAACGGCTCATAAATTTCCACAAACTCAATTTTGCGGATCTTCAGCGCTTTCTTAGGCGGATCAACACGCTGTAAGTCGACAAATTGATAAACGTTTTGACTCATCTTAACCTCTTACTGCGCTTGTACCCGCAGCTCAGCTGCGGAACGACTACGGTGACCCAACAATGCTTTGACATCACTGGACTTCGGTTTTACCAGGGCAAATTTAGGCGCCCACTCCGGCCAGTTCGCCAAAATCTCTTCACCACGGGTCGATGCGGTCAACTGTACGTGTTCGATGATCAAACCGCGCAGATGCTCTTCATGGATAGCCAGATCGGCCACTTCCAGGACTTCAACCAGTTCCGGGTTAACACGTTTGCGGAATTCGCCATCTTCATCAAGGACATAAGCGAAACCACCGGTCATGCCTGCGCCGAAGTTGACGCCGGTACGGCCGAGCACACACACAATACCACCGGTCATATATTCACAGCCGTTATCACCGATGCCTTCTACCACAGTGATAGCACCGGAGTTACGGACAGCGAAACGCTCACCCGCACGGCCTGCCGCAAACATTTTGCCACCGGTTGCACCATACAAACAGGTGTTGCCGATGATGCTGGCTTCGTGGCTGCGGAATGCAGAACCGATTGGCGGACGAATGGCAATACGGCCACCGGCCATGCCTTTGCCCACATAGTCGTTTGCATCGCCGGTCAGCATTAAATCTACGCCGCCAGCGTTCCAGACGCCGAAACTCTGGCCCGCGGTGCCATTGAAGTTAATGCGCACCGGATCAGCGGCCATGCCCTGATCACCGTGTTTCTCCGCAATCGCCCCGGACAACATGGCACCCACTGAACGGTCAGTGTTGCGGATATCAAAGTAGAACGCTTTGCTCTGCTTCGAATCGATATGGGGTGATGCCTGTTCCAGAATGTCTTTATTCAGCTGACCCTTATCGAACGCCGGGTTGCTTTCTGTGCAGTACACAGATTTACCTTCATGCGGTGTGGCCGTTGCCAGTATCGCAGAAAGGTCGAGATTGTTTTGCTTGGCGGTGAAGCCGTCCAGCTCGGTCAGCAGGTCGGTACGGCCAATCAGATCCACCAGCTGGCTGATGCCCAGCGCGGCCATGATTTCACGGGTTTCCTGGGTAATGAAGCGGAAGTAGTTCGTCACACGTTCCGGCAGTCCGTGATAATGGTTGCGACGCAGTTTTTCATCCTGAGTTGCCACGCCCGTTGCACAGTTGTTCAGGTGGCAAATACGCAGGTATTTACAACCCAGCGCCACCATCGGGCCGGTCCCGAAACCAAAGCTTTCTGCCCCCAAAATCGCTGCCTTGATGATGTCGAGGCCGGTTTTCAGGCCACCATCCACTTGCAGACGAATTTTGTGACGCAGCCCGTTCGCCACCAGCGCCTGTTGTGTTTCCACCAGCCCCAGTTCCCACGGACAGCCGGCGTATTTCACGGAAGACAGCGGGCTTGCGCCGGTGCCGCCATCGTAGCCAGCGATCGTGATGAGATCGGCGTAGGCTTTTGCCACGCCGACGGCGATAGTGCCGACGCCCGGTTCAGAAACCAGCTTCACCGAAATCATTGCTTTCGGGTTGACCTGTTTCAGGTCGAAAATCAGCTGCGCCAGATCTTCAATGGAATAAATATCGTGGTGCGGCGGTGGAGAAATCAGGGTTACGCCCGGCACGGAATAACGCAGTTTCGCGATGTACGGCGTCACTTTGTCCCCCGGCAACTGGCCGCCTTCGCCTGGTTTTGCACCCTGCGCCACTTTGATCTGAATAACATCGGCATTCACCAGATACGCCGGTGTTACCCCGAAACGACCCGATGCAACTTGCTTGATACGGGACACTTTATTGGTGCCGTAACGCGCCGGATCTTCGCCGCCTTCCCCGGAGTTAGAACGTCCGCCGATGCTGTTCATCGCCTCGGCCAGAGATTCATGCGCTTCCGGGCTCAGTGCGCCGATAGACATTGCAGCCGTATCGAAACGGGTAAATAAACCTTCCGCCGGTTCAACCTGATCAACAGGGATCGGCTGGCCTTTAGGCGTGACTTTCAGCAAGTCGCGCAGCGTGGCCACCGGACGTTCGTTAACCAGTTTGGCGTATTTCTTATAATCGTCGTAATCACCGCTGTTGACGGCAGTTTGCAGGGTAGTGACCACGTCCGGGTTATAGGAATGGTATTCGCCACCGTGGACAAACTTCAGCAGACCGCCCTGATCCAACGTTTTGCGTTTCAGCCATGCGCGTTTGGACAGGTTCAGCAAGTCCTGTTCGAAGTCGCTGTAACCGGCACCGCCTATACGGCTGACGACGCCGTTGAAGCAGGTGTTGCACAGATCTTTCGCCAGACCGACCGCTTCAAACAGTTTAGAGCAACGGTAAGAGGCAACGGTTGAGATGCCCATTTTGGACATGATCTTGTACAGGCCTTTATTGATGCCGTTACGGTAATTCAGCATCACTTCACGGTATTTCTTCTCGATGACCTGCGAGTCAACCAGTTTTGCCAGCGTTTCGTAGGCCAGATACGGATAAACCGCTGTGGCACCGAAACCAATCAGCACGGCGAAATGGTGCGGGTCACGGGCGCTGGCCGTTTCAACAATGATGTTGGCATCGCAGCGCAGGCTTTTCTCAACCAGACGCAACTGTAGCGCACCGACGGCCATGGGCGCAGGCAGCGGCAGACGGTTCGGGGCGATGTTGCGGTCAGACAGCACCAGCAGAACCGCGCCGTTACGCACTTTCTGTTCGCCTTCGTCACAGAGTTTCTGGACGAACTGCTCCATATTTTGTTCGGTCGGATCGTACGTGATATCCAGTGTTTCAGCGCGATAATGCTTGCTGTCGAGCGTGGTCAGCTGTTTAAAGTCAGACCACAGCAGGATTGGCGATTTGAAGCTCAGGCGGTGGGCCTGACCTTCGGCTTCGCAGAACACATTCATCTCACGGCCAATGCTGGTCGCCAGAGACATCACGTGGGCTTCACGCAGCGGATCGATTGGCGGGTTGGTGACCTGCGCAAACTGCTGGCGGAAGTAGTCATACACGATACGCGGACGGCTGGAGAGCACGGCAAATGGTGTATCATCGCCCATGGAACCGACGGCTTCCTGACCGTTTTCACCCAGCACGCGGATGATCTGATCGAGTTCTTCACTGCTGTAGCCGAACTGCTTCTGGAAGGTTTCGAGTAACGAATCTTCCAGCTCGCGGCTGCCCACCTGATCTTCCGGCAGGTCTTCGAACGGCACCAGACGCTGGACGTTTTTCTCCATCCATTGTTTGTAAGGGTGACGGCCTTTCAGGTCGTTATCGGTTTCAGCGGAGTGATGAATTTTGCCACTGCGGGTGTCGATCACCATCAGCTCGCCCGGTCCGACGCGGCCTTTTTCGACCACTTCATCAGGCTGGTAATCCCAGATGCCAACTTCAGAGGCACAGGTGATCAGCTTGTCTTTGGTGATGACATAGCGCGCAGGGCGCAGCCCGTTACGGTCAAGGTTACAGGCGGCATAACGACCATCTGACATTACGATGCCGGCAGGACCGTCCCACGGCTCCATGTGCATGGAGTTAAAATCGAAGAACGCGCGCAGGTCGTCGTCCATGTCCGGGTTTTGTTGCCAGGCTGGCGGCACCAGCAAGCGCATGGCGCGCAGCAAATCCATCCCGCCTGCCAGGAACAGTTCGAGCATATTATCCAGCGAGCTGGAATCCGAACCGGTTTCATTCACGAAAGGTGAAGCATCTTGCAGATCAGGGATCAGCGGCGTTTTGAATTTATACGCACGGGCACGTGCCCACTGGCGGTTACCGGTGATGGTGTTGATTTCACCGTTGTGCGCCAGATAGCGGAAAGGCTGAGCCAGCTGCCAGCGCGGTACGGTGTTGGTCGAGAAACGCTGATGGAACAGGCAGATGGCCGATTCCAGGCGCAGGTCGGCCAGATCTAAATAGAAGCGTGGCAGATCCGCCGGCATACACAGGCCTTTATAGATCGTGACCACGTTGGAGAAACTGCAGACATAGAAGTCTTTATCCTGAATGCGTTTCTCAATGCGGCGGCGCGCCATATACAGGCGACGCTCCATGTCACGCGGACGCCAGCCGGCGGGCGCGTTGACAAAAATTTGTTCGATGCGGGGCAGGGAGGAAAGCGCGATTTCACCAAGTACGTCCGGATTAGTCGGAACGTCACGCCAGCCCACCACGGACAGCGTCTCGTTTTGCAACTCTTCTTCAACAATGCGGCGGCTTGCCTCCGCTTCTTTTTCATCTTTGCTGAGGAACAGCATGCCAACGGCATAGTTTTTCGCCAGACGCCAGCCACGTTCTTCGGCAATCATGCGGAAGAAGCGGTCAGGTTTCTGTAAATGAAGGCCACAGCCGTCGCCGGTCTTGCCGTCAGCAAGGATCGCACCACGGTGTTGCATACGGGCCAGTGCGTGGATCGCAGTACGCACGACCTTATGGCTAGGTTCGCCTTCTATATGGGCGATCAGGCCGAAACCACAGTTGTCCCTCTCTTGGGATTTATCGTACAACATTACGTGAACCTCCCCAGGCTCTGCGAGACTCTCACACCAATCACGAGCGGGCTTATACACAGAGGTTTATCCGCAATTTCGCGCACTCTTGCGGTGCGTTGATTGCCCGGACATCTCCGTCAAAGTCCTCTCGTGATGGTTCTCACAAGTGGTGGTTGACTTGTTTTAATGAGGGAGTCTTCAATTACTGCATAAATATGACGAGTTGCTCACCCGTCGAGATTGCTTCCAGCGGACTCCCAACTTAGCGAGAAAGCACAGACAGGTCAAATGGCGATTTAAGTTATATTAAAAGTGATATAAAGCGATTTAACTTATTGAAATATATTTAATTTATGGTGTTTTTATTGGCGTATTTTCGATAGGGTCATGCCCGTAAAGTGTGAGCTGACTCACTATGGGGAAAGCGTAAGATCTCCGCACCATGCTGGCAGGGGCGTAATTACCAGTATTTTATACTGGAAAATGCTGTGCACATGCGGTTTGTCACTGTTTTTAACCTGACAGTAATAATGTGTTAGTCGCGGGTTTGTAATAAGAATTATTCATACTGCCAGGAGTGACTTTATTTGCAGTAATAATGAATAGTTATGCCTGTGCGAAATACGCCGGCAGGGAAGATATTCGGAGGATAAAAGGAAAAAATGTTAGCCGGACGGCAGTTGGCGATGCTTGCGGCCTGATAAAGCCGGCCGATATTAATAATATCACCGCAGATAATAGTCAATACTCTGCCCCCCTTACCTGCATTGCACCATGACAAGCCCCTGCAAGGTGCATCTCGCAAACTTCACGTTCAATTTATGCCCTGCCATCACGCCGGGGAGGTTTTGCGGTATGATTCAGAGGACTTCGTTTTAAGGGAAACGTTATGAAGCAAATCCGGGTTTTAGCGCAGTATTATGTCGATCTGATGGTCAAGCTGGGGCTGGTGAGATTTTCACTGTTGCTGGCATCTGCGCTGGTGGTGCTGGCAATGATTGTCCAGATGGCGGTCACTATGCTCCTGCGCGGGCAGGTTGAGAGTATCGACGTCGTTCGTTCCATCTTCTTTGGTTTGCTGATTACGCCCTGGGCGGTTTATTTCCTGTCGGTGGTGGTTGAACAGCTTGAAGAGTCACGTCAGCGTTTAGCGCGTCTGGTCGATAAACTGGAGGAAATGCGCCACCGCGACCTCGAACTGAATCAGCAACTCAAAGACAATATCACCCAGCTGAATCAGGAAATCGCCGACCGTGTGAAAGCGGAAGAAGCACGTCTGGCGGTGGTCGATAAGCTGAAACTTGAAATGCAGCACCGCGAACAGGCGCAAATCGAACTGAGTCAGCAATCTGCATTATTACGCTCTTTCCTCGATGCCTCGCCGGACCTGGTGTATTACCGTAACGAAGACAAAGAATTCTCCGGCTGTAACCGTGCGATGGAACTGCTGACCGGCAAAAGTGAGAAGCAATTGATCGGCCTGACGCCCAACGATGTTTACACGCCGGATATCGCTGAGAAAGTGGTTGAGACTGACGAGAAGGTTTTCCGTCACAATGTTTCCCTGACTTACGAACAATGGCTGGTCTATCCGGACGGACGTAAAGCCTGCTTTGAATTGCGCAAAGTGCCGTTTTATGACCGCATCGGCAAGCGGCACGGGTTGATGGGCTTCGGACGCGATATTACCGAGCGTAAGCGCTATCAGGACGCGTTAGAGAATGCCAGCCGTGAGAAGACCACCTTTATCTCAACGATCAGCCACGAGCTGCGTACACCGCTTAATGGCATCGTCGGGCTAAGCCGCATACTGCTCGATACTGAACTGGATAAAGAACAGCACAGCTACCTGAAAACTATCCATGTCAGCGCCATCACCCTCGGTAATATCTTCAACGATATTATCGAAATGGATAAGATCGAACGCCGCAAAGTGCAGCTTGATAACCAGCCGGTCGATTTTACCGAATTCCTGACTGATCTTGAAAATCTTTCCGGCCTGCTGGCTCAGCCGAAAGGGCTGAAATTTATCATGGAGCCTGATCTGCCGTTGCCGCGCAGCATTACGACGGACGGCACGCGTCTGCGCCAGATTTTATGGAACCTGATTGGCAACGCCGTCAAATTTACCCGCGAAGGTCAGATTGTACTGAGCGTGCATTATGAGCCGAACGATATGCTGCGCTTTGTTGTGCGCGATTCCGGTCTGGGGATCCCGCAGGATGAGCAGGACAAAATCTTCGCCATGTATTATCAGGTAAAAGATCGCAACGGCGGTAAACCGGCAACCGGTACGGGTATCGGACTGGCGGTGTCAAAACGTCTGGCGCAGGCGATGGGCGGCGATATCACCGTCAGCAGTGTGCCGGGGCAGGGCTCCTGCTTTACGCTGACTGTCCGCGCACCGATGCTGGATGCACCGGCTGATCTGGCCGGTGACGAAGAAGACATGCCGTTACCGGCGCTGCATGTGCTGCTGGTCGAAGATATCGAGCTGAACGTGATTGTGGCGCGTTCGGTGCTGGAGAAGTTAGGCAACAGCGTTGAAGTGGCGATGAACGGCCATGATGCGCTGGAGATGTTTGATCCCGACGAATTCGATCTGGTGCTGCTGGATATTCAGCTACCGGACATGACCGGACTGGATATCGCCCGTAAGCTACGTACCGATTACGCCGGGCAATCTCTGCCGCCGCTGATTGCCCTGACAGCAAACGTGCTGAAAGACAAAAAAGAGTATCTTGATGCGGGAATGGATGATGTGCTGAGCAAGCCGCTGTCTGTTTCCGCACTGACCACGATGATTCAGCAGTTCTGGGATCATCAGCCTGACGTTTGCGTATTGGAAAAGGAGCCTGTAGTGATGAAAGACAGCGAATCGTTGCTTGATACCGCCATGCTCGAGCAGTACATCGACCTGGTCGGGGCGAAACTGATTTATCAGAGTGCGGATATGTTTGAAAAAATGATGCCGGGCTATCTGGCTGTGCTGGATTCCAACATGACCGCGCGAGATCAGAAAGGGATTGCCGAGGAAGGCCACAAAATCAAAGGGGCGGCCGGTTCCGTTGGCCTGAAACATTTACAGCAACTGGCACAACAGATCCAGACCCCGACGCTGCCTGCCTGGTGGGATAATGTTCAGGAATGGGTTGATGAGCTGAAGGCTGAATGGCGCAATGACATCAAAGTATTGCGTGACTGGACGGCAAACGCTGAAAAAAAATAACCCCAGCCGAGGCCGGGGTGCGCGAATACTGCGCCAACACCAGGGAAAGAGGTAACCCACGATAGTTTTTAGGGTTTGGTTTTCGCAGGTCTTGGAATTCAGTTTTAAAGTCTAATACATCCTGTAGCAATCAACATAACAAATATAAGCAAGGCTGTTACAACATTCATTAAAAACTGTGATGTAGATTAGTCTTTGTCTATACAAAACATCAAGCCTTTATCGCAGGATTTTTCACAGAATACAAATGAAGCCTGTTGATGTTGTATCGGCGACATGCAATTTTGCTTATGGAACTGAACACGAGCAGACTGTTTTACCGGCGGATTTGCGATATGCTCGTTTCTGAAACCGGTTCTATAAAATCTAAAACAATGTATAACTCTTTGTAATATCTGTTTTTATGCTGAATTTTAACGAACTGGCTTTTCGGAAACCCCAAGCGACCTGAAATTTATGTTAAATGAAAAAATTTCACTTAGGTTGATGTGTTTTTTATCTGATAAAAAGTCATGCGGGATGCTGATTTTTATACATCACGGGTAATTTATTTGACTTAGTGCATCCGTTCGCCCATGAATAATCGATGAGAATTGATTCACTTTTGCCGATCTTAATCATAATTTTTGCTAATGTATTTTTCGCGGATTAGGTTACAAGTATTTTACTTTTTTGCTTAAAAATTATCCATCGTGAAAAAAGTAAGCATTTCAGGCTATTTGCCGGAACTCCTTGATGGCAGTAGTTTAATCGGAATTACCTGGGCTGAATGTAAGTAAAAGTTTCATTGTTATTGCTGAGTTGTTAGCAATATTGTTCACCATTTCGCTAGCCTGATCTTGCAGGTTATTATTGAGATTGATTAGATGGTCGGATGTGTTGTGGAAAGCGCCAAATGAATAAAATGACTCGAAAGAGCGGGTTGCGGTTGCCGCTGTTATGGATGAAACGCGCAATCCTGCTCTTACTCAGCTTATGGATAACGGGCATCCTTCTTTTTTCTTTTATACCCGTGCCTTTTTCTGCCGTGATGGTGGAACGGCAGATTTCCGCATGGTTGACCGGTGATTTTGGCTATGTTGCTCATTCGGACTGGGTGCCAATGCGTGAGATTTCCTCACCCATGGCGCTCGCGGTAATGGCAGCAGAAGATCAAAAATTCCCGACCCATTGGGGATTTGATGTCGATGCTATTCAGTCGGTGCTGGATAAAGACGGCGGAAAAATGCGGGGGGCTTCCACACTGTCCCAGCAGACCGCTAAAAACCTGTTTTTGTGGGACGGGCGCAGCTGGGTGCGTAAAGGGCTGGAGGCCGGCCTGACGGTGGGCATTGAAACCGTATGGACAAAACGTCGCATTCTGACGGTGTATCTGAATATTGTGGAGTTTGGCGACGGCGTCTTTGGCGTCGAGCAGGCTGCGCAGCATTTCTTTCATAAGCCAGCCAGTCGCCTGACCGCTTCTCAGGCTGCGTTACTGGCGGCCGTGTTGCCGAATCCGCACCTGTTCAAAGTCAACGCGCCTTCCGCGTATGTCATTCGCCGTCAGCAATGGATACTGCGCCAGATGAGCCAGCTCGGCGGGGAGTCTTTTCTGCAAGAACATAAACTTCATTAGTACGGGTCATTAACGCAAAAAAGGACAGCACGCAGGCTGTCCTTTTTGTTATCACGCACTGAATTATTTGACGTAGGTAAATGCCGTAGTGACGTGTTTAACGCCGCTCACGCCAGCAGCAATCCCCGCCGCAGATTTACCTTCTTCCTGCGTCACCAGACCCAGCAGGAACACTTCGCCGTTTTCGGTAGTGACTTTGACGTTAGAGGATTTAACCGAATCACTGGTCAGCAGCTGAGAACGGACTTTGGTGGTGATCCACGTGTCCATAGACGCTGTGCCCATGCTGACCGGTTTACCGGTACGGATTTCGTTATACACTTCCGTTGCGCCTTCAACACCCATCGCAATTTGTTTGGCGCGTGAGGCCATATCCGCCGTCGGTGCCTGACCGGTTAACAGGACTTTACCCTGATACGCTGTCGCCACGATACGGGCTTCGTCTTTCAGTTGTTTATCTTTGCTCACCGCGTTAGAAACACGGGCTTCCAGCGTGCTGTCATCAACCTGCGTACCGACCGTACGTGGGTCAGTCGTTGTTTTTGTTGCGACGCCAGCTGCACCAACTACCGCAGCGGCGACACAGCCTTGTAACAGAAGGGCGCTTAACAATACTGCAAAGAGAGGACTCGCCTTCATGTGATCTCCTTAATCGTCCTGGTGTGGGAACAGCGTGTTATCTATCAGGTCACAGAGACAGTTAACTGTGAGCATATGCATTTCCTGAATGCGGGCGCTGCGATGAGACGGAATACGGATCTCAACATCATGAGGCCCCAGTAAACCCGCCAGTTCGCCGCCGTCATAACCTGTTAATGCGACAATAGTCATATCACGGGTTACCGCTGCTTCAACGGCTTTGACAATATCACGGCTGTTGCCGCGGGTAGAAATGGCCAGCAGAACATCACCCGCCTGACCTAAGGCGCGCACCTGTTTAGCATAAATTTCTTCATGCAGACGATCGTTGGCAATCGCAGTCAGCACAATGTTATCTGCACATAATGAGATTGCAGGAAGGCTCGGTCGTTCAGTTTCAAAACGATTAATCAGACTGGCGGAAAAATGCTGTGCGTTTGCCGCAGAGGTGCCGTTGCCGCAGCACAGAATTTTATTGCCGTTGAGCAGCGATTGCACCAGCGTCATCGCGGCGCGGGAAATCGCGTCAGGCAAAGCTTCTGCCGCCGCAATCTGAGTTTGAATACTTTCTGTAAAGCAGACTTTGATTCTATCCAGCACGGGTTGTCGTCCAGTCAGTCGTCGTAATATTTATTCCGCATTGAAGGCATCACGCAGCCATTCTACCTGGCTGCCGGTGATGGCAAAAACATCAAAACGGCAAGATGATGTGTCAAAGCTTGCATTCTTTCCTGCAAGCCAGAAAGACGCAGCGCGTAACAGGCGCTGCTGTTTTTGAACCGTTACGCTGGCCGCTGCGCCACCAAAACTGGCGTTGCGCCGGTAACGAACTTCAACAAACACCCAGGTTTGCTGGTCATGCATAATCAGGTCAATTTCACCGGCACGGCAGGCCACATTGGCCGCCACAAAGGTTAACCCGGCTTTTTCGAGATAGCGCCGTGCAAAGGCTTCGTATTTATCGCCGCACGCCCGTGTCTTTGACAAAAAAGGCTTCATCAGTACGTCCTTGTACCTGTAATCGTTGAGAATTCCGATCTCAGTCATGCTGTTTCAGTTTTCTCTTAAGAAGAAACTGGCACCAGCGAGCCCTGGCGGTATTGCAGCCATGGCAATTTACGGTGGATGACACAGTTGCCATTGGCACTCAAATCTCCGGTGCTGCCGGAAACCTGGAAGCCAGGCAATGTGCGCATCTGGGAGAAGTGATTCGCCAGACTCCAGGCATCGATACCCATCGCATAGAGACGAACCAGCGAATAATCGTTACCAAATTTCGCGGCTGCCTGCTGCATCAGCGCCGGGTTACCGCCTGCCAGCAACGGAATATCGCTAAACTGTACGCCTTCCATTTCCAGACGGTAGTCCGGCCCGGCACCTGCCTGGTAGCTACGTGAACTGGCATAGACTGCCGGATGTGAACGGCCATTTACGGCAAGATCCAGCATCGGTTTGATCAGCGTCAGTTCACTTTGTGTCGCGACAACGTAGACGGAATCCACCGCCCCCCCGGTACTGCCTTGCGTAATCTGTGCATCTGTTGGCGGTGCCGGGATAGTAATGCCACCAATAGTCACGCCCTGCGCTTGTGCTGGCGCGGCGGCATCACTGGCGATGACCGGCGTACCCGTCAGGCGGATACCGCTGCCGATAGAAGAACGTAATTCACCGGCTGAACCGAGACCTTGTTTCAGCACGGTTTGGCCGCCCAGTTTCTGCCATTCATTAGCAAAAGCCTGTGCGATACGGTCGCCGAAGTTGCCACGCGGCACCAGTAACAGCGGCGTACGTTTCTGCTCAGACCACATGTGGCGCGCAGCATCCTGTGCCTCGTCTTCCGGCGAGAGCGCAAAGTAACAGATATTCGGGCTGTTTTTCTCAGTTTCTGGCTGATTGAGCGCTAAAACATTCAGCGGGGTCTGATCAGAAGAGAGTTCATTCACCTGATCTTTCAGCAGCGGACCGACAACCAGCGTTGCGCCATCCTGCTGAGCCTGCGTCAGAAGTGCGGCCAGCGGCTGACCATTAGTGTCATACACTTTCACCTGCGCATTACTGCTGGCAACGGGGGCCGCCGCCGGCGTTGCGGCCGGCTGGGCCGGTGAAGGATCGGTCTGCGCCGGGGTGTTTTGTGCGCCGGCATCCGGTGCGGAGGTACTGACGGCCGCGTTCGGGTCAGCCGGTGCCTGCGGTTGTGCGTTAGCATCCGCCGTTGCTGCCTGCGGCGCCGGCAGGCTGATCTGACCGTTCATGGCCGCATTAAAGCCCTGCTGAATGGCATTCCCGTAAACTTGTGCCGGGCCGCTCATCGGCAGGAACAGTGCAATTTTGCCGGTTGAGGCAGGCTGGAAGGTCAGCACATTATTAAGCTGAGTTGGCAGACTTTTCGCTGCCGGATTCACCGGATAACGACGTTGCCAGTCTTTAATCCCGGCTTTCAGCAAATCAGGATCCTGCTTGTTGCTTTGCCATACGCTGAGTAAATCCAGCCATCCCTGCAACGTATTTTCATCAGCATTGATCACGATGCTGCTGACGTCCTGCGGGGACAGCTGCGTCAACGCCATCCAGGTGTGGTCAATATTGTCCTGATGTGGCTGTCCTTGTAACAGCGATTCCTGTGCGATATAGGCGCGGATCACGCCGAGGCTGGTGCGTCCCTGGCTGGCATCGATTTGCGCCTGATAATAACGGGCTTTCTGATCGTTGGTCAGACTGTGAGGGTCGAGCTGGCTCAGGCTGGTGGCGGCTGCCGGATAATTTTTCAGCGCAACCTGCACTTCTGCACTGGTCAGTTGCTGCTCGACGGTTTGAGCGGCGGTCAGATTTTGCGGTACTTTAGCCAGTTGCTCCGCCGCCTGAGGCGCTTTGCCTTCGCGTATCAGGGCACGCACTGCAAGCAATTGCCAGTCAGCCTTGTTATCATCACTGCTTTGCTGCGCCTGCTGCAAATAATAGTCAGAGCTGCCGGACGCTGCACCCTGGACACTTTCTGTCGGTGCCTGCGGCGCCTGGCCAGAACAGCTGGCGAGAAGCATCGCCACGATGATGGCAGGGAGTAAACGTCCCGAACGGGTACGAAAGGTCATTGAGGAAGGCATTCAGTTTCCAGTGATGTTTTTTTAAGATGCTCAATATTAAATCGGCAATCCGGATGAAACAATGAATCAAGACGATCAAGCAGATATTTCTGCCTCAACGCTGTATATCGTACCGACGCCAATTGGCAATTTAGGGGATATTACCCAACGCGCGCTGGCCGTACTGAACAGTGTCGATTTGATTGCTGCAGAAGATACCCGCCATACCGGATTGCTGCTGCAACATTTCGCGATCACCGCAAAAATGTACCCGCTGCATGACCATAACGAACAGCAGAAAGCCGAGCATTTACTGGCGAAATTGCAGGAAGGCCAGACCATTGCGCTGGTCTCGGATGCCGGTACGCCGCTGATTAATGACCCCGGTTATCATCTGGTGCGTCGCTGCCGCGAAGCCGGTATCCGCGTGGTGCCGTTACCCGGTGCCTGTGCGGCGATCACCGCCCTTTGTGCGGCGGGTTTGCCTTCTGATCGTTTCTGTTACGAAGGGTTTCTGCCCGCTAAAACCAAATCCCGTAAAGATACGTTGCAGTCACTGATTGAAGAACCGCGCACGTTGATTTTCTATGAATCAACGCATCGTTTACTCGACAGTCTGCAGGATATGGTCGAAGTGTGGGGGCCTGAGCGGTATGTGGTGCTGGCGCGTGAACTGACCAAAACCTGGGAAAATATTCACGGTGCGCCTGTCGGCGAGCTGCTGGCCTGGGTGCAGGAGGTCGAAACGCGCCGGCGCGGCGAAATGGTGCTGATTGTTGAAGGCCATAAAGTGGATACCGAAGCGTTACCGGCAGAAGCCCTGCGTACTCTGGCGCTTTTGCAAAAAGAACTGCCACTGAAAAAAGCTGCCGCGCTGGCCGCTGAAATCCACGGTGTGAAGAAGAATGCGTTGTATAAATACGCGCTTGATGAGCAAGAGGGTGACAAATAGGGCGTAATACCCTATTATCCGCCGCGGAGTTGACCAGACAGTCGCCGCTTCTTTGCCGTCCCTTTCGGGGGAGACAGAAGGAGGGGAGGAAAGTCCGGGCTCCATAGGGCAGGGTGCCAGGTAACGCCTGGGAAGCGCGAGCTTACGACAAGTGCAACAGAGAGCAAACCGCCGATGGCCCGCGCAAGCGGGATCAGGTAAGGGTGAAAGGGTGCGGTAAGAGCGCACCGCGCGGCTGGCAACAGTTCGTGGCATGGTAAACTCCACCCGGAGCAAGGCCAAATAGGGGTTCACATGGTACGGCCCGTACTGAACCCGGGTAGGCTGCTTGAGCCAGTGAGCGATTGCTGGCCTAGACGAATGACTGTCCACGACAGAACCCGGCTTAACGGTCAACTCCACTCCATTGAAAACAAAAGCGGGTGTTCCCCTCAGGGATACACCCGCTTTTGTTCCCTTCAGGACAGCTTGTACAAACGATAACGTCCGTTCTGCAACAGAACTTTGTAATGTCCAAACACTGTCTGGTTTGCACCGGCGTAGATCGTTTTCCCTTTATATTTCACCATCACTTTTTCCTGACCGCCTATTTCCGTGACCAATATAATTTTCGGAACCGCAGGTTTCGGCGGACTGACGGCTGCGGCAGGCAGAACAGTATTTGTCTCTGAAGCCGACAGGAGTTTTGCTGAATCCATTGTCTGCCCGTGATACATCAGCTCAAAATGCAAATGTGGCCCGGTGCTGCGTCCGGTATTCCCGGAGTAGCCAATCACTTTGCCCCGTTCAATTTCTTGCCCGGTGGCCACAGTGATCCTGTCAAGATGCAGATAGCGGCTACGCCACCCGAGCGGATGACGTATTACCACGTAATTTCCCGCAGTCGGATGAGACATGGCTTCCACGACGATCCCCTTCTCCGTAGCCAGCACCGGCGTTAACCGTGGCGCGGCAAAATCAGTCCCCTCATGCGGGGAAAAACGTTGCATGAGGGGGTGCCACCGCAGGCTGAACGGGGACGTGATCCGCAACGGAATATTTAATGGCGAAAGGAAGTGGGGATAGCGAATTGACGATGTTTTTGATGTCTCGGTATTCCCCTCTGATACTTTGTCTCCTGGGGCAGTCAGTAACATTGCTGAAGAAAAATGATCCTCAATAACTTCAACATCGGGACGCGTAGCCTGAATCAGAGCCAGCGTTACCGCCACATCGTCCGTCGCCTGAGTTAAAAGCGGAATGAGCAGCAGGAAAAGTAATACCCGGCGCATGGATTAAAGTCGCTCAATAAAAAACATCACCAGCCCGGCCATGGCGATTGAAGGTCCGAAGGGGATGTAATGTTTGGCGGATTCAGGATGGTCTTCATCCAGCGACCGGCGTTTGTTGAGTACTGTACAGAGCAGGTAAACAATAATACCGGACCCTGCAGACCAGAGAATCAGTTCAGGGAGTTTTTCCATGCCCAGCCAGGCGGTGATGGCAGCCATCAGTTTAACGTCGCCATAACCTAATCCTTCGCGGCCACGTAATTTTTCATAGGCTGCCATGAGGGTATAAAGCAAAAGCCAGGCAAGCGCTGCGCCACAAATCGCTGAGCGAGGCGCAATATCAGTCGTACCCAAAACCGAACCCAGTAAGCCGCTCCATAGCAGCAGCGATACTAAACCGTCAGGCAAAATCAAATGCTGAAAATCAATCACTGACAAGCTGTAGAGCAGGCAGAAATAGAGGAAAAAGCAACAGACCTGAATTTCAGTAAACTGCGGCAGCGCCACCAGGGTCAGCAAGGTAAAAACACTACCGCACAGTATTTCGGATATCAGATACTGTGGAGAGATAGTGCTCTGACAATGACGACACTTGCCTTTCAGCCACAACCAGCTCAGAACAGGAATATTGTCACGTTTCCAGACCGGCGCCCCACATGCCGGACAATGGGAGGGGGGCCACCAGAGGTTTACTTTTACCGCATCCGGTTCCGGGCTTAATTCAGAAAAAATCATTAACGGAAGCCGGTAAATCATTACATTAATAAAGCTGCCAATAAACAATCCGAATATCAGTGCCATGATAGGATAAAACCAAAAATAGAAAAGCGTCATTAAAAAATTCCCTGCGAGAATGAACGGAAGAATACGGTATTTTCAGTGGGAGCATTATTTCTCTGTGATACCTTTTTTTACTTCCATAAAATCAATGAATATATTTGGTCGTTCTTCCGTTGCAATTTCTAATCGCTGCGAAAATAACTGAGTGCCTTTGGTGTCGCAAATATAAGCATTGTCTGATGTCGGTTGCTTTTCCATCATTTGTGCAAAGGTAAATCCTTTCTGCCCTTCCGGAACATGGATAATATTGAAACCGGGCACTTCCCTAAACGAATCGACAGCCGGATCCTGGAAATGGGCTAAGTCGGTATAATCATCCACCGATCCTTTAGCACCATTCAGGCATGTAAATATATCACTACCCCGTATACCTTGCTCGTTAATAGCCCCCTCTCCTTGCCAGAGCCCCGACCAATGCACACCTCCGGCAAGACGAGTATGAATTGCAGCAACATCTGTTATGGCTATCCTCTCGTTATCCAGGTAGT
Source organism: Rahnella sp. PD4 (assembly GCF_049199325.1). Taxonomy (NCBI): domain Bacteria; kingdom Pseudomonadati; phylum Pseudomonadota; class Gammaproteobacteria; order Enterobacterales; family Yersiniaceae; genus Rahnella; species Rahnella sp. PD4. The sequence continues at coordinate 71,872 of NZ_JBLZQF010000007.1, read as the reverse complement.
AGGGAATAAGATACATACTCTCCGTTTTACGATGATTGAGCGTATCTTTCCCGTTTGAAACGAAAGCATAATTGGCAGGATAATCATTGTTGATCCTGAAACTTGTATAGGGTACGAAATATTCTCCGTCATCACTTTGGAGTGTCCATGCTGCAAGCCGTTGCTCACTTCCATCAGCATCGCCGAGCAACAAGGCTTCTAAGTGTATGACTTCCATATGGCGATGAGGAAGATAAACAACCAGTTCATGTCCTTCCCCTCCCGTGCTGTTATTACTGGTATTACCTTCAGGGCCGTCTGAAGCCCGGGGGAAAATAACCGTGCCAACCCATAATTTTTGATTTTTGCTGGCGGCCAGTTCAATCAGTTCATCATATAAAGAGAGGTTTCGCGTCGAGCTGGTCATTGCTGGCTTACATTTATAACGTTGCTCTTTCAGGGTGACAGGCGTACCTGAACATGCCGTGATTGCCGGGAAGGGGTCGCCTTTCTGATAGGGTTTTGCATTAATAATGGGGAGGCCCCAGTCTCCTTCTTTACCGCCACTCACCCAGCTGTAATTGGCTTGTGTATCATAGTGAAGGTAGTGTTCTGAGAAATCAAAATTGTCATCTGTTATCTCCGGTAAACGCTGGGCAGGAACGTGTCCGGAAGAGGATTCTATATACATAATATTTATTGCAATTGGCAGGGAGTTTTTCTCCTCATAGGAATATTTGTTACCACTTCGGGTATATCCAAAAAAATTAGCAATAGGTAACGCGAGGGGCATATCCAGCGGTTGTGCTGTACCGCCACCGCTATCAGGTTCAGCAAATTTGAACGCGCCTCCTTTAGGTATCTTGGCCGAAAAGCTATTAACCGATACTATATTCAAGATAATGAAAAGCATAATTATTTTTTTCATCATACATCCTTTTAAAAAGAACCGCTTGCGCCCATTTTCCCTAATGTATCTGAAAGGGCGAATAGTGCTGCGAAAACCCATATAACACAGCCACCTAAAACGAGGGTAGATAATGACTTGAGTAAACCGGATAATTTCTGAATATATTCTCTGATATGCTCTCTTGATTTATGCGATACAGAGGTTAATACTTCATTGAATGACGATAAGCCCGCATAGAGGCTAATGTTTAGCAAAGTTTCAGGGCCAAATAATCCGGTGTTCAGCGCATCACCGTATCCTAACCCTATCGCCATTTTCTCCCGCATAGTGTTGATATGATTTTTCAGCCATCGGTTGGAGTTCAATAAAATGATCGCCAGGCCATCATTCAGTGGGATCCCATTCTTAAGCATTAGCGCCAGATTGTTGAGGAAGATAGAGGCCGCAATTTGCTTGTAAGTGGAAAAGGGTAAAATACGGTCAAGAAATTTATTCCTGAATGAGCCGCAAAGATTAATCATGACAAACCGGATAATAAAGACGGTCAAAAGAATAGCAATTAACATGTAGATCCATAACCCTGCGACCAGGGATAGACCAAAAGAATAAAGTGACTGGGTGATACCTGGCCATTTAGTCACCGGGACAACACTTTCAAAGGCAGGAAATACTTTGACAGAGTAGCCTGCGATCACTGTTAATGAAAGAATCAGCATAATGAAAGGAAAGAGGACGGCAGACGTCAGTTTTTTCTTTAACTCACTATTATAAGTAATGACATTAACTAAGGTTATAAACCCGTCAGCGAGACTGCCGCTCTGTTCGGCTGCATTGATAACACTCAGCTCACTTTGTGGAACAAGGCCATCAAACATAACCGCAATAGACGCACCCGTCAGACCTGCTTTCATGTTATTGGTTAATATGCCAATGTTTTTGGCAAAGCCAGATCCCAACAGGCTTTTCCCTTCAACCTGAAGTTTTAACAAAGAATCGTAAAGTGGTAATTCTGTGCTGATCATGTCAGCACAGAATTTATAGAGAAATAATCGTTGTTTTTTATTGAATTTTGCCAAGGATCACCGCCATGTTTTCCTGTTCGACATCACCAAATTCCATGCTAAACCAGGCTGCACAAACCCGACCGCGAAGTATCTCAGCGAAGACCTTTTCTTTTATTTCAAACCCTTCGCTCAGGCCAGGTGCTGACAGCCTTTTTTTCCGCCATAGGGTATAAACCTGCAACCATTCCTGTTTTGAAATCGCGGCAAGTTCATCGTAAGTGGGAAGCATATACTCCATCACCAGCTGTCTGCCGCTGATGCCGGTATATTTACAATGAACGCAACCAGATTCATTTTGTTCATATAGCGACATTATTTTTCCACCGAATGTCATTTCAACGGAACGATGACAATGGGGACAAATAACCGGAACCAGCTTCTGGCACTGCAATCCGGCAATAAAACCGGGTGTAGAAAGTTTATCGCTGGTGATACCCATCGCAGATAAACGCTGAAGTAATGAGACGATATTCCCGGCATGCACGGTCGTGAAACAGTAGTGCCCGCTCTCTACGGCACCGGCAAGCGCATTGGCCGAAATATTGTCACGTATTTCTCCCACCATCAGAACGTCCGGATCCCGGCGCAGTGCAGATTTAATCGCAGAATGAAAACCCCCGCCTTCTACACTGACGACAGAGCTTTGTTTGGCACCGAAGATCTGATACTCAACCGGGTCTTCGACCGTCAGGAAACACCCTCTGCTGCTGTAGCGGTTTATTTGCAGCCATTCCATTAAATTCTTCAGCGTTGTAGATTTACCCGAACCGGTCGTACCGGCAATGATGTAAGCACCATAAGGATTACTGAGGATTTTTTTTAAATCTTCCAACTCATCATCTGAAATACCCAGCCTGCTAAGATTTGCGACGGCACTTTTCGATAATCCGGAAGGAATAATACGCAACACGGCGTGATAGCAATCGTTCGTCTCACCAAAAATGGGGAAATGCGCATAGCGGAAGCGGAAACTGAGTTTATTAAGTGTGTAGAGGATATTGGCGCTTTGCGGAATGGTGCGGTTCCACGTGGTGTCACGTGTACTGGCCTGGACGTTATACAGCACGAAAACCAGTTCATCACATTTGCTGGATGCCATCTGCATCATGGGCACCAACATACCGTTTACACGCACTTCCAGCTGAGCCAGGATATCGTTGCGGGTTATATGCAGGTCACTGGCTCCCATATTTACCGCTTCAATTAATATCGCCTCGAGCTCTTTCTGCGTTTCACTGATATCCAGGGCCACACTGCTGAGCTTCTGTAATGAAACCAGCTCGAAAATTTTGAAATAAACGCTTTCGCTGACCCCGGCTACCCCGAGTACCTGATGACGATGAACATCATTGAGTTTGCGAATTTCATATTGAATAATATGCAACTCTTCTACTACAGAGCGTTGGGAGACCAGAAACTCCTGCCCCTGCGAGCGGGCCAGAAGCATATGATCTTCTATTTCAGAGAAAGTCCATTCACCATTGTGAAGGGATTCTTCGGTAAGCCGGACAAAATCGAGGATCACCGGGAAATTTCCTGAACATACGAGTGCTGCCCGTTTTTATCCTGATGTACCGTATAGCGCTTTCCGTTAGCAGAAAAGACTTCACCTATACGCACGAATACTGTTTTCGTGCCCACGGAAACAGCCGCTTTGGTAATGCCTGCAATTTGCGACAACATCATCACCCGGGGCTCATCCACCGGCGCTGATTCGGTTTTCGGCTCTTCGCCTGAAGGCCCGTCATTCATGATTGGCATCGCGGATACCGGATTCAGTTCAGCCGCTTCATTTTTGATTTTCGCCATCTCAAGCCGTAATTTCGCCAAGGCAAGTTGCTGGGAAAGTAGTCGCTGAGACTGATTAAACTGCATGTCTTCTTCCATCAGCTTGGAAATATGTTCCTGTACAGGCGCAGGGACGGGAGAGATATTCTGACCGGTTGTGCTGATCTCGTCGGCAAAGTTGCTGGTCGAAAATAAAGCGACCAGGGTAGTGAGGATTATTTTCCGCTTCTGCATACCATTACTCCTGTAATTTTATTTTCCTTGCTACTATCAACTTTTTGAATGATAAAAGCGTCCTTAAAGGCATGACGTTCCAGTACGCTGGCGATATTCAATATATCCAGATAATGAAGTGGTTTGGGAAGTGACATTTCCCACGAAATAACGTTTAAACCGTAATATTTCGCCTTACCTCTCTGTGAGATTTTCTTTTCAGTTGCTATTACAGCAGCGCCTGGCAGGGCGGTTATTTTCAGCGCCTGTTCGCTTCCCGTCGCAGAGTTATAGGAGTAAATATAATTCAATGCATTGCTACAGGCAGGAGGCGAAATTTCCTGCTTCCTTTTATAGGCATTCAGGAGGGGATTTTCGCTGAGACCCGATTTTACCTCTGTAAAATAAAAAGTGTTTTCAGAAAAGTTGGCGTTATAGGTTTTTCCCCAGAAAATTTTTTGGGCAACGCTAAATATCGCTCCCTTGCTTAACTGATAACTGAATGCGCACTTTTGTGCATCACAAGAGAATGTTTCATTCGTATAATTCATGTTATACAATTTACTATAACTATTGGTTATCTCAACGGCCAGTTTAGTGAAGGCCGAAATACTTCCTCCCGTGAGCGCTTTCAAATAGAAGGCGTCAACAGCTTTAACATCTGCGGCCAGTTGTGTTTGTTCACGAACTTTTTTTGCTTTCAGTTCCTGACCAGGTTCATACACTAAGTAATACCAACCGGCAAAACCTGCCGCAATCAACAATACCAGAGTGGCGGCGGCAATACCTAATTTAGTATTCTTAGAAACCGGTAGCGTATTTTTCCGTAATTTTAATTTTTTGATCATTTTTTATCCGGAAATAATAGTATATAGAAAAACAGATGACGCAATAAGTAACAAAAATATGCCAAATCCTACTGCGCTCCAAAACATACGTTGTTTCTTTTTGAAAATTTTCTGATTTGATTTACAAGATTCAGCAATAGTGTCTAATTGCGCCAATGAAATTTCAGTTACCTGAAGTCTGGCGTATTTTGACTCAGGCAACGAAGCCACCATTTCCTGAAAGAAATTTTCAGTAATAACACAGTCACTGCCGCTGATAATGATACCGTCCATGATCATCAGCAAGTAAATCTGTCCTTTACCTGCAGAAAAATAATAGAATCCGTCACCATAGAGATTTCTAAGATGGACAGCAAAAGGTTCACAACCCGGAGATGTTCTTTCAGAATAACCGATAAGCTCACTGACTTCAGCATCCCCCTGAACACTATAAATATATCTCCGGTGACTACGCCGTATGTTTGCCATCCATTTTAGATATCCCGGCGCCATATTATCGTGTATGGGTAAGTCCCAGATTAAACCGGTCAATATGTTATTGCGCGATAGTGTATTTAACATGACTGTCACATCCAATAATTAATGATTCAGAGGTGCACGATAATAGTCAATACCCACAACCATCACGACGGTATTCTCATCGTCAGCCGTATTTTCACCATAACCTAACAACTGATATTCTTTATTTTTACTCAGGTCATTCATTTCATACTTCGCGACCATGAGTAAACTGCCCGGCGTAACCGCTGTAGAGTTAAACATCTCGGTGGTAGTCACATTGGGCAACTGTACGGTGTCGAAAACATCAATAGAATTTAACTGACTCTTGGTAAAACCGCTGGTGACTTCTACCCGACCGTCTTTATTGATCCGTGGGGTAATAATAAAACTGGTGCCGGTGATGATTTCAGAGGTTTCGATCTCTACATCTTCCTGACCATTATCATTATTAATGGTGCGTGTTCGCCCGGAAACATAGTATTGAGAATTTGTCATATTGAGCGGTACCGGCGTGTTATTACGGGTGACAAATGTCCCGCTCTGCAGAACTTTACTGCCCGTCAGGGAATAGAGTGCGTTCAATTTGGCCGATACACTGAGTGCATGATCAGCACCCGCACCGAGCGTCATTCCACTATCCATTGTATTCATCATGGCAGTATTAATAACAATGCTTTCACCGCTGTCTATATAGGACATGTTCAGACCTGCACCATACTCTTCCATTTTCTCTTTATTGAGTGTGAAAATTTTGTAGGTGACAATGAATTGGCGATTATTGTCAGCCTGGTATTTTTGCAACACATCATTCAACGCTTTATATTCTGACGGCCGTCCGGTTAGCGTTACGATGGAAGCATCTTTAAATACGGTATACATGCCGCTTGAGACATACTTTTCTGCCATGTCTTCAACGTCATCCCAAAATGTAGATTCGAATTTAGTTTCTGATTTACCTTTAAGTCCCCCATTGCTAACCGCATCATTCGAAAGATCGAGACTGGCTTCAAATTTATTATTTTCTCCATAAAAATCCAGTTTTATGGCATAGACGCTATAAGCATCCACTTTAAGAATATTATTCTCATCAAGGGTAGTATTCACATCGTAAAGGGCTGAAACATAGCGCATGAATTCTTCAAAAGTCCCTGTGAAATTAATGCTGTGTGCTTCAATGTTTACTTTACCGCCTTCAAGGCCTTTCTGGTCGGGGAAAGCCAAATTTACTTTATGGCTGACACCTGTTTGCGCGAGTAAAGCATCGAGCACGGTATTCAGATCAGTGGGTTCATAGGAGTTCACAGTAACTTTCTTAGCGAGCAGTGTTTGCCGCGTAGAACTGTAATCCACTTTTTTACCTAAATAAGCAGCATCATATTTCACATAAGGTTTAACTTTCATTTCTCCTGCAGAAGTCGCTCCCGGTAATGTATCCTTAACATTTTCACGTGCAAATGTCTGATTGAATTCATGGGTACACCCCTGAATAAGCAATACCAATGTAATTAATCCAATTCTAGTTTTCATATATCCTTATCCTGAAAATCAGTCGTTACATATCATCAACAAGTAAAACGCGGTTCTTCTGATAGTTTTTGATGATTAATCCATAATTTTCAGAAGCAAAAAGATCCCCTAAACCTGTCAGCACCTCGTCTTCATTTTTGCCTGTCAGGGTGATGGGGCTAAAAATTAAATAATCACTTTTACTTTGCCAAAGTAATTTATATCCGAAGTCCCTGGCCCATTTCTGTAAACCCTGGCTCAGCAGATCACCGCTATTCAATAACAAAGTCACTTGTAAAGGAGTTGATAAGACGCCCTTAGGTTCAGCAGGAATGGGCAACGCGGGAGAATTCCCGCCGGAGAAGGGGTTGCGGCCTGTTTGTGAGGATGTACTCACTGAAGGGGGTTGAGATGTTGCTGAAATAGTGCCATCGGCATTGACCATTGCATGTGCATATTGCCCCATAGCCACGGACAGTATAATAACGCATCCAATCATATTAATTTTCATCTTATTTCATCCTGAAATTTTCATAAAAATACAGTGCCGTACCTTCATTTACGTTGCGCTAATAGGGCGGCATGGGGACATCAGCCCCAGCAGCGGGTTGTTTGATCGAGCTACACCATGAAGTCAGCACAACTGAAAGCGAACTTGGATTAATGACACTGACACCTTTCCCTGAAATATTATCAAACACGCCACTGGTGGCGCTGATGACCCAGTAATCGTCAGGAGATATTTTTTTGTCATTCTCCTGGATGAGATTCACCTGTACGGCAACACCGCTTAAATGATCTAAAACGCCTTTTGTCGTTGTCCGGTTATTTTCGCTGTTGGAGAAATCAGAAAAATCCTCCCCGCCTTCACTTTCGCTGCCTGCATTTCCCTGTTTGCCTACATCAGCGACAATGGATGAGATTGCAGCAGCCAGCCGTGGATAAAGTACTCGCGGCGCATTTTGGGGATTACCCGGGGCCGGAGGCGCTAAGGGGCATTTTTGCACCGGAATTTTAATATACCCCGGCTCATCGGTGACGCTTTTATCATAGTTATCTGGGTCATCAATAATGACATCATTGGTGCCCCTGTCTTTTTTATTGCCAAAGGAGTGATAGGAAACAACCGGACTGGTCATGAGCGCAATGATATTTCCTTTTTCAGGATCGAAAGCTTCACCTTCAAAAATAACATTCGCCATTAATGTTCCCGTTACAGTTTGGTTGTTGGCATCTTTGGCTGTCAGATGCATGACGCCTTCCTCATTGTTCCGGCCTGTACCGTCTTCAACTTCCAGGCAATGCGTCATCATATTTTCTTTAAGATTCCAGCAGAGCTTATCCACGCCGACTAAACCATCGGGTTTTATCACTTTCCCCATACCTGCCTTAAAACTAAACCTAACCCCCAGCTGAGCGGCAGTTTGGTCAATCTTATCGAGGTAGGACACCATGCTGCCGAAAGGTACCGCTTCGTCATTTGTCTTCGCGTCATGGGTTTTCAGCAGTTTCCAGCCGGTGCCGAAATTTGCTACATCGGTGCCCTTTGCTTCCCGCCGATAGATATAATCAGCGTGTTGATATGCCAGGTCGTAATGAGTGAATGCTTTACTAAACGCTGTCGCATAATTTTCGATAGTAAATTTATCCATATCATTTTTACCGTTAATTCCCGGATGAAAACTCACGTAGAAATCAACGCGATCAATAGTCCGTGTCTCTTCGTCACCCACCAGATCCACACGTTCTAATACCAGAGATTTATCCTGGTTGTTTGCCGGTTGATTGCAGGCTAAATCTTCTACCTTGAATTCCTTATCAGCGACTTTCTTGTTGCCCGTGCTGTAACAGCGATGGCTGGTGAAATAACCACGAGACAATGTGTTATCCCACTGAATAAAATGGTCAGTGTCTTTCGGGTCAGTGCTGAAAGCCTGATCCTCTACACGCCAGCCATAAGTTTTACCTTTTTCATTAGCTGTAGAAATCGTTCTGTCGAAAAGCGGGTTCACTATGAAATCCATTTCACCATCAGCGTCGCTGTCCTCAGTAATCTGAATTTCATCCCTGTTAATAAATTGCAACATGCCATGCACTTCGTTCGCAATAATATTGGTCAGGTTTTCTCTGGCCACTGATTCTATTTGTTTCTTTTTAAAGAGAGCGAATGAAGTAAAAATGAGACCCATGATTCCCATTACAACGATCATTTCCAGTAAGGTAAAACCTTTGCTGTTGCTTACCTTTGGCATAAAAATTCCCATCGTTATGGAAGTCATCGAAAATGAGCCTGCAACGATAACGGCCGCAGGCTCCTGTACTCATAAAAACAATTATTTACTGCCTAAAATCAGCGCATTATCTGAACCTGTCGATGCATCGCAGAATCCTGCAGCCACGATGGTTGTCGGACTCAGGGTATCGGCAGTCAGGGTTTTGAGAATAGACGTGGTAGGTTCGCCGGATAACTCTGCGGGTTGTGGTGTTACGAGTGCGCCGGCTGCGGCAGTACCAGAAGCCACATAATCCCATTGTCCGCCCAGCTGGGAAGCAATGTTACGGCAGTCTTCTGTTTCCAGCCCGTTTATCACCAGATAGAAGCCTTTCGCTTTTGCATCTTCAGAGACGTATTTAACCCCACCAATTTCAAACGCATCATTTGACATGCCATTAAAGGCTTCAGCCGCAGAAATTTTCCCCATTTTAACTAACGTAGAAATTATTGAGCCAGTCGTGTCGGTTGCAGTACCAATTGTCGACTTAGTTAGATCAACAGCACTCACCATCGCAGGGTATTCTGCACTGTCTTTATAAGCTTCAGTCGTCCCTACCCGCACTGAGTTGGTATTATCGGCTAAATCACTGATATCCTGCGCAGTAAAGGCACGGTTTGCCAGGATTACAACACCTGCAGCAATAATACCGATAATGCCCAGCACGATGATGATTTCCAGTAAGGTCACACCGCGTTGTTTCTTAAGTTCCTGATATTGATTTGCTTTGCGCTTTAGCGCATTAATTGCGTTTTTCATACCTTAATCCTTAGGCTTGAAATATATTTATAAAATGACATAGTAATACGATCCCGCTGAAATACAGTGGGAGTAATATAAAAATAGAATGTAAGACTAAAGTCTTAATGTTATGTCTAACGTTTTAAAGCTATTAGTGCATCTCACTCCTTATTATAAACCCCCATTTTCCTGACCAGCGTTGAAAAGCATAAATCAAAATAAAGCGTTCGTATAGATAATGGGGCAATAAAGAAGACAAAAAATAAATTATAATTTAATTATCAAAATACAACCTGTAAGATCATTTAAATGAATATTATAAATACAAACATCAATATAAAGATTTAAGTATCAATATTAATGATCATTCATGACTTTTAATAACTGACTGTTTTGAGGTTATTTATTTGTTTTTCAGACAGTTGAAAGGATATGGGGTCTGTCCCATCGAATCACGGTAAAAGGTTAGTCTGTCCCGCAAATTGCACGATGACAGGACGAAAAAAGCAGGACCGGATAGCATTTCCCTGAGGGAAACTGATAAACAGGTGTACAAAAAACCGCACAAAAGAATTTGTGCGGTGTGGTTTTTATAACAAGGGCCGGAGAATCAGAGTGGCATATCAATCAGTAGCGCCCGTAACGGGGTGCAGGCACAAACCGTCAGGCTGTTTTCCTGATGGATAAATGCGCCATCACCGCAGGCCAGTTTTTGCAGTTCACGGCTGGCTGATCCCAGAGCATCCACCTGGCCATGAATCGATTGCAAATATGCGCGTGGCCCGCGTACCGGCAGCGTAATTTTTTCACCTGCCGCTAAATCCAGATGATGGATCCACACCTTTTGCCGCAGTTGCAGGCTCCCGTTTTCACCGTCCGGTGAGGCCAGCAGGAAATGCGTGACCTCCGGCAGCGTCATTTTCTGCGTCAGCGGATTCTCATGCTCAGGGCAGGCATCCAGCCACAGTTGCATCCGTGTCAGTGGCCGGGTGGTGCTGGTATTCAGTTCGCTGTAACTGACATTCGCCTGCGTCGACAGCAATGCGGCTTCACCGGCACTGACCCCGGTACTGTTGCCTTCACTGTCACGGTATTCCGCTGAACCCTGTAACACCAGATTCAGCACATCCACGCGAGGATAGGTGCGTGGCTGGAAACTGGCGCCGGGTGCCAGCACTTCCTGATTCAGGACGCGCAGAGACGCATATCCCATCAGTTTGGGGTCAAAGTAATGGCCAAAGGAGAATGTATACCGTGCCTGGAGCCAGCCAAAGTCAGCGGTACCGCACTCTTTTGCCGTTCTGCTGGTAATCATGGCGGTCGCCTCTCTTAAAAATTTCGATGTATAAATGGTAAGCGTCTGGACGTGTGATTGTTAGCCAGTTAATCTGGTCGCTATATTCAAATTTCCTGAAAGAGAAAAGAATGGCTAAGGATCGCGCACTCACACTGGAAGCATTACGGGTCATGGATGCGATTGACCGCAGGGGGAGTTTCGCCGCAGCTGCTGATGAGCTGGGCCGCGTCCCGTCTGCACTGAGCTACACCATGCAGAAACTGGAAGAAGAACTGGATGTGGTGTTATTTGACCGTTCAGGTCATCGGACAAAATTCACCAATGTTGGCCGGATGTTGCTTGAGCGCGGACGGGTGTTGCTGGAAGCTGCAGACAAGCTAACGGTGGATGCCGAAGCGCTGGCCCGCGGTTGGGAAACCCATATCACCATTGTCTGTGAAGCCTTATCGCCGGCCGCGCAACTGTTCCCGCTGATTGAAAAGCTGGCGCTGAAAGCCAATACGCAGGTTTCTCTGATCACCGAAGTGCTGGCCGGCGCGTGGGAACGTCTTGAGCAAGGCCGCGCGGATATCGTGATCGCGCCGGATATGCATTTCCGATCTTCTACCGAAATTAACAGCCGTAAACTGTATAAGCTGGCCAGTATCTATGTGGCCGCGCCGGATCACCCGATCCACCTTGAAGCCGAGCCGCTGTCGGAAGTCAGCCGGGTTAAATATCGCGGGATCGCCGTGGCGGATACTGCCCGTGAGCGTCCGGTATTAACCGTTCAGTTGTTGGATAAACAGCAGCGTCTGACGGTCAGCACCATTGAAGAGAAGCGTAAAGCGTTACTGGCGGGATTAGGGGTGGCGACAATGCCTTATCCGATGGTCGAGAAAGATATCGAGGAAGGGCGTTTGCGGGTGGTGAGTGCGGAATATAACCGTGAAATCGATATTATCATGGCGTGGCGTCGCGACAGCATGGGTGAGGCGAAAGCCTGGTTCCTGCGTGAAATTCCAAAGCTACTGGCTACGCGGGAAGTGAAGTCATAGCGTTTTTATTCAGTAAACCCATACCCGATGCCAACCTTCCCCTGGTGAAAGGGGAAGGAGCAGAACGAAATCAAAAACGGGTATCGCGGCCGTGCTCAGAGTCTAAATCCTGCGCCGGTCCGGTGGAAATAATGCCATACGGGTTGATGGTTGCATGGCTGCGGAAGTAGTGATTACGAATGTGCGCGAAGTCCACCGTTTCACGAATGCCCGGCATCTGGTAGATATCACGCAGAAAACCATACAGATTCGGGTAATCACTGATGCGGTAGCGGTCACATTTGAAATGAGTGACATACACCGGATCAAAACGCACCAGCGTGGTCCACAAACGCAAATCCGCTTCGGTCAGCTGATTGCCGGTCAGATAGCGGTGCTTGCTCAGCAATTCCTCAGCACGGGACAGCGCGTTAAACACACCCTCAACCGCTTCGTCGTAGGCATCCTGAGACGTTGCAAAACCCGCCTTATAGACACCATTGTTAATTTGCGGATACACCCACTCATTGATCTCATCAATCTCTGAGCGTAATGCCTGCGGATAGTAATCTCCGGCTTTGGCACCCACGGCATCAAATGCGCTGTTGAACATGCGGATGATATCAGCGGATTCATTGCTGACGATGGTTTGCTGCTTTTTATCCCACAGGATCGGCACGGTGACGCGGCCGGTGTAATCATTCTGCGCCCGCAGATAGATTTCATAGGCATAATTGAGATGATACAAATCGTCGCCGGTGGCTGCCGGAAAATCGGTGCCGAACGTCCAGCCGTGTTCCAGCATCAGCGGATGTACCACAGATACCGGAATAATCTCCTCCAGTCCTTTGAGGGTTCGCATCAGTAAGGTGCGGTGCGCCCACGGGCAGGCCAGTGAAACATACAGATGATAACGGTCACGTTCTGCGGTAAAGCCGCCAACGCCATGCTCGCCCGGTTCACCGTCAGGCGTTATCCAGTTGCGAAACTGCGCTGCTGAACGTTTGAAATGACCGCCGGTTGACTTGGTGTCGTACCAGGTGTCCTGCCAAACGCCATTGACTAGTTGCCCCATTTTTCCTCCTTCCCCATCATCCTTCGAGCTGCCTCTGCGTTGGCTGTCTTCTCAAACTCCAGTCACATACTATTGTATGCTCCCGGGGATTTACTCAGTTGCCGCCTTGATGCAACTCGAATGATTTAGGGGAGATTTACCGATAAGTAATAAAAAAGGGCGAGGTGATAAATCACATCGCCCTGCAGGTCTGACATAGTGTCTTATTTAATTATAGCTGAGCTGTCACTCCCTGGTGTCGGAGCAATTACCAGTTTTTCTTGATCAGACGGTCGATGCTGAATGCACCAGGACCGGAAGCAAACAGGACGAAGAATCCTCCAGCGATAGACAGGTTTTTCATAAACATCATCTGGTTCACGCCCTGTGCAAAATCAGTGTGGAAGATCAGAGCCGTCAGGATAGTGAAAATTGCCGTGATCAGCGCTGTGGTGCGGGTAAAGAAGCCGAACAAGATAGCCAGACCACCGCCAAACTCTAACAAGATAGTCAGTGGCAGGAAGAAGCTTGGCACGCCCATAGACGTCATATAGCCCGCAGTCGCGGTGTAACCGTTAATTTTGCCCCAGCCTGCAACGATAAAAAGCACTGGCATCAAAATACGCGCAACCAGCAAAGCAGTGTCTTGTAACTTGTTCATCTTCGACTCCGAGAGTGATATACCCAAATTGGGTTAAAAGTGTTACCGGCCCGGTCGGAAAATGTTTCCTGCCGTTACCGCATCAGTTGATGACGAGATAATAAGTCGGATGAATAAGTTATGTTAGCAAGTAAATCTGTCTGAATGATTCAAATAAATTGAACAGCCACGGGGTTGTTATTCAAAAAGAAAAGGGCTGATGGTTTGCCCATCAGCCCTTTTTGATTGCGGAGGTTGAGACTATTTGTTGCCGAGGGTTTTACGGAACAATTTTACGGTGCCCCAGATGCCGAAAGCGCGCCGTGACCAGCGAACCACTGCGCTGGGATGGCGAATACCGTAAACGGCCAGCAGACTGGAGCCGACAACCAGATATTTACGCATATCCACGAGTTTTACCCAATAGTGATCCACTTTCGCGGTGGCATCCAGCCAGTCTGAACCGGCCTGAGAAAGCTCGCTGCGCTGACGCTCAATTTTGCGCATCAACCTGACTTTTTCGATAGCACGGTTCGGGATACTCATAGCTCGTCATCCTTTTCCAGCAGTGCACGATCGATGTCCAGTTGTTTACGGGTGAGGCTAAGCAGGGTTGAACGTTTGGCTTTCGCCAGCGTCATCGCACCCAGGATCACCGCCAGAAGCAGCAACACGCCGGTCGTCGTTGCTATCGCCGTAAGACGATAGGCCGGGTCAATGGCCCAGAATAAAACCACCAGCAAACTCATCAGACCAAAGGCGGTAAATATCAGGGTAATGCCAGCCATGAGCAGCAATTGGAAAATATTGGCCTTTTCCTCTTCCAGCTCAACCACGGCCAGCCGGACACGTGTTTCAACAATGCTTACCACCACGGTAGCAATGCGTGAAACGATGTCAAATAACCCTTTTCCCGGCCCTTGTGGCGCAGGTTTGATTGGTTCAGCCATAATCAGCGGCGGGCTAACAGAACGCCAATCACAACACCGACCGCGGCACCAATACCGACGCCCGTCCAGGGTTTTTCACGCACATAATCGTCAGCTTTGCCGGCAATTTCTTTGGTCTGATAGGCAATTTTATCACCTGTGTCACTCAGACGCTCACGGGTATCTTTGAGCAGGGATTCTGCTTTACCACGCAGTTTATCGAGTTCAGCTTTCGGCTTGTCGGTAGAGGTCTGGAGAACTTCTTCCAGGGTGTCCGCCAATGACTTGAGTTCAGCGCGCAGTTGTTCTGATGTATTACTAGCCATGTGTAAGTCACTCCATACGTTAACTGATTCGAACTTTTAACATAGCGGATATTCGGGTGATCGCAAATGCGAATCATCTGTTTCAAAAGGCAAGATCACTGAAAATCCGCTGTGGCATGAGATAAAATCTGTCAGGCTGAAAAGCGATTAATGGCCTTCCGCTTCTTTGAGTTCTGACGTCGCTTCTTCCAGTTTTTGCTGTTTCCTGAGGATTTTTTCGTGATCGCCTTTGGCCAGAGCCTCTTTCAGCTCCTGCTCACGTTCGGCAACTTTTTCACGTTTTTCATCAACACGTTTTTGGTTTTCAGCTTTCAGACCTGCATCGGTGCAATGCGCTTTATTTTCACGTAATGCTTTCTCCAGACCGTCAATGCGGTTCTGGTTGTTATGCGCACGGGCTTCGCCGATTTGTTTCTGGATTTCCTGTTGTTTGGTTACACAACTTTCCGGCTGAGGTGCGGCAAAAGCGGCTGTGGTGAACAGCAATGCAGGAACAAGCGTGAGGGCAGATAGCGTGATTTTCATCGTCAGGTTTCCTTTTGACGTTTAAGTGAGTGTGGCACTTAATTCCATTAATGATTTTTTTCTGAATGTGTAGCGTCTAAATCATATCACCGCTGAACAGGCGGTGATATGAGACAAATCCTGCGCGTTTTCTTATCCAAATTTGATGCGGTCAAGATCCCGTTTAGCCATCCAGGTTTTATCATGCGGAGGTTCGTAGTACCGGATGATGAATCCGGCTGGCAAAATGTCCTGTAATACGGTTTCGGCCATTTTGCGTTGTGAGGCGGTGTCCAGTTGCACCACCAAAGCATCATCCAGTGGCGTAATGCTTTTAATATGGATACCGTGCTGGCTCAGCCCCTGGTATACATAAAAACCATCAGGTAAGGAGATGCCCGCTCTGGCGGGGCGGATTTGCAGCGCGCCGGCCGGTGCCGGCAGACGTGATACTGCCAGCCCGATCATAGCGGCGGCGGCCAGCAGTATGAGCAGCACAGGCCAGATAAATGAACGTTTGAGCAATCTGCGCTTCATTATGCGTTCTTGCCTTTGTTCTGTCGGTCTGCGTGTTTTTTGCGCCACAACACGACAATCGAACCGACCAGGCCACCGACCAGCAGCAGGACAGGGAGCAGCATCAGGCAGTTCATCACCTGATCTTCGTACTTCAGGAACAGCGGGGTTTTACCGAGGAAATACCCCAGCGAGGTCAGGATCAGGATCCACAACAACCCGCTGGCCCAGTTGAAAAACTGGAAACGGCTGTTGCTCAGGCCTGACAGCCCGGCAATGGTTGGCAGCAGTGTACGTACAAAGGCCAGAAAACGCCCGACTAACAAGGCGGAAAGACCGTGTTTATGGAAAAGTGCGTGCGCACGTTCATGATAATGCACAGGTAAATGGGCCAGCCAGCTTTGTACTATTCGGGTGTTGCCCAGCCATTTTCCCTGAGCGTAACTCAGCCAGCAACCGAGGCTGGCCGCACTGGTCAGCAGGAAAATGGTGAGGGGGAAATTCATGGCATCTTTGGCGATCAACACGCCCACCAGGATCAGCAGGCTGTCGCCCGGCAAAAAAGCCGCAGGCAACAAACCGTTTTCCAGAAAAATAATCATGAATAAAATCAGGTACAACGCCCAGACTAATTGCGGATTAGCCAGAGTTTTATAATCTTGCTGCCAGAGGGCATCGATAAGTGAACTGATAATTTCCATCGGTGTAGTAAAACTCCATCATTTTCAGTGGGTCAGCGAAAGACATCAGCGGAGAATTCGTCTCGACGCTGCCTGTTTTACTGATAAGGTCGCCTTTTCCCTGGCGGGCTTCTGGTCATGAGTTCTTCGGGGATTTACGCGTCCCGGCGCCTGTTTAACCGGGCCTGAACGGGTAAAAAAAGTGGTCTAACTGTAACAAAATAACAATAACTCAGACAGGTAAATATAGCGTGTTGAGACCGATCATTTAAGTCTGAAGCACATTATGGAAAAGGGTTTTACATTGACTGACACTACTCGACAGTGCCTGACAGGATTGACGGGGAGAAAGCAGAAGCTGGAAAAAGGCAGGTTGGGGGAATTAACCTGCCTTAAGGGGAATTTATTTAGTATTCAGTAGCGGCGGATCGAGATGAACAACCGGGTTTTCTGAATAAAGATAACGGTCTACGTTGAACTCGAAATCATCGCTGGTGGCGCGGAAAAGCATTTGTTTGGTATTTTCCAGATGCTGCCACATCGCCAGTTTGGCGGCGTGCGGATCACGGCGGATCAAGGCTTTCAAAATCAGATCATGTTCTTCACACCAGCTCTCAATAGACTTCTCATCGATGTGCTCATGCAGTTTGCGCCAGTACGGGTTATGCAAACGCTGGCTCCACATCTTTTCCACGATAGTCGCCAGGGCATTATTCTGCGTGGCCTGTGCCACCTGCACGTGGAATTTTAAATCCCATTCGGAATCGCGGAAGCGGTCTTCCTGGCGCGCATGCTCCTGAATCTCCATCAAACGCATGATGTCTTGCTTTGTGACCTGCGTGGCGGCGAATTCAGCGATGTTACTTTCAATCAACTGACGTGCCTGTAACAGCTCAAACGGACCGGCGGTACCAAACTCGCTGCCACAATCGGTCACCACAAGGTGGCGCTGTTGATTGGACATCACATGAATTCCCGACCCTTTACGGACTTCTACATAACCTTCAACTTCCAGCATGATAATCGCTTCACGCACGACCGTGCGGCTGACATCCATTTCATCGGAAATCAGACGTTCGGCGGGCAGCTTCTCGCCAACCGGATATAAGCCTGTTTCGATGCGTTCCTTGAGCGTGGCAGCCAGTTGTTGATAGAGGCGTCTGGTGTCTGTGGATTCCATATGAGTGCTCTTTAAAGTAGTGAAACCTGTAAGAAGTGAGTGTCGGACAGACCTGTAAATTTATTATACCAGTGCCAGTATACGTTTTACGAAAGGTTGATGCACCGTACATTGGACAGAAAGGCACCGCAGAAAGGGCAGAAAAAGCAAAGCCCGGTAAAGATACTTACCGGGCCGACAAACAAGAACTCAGGCTTTCGCGGTTTTCAGCGGAGCCGGGACAGGTTCTACAGCAGAACGGTTCTGCAAGACTGTCCAGATGATGATGGCACCAAGCAGGTCGAAGACAGCAAGGGCCGCAAACAGCGGGCTGAAACCGATGGTATCGGCCAGCGCACCGACCACCAGAGCAAACATGGTGCTTGCCATCCAGGCTGCCATCCCGGTCAGACCGTTGGCGGTAGCCACTTCGTTACGACCGAACACGTCAGAAGACAGAGTGATCAGCGCACCGGACAGTGACTGGTGAGCAAAACCACCTACACACAATAAAGCGATAGCGGCGTAAGGGCTGGTGAATAGGCCAATCATGCCAGGGCCAATCATCAGAACCGCCCCCATGGTCACGACCAGCTTACGGGAAACGATCAGGTTAACTTTGAAGTACTTCTGGAATAACGGTGGCAGATAGCCGCCCAGGATACAACCGAGGTCTGCAAACAGCATCGGCATCCAGGCAAACATCGCGATTTCTTTCAGGTTAAAGCCATACACTTTGAACATAAACAGCGGGATCCAGGCATTGAACGTCCCCCAGGCAGGTTCCGCCAGGAAACGTGGCAGCGCGATGCCCCAGAACTGGCGGTTACGCAGGATCTGCCAGGCAGACATTTTCTTGCCGTTGTTGGTCTGATGCTGTGCTTCCTGACCTTCCAGAATGTAATTACGTTCCTCAGTGCTGAGTTTCTTCTGATCTTTAGGATGCTTGTAGAAGACCAGCCAGCTCAGCGCCCAGATCAGGCTCAGTGCACCGGTAATGATGAAGGCCAGTTGCCAGCTGTGCATCACGATACACCAGACGACCAGTGGCGGCGCAATCATCCCGCCGATTGATGAACCGACGTTGAAGTAACCTACGGCGATAGAACGCTCTTTGGCCGGGAACCATTCACTGCTGGCTTTCAGGCCGGCAGGGATCATCGCGGCTTCAGCCATACCGACGGCACCGCGGGCGATAGCCAGGCCACCCCAACTGCTCGCCAGCGCGGTCGCCATACAGAAGACTGCCCACATGATGGCGAACATGGCATAGCCTACTTTGGTGCCCATGACGTCGAGAACGTAACCGGCGACCGGCTGCATCAGGGTATAGCAGGCAGAATAGGCGGCGATGATGTATGAATATTGCTGTGTGGTGATGTTTAACTGGCTCATCAGCGTTGGCGCTGCGGCTGCAATGGCGTTACGTGTCAAATAACCTAATACAGTGCCGCATGTCACCAGGGCGATCATGTACCAGCGTAACCCTTTAATCTTACCCATTTAACTCTCTCCCAGTAAATAATCCGGCGATGACAACATCAGGCTGTCAGGGCGCATTTCGCACCACCTGAACAAGCGTGGGGTTCTGGCTTCCTTAAAGTATTTTCGGGAACGTGGCCGCCAGATGATTTCACTGGGAGCTGCCCGTGTTATTACGCACTGCGTTATTGTTATCTGTGCGTAAGTGTCCGATGAACGTCCTGAACACCAGAATTACTGCTTCGCCAGGGATGACTGCACCCGGGAAGTGTTTTGCCCGGGCAACAGCGAAGGGACGTGGCAGGTAATCTCTGACGCTCTTGTCCGGGCGATGCAAAGATAACTTGTCATACAGATTTAAAATTTGAATGACATCACAAAACCACATTTATATTGTGTGGTTACGTAAGTTTTTTAACTACAGACTTATTTACTTGATTTTACAATGAAAGTGGCCTTTGGCATGATCAGCTTCACACTTTTAGAACCATCAGTAACAATGACAATCTGATTATCGAAACGTAATTGGTGTAACAACTTTACGAAACGATCACATTTAAAACGCACAGTTAATGAACGACCTTATTTGTTCATTTATGAGAGATAATCCGTACGACAAATGAGCATCCGGTCGCCGGAGCCTTACGTGATGGTGCTCCGCTGTGGCACGGGCGGGGGCAGGCTGAAGGGAAAGGTGTAATTAAAGAATCACCGAACTTTTATTACATTGGGCATCAATTAACTTGTCATACAGATTTAAAGTTTGAGTGACATCACAAAATGACACTCTGATTGTGAGGATAATAAGCACCAGTACCTGATGGCGATAAAGCCATTGTTTTACAGAGAATTAGTTTGTTTTTTTGGAATGAAATCAGGCGGTTTAGCGGCTTTTGTCCGTTAAAAAGTACTGGACGATAGCTTAAATTGGTGTGATAACTTCGCACCATTGAGTGATAACTCTACAGAATTGATGATGAGGAACTTAAGATGGCGCAGTTTTTAACGGAAGACTTCCTTCTCGACACTGAATTCGCACGTCGCCTGTATCATGACTACGCGAAAGATGAGCCCATTTTTGACTACCACTGCCATTTGCCGCCTGAGCTGATTGCGCAGGACTACAAATTCAAAAACCTGTATGACATTTGGCTGAAAGGCGATCACTACAAATGGCGCGCAATGCGTACCAACGGTGTGCCTGAACGTATGTGTACGGGTGATGCCAGCGACCGCGAAAAATTTGACGCCTGGGCGGCAACCGTTCCTCACACTATCGGTAACCCGCTTTATCACTGGACTCACCTTGAGCTGCGCCGTCCGTTTGGTATCACCGGTAAACTGCTTTCGCCGTCTACCGCAGGCGAAATCTGGGAACGTGGTAATGAATTGCTGGCGCAGGATGCATTTTCTGCCCGCGGCATTATGAAACAGATGAACGTGAAAATGGTCGGTACCACGGATGATCCTATCGATTCACTGGAACATCATAAAGCTGTCGCCCTGGATTCCGCTTTTGATATCAAAGTGCTGCCAAGCTGGCGCCCGGACAAAGCTTTCAACATCGAAGCGGCAACCTTTGTGGATTACATGAAGAAACTGGAAGCTGCCGCAGATGTGTCCATTACCCGTTTCAGCGATCTCCGCGATGCCCTGAAAAAACGTATGGATCACTTCGCGGCCCACGGTTGCAAAGTGTCAGACCATGCGCTGGATGTGGTGGTTTATGGTGAAGCGGATGACGCAACGCTGGATGGCATTCTGGCCCGTCGTCTGAGTGGTGAAACGCCAACTGCACAAGAAATTGCTCAGTTCAAAACCGGCGTTCTTCTGTACCTGGCGTCTGAATATCAACGTCGTGAATGGGTACAGCAATATCACATTGGCGCGCTGCGTAATAACAATACCCGTATGTTCCAGCTGATTGGCGCAGACGTCGGTTTTGACTCGATTAACGACCAGCCGCTGGCTGAACCGTTGTCTAAATTACTGGGCGCACAAGGTCTGGCCGGTGGCCTGCCAAAAACTATCCTGTATTGCCTGAACCCGCGTGATAACGAAGTGATCGGCACCATGGTCGGTAACTTCCAGGGGGAAGGGATGCCGGGCAAAATGCAGTTCGGTTCCGGCTGGTGGTTTAACGACCAGAAAGACGGTATGCAACGTCAGATGACGCAGCTTGCTAACCTGGGCTTACTCAGCCGTTTCGTTGGCATGCTGACCGATAGCCGCAGTTTTCTGTCTTATACGCGTCATGAGTACTTCCGCCGCATTCTGTGCCAGATGATCGGTCGCTGGGTGGAAGATGGCGAAGCACCGGCAGACATCGAACTGCTGGGCAGCATGGTAAAAAACATCTGCTTCGATAATGCGAAACAGTATTTCCAGATTGAACTGAATTGATCTGCAGGAACTGAGCAGTACGACGGAGCGCAGGTTCCTGCGCTCCTGAAAATAAATACTTAAATAACAAACAACTATCCCAATAGACAACGACGGCCACGGGGCAATTTTCCCGCCCTCAAAGACCGGAGTCTGAGCAAATTAAGGTGAATGTGAGATGCAAAGGTTAAATCGCCGTGACTTCCCTGGCCGTCAACATCCGGACAAAATTATTCAGTTCGGTGAAGGTAATTTCCTGCGGGCGTTTGTCGACTGGCAAATCGACCTGCTGAACGAACATACCGATCTGGATGCCGGGATCGTAGTGGTTCGTCCGATTGACACCGACTTCCCGCCTTCACTCAGCACGCAGGATGGCCTGTATACCACCATCATCAGCGGCCTGAACGAACAAGGGCAAACGGTGCGTGATACCCGGATCATCCGCTCCGTTAACCGTGAAATTAATATCTACCATCAGTTTGATGAGTATCTGGCGCTGGCCCACGATCCGAATATCCGCTTCGTGTTCTCTAACACCACTGAAGCGGGTATCAGCTATGTGGAAAGTGACCGTCTGGACGATACGCCTCCGGCCAGCTTCCCGGCCAAACTGACCCGGTTACTGTTCGAACGTTTCACACATTTCTCCGGTGCGGCTGATAAAGGCTGGGTTCTGCTGCCCTGTGAACTGATCGACTACAACGGTGAAGCATTGCAGGAACTGGTGCTGCGTTACGCACAACAGTGGGCGTTGCCAGCGGCATTTACTCAGTGGCTGGAAAGCAGCAACACCTTCTGTTCAACGCTGGTTGACCGCATCGTCACCGGTTATCCGCGCAGTGAAGTTGACAGCCTGCAGGAAGAACTGGGCTATCAGGACAGTTTCTTCGACAGCGCCGAACACTTCTATCTGTTCGTGATCCAGGGGCCAAAAAGTCTCGCTCAGGAACTGCGTCTGGACAAACTGCCGCTGAATATCCGCCTGGTTGACGACATCAAACCGTATAAAGAACGCAAAGTGGCGATCCTTAACGGCGCGCACACCGCACTGGTGCCTGTGGCCTTCCTGTCAGGGCTGAATACCGTGGGCGAATCGATGAATGATGCGCAAATCAGCCGCTTTGTCGAACTGGCGATCGCCGAGGAAATCTCTCCGGTGCTGGATTTGCCGCAGGATGAACTGACGTCCTTTGCCCAGGCGGTACTCAGCCGTTTCCGCAACCCGTTCATCCAGCATCAGTTGCTGTCGATTGCCCTGAACGGTATGACCAAATACCGCACCCGCATTCTGCCGCAACTGCTGGCGAGCCAGGAAAAGAATCAGCTCCTGCCGCCGCGCCTGACGTTTGCGCTGGCAGCATTGCTGGCGTTTTATCGTGGCGAACGTAACGGTGAAATTTATCCGCTGCAGGACGATGCACACTGGCTGAGCCGTTTCTCCGAACTTTGGGGCAACGTGCGCAACGGCAGCCTGCCGCTGGCCGGGCTGGTCGAGACCGTGCTGGCGGATGAAGAACACTGGGGACGTGATCTGAATACCGTGCCGGGTCTGACGGCAAAAGTGACCGAACAATTGCAGTCAATTGAAGACCGTGGCATGCGCGATGCGTTGGCGGCTTACAGCTAAGAGAGCAACTATGCAAAGTATCATTCAAATCCATACCGCTGATAACGTCGCCGTTGCTTTGCGCGATATCGACGCGGGTGAGCAGGTCGAAGCAGGCGGTTACACCGTGGTGTTGCCTCAGCCTGTTGCACGTGGTCATAAGTTTGCTCTGCGCCCGATTGCGGCGGGGGAAAACATCGTGAAATACGGTCTGCCGATCGGGCATGCGCTGACGGCGATTGAGCCAGGTGTGCATATCCATTCGCAAAACGGCAAAACTAACCTGAGCGATCTGGACGAATATCAGTATCAGCCGGACTTCGCCAGCCTGCCGGAACAAATGGCGGATCGCGATGTGCAGATCTTTCGCCGCAAAAACGGACAGGTGGGGATCCGTAACGAACTGTGGCTGATCCCGACCGTCGGTTGCGTCAACGGTATCGCGCGTCAGATCCAGTCACGTTTCCTTAAAGAGACCAATGATGCGGAAGGCACCGATGGTGTTTACCTGTTCACGCATCCGTTTGGTTGTTCGCAACTGGGCGATGACCATGTGAACACCCGTACGATGCTGCAAAACATGGTACGCCATCCGAACGCCGGTGCGGTGCTGGTGATCGGCCTCGGTTGTGAAAACAATCAGGTGGACGTATTCCGTGAAACGCTGGGCGAAGTCGATGAAGAGCGCGTGCGTTTCATGACGCTGCAAAAATTTGACGACGAAGTGGAAGCGGGTCTGGAACGTCTGCGCGAACTGTATGCCGTAATGCGTGACGACAAACGTGTGCCCGGTAAACTCAGCGAACTGAAATTCGGGCTGGAATGTGGCGGCTCTGATGGCTTGTCGGGTATCACGGCTAACCCGCTGCTGGGGCGTTTCTCTGATTATGTGATCGCCAACGGTGGTACTTCCGTGCTGACAGAAGTGCCTGAAATGTTTGGCGCAGAACGGATCCTGATGAGCCGTTGCCGCGATGAAAGTACGTTTGAGAAAACCGTTCACATGGTGAACGATTTCAAACAATACTTCATCGAACATAATCAGCCGATTTATGAGAACCCGTCTCCGGGTAACAAAGCCGGGGGTATCACCACGCTGGAAGAAAAATCGCTGGGTTGTACCCAAAAAGCGGGCCAAAGCCCGGTGGTGGACGTACTCAAATACGGCGAACGCCTGACTATGCCTGGGCTGAATCTGCTAAGTGCGCCGGGCAACGACGCCGTCGCCACCAGTGCGCTGGCCGGTGCAGGCTGTCATATGGTGCTGTTCAGTACCGGACGCGGCACGCCTTACGGCGGCTTTGTGCCGACAGTGAAACTGGCCACCAACAGTGAACTGGCAGCAAAAAAACCGCACTGGATCGATTTTGATGCCGGACGCCTGATCCACGATGTCAGTATGGATCAGTTGCTGGGTGAATTTGTGGATCTGATCGTTGCGATCGCTGATGGCCGCAAAGCCAAAAACGAACTTAATGATTTCCGCGAATTAGCCATCTTTAAAAGCGGTGTCACATTGTAACAGTTCAGTTTTCTCGTTAGAATGAAACGGCGTTTCAATTATGAAGCGCCGTTTGCTTTTGCAGCGTAAGCATTTCACGTATGAGACGCCTGACAAATGACGTATTACTGGTTTGCCCAGTCAGTGGGTGTTGTGGCCTTTATGGTTGGCATCACAATGTTTTTCAACCGCAGCGACCGCCGCTTTAAACAACAACTTTCTGCCTACAGCGCGATTATTGGCGTGCATTTTCTGATGATGGGGGCTGCCCCTGCAGGCATGAGCGCCTTACTCAATTCCCTGCGCACACTGATTTCCCTGCGTACCCGTAATCAGTGGATTATGGTGATTTTCATCGTTTTGACGCTGGTGCTCGGGCTAAGCCGTGCCCACCACTGGGTGGAACTCTTGCCCGTCGGCGCGACCGTGGTCAGTACCTGGGCACTGTTCCGCACCAGCGGACTGACAACCCGCTGCATTATGTGGTGCTCTACGTGTTGCTGGGTAGCGCATAACATCTGGCTTGGCTCGATTGGTGGCTCACTGATTGAAGGCAGTTTTCTGTTGATGAACGGATTTAACATCATCCGTTTCCGTCGCCTGCAACTGCGTGGTATCGACCCGTTTGAGGTCGAGAAGAAGATTGTTGAGAAGATGGATAAGCAGGGATAATCCCTGCTTTTTTATCCTTTATTTGTTTATCCTCTTTATTTTGAATCTGCTCACAGATTGCAATAATAATTCTCTTTTTCTCCCTGTATTGATTCTTCCGGCCTGTTTGCCTCGTTGACAACTTCCGGACGCAGGAGTAGTTTCCTTTTCCGTGGGAGCGGTCCCACGGAAAAGGAAGAATCATGGACGCTATTAAGGGATTACTGAAAGACATATATGCCGGGAAACTGTCACCGGTATTTTTAGATGATCTGTTTACACGTATTGAAGTTGCCAGAAATGAAATGGCCTATACTGCCAAACAGGGATGGGATGAAAAAGATGTGGTATTGATCACCTACGCAGATCAGTTCACAAACAAACAAGAAAAAACACTCTCCGTATTTGATTATTTTTATCAGCGTCATCTGGCGGATATTTTTAATATTGTGCATCTTCTGCCATTTTATCCTTATTCGTCGGATGATGGTTTCTCCGTAATTGATTATCAGCAAGTCAGTCCGGTGGCGGGGGACTGGCAAGATGTTCGCAAGCTTGGATTATCTTCACGGCTGATGTTTGATTATGTGTGCAATCATATTTCCGCCAGCAGTGAATGGTTTAGACAATTTCTGGCGGGTAATCCGAAATACGAAAACTATTTTATTAGCCTGAACGGGGATAGTGATTTATCTGGCGTGACCCGCCCCCGACAGTCGCCGCTGTTAACCGCGTTCCGTTGTGAAAATGGCGAAACCCGCCATGTCTGGACCACCTTCAGCGCGGATCAGATCGACCTGAATTTTGCGCATCCTGACGTGTTGCGCGATATGCTGGACGTGTTGCTGAAATACCTCGCAGAAGGCGCTGAGTATGTGCGTCTCGATGCGGTCGGCTACATGTGGAAAGAACCCGGCACCTCCTGTATTCATCTGCACAAAACGCACTTACTGGTGAAGTTATTCCGCGCTGTGGTGGATTATGTTTCCCCCGGCACCGTGATTATTACCGAAACTAACGTGCCGCATCAGGACAACATCAGTTACTTCGGTAACGGGTGTGATGAAGCGCAGATGGTCTATCAGTTCCCGCTGCCACCACTGGTTCTGCATGCCATACACTGTGAAAATGGCGAAACGCTGAAACGCTGGGCCGCCGGTCTGGATGCCTGTACTCCCGCCACTACCTTCTTTAATTTTCTTGCTTCACATGATGGCATTGGCCTCAATCCGTTGCGGGGATTACTGCCGGAACCGGAAATCCTCAGGCTGGTGGAGGCGCTGCAACAGGAAGGCGCACGGGTGTCGTATAAAAATAATCCGGATGGCAGCACCAGTCCGTATGAAATCAACGTCACCTATATGGATGCGCTGAACCGGCAGGCGGACGGTGATGATATCCGTTTGCAGCGCTTCATGCTGGCGCACGCCATTTTGCTGGCGTTCCCCGGTGTTCCTGCGGTGTATATTCAAAGTATTCTCGGTTCACGTAACGATATTCAGGGCACAAAAATCGCGGGGCATAACCGGGCAATTAACCGGCAAAAATATGGTGTCACGGAAATTGAAAAGATATTGTCGAAACCTGATTCATTACGTGCACGGGTATTTTGCGAACTGAAAAAATTAATCGCCTGCCGGACTGAACAAACGGCATTTCATCCTTGCGCGCCGATGCGTGTCATTGAATGCCATGAAAGTGTGTTTGCTTTTACCCGGGGGCAGGGTAAGGAAGAAATAGTTTGCCTGTTCAACCTTTCCGCAACACCTGTTCAGATAAATTTCCCTTCGGGGAGTTATCAGGTTTTACCTGGCCATCTCTCTTTGGAATGCCACGGAGAAATAACATTAAAGGCTTACCAATATATCTGGTTGTGTCATTAAAGAAGTCGTTATTTAAATGCTTAATAGCGTAAGGGTTTGATATTCCACAGGCCAGTGATTTCGGCTGGCTATAAATTAGAAAAGGAAATCTTCATGAATATAAAAATGAAAAGAAAATATATCCTTATAGCCCCGTTAGTCTTATCCGTATTATGTTTATCGGCCTGTGAGGATGTTAAAGAGCAACAAGTTACCATTGAGTTTATGCATTCTTCGGTCGAGCAGGAACGTCAGGTGGTGATTAATCAGCTGATCGCGCAATTTGAACAGGAAAATCCGCAGATCACCATTAAACCGGTGCCGGTAGAAGAAGACGCCTACAACACTAAAGTGATTACGCTGGCCCGTACCGGCGCACTGCCGGCCGTTATCGAAGTCAGTCACGATTACGCCAAAGTGATGGATCAGGAACAACTGATTGACCGTGATGCCATCAGGCAGGTGATCGACGGCATCGGTGCAGACCAGTTTTATCCCGGCGTATTACGCATCGTGCGCACGGAAGAGGGCCAGCACTATACCGGCGTTCCGATCCACGGCTGGATACAGGGGATCTGGTACAACAAATCACAACTGTCCGAGGCCGGATTTTCCGCGCCGCAAAACTGGCAGGATATCACCCGCATTGCCACGGCATTTAATCAGCCCGCCCGGAAAAAATACGGCATCGCGTTACCGACTGCTGAAAGTGTCCTGACCGAACAGGCTTTCTCGCAGTTTGCGCTTTCCAATAATGCCAACGTCTTTGATGCTCAGGGGCAAATCACGGTGAATACGCCGGAAATGCAACAGGCGCTGGCCTATTACCGTCAGCTTGCCACCTTCTCCATGCCCGGCTCCAATGATGTCATGGAAATCAAAGATGCCTTTATGAACGGCACGGTGCCAATGGCAATTTACTCCACTTATATTCTTCCGGCGGTGTACAGCGAAGGTAAAGCTGACGATCTCGGCTTTGCCGTGCCGACCGAAAAATCCAAAGCTGTTTACGGCACCATCACCTCACTGACCATTTCTAACGGGCTGGATACGCCTGAGCGTGAAGCTGCCAAACAGTGGGTGAGCTTCCTCGAAAAACCGGATAACGCCACGGCGTGGGTGCTGATGTCGCCGGGTGCCGCGTTACCGGTGACCAAAGGCGTGACCGGTAACGCCACCTGGCAAAACAACCCGGTGATTAAGGCATTTGGCACGCTGCCACAAATGCTGGTGAACGAGTTTGCTAACGTGCAGGTCTTCGGTTCCGTTGGGGAGAAAAACTTCGCGGCAATGGGCGATATCACAGGCTCCGCAGTACTCAGCGAAATGCTCAATAGCGTGACCGTCGGGAAGAAGGATCCGCAGCAGTCGCTGGCGGAAGGGCAAAAGCGTATCGAAACACTGATGCAAAAACGCTAAACGCAGGAGCCTGAACTCTCAGGGAAGTTGATGAAATTACGTAAATTTAACCATTCTGACGGTCGGTTTGCGCTGCTCCTGCTCGCCCCCAGCATCCTTTTGCTGGGGCTGCTGGTGGCGTATCCGATGCTGTCGAATATTCAGATCAGTTTTCTGCAAATCCCGCTGAATCCGCGTCTCGATAACCGGTTTGTCGGGCTGGATAACTACCTCAGCATTCTCAGTGACCCGGGCTTTTATCATTCGCTGTGGGTGACATTCTGGTACACCGCGCTGGTCGTCGCGGGCAGCACCGGGCTGGGGCTGGGCGTCGCGCTGTTTTTTAACCGTCAGTTCCGCTTTCGCAAAACGGCGCGTTCGCTGGTGATATTGTCCTACGTCACGCCTTCCATTTCGCTGGTATTCGCCTGGAAATACATGTTCAACAATGGCTACGGCATTGTGAATGTGATCGGGGCTGACATGTTGCACCTGTTCAGAGATGCCCCGCTGTGGTTCGACAACCCGGTCAGTAGTTTTATTCTGGTGGTGTTGTTCGCCATCTGGCGCTACTTCCCCTATGCCTTTATCTCATTTCTGGCGATTTTGCAGACCGTCGATAAATCCTTGTACGAAGCCGCAGGTATGGACGGTGCCAATGCCTGGCAGAAATTCCGCATCGTCACGCTGCCCGCCATCATGCCGGTACTGGCAACGGTGGTCACGCTGCGCGCGATCTGGATGTTCTACATGTTTGCTGACGTCTATCTGCTGACCAACAAGGTCAATATTCTGGGTGTGTATCTCTATAAAACCGCCTTTGCTTTTAATGATTTAGGCAAAGCCGCTGCCATATCCATGGTGCTGTTTGCCCTGATCTTTATCGTGATTCTTCTTGCCAGAAAACGGGTGAATATCAATGGCAGCAACTAACCGCAAGATCCTGCGCAAAGCGGGCTTTTATGTCAGCCTGCTGATTTTTCTGGGTGTGATGTTATTTCCGTTTTTCATCATGCTGATGACCTCGTTCAAAAGCAGCAAAGAGGCGATTTCCCGCCATCCGACGCTGTTCCCGCAGGTGTGGGATTTCCACCATTACGTGGATATTTTCAACCCGCAAATTTTCCCGTTCCTCAGTTATTTTAAAAACAGCCTGACCGTGTCGGTGCTGGCCTCTGTGATCGCCGTGTTTTTCGGCATCCTTGGCGCTTATGCGTTGTCGCGGCTGCGTTTTAAAGGGCGCGTCACCATCAATGCCAGCTTTTATACCGTCTACATGTTTTCCGGCATTTTGCTGGTGGTACCGCTGTTTAAAATCATATCGGCACTGGGACTCTACGACACCACGACTGCACTGGTGATCACCATGGTGGTCCAGACGTTACCGACTGCGGTGTTTATGCTGAAAAGTTACTTCGACACCATTCCTCACGATATTGAAGAAGCGGCAATGATGGACGGCCTCAACCGGCTGCAAATCATTTTCTACATCACCGTGCCGCTGGCGATCTCGGGCATCATTTCGGTATTTGTGTACTGCTTTATGGTGGCGTGGAATGACTATCTCTTTGCCTCGATTTTCCTCTCCAGCTCGGCCAATTTCACCCTGCCTGTTGGACTGAACACGCTGTTCAGTACACCGGATTATGTCTGGGGAAGAATGATGGCCGCCTCGCTGGTGACCGCGCTGCCGGTGGTGCTGATGTATGCACTGTCTGAGCGCTTTATCAAAGGCAATCTTACCGATGGCGGCGTAAAAGGCTGACGTAACCCCTTAAATTGACTGATGAAAGATGAAGGAATATCCGATGAAAAAACTGGTCGCAACCCAGCCGCGCGTGGCTGAACTGATGGATTATGCGGACCGCCCGGTCGCGGCGCATGAAGTCAAAATTCGCGTGAAATTTGGCGCACCGAAACACGGCACCGAAGTGGTAGATTTTCGCGGCGTCAGCCCGTTTATCGACGAAGAATTTTCTGCTGAATGGGGCATGTTTGTGCCGCGTCCGGCAGATGCGCCGCGGGGTATTGTGTTCGGCGACTTCCAGCTCGGCAACATGGTGGTGGGCACCGTCTGCGAAAGGGGCGACGAGGTGACGGATTACGCGTTGGGTGATGATGTCTGTACCTACGGACCGCTGAGCGAAACGGTGATCGTCAACGCCGTGAACAATTACAAATTACGCAAAATGCCCGCCGGTGCCTCATGGAAAAACGCTGTCTGTTATGACCCGGCACAGTTTGCCATGAGCGGTGTGCGCGACGGCAATGTCCGCGTAGGGGATTTCGTGGTGATTGTCGGGCTGGGTGCCATCGGGCAAATTGCGGTGCAACTGGCGAAAAAGGCCGGTGCGAGCATCGTGATTGGCGTTGATCCGCTGGAAAAACGCGGGGAGATTGCACTGAAAAACGGCGCGGATGCGGTGTTTAATCCGATCGGCACTGACATCGGACTGGAGATTAAAAAGCTCACCGGCAAGCTGGGTGCTGACGTCATTATCGAAACCAGCGGCAACGCCCAGGCGTTGCAGGCGGCGCTGCGCGGCATCGCTTACGGCGGCACTATATCTTATGTCGCCTTTGCCAAACCTTTCGCCGAAGGCTTTAACCTCGGGCGGGAAGCCCACTTCAATAACGCCAAAATCATCTTTTCCCGCGCATGTAGCGAACCCAATCCTGACTATCCCCGCTGGAGCCGTAAACGCATCGAAGACGCCTGCTGGGAACTGCTGATGAACGGCTACCTGAACTGCGATGATCTGATCGACCCGGTGGTCACGTTCAGCAACAGCGCGGAAAGCTACATGAAATACGTCGATCAACATCCTGATCAGAGCATCAAACTCGGCATCACTTTCTAAAAGGACTTAGACATGAAAATCGGTACACAAAATCAGGCGTTTTTCCCGGAAAACATTCTGGAGAAATTCAAATTTATCAAGGCAATGGGTTTCGACGGCTTTGAAATCGACGGCAAATTGCTGGTGAACCATCTTGACGACGTGAAAGCCGCCATTGCCGAAACCGGCCTGCCGGTGATCACTGCCTGCGGCGGCTATGAGGGTTGGATCGGAGATTTCATTGAAGAGCGTCGTCTGAACGGGGTGCAGCAAATCACGGCGATTCTGGAAGCGCTTTCGCAGGTCGGCGGTAAAGGGATCATCGTGCCCGCCGCCTGGGGCATGTTTACCTACCGCCTGCCGCCGATGACCTCGCCGCGCAGTCAGGCGGGCGACCGTCTGGCAGTCAGCTCATCCCTGCGGGAGCTGGAAAATGTGGCCAGACGCACCGGCACTACGGTGTATCTGGAGCCGCTGAACCGCTATCAGGATCACATGATAAACACGCTGGCAGAGGCACGCCGTTATATCGAAGAAGGCGCGCTTGAGCACGTCAAAATCATCGGCGACTTTTACCATATGAACATTGAGGAGGACTGCCTCAGCGCTGCATTCCATCAGCAACGTGATCTGCTCGGCCACGTCCACATTGCTGACAATCACCGTTACCAGCCTGGCAGCGGCAGTATTGATTTTGGTCGCGCATTTCAGCAACTGAAAGAAGATGGTTACGACGGCTATATCGTCTACGAATGCCGTGTGCGGGCAGAAAATCCGGCACAGGCTTATCAGGATTCCCTGACCTATCTTCGCAATTTACTCTGACGGACAGGCCGCAAAATGGAATTTATAACGAGTACGGCAGGAACGCTGAAAGTGGCGCTGGTCGGTGCCGGTCAGGTGGCGGAAAAGGTCCATGCGGCCTGTTACCGCCAGCTTCCGGGGCTTGAGCTGGTGGCTGTCGTGGACTGCGATAGGGCGCGCGCCCAGGCATTTGCAGAGCGTAACGGTATCGCCCGCGCCTGTACCTCGCTGGAAGAAATGCTGGAGGCTGAACATCCCGATATCGTCAGCATTTGTACGCCCAACCTTTTCCATCATCAGCAGGTGATCACGGCATTGCGGCACGGCTGTCATGTGTTCTGTGAAAAACCGCCGGCTATGAGCGCCGCACAGGCGCTGGAAATGTGGCAGGCAGCAGAACAGGCCGGACGGTTACTGTCCTATGATTTTCACCACCGTTTCGCCGAAGATGCACGCATTTTACGCGCAAAAGTCACAGCCGGTGAACTGGGTGAGGTCTATGTCACCACCGCACGGGCACTACGCCGCTGCGGTGTGCCCGGCTGGGGAAATTTTACGGATAAAACGCAGTCCGGCGGCGGACCGCTGATCGACATCGGCATTCATATGCTGGATGCCGCCCTGTACGTGCTCGGTTTTCCGGCGGTACGCAAGGTGACCGCACAGATGTTTCAGAAAATCGGCAACCGTAAAAGTGAAGGACAGTTCGGACGCTGGGATCCGCAGAAATACAGCGTGGAAGATTCGGTGTTTGCCGCTATTGAGTTCTGCAACGGCGGGTTGCTGCGTCTGGAAACGGCGTTTGCACTGAACATACAGCCGCAATCGGTCATGAACGTTGAGTTTTGCGGTGATAAAGCCGGTGCCACGCTGTTTCCTGCACAGGTATATACCGATGAAAAGGGCGAACTGGTGAGGTTATTCCACCGGGACGTTGCTGACGATCAACGCCATGCACGCAGCGTTCAGGCATTTGTCGGGGCAGTGCGCGGAGACAGGGCAGATGTTGCAAATGCTGAACAGGGATACCGGGTCCAGCAACTGGTGGCGGCAATCTATGCGTCGGCAGAGTCGGGGGAGAGTGTGTATTTATGATCCAGCCTCAGATCCTGCCCGAAGCACCGTTTTCACCCCATCGCCTGAATAAGTACGCGAGCCTGCATGCCTGTGGCAATGGCCGGATTGGCATCCGTGGCTGTCACGAGGAAGCCTATACCGACCAGCAGCGGGGCATGTTTGTCGCGGGTTTTTATCACCGCGCGAATGCGACGGAAGTCACCGAACTGGTCAATCTGCCGGATATTACCGGCATGCGTATTGAGCTGAACGGCGAAAGTTTATCGTTGCTTTCCGGCACCCTGATTGCCTGTCAGCGCGAACTGCGCACCATGAACGGCGAGCTTTACCGCGAACTGGTGTGGCAGTCGCCCGCCGGGCAGCGGTTCAAAATCGAAACCCGTCGTTTTGTGGCGCTTTCTCCGCTGATGCTGGTGGCGAGCCGTTTAACGGTCACCGCACTGGATACTGACGCGCATCTGTGCGTCAGTACCGGCATGGATGCCACGCAGACCAACAGCGGCAGACAGCATCTGAACGAGCGCTCAGTGCGGGTTTTCGATCAAAACGTTTTACAGGGTTGGTATGAGACCACAGACGGCCAGCAGCAGGCGGTCATCACCAGCCAGTGCCTGTTTCCCGCCCGCGCCAGCAGCAGTTTTTCGGCGAAAAACCGTCAGTTATTACAACATATCGGCCTGCCGTTATCTGCCGGTGAAGCGGTCACGCTGGAGAAATTCAGCTGGATTGCCACATCGCTCGATGCGGACTTCCTGCCTGAAAACACCTTCGCTGCACGCTGCCTGGAAGCCTTAACGGTGCATGCACAGCAAGGTTACGGACAACTGCTGATGGAAAATACCCGTCACTGGCAGCATTACTGGCAGGCATCGCGGGTCTGCGTGGCGTCAGATCATCCACAGGATCAGCGTGCACTGGATTTTGCGCTTTATCACCTGAAGCTGATGATCCCGGCGCATGATGCGCGTGCCAGTGTGGCGGCGAAAGGACTGACCGGCGAAGGCTATAAAGGGCATGTATTCTGGGATACCGAAATATTTATCCTGCCTTTTGCGCTGCTGAATGCGCCCGGACAGGCGCGAAAACTGCTGGAATACCGCTATCGGAATCTGGTGCAGGCGCAGGAGAAAGCCAGGTGTAACGGCTATCAGGGGGCGCTGTTCCCGTGGGAAAGTGCGTTCAGCGGGAAAGAGGAAACGCCGGAATTCGCGGCGATCAATATCCGTACCGGTCAGCGGCAACGGGTGGCATCAGCGTTAGCTGAGCATCATCTGGTGGCGGATATCGCCTATGCCACGGTGGGCTATTTTCAGGCCACGCGCGACGCTGAATTTATGCAACAAATGGGGCTGGCGTTGCTGAAAGAGACAGCCCTGTTCTGGATGAGCCGCACTGAACGGCGTGGGGACCGGTGGGTAATTCTCAACGTCATCGGGCCGGATGAATATACTGAACATATTGATAATAATGCGTTTACCAATTATATGGCGCAGTACAACGTCCGGGAAGCCTGCCGGTATTTGCAGGCATTTAATCACCAGGATGCTGCATTTTTCACACAGGCGGAAGATTTCCTGACGCACCTGTACCTGCCGCAGCCCGATGCGCAGGGCGTGATCGCGCAGGATGATTCCTTTCTCAGCAAACCTCAGTGCGACCTGACTCCCTATAAATCCCGGCAGGGTACACAGGCCATTTTGCTGGACTATTCCCGTGCAGAAATCAACGAGATGCAGATCCTCAAACAGGCCGATGTGGTCATGCTCATGCAACTGCTGCCCGCGCAGTTCACGCCACAATGCCAGGCTGCCAATCTCCGTTTTTATGAACCGCGTACGATTCATGATTCTTCGCTGAGCAAATCGGTGCATGCGATTGTTGCCGCCCGGACCGGGCAAACAGCGCTGGCATTGCAGTTTTACCGCGAGGCGTGCCGCATCGATCTGGGCGAGGAACCTCATTCTTCGGATGACGGCATTCATGCGGCAGCCGCTGCGGCTATCTGGACAGGGGCACTGATGGGGTTTGCGGGGCTGGATTATCAGTCGGGTGAACTGCATTTTTGGCCCTCACTGCCGCAGGGCTGGACGCGGTTGCAGTTCCCCCTGAACTGGCGCGGAACGCGCCTGATGGTCACCCTCGAACCACAGCAACTTACTCTCAGCAAAACGGATGCCCGGCCGCTGAAGGTCTGGATCAACGGCATCTCTCATATGTTTACGGAAAGCCTCGTTCTGGAAGGATCTCATGATGAAAACTAAACCCCTGCTGCCGCGTGCCGTCATTTTTGACCTCGACGGTGTGGTGGTGGATACCGCCCATCTGCACTTTATGGCCTGGCAACGGCTGGCGCAGCGCATCGGGATCCACATTGATACTGGGTTTAATGAGCAGCTCAAAGGCGTCAGTCGTCAGGGATCACTGCTGAGGATCCTCGCCTCGGGCGGAAAAACCGGGAGTTTTACGCAGGCCGAATGTGACGCAATGGCTGCTGAGAAAAATGCTGATTATGTCGGCTTACTTGCCGGACTGACCACGACGGATATTTTGCCGGGGATGGGGGAATTGCTGCATACGCTGCACGAGCAGGGTGTGCTTACCGGTCTGGCTTCCGTTTCACAAAATGCCCCGCGGGTGCTGAGGGCGCTGGGACTGGAGCAGGCTTTCGATTATGTCGCGGACACCCGCCGTATCACGCATTCCAAACCCCATCCGGAAATTTTTCTCAACGTTTGCGAGGCGCTGAATATCTCGCCGCAACATGCCGTTGGGATTGAGGATGCGCAGGCGGGCATTGATGCCCTGCGTGCCGGCGGTATTTTCGCCATAGGCATTGGTGCGACGCTGGAAGGGGCAAATTACCGTCTGGCTTCTACTGAGGGGCTGTCTTGGGCAGTTATCCGGCAGCAATGGTTGCGTCATCACGCTGACATTTAAGGGAAAATTATGGCTCAGATTACACTGCAACACATTCAGAAAATTTACGACAAGCAGGTTCACGTGGTGAAGGATTTTAATCTGGAGATCGCGGATAAAGAATTTATCGTGTTTGTCGGCCCCTCCGGCTGCGGAAAATCCACGACCCTGCGCATGATCGCCGGGCTGGAGGAAATATCTTCCGGCGATCTGCTGATCGACGGCGTGCGGATGAACGACGTCGCACCGAAAGATCGCGAGATCGCCATGGTATTTCAGAACTATGCGCTGTATCCGCATATGTCGGTGTACGACAACATGGCGTTTGGCCTGAAGCTGAGAAAAATTGCGCCGGAGGAAATCAGCCAGCGGGTGAAATATGCGGCGCAGATCCTCGGGCTGAATGAGTACCTGGCGCGACGTCCGGGGGCATTATCCGGCGGCCAGCGTCAGCGGGTTGCGCTCGGGCGTGCCATTGTGCGGGATGCCAAAGTCTTTTTAATGGACGAACCGCTGTCGAATCTTGATGCCAAGCTGCGGGTACAGATGCGTGCTGAAATCAGCAAGCTGCATCATAAACTCAATACGACAATGATTTATGTCACTCATGATCAGACCGAAGCCATGACCATGGCAACGCGGATTGTGGTCATAAAAGACGGCGTTATCCAGCAGGTTGGCGCGCCTAAGACGGTCTATAACCATCCGCAAAATATGTTTGTGGCCGGTTTTATTGGTTCTCCGGCGATGAACTTTATCCGCGGCGCGCTGGATGGTGACTTTTTCGTAACGGAAAGCCTGCGTATTCCGGTGTCTGAAGACAAACTGGCGATACTGAATACGCAGGGTTATCAGCGTAAACCGCTGGTACTCGGTATCCGACCTGAGAATATTGCCGGTGCGGAGCAGCAGAGTGCACATTTTGATGCGCGAATTACAGTGGCTGAACTGACCGGTGCAGAATTTATGTTGTATTGCTCGGTTGGCGGTCATGAGTTTGTTTGCCGTTCAAACGCGAATACCGATTATCAGGCCGGGCAATTATTACCCCTGCGCTTTGATATAAATAAATGTCATTTCTTTGATGGTGAAACAGAGCAAGTGATTACCGCAGATTAATAATCCATTTCACTAACATGTATAAATAATACGAATTTTAAAAGAGGTTAGCTGTTTTTTAATATCCATCCGTCCCTACTGTAAAAGGAATTATTATAATGAAAATAAAAGTGGCTGCCGCATTATTATGCGGCGCGGTCTGCTCGTCGGCTTTTTCCGCTGAGAGCGAAAGCGTGAATAAAAATGAAGATCATAACTCACCGGAAATGCTGACACCGGTACCGATCGGCAACGCAGCGTTACCTGCCGAACCCTGGCAGGTGCAGATCGGTGCCATGCAGGAAACTGAGAACACAGAAGGTCAGGGCGATAAAGACGGCGCTTATGAACCCACGGTATTTGTTAACTTCAGCAAAGGAAAGTGGAACTTATACGGCGCGTTTTATCAGGAAGATCATAATGTTGATTATTCGCAAAACACGCGCAGCGACTGGTTTAATCAGGTTGAATTCGATGCGCATTATCAGTTTGCCGATAATGCAGATTATGCACTGGGGCTGATGCTCGGTTTCAGGAACTACCAGTGGCAATATAATGAAGATAAGAAGAAAGAGGGCAGTTCTTATAATACCCAGCGTTATACCATTCAGCCAGACTGGTCGGTTTCACTCAGTCCTGCGTTGAAATATAACGGCTGGATGGCGTTGTATAATTATTATAATAGTATGGATGATAACGGCTATCTGAATAAAGAGTTTGAAGGTGAAACTGGCCTGAAATACAGCTTCACCGACGATATCGCAATGCAGGTCAGTTATTATTTAGATCGCGGATGGAATACCGGTGACAGCCAGCGCGGGGAATTCGCCAAACAGGAAGCGCGTATCTATTTGCCGGTGAGTGTCGATCTGTTCTCCGGCGGAAAAACCGTGCTCACACCTTATGTCCGCCGGACGCTGGATACCTATTATTACAATGATGAACGCGCAGAGCGGGAAGGAGAAACTGATACGCGATTCGGGCTGTTAATCAATCAGCCTTTACCTAACGGTTTTGCCATCTCACTGGAATATGCCTACGAATTGCAGCTGCACGATAATACCGATGCCAGCGCCAATGCGAAGACCAAATTCCATTATACTGGTGTCGGGATCACCTATTCTTTCTGATGCACCTCATCACCCGACCGGAAGCTGTTTTTCCGGTCGGTTTTTTTATTTTCTGGCCGCGAGCGGTATGGCGGAATGATTCACCACCAATTGGGTCGGCACCAGCGTGCGGGAGTGAGTGCCGGGGCGGTTAAAAATTTTATCGAATAATAAACCGCAACCCTGACAGCCTAACTCGCGGATAGGAATTTCAATGCCAGTCAGCCCCGGGGAAAGGAGGGGGGAAATATTGTCACTGCTGTAACCGGTGATGGAAATTTCGTCGGGGATGATCTTTTTCTGTTCATGGGCCGCACGGTAAATGCTCATGACTTTCACGGCATCGGTGGCGAAAACGGCTGTCGGCGGACGGGCACATTGCAATAATGTTGTCGCCGCCAGATAGGCACTTTCTGTGGTATAACCGCCGTCAATCATCAGGTCGGGTTGCACGGGCAGACCGGCATCCTGCATGGCGCGCTTATATCCCGCAAGACGATCAATGGATACGTGGTAATCCAGCGGCGCGTGCAGGCAGGCAATATCCTGGTGACCGAGCGAAATAAGATGTTCTGTCAGCCGGTAGCTGTCCTGAAAATTATCGGTATCGACGGAGAAAACGTGCTGATACGTTCCTTCAATATTGCCAATCACCATCACCGGCACCTGACAATTATCCAGTTGCTCCAGGATATATTCATCGGCAGGCGAACTGAGCATTATCACGCCTTTCACCATTTTTTCAGTTATTTTCGCGACACACTTTTGCAAATCTTCTTCGCTATTTTTGGATGTTTGCAAAATAACATCAAAACCCTCTTCTTCAGCTCTCAGGGCAATGGATTGCAATATTTCGGAGAAGAAAGGGTTACCGGCGGTGGTTTTGGTCGAACGGGTGGAAATCACCAGAATCGCATCAAAACCTTTGGACGTCAGCGCCCGCGCAAGTTTACTTGGCTGATAATTCAGTGTGCGGATGGCATCCAGCACGCGCTCCCGGGCATCTGGCGAAATATTGGTCTGGTTGGTGATAACTCTGGAAACGGTAGACTTGGACACTTTTGCCAGACGGGCAATATCATAAATAGTGACTGCCACAATATATGCACCTCAAATATCCGTATTAAGGACGGGATAGGGATAATACGGGGCAGGTCTGAGGTTGTCCATTTTCCCCAGACCCGATGTGGCGGTTTGTTACTCGTCTAATTTCAGCGGCGGCAACTGCGCAAAAATACTCAGCAGGCCTTCGCCCCAGCCTTTGCGGATCATGTCGAAATACGGATGTGTTTCGGTGATCCGGTGCTGTTGCGCAGCGTTGAAACTGTCTGTCGGATAGGTCATCACATCCAGTGGCAGGCCGACGGAAAGATTGCTGCGTAATGTGGAATCCATCGAAATCAGCGCACATTGCATGGCCTGATCCAGCGCGGTGTCGTAACTCAGTACGCGATCGATAATCGGTTTGCCGTACTTACTTTCACCAATCTGGAAATACGGCGTGTCGTGCGTGGCTTCGATGAAATTCCCCTGCGGATAAATGTGGAACAGCCGCTGGCCCTCCCCCTTAATCTGGCCACCGAGCAACAGGTTGCAGCTGAAATCCGTGTTGCCGCCCTGATTTGCGCCGCTGTCACGCGCAATCACTTCACGCACCGTTTCACCCAGCAGGCTGGCGGCATCGTAGAGCGATTTCACGTTCAGCAGGTTTTCCCGCTCATCATCTACACAGCGGCGATGCAGCAGACTAATAATACTCTGTGTGGTCGCCAGATTTCCGGCGCTCTGAATCACCAGCACGCGTTCATCGCTTTGATGAAAAACATGCAGCTTACGGAAGGTGGAAATATGGTCCACTCCGGCATTGGTGCGTGAATCTGAAACAAACACCAGGCCAGAGGACAAGCGCATGGCCACACAGTAAGTCATAAAAATGTTTCCTCAGGGATTCAGGGTCATTGCGGAACGTCAAGCATAGCAACGGCCGCGACAGTACGCATATCTTCGCTTCCTCCGCCCAACCGGATACCGCGGACCGGGCATGCATCAAGATAATCTATGCCGATAGCCAGTTTCAAATGCTGATTCGGTTTGCAGGTGTTGTTGGTGACATCAAAGCTCTGCCAGCGGTCATCCAGCCAGGCTTCCGCCCAGGCGTGCATCGCCACATGCGTTGAATCTTCCGAGTAAAGATAGCCGCTGACGTAGCGCGCCGGAATGCCCAGGCTGCGGCAACAGGCGAGGAAAACGTGCGTGTGATCCTGACATACGCCCGTTTGTGCGGAAAAGGCTTGTGAGGCGCTGTCTTTTACCGTGGTGCTGCCGGGGTTGTAAGGCATTTTCAGCAATAACTCGCCCATCAGGTTGCACAGACTTTCGTGCTGCGCCTGTGGCCGGTAATAACGGCTGGCGAAATCGCGGATTGCGCCGTCGGCCAATGTCAGCGGGCTGGTGCGCAAAAACACCAGTGGCGAGAGATGTCCGCAATGGTCGTCCTCGGTATTGTCTTCTATCTCGACCACACCGTTGGCTTCAATGGTGATCGCCTGATGAGGCTGATCGAGCGTCAGGACATGCAATACGTTGCCGTAGGCATCCAGCGTGCGGGTAGCGTATTCCGGCAAAGTCAGATCCCATGACAAAATCTTCTGATGGCTGGAATCCTGCGGCGTGAGGCGCAGATATTGCGTGCTGTGTTTAACTTGTTGTGCATAGCTGTAATGCGTCTGATGCGTGACATTCAGTTTCATTATTGAGCCTCCAGATAGGTTTGATGAATGCTCTCAGCGATGGCATTGGTCTGATCCAGAAACTGCATTAACCACGGGCTGAGACCCATTTCAACGATCTCGTCCATTTCAGTGAAACGAAGCTGAGCGTGCAGGGTGTGGACACGGCGGCGTGGCAGATTGCCTGCGCTACCCCCGATTTCTTCAAGTTGTTCAGCCATGATTTCGACACAGGAAAGTAAGGATCGCGGTAATTCGCGGCGCAGTATCAGCAGCTCTGCAATATGTTTCTGGCTGAGTTGCTGCTTGTAAAGTGTGTGGAATGCCTCGCGGGCGCTGACCGCACGCAGCAGGGTATCCATCCGGTAATATTCGCGCACCGGATCTTCATCAGCATTCAGCAACTGATTTTTGGCATCCAGCAAACGGGCGGTACTGTCTGCACGCTCAAGCATGGTGCCGAGACGGATAAAGTTCAGGGCATCACTGCGCAGTAATGTACCGAACATGGCACCGCGGAACAGGTGTGAGCGCTCTTTAACCCAGTCGAAGAAAGCGTCCGCACCGGCAGAACCCACGCCCTGACGGCGGATCAGTTTCATCTCGATCCAGGTGGCATTAATGCTTTCCCAGACTTCAGAAGAGAGGCTGCCGCGCACCGCATGTGCATTGTTCCAGGCCATTTGCAGACAACTGAAAATGCTGCTGTGGTTGGAACTGTCCAGCGCGAAGAAGTTGAGCAGATTGCCCATGGATTCTTGCGGATAATGTTCGTTGAATAATGTCCGTGTGCCGGTCATGGTCAGCGGCACCAGCAAATCATTGTTTTCATCGCGTGCGTTGACGTCACGAATCGACATCAGCGACAGCTTATTGGTCACGTCCAGCAGGCGTGCAATATTCTCGGCGCGTTCCAGATAACGCGCCATCCAGTACAGTTCGCTGGCTGTTCTGCTTAGCATGCGTCATCCTCCGTCGGATTCTCTTCCAGTACCCAGGTGTCTTTGGTGCCGCCGCCCTGAGATGAGTTCACGACCAGCGAGCCTTCAGCCAGCGCCACGCGGGTTAATCCGCCCGGTACCAGCCGGATTTCCGCACCGCTCAGGGCAAAAGGCCGCAGGTCGATATGACGCGGAGCCAGCCCGTCACCCACGAAAGTCGGGCAGGTGGAAAGCGCCAGCGTTTCCTGTGCGATGTAGTTTTCCGGGCGGGTGCGCAGTAATTCGCGGAAGCGTTCAATTTCCGCTTTACTGGCCGTCGGGCCAATCAGCATGCCGTAACCGCCTGCACCATGAACCTCCTTCACCACCATTTTTTCCAGATTCGCCAGCACGAAAGACAGATCGCTTTCCTTGCGGCATTGCCAGGTCGGCACATTATTGAGGATCGGATCTTCGGCCAGATAGTAGCGGATCATATCCGGTACATACGGGTAGATCGATTTGTCGTCCGCCACGCCGGTGCCGATCGCATTGGCCAGCACCACGCCGCCAGAGCGATACACGGAAAGCAAACCGGGTACGCCGAGCATCGAGTCGGCGCGGAACGCCAGCGGATCAAGGAACGCGTCATCGATACGCCGGTAAATCACGTCAATTTTGCACGGTCCGGCGGTGGTACGCATAAACACCGCGCCGTCTTTCACGAACAGATCGACGCTTTCCACCAACTCAACGCCCATTTGCTGGGCGAGGAAGCTGTGCTCAAAATACGCACTGTTAAAACGCCCCGGCGTGAGCACCACGACGGTCGGATCGTTGACGGTCGTGCTTTCGCGCAGGGTTTGCAGTAAATGGGAAGGGTAGCGGGAAACCGGTGCGATACGCTGCTCGGCAAACAATTCAGGATATAGCCGCATCATCATTTTGCGGTTTTCCATCATGTAAGACACGCCGGACGGCGTACGCAGGTTGTCTTCCAGCACGTAGTATTCGCCATCGCCTCCACGTACCATGTCGGTGCCGGCAATGTGCGCGTAAGTGTCCCGGTGAAGATCAATACCCTGCATGCACGGCTGATACTGATCGTTGGCCAGTACCTGTTCAGCGGGCACGATCCCCGCTTTGAGGATCTTCTGGTCATGATAAATATCATGCAAAAAGGCATTCAGCGCCTGAACCCGCTGACGGATCCCGCGATCGAGCATTTGCCATTCACTGGCCGGAATAATGCGCGGCACGCTGTCGAACGGGATCAGCCGTTCCGCGCCATCATCTTCGCCATAAACATTAAAGGTAATCCCCACCCGGTGAAACAACAGCGCGGCTTCCTCTTTTTTGCGCTGGACTGCCTGTTGATCGGCTTGCTGCAACCATTGCCAGTAGGCCTGATAATGGCTGCGGTGTTTGCCTTCAGCCATTAACATCTCATCAAAAAAGGGTGAATCGGAAAGGTCAATCTTGATCATCATCACCTCACAAACTGGACAGGCTGCAATTGAATCGTTCAATAACAATGAAGATCAGGCATAAAGTGTGCCAGCGTGCAAAACGGGCTGAAAAATGGGGGAAATGAGGCCGGTCTGCTTAATTATAGGGCGAGGTGAAGTTTGTTTGCCTGAAAACAGGGCAAAAAAAACCAGCCCGCAGGCTGGTCTGGTGCATCACTGACGCGGTTTAACGGCGGACGGCGATGGCTTCGATTTCGATTTTCACATCTTTTGGCAGACGGGCCACCTCTACGCAAGAACGGGCCGGGAATGGCGCATTATGCTCAGTGAAGAAGGCTTCGTAAGTGGCGTTAACGGTGGCAAAGTCGTTCAGATCTTTTACGAAAACGGTCGTTTTCACGATATCTGACACTTTCAGGCCAGCGGCTTCAACGATCGCCTGAACGTTTTCCAGTGACTGACGCGCCTGTGCAGCAATGTCGTCAGCGACTGCACCGGTTTTAGGATCCACAGGGATCTGACCGGAAGTGATGATCATGCTGCCCAGATCCACACCCTGAACATAAGGACCGATAGCGGCCGGGGCGTTTTCAGTGCTGATTTCGCGGGACATAATGTCTCCTGATTTGAGTTAAGGGGAACGGGAAGTTATCCCCCAGTATAAAGGCTCAGTCGTTATTGAGCACCACCTGATGCTCAAACTCTTTCTCGCAGTATTTGCATTTCAGGTGCACGCCGTCTGCACGTTGTTTCACCGCAAAGCTGGAATCCACCGGTTCAAAACGGCTGATACAGTTGCCGTTCGGGCAGCGCAGAACACCAACGATACGGTCCGGCAGCGTTGGCATCAGCTTTTTCACCACGTCGTAATTATCGATGCGGTTCACCGTCGCACGCGGCGCATACACCGCCAGCTGATTGACCTGTTCATCGGTCAGGAAGGTGTTTT
The DNA here is from genome assembly GCF_049199325.1 of Rahnella sp. PD4. NCBI lineage: Bacteria > Pseudomonadati > Pseudomonadota > Gammaproteobacteria > Enterobacterales > Yersiniaceae > Rahnella > Rahnella sp. PD4. The sequence goes on along the minus strand of NZ_JBLZQF010000007.1, from coordinate 27,132 downwards.
CGATTTTAATGATGTCTTTACGGCCCAGCTCACCGGAAGGCAGATTCAGGCCAACGGTGACACGCTGCTCCGTTTGGGTAAACTTGAACAGAGACAGGAGCTTAAATCCGACCTGCGCCGGAATATGGTCGATGACCGTACCGCATTTGATCGCTTCAACCTGAAGTTTATTGTCGTGTGTCATAATCGTTTTCTCCTCAAGTTTACTGTGCAGTGTCTGCGTTCAGAACCAGCGCCAGCAAAGCCTGACGCGCAAAAATTCCGTTACCGGCCTGCTGGAAATACCAGGCATACGGCGTTTTATCGACATCCGGCGTGATTTCGTCGATACGCGGCAGCGGGTGAAGCACTTTCAGGTGCGGCTGAGCATCCGTCAGGTCAGCCGCCCGCAGGACAAACTGCGCTTTCACGTTGGCGTATTCCGACGGATCAAGACGCTCTTTTTGCACGCGGGTCATGTACAGAATGTCGATTTCAGAGACCACTTCATCAATGCTGCTGTGCAGGCTGTATTCGATGCCTTTCTCTTCCAGTAACGTCAGGATATACCCCGGCATCGCCAGCGCATCCGGCGCGATAAAGTAGAATCGGTTGCCGTTAAATTTTGCCAGCGCCTGCGCCAGTGAATGCACCGTGCGGCCATATTTCAGGTCACCGACCATGGCGATCTTGATGTTATCGAGACGCCCCTGCGTTTCCTGGATGGTGAACAAATCCAGCAGGGTTTGTGTCGGATGCTGGTTCGCACCGTCACCGGCGTTGAGTACCGGAATACCGCCGGAGAATTCGGTTGCCAGACGTGCCGCGCCTTCCTGCGGATGACGCATCACAATCGCATCGACGTAGGTGCTGATAACCGAAATGGTATCGGCCAGTGTTTCACCTTTTTTACCGAGCGATGTGTTGCTGCTGTCGGAGAAACCGACCACTGAGGCCCCCAGACGATGCATTGAGGTTTCAAATGACAGGCGCGTACGGGTTGAGGCTTCGAAGAAACAACTGGCGATCACTTTGTGTTTCAGCAATTCAGGCTGCGGGTTGGCTTTCAGGCTGGCAGCGGTATCGAGTACCAGTTCCAGCTCTTCGCGGCTGAGATCGTTGATAGAAATGATGTCTTTCTGATACAGCGGATTAGCCATAGTCATTCTCCTGTGCTTTACGTATAAAAGTATGGCGCTCAAATTCCGGACAAAAAAAAGCCCCTCAATGAGGGGCTTTCAGTAAAACGGTAATACCACGGGAGAACAACGGCAGCGGACTGCCTGACGGCACAGTGTTTGGTCGATGATCTGAGCACAAAACATGGCGATTTTTCATGGGTTCTCCCGACAAATTGTGGCGCATTATACGCGGGTCATTGACGACATCAAGCAGAAAAATACCTTGCAGGCAATCGATTGGTATGACGGAAAACGGAGACAAAAACTGTTAACTGGATCAAAGGGTGTAGCCTTTGCGTGCATTATCATGTGCAGGCATTGAAACACTATTTCATTTTCACATTAGCGAAGGGAATACCATGATAACCGGCAATATTAACCAACTGCATCTTGTCCCTTATCTGCCCGCTGAACTGCGCGAGGCCATTGAATACGTTAAACAACACATCACACCACAGACGCCGCTGGGCAAACACGATATCCGTGGTGACGACGTCTTTGTGCTGATTTCCAATGATTCGACGGCACCGCAGGCTGAACGCCGTGCTGAATTCCACGCGCGTAATCTGGATATTCAGATTGTGCTGAACGGCACCGAAGGCATGACATTCAGCAATTTACCGGCAGGGTATGTCGATACCGACTGGCTGGAAGATAAAGACATTGCGTTCCTGGCTGCTGGCGAGCAGGAAAAAACCATGATCATGCAGACCGGTGACTTCGTGGTGTTTTATCCGGGCGAAGTGCATAAACCCCTGTGCGCCGTCGGCGAACCGGCCAACGTACGTAAAGCCGTGGTGAAAATGAACGTCAGCGCATTGTCCGCTTAATGCCTATTGTGTAGCGCTTTGTGCGCTTGATCAGCTTCATCCGCCAGCGACGCAGCCTGCCGAGACGTTCCGGCGCTTTGAGTTTGTGTTTGATCCATACTACCTGCCACGGCCGGAGACGCATCTGGCCGTTAAAGACTTCTCCGCCAATCAGATCCTTCCCCTCGACTGCCAGCTTCAACATCTGAGAATGATCGCTGATATTGAATATGCAGCTGATCCGGTCTTCAGTTTTTGGATCATAGCGTTCCATTGCAAACAGGGATTTGCCCAGATCAAACACGCGCTGGCCAGCCTGTGGTGAAAACGCTGGATGTTCGCGGCGGTGCCTGATGAGTGTCTGTAACCCGTAAAAAATGCGGGCACGCAAGCCGTCTTTTTTTTCCAGTTCAGCTTCAAGGGTCGTCAGATCCAACTTTTTACGGTTGATACGGCGGTTGATCCCGGACTGGTGCATGCCGTCGAGATCGTTCTCACTGCCCAGCAGGCTGTGAATATAAATCGCCGGGACGCCGATAAACGACAGCAACAGCGCCTGGGCTGCCAGAAACTTGCGGGCTTTCATTTCGGTACTGTCTTCCGGCTCGGTCAGCGCGCTCAGGTAATTAATGTTCAGTTCGTAAGGGGAATGCGTGCCGTCACCGTTGTCTTTATAGGATACGCGGCCTTCCTTACGCAGTGTCTCCTGCGCCATGTATTTACGTTCGTCATCGGTCAGGAAGGTTTCGGTCGGGCGTAAACCGATGCCGTCGTGGCTGGCAAGGAAGTTGAAATAGGTGGTGTCCGGGTAACGCGCTTCTGCATTCAGGCTCTTCGCCCACTGGGTCAGTGTGGTGGTGTCCTGACGCAGAAAAGCGTACAAGGTCAGCGGCGGCAGCGGGAACTGATACACCATATGTGCCTCGTCACCTTCGCCGAAATAACTGATATTTTCGTGATGCGGGACGTTGGTTTCCGTAATGATCCGCGTGCCGGGGATCACTTCATCGAGAATGGTGCGCCAGACTTTAATAATATTGTGCGCCTGAGGCATATGAATGCAGCGCGTCCCGGCTTCCTTCCAGATATAGCCAATCGCATCAAGGCGGATCGACTGCCCGCCGCTGGCGGCGTACTGCAACAGCACATCAATACTTTCCAGTAAAACCTGAGGATTTTTGAAATTAATATCCACCTGATCTTCACTGAACGTCGTCCACAGATATAACTCGGTGCCGTCGGTTTTGATAAATGGTGAGAGCAGCGGTGAAGCGCGCGGGCGTACGACGCGGCTGTAATCCAGCTCAGGATTAGCGGCAATAAAGTAATCTTTGTAATACGGATCGTCATGCAGATAGCCTTTCATCCACTCGCTTGAGCGTGAAATATGATTGATCACGCAGTCAAACATCAGGTTGAAATTGGCCGAAAGGTGATGAATATCTGACCAGCCGCCGAGATGTTCATCGATCCGCCGGTAGTCAATGACGCTGAATCCATCGTCCGAACTGTAGGGATACATCGGCAGTATATGGATATCACTGATGATGTCGCGCAGATAGGTGTTGGCGAAGTGATTGAGCGTCGCCAGCGGTGGTTGCTCGCCGTGACGGATATTATCGCCATAAGTAATCAGATAAACGTTGGTGCCATCCACCCAGCCGGTGGTGCGGTGTTTGCCGTAATTCCATTTGTCGGCGAGATGCAGGATTTTTTTCAGCAGGTCGGCGATGTGTTCCCGGGGGTAAATCCTGCTTAGCAGGCTTTCCAGCCGCAGAACATACTCAAGATTCACTGAGCTCATATCGGTTCCTTCTTCTGCATTTTTGTTTTTTTGATGAAACGCTTTAAAAAGGTTAGTTGAAAATGCGGTCTTCTGACGGGAACGGGCGGGATAAAGTGCAAAATGATGTAAAGATTACGGCGTGCAGGAAAGTTAGCCTTGCTGCACGCCGGGAAAAATCAGTGGTTAGCGAGCGTGGCAACCATTACCGCTTTGATCGTGTGCAGACGATTTTCCGCCTGATCAAACACTACGCTGTGGCGGGATTCAAAGACGTCATCGGTGACTTCCATCCCCCCGTGCAGGCCATACTCTTCTGCCATTTGTTTGCCAAGTGTGGTCTGGTCGTCATGAAATGCCGGCAGGCAGTGCAGGAATTTCACCTGCGGATTGCCGGTCAGCGCCAGCATCGCGCTGTTCACCTGATAAGGACGCAGCAGATTAATGCGTTCTTTCCACACTTCTTTCGGCTCCCCCATGGAAACCCAGACGTCGGTGTAAAGGAAATCAGCATCTTTCACGCCGGTTGCGATATCTTCGGTCAGGGTGATGCTGCCGCCGTTTTCTTTCGCCAGATGTTCACAGGTGGCGACCAGTTCGGCTTCCGGCCAGCAGGCCGAAGGCGCAACAAGGCGCAAATCCAGTCCGCATAACGCCGCAGCCTCCAGCAGGGAATTGCCCATGTTGTTACGGGTATCTCCCAGATAGGCCAGACGCATGCCTTTCAGCGGCTGGCCCGGCAGATGTTCCTGCATGGTCAGCAGATCAGCCAGCAGTTGTGTCGGGTGAAATTCGTTGGTCAGGCCATTCCATACCGGTACACCGGCATAGTGGGCCAGAATTTCCACTTTATCCTGCCCGTAACCGCGATACTGAATACCGTCGTACATGCGCCCGAGGACGCGGGCGGTATCTTTCATCGATTCTTTATGGCCGATCTGGCTGCCACTTGGGCCGAGATAGGTGACTTTTGCGCCCTGATCGTATGCGGCAACTTCGAAAGAGCACCGGGTGCGGGTTGAGTCTTTTTCGAAGATGAGCGCGATGTTTTTGCCTTGCAGACTGGCTTTTTCGGTGCCGTTCTTCTTAGCGGCCTTTAATTCTGCGGAGAGTTTCAGCAGTGACGAAATCTCTGACGGGGTAAAATCCAGTAACCTGAGAAAATGACGTTTACTCAACAAACTCATGATGTCGCTCCATAGCGCGTAAGCATTTCGGATTGAATTTAAATTCAATTTAACTGTATGAATATGCAAATACAACCCCGCAGTAAAAACTTTGTCGTTTATAGTGGAGACGCGCCCTGCGGTGTGTGAAAATAGCGTACAAACGTCACATTGATTGAGGACAGAGATATGGCAAACCGTGAATTGCTGGAAGAACAACGTGAAGAGACTCGCTTAATCATCGAAGAACTGCTGGATGATGGCAGTGATCCTGACGCGCTTTACACTATCGAACACCACTTATCTTCAGAGAAATTTGACGTTCTGGAGAAAGCGGCCGTTGAAGCTTTCAAACTGGGTTATGAAGTTACTGATGCTGAAGAGCTGGAAGTGGAAGACGGTTCAGTCGTGATGTGCTGTGATGTAATCAGCGAAATCGCGCTGAAAGCGGAGCTGATCGACACCCAGGTTGAGCAACTGATGAATCTGGCCGAAGCCAACGGCGTCAGTTATGACGGCTGGGGCACTTACTTCGAAGGCGATGACGACGAAGAAGGTGAAGACGGCGAAGATGAAGATTTTGTCGACGAAGATGATGACGGAAAGCGTCATTGATTTTTTCTGAATTTGAAACAAAAGGCTGCTGAATTAAGCAGCTTTTTTTATTTCTGCATAACCCCCTTCTCTTTGTGAGACGCCTCTCGTTTGGTAAATTTCATAAACCATAAGCAAAATATGGTTAAATTCAACACAGCTGCCAAAAGTTAACATACCAATTCTGAAAGATATTCTACCTCATGGTTTGGAGTCAGATTATGGCAGCCGTAAAGAAATTGTCTGTTATAGAAAAACTCGGTTTTGGTATGGGTGACGCCGCTTGCGGGATCGTTTATTCCTCGGTCACGATGTTTCTGACCTACTTTTATACTGATATTTACGGGCTCTCCGCCGCCGCTGTCGGGGTGATGTTTCTGGTTACGCGCATTCTGGATGCCGTGAGTGATCCGCTTACCGGCATTATCGCTGACCGTGTAAAAACCCGCTGGGGGCATTTTCGCCCGTGGCTGATATGGTTTGCCATTCCTTATGCAGTGCTGGCCGTAATGACCTTCACAACGCCTGATTTCGGTCATTCAGGCAAACTGCTTTACGCCTACATCACTTACTCATTGCTGATGCTGTGTTACACCTTTATCAATATTCCTTACTGCGCCCTGGGAGGCGTAATTACGACGGATGATAAAGACCGGCTCTCTGCACAATCTTATCGTTTTACCATCTCCTCTCTGGCCGGTTTACTGGTTTCTGTCGGCACCCTGTGGCTGGTGGATTATTTCGGTAAAGAAAATCTGCAGGCAGGATATCAGGCGACGATGGCGGTAATGGGCGCAATTGCTATTTGTATGCTGGTGTTTTGTTTTTGTTTCACTAAAGAACGGATCACGGCGGAGGATACCCGTGAGGTGTCGGTTCTCAGTGATTTGAAAAAGCTGCTGTCCAATGATCAGTGGCGTATTGTCGCCATCATTACCTTTTTCTCCAGTATGGCCGGGGTGATGCGCAGTTCCGCAACGTTGTATTACGCGACGTATCTGATGCTGGATAAGGGACAGAGTCTGATCAGTGGCACGGCGATGAAAAGTACGTTTATCACGACCAGCGTGGTCGGCACGATATTTGGGGCAATAGCAGCGGGATATTTTGCCCGGCGTTTTAGTACACTGACGATGTTTAAAAATATCAATTTGCTGTTGGTTCTGGCGGGCGTCGTGATGTTTTTTGTACCGCCGAAACTCCTGCCAGTAATTTTTCCGCTTTATTTCATTATCGGTTTTTTACACCAGATGTATCAGCCGTTTAAATGGAACATGATGGCCAATGCGGCGGATTATGGAGAATGGAAAACAGGACGTCGTATTACGGGCCTTTCTTTCTCCGGCAATCTGTTCGCGTTAAAACTGGGAATGGCCTTTGCGGGCGCTTTCGTCGGGTTCTCACTTGGCTGGTTTGGTTATCATGCGGGAGCAGAAACACAAACCGCTCTGGCGACCACGGGTATTATTGGTCTCCTGACCGTGGGGCCGTCGGTGTCCTATCTCATTCTTTATTTCCTTGCCCGTTTCTACAAACTCGACGATGCCACCATGAACAAAATCCAGAATGATCTGGCAAAACGCAGCACTGAGATCGCCGACAGGCAGGAAAATAAACCTGACCTGATCCCGGCGGGTCTGGTGGCGAAATAATGGAGATAACCTCAATGGATGATGTATTAAATTCAGGCTGGCAACCCGATTTGGGTGACGGGCATTATCAGAACCCTGTCTTGTATGCGGATTATTCAGACCCGGATATTGTCTGTGTGGGCGACAATATTTACATGGTGGCTTCAAGTTTTAACCATATTCCGGGCCTGCCTGTTCTTCACTCAACAGATCTGGTGAACTGGAAAATTATTAACCATGTTGTGCAGCGGATTAACTATCCCGCCTACGACAATATGCAGCCCGGCAAAGGGATCTGGGCACCGAGTATTCGTTATCACAACGGGCTGTTCTGGGTGTTTTACAGCATGCCTGATGAAGGCATTTTTATGTCTTACACCGCAGACCCGGCCAAAGACTGGAGCGAGCCGCATTGTATTAAAGCGGTGAAGGGCTGGATCGATCCTTGCCCGTTCTGGGATGACGACGGGCGCGCATGGCTGGTTCATGCGTTTGCTTACAGCCGTTCCGGGATTAAACATCAGCTACAGCTTTGTGAAATGGCGCCCGATGCGACATCTCTTCTTGATGAGGGAAGCATCATTTTTGATGGCGCGGTTTCCCATCCGACCATTGAAGGGCCAAAAATGTATTGGCGTAATGGCTGGTATTACATCTTCGCTCCTGCCGGGGGCGTCGAAAGTGGCTGGCAAACTGTATTACGTTCGCGACAGATTAACGGCCCGTTTGAGTCCCGGGATGTGTTGCATCAGGGCACCTCGAAAGTGAATGGCCCGCATCAGGGCGGATGGGTCGAGCTGAAAAACGGGGAATGCTGGTTTATGCATTTTCAGGATGCTGCACATAATGGCCGGATAGTGCACTTACAGCCCATGCGCTGGAAGCATGATGACTGGCCGGAAATCGGTGAGAAGGTTGATGACGCAGGGCCCGGGCAACCCGTGTCGGTTTACCCAAAACCCATGACAGGCAAAGAGGGTAAATCCTGCAAACCGCAAACAACTGACCGCTTTGCTGACGGCCGTTTTGGCCTGCAATGGCAGTGGCAGGCGAATCCGCAACGTGACTGGATTATTCCGTCACCGGAGGGGCTGAAACTGGTCTGCCGGCCTTTTGGTGCGCGGTCTTTGTACGACACACCCCAACTCCTTTTGCAGAAATTATCCGCACCTCAATTTACGGTAACTACGCGTCTGACTCCGCATTTTAACCACGACGGGGAACAGAGCGGCTTGATTGTCTATGGCGAGAGATATGGAGCGGTTTCGGTGTGCCGGCAGGAAGGCGGATGGGCGCTGGTGTTTGATTTCGGCTGGATGAGCGATAAAGGTGTTCTGAGTCAGAAAAGAACCGTGCTGTCGACGCTCATCCGCAACGAAGCGGTGTTCATCAGAGCGGAGATATTGCAACGTGGTGTCTGTCATTTCTCTTTCAGACAGATCGAAACCGAAGAGTGGAAAACCGTTGAGCCACAACTAGCAATTTCAGCGGGGAAATGGGTAGGGGCAAAAATCGGTATTTACTCTGCCGCGTCCGGACTGGACTCAGATGCAGGATACAGCGAGTTCTCGTATTTCGAGGTAAAACGTCACTAGTCATAAAAGCCAGCTCCGTCAGGAGCTGGCTGTCTGCGATTTAAAGCACCTCTCCGTTACTCTCAATCACTTTCTGATACCAGCCGAAGCTCTCTTTTTTAGAGCGCGCCATGGTGCCGGTGCCGTCATCGTTCTTATCGACGTGAATAAAGCCGTAACGTTTGCTGTACTGGCCCGTGGTAAACGACACGCAGTCGATGCAGCCCCACGGCGTGTAGCCCATCAGATCCACACCATCTTCCAGTACGGCTTTTTTCATCTGCTCAATATGGGCTTTCAGGTAGGCGATGCGGTAATCATCATGAATGATGCCGTCCTCCCCCGCTTTGTCGATAGCGCCAAAGCCATTTTCGACAATAAACAGCGGCTTCTGATAACGTTCGTACAAGATATTCAGTGTGTAGCGCAGACCCACCGGATCAATCTGCCAGCCCCAGTCAGAAGCTTTCACGTGCGGATTCGGTACGCTGCCCGCAAAACCGGACAAGCCGTTATCATCACTGGGATTGTGTGCCGATATGGCGTTACTCATGTAATAGCTCAGGCCGATATAATCTGCGCAGCCGTCGCGCAGCGCCTGTAAATCGCCGTCTTCCATGTTGATGTTAAAGCCGCGTCGTTCCCATTCTTTCAGCGTATAGGCCGGGTAATAACCGCGCATATGAACGTCGCTGAACAGGAAGCGTTCGTGCATCGCTTCGACGGCATACATCACATCGTCCGGGTGGCAGGAAAACGGATACAGCGGCACCATGGCGATCATGCAGCCAATCTGGAAATCCGGGTTGATGTCATGGCCGAGTTTGACCACTTTGGCGCTGGCCACAAACTGATGATGCAGCACCTGATACATTGTTTCTTCCGGATTTTCCTGTTCGGTGAATACCACACCGGAGCAGCAATAACCGAACAGCGGATATTTCCAGTTACGCTGGTTATTGATCTCGTTGAAGGTCATCCAGTATTTCACTTTGCCTTTGTAGCGTTCCATCACCACCTGGCTGAAGCGTACAAAGAAATCCACCACCTGACGGTTTTTCCATCCGCCGTATTCTTTCACCAGATGCCACGGCATTTCGAAGTGGGAAAGGGTGATGACCGGCTCGATATTGTATTTGAGCAACTCATCGAACATATCATCATAGAATTGCAGTCCGGCTTCGTTTGGCTGTAATTCGTCACCGTTCGGAAATATACGCGTCCAGGCAATCGAAGTGCGGAAGCATTTGAAACCCATTTCAGCGAATAAAGCGATGTCTTCTTTGTAATGCGAGTAGAAATCGACGGCTTCATGGTTTGGATAGCTGTAACCTTCAAGCACGCCGTCGGTCATCACGCGGTCAACGCCGTGTGCGCCGCCGGAAAGCACATCGCAGATACTGATGCCTTTACCGCCTTTGTTCCAGCCGCCTTCAACCTGATGCGCCGCAACCGCGCCGCCCCATAAGAAATCCTTTTGTAACTGATGGCTCATTTGTTTCTCCTCGATACCAGGTGAGGGCAGAGTGCTTCTGCCCTGTAGAACGTAATCTGTGACTTAATTCATTTCAGCCTGGGTGGCGCGTGGTGTTTCTGCCTGCGGTTTTTGGGTTGCGGCGACATCCGGCTCATCTTTGAAGCCGACCAGCCAGGTGAACAGCGCGCCGAGGACAAACGCGACAGTAATCGACAACAGGAAACCGAGGAACTGCGGCATATGGCCTTCTTTGAAGAACACCGGCAGTACGGCGATACCCGGCAGGCAATAGCTCCACGACACCGCATTAAAGGAACCGGCAATCGCGCCGCCGATACCACCTGCTACGCAACTGCACAGGAACGGTTTTTTCAGGCGCAGCGCCACACCGTAAATTGCCGGTTCCGTGATACCGAACAGACCGGTGACGCCAGCAGACAGTGAGATACCTTTCATTTCGCGACTGCGGGTTTTCAGGTATACGCCAAACATGCTGCCGGTCATGGCGAAGACGGCAGACGCCTGCAGACCGGTAAAGGTGTCATAACCCAGCGTGGCGTAGTTGCCGACGGTGACGGGTGTAATGCCCCAGTGAACCCCCAGGGTGACCAGTGGCTGCCAGAAAGCTCCCACCACAAAACCGGCAATCGTCGGGCTGAGGTGATAGAGCGTGTTGTAAACGCCGCCAATAGCACCGCCAATCAGATTACCCACCGGCCCGAACACCAGCAGCGTCATGGGCACCATAATCGCGATACAGAACATTGGCGTGAACAGGTTACGGATCACCACCGGCAGGAATTTATTAAAGAAATGCTCGATATAAGACATCGCCCAGACCATCAGAATGATCGGGATAACGGACGCGGTATAGCTCAGGTATTTCACCGGAATCCCCAGGAAATCCAGAGTGGGTGCCGAAACCGGAATGCCGACAACATTCTGTAAAATGTTGGCGATATCAGGATTACTGACTGCTTCGCGCATCAGTTGTTGCATGGCCGGGTCAGCGGAGTTGACCGACGTGATTTTGAACGCCGTCAGCATATTCATGTAATCGGGGCTGATCAGTGCACAGGCGGTAATGACGGCGGTGAAAGGGTTGACGTTGAATTTTTTCGCGGCGGTGAATGCAATCATCACCGGCAGGAAGGTAAAGGCCGTCCAGGAGACAAAATTCAGGATACGGTAAGTGCCGCTGCTGGCGTCCATAATCCCGACGGCGGCCAGGAAGGAGATAATCCCCTGTAAGATACCGCAGGCGGCAAGCTGATAAAGGAAAGGCGTAAAGATGCTGGAAATAACGTCCATGACACGGCTGACAATACCGACATTTGGCGCTGAAACCGGCGCGTTTTCATCAATCCGGATCAGTTTCAGCACCTGTTTGTAAGCATCGCTCACGTGGTTGCCGATCACCACCTGCATTTGTCCGCCGGCTTCGATAACGGTGATAACGCCTTTCACACGTTTTAATTCTTCTTTATCGACCGCTTTATTATCTTTCAGAACAAAGCGTAAACGTGTGGCGCAATGTGTGATACTAATCACATTATTATCGCCGCCAATATATTTAACGATCTCCTGAGCTGTCTGAGCGTAATCAATAGCCATTATTTATTATTCTCCTGCGGGTATACAGAGGTGAGCTTTTTTGTTTTTTTACTCGTTGGCAGGAGTGTAGCAAAAGAAAGTATATTGTCACGATATAACAAAAATCGAATCGGGTGATTTGTTACTTCTTTAAAACACCCTGTTTTTTCATTGCGCTGAGTCACGTTTTATTAAAGGTAATTTCTTCCCGATAGTCTCGATAATATAAAGTACCGGGATCTGCGTGGTAATATTATATTGCCCTTCGAGGACTATTTGCGGCATGTGGTAAGAGATGTTGAGGTCTGCCATCCGCGCCAGTGTTGAATTCTCGCTGTTAGTCAGGCTGATGATCTGGCAATTATGCTGGCTGAACTGCGTAGCGAAACGCAGCACTTCTTCCGTTTCACCCGAGACAGAAAGAATAATGGCGATGGCATCTTTATACATATCGCTGTTGATCGGGAAATAAGGGTCGTCAATAAAGGTACTGAATTTTCCGACATTAGAGAAAAAGCGTGCGCTATACTTGCCTAATGAACCTGATGTTCCCACGCCCACAAATATAATACGTTGCGCATTGGCAATCTGGCGGGCTGCGTTTTCTAATAATTCATCAAACTCACTGTTATTAATGCTTTTGAAATAACTGATGATCTCACTGATACCAAATGATACCGGTGGCTTTTCTTCATGTTCTAAAAACAGCTTAAAGCGGATGCGGAATTCAGAATACCCCTCGCAGTCCATTTTCTTGCAGAAACGCAAAACGGTCGTGGTCGAGACGCCTGCGGCATCTGCCAGTTCACGAATGGTCATGTACATCGCCTTATCGCCGTTTTTGACGATGTAGTTGTAGACCGTCAGCTCCAGTTCATTTAACGCGGAAATGGCTTTATGTGTGAACATTCAGATGCCTGTTTGCAAAGAGCGGATAAAGGATGAACACGGTGTCAGAGATATTTTAACATCGTCACTTCACAATCAACATGGCCGGTATTGCCAAGTGCGCAATCAATGTGGTGAAAACCCAGACGCTCATACAGTGCAATGGCCTGGGTCAGACTGGCGGTGGTTTCCAGATAGCAGCGGGCAAAACCCTGCTGGCGCGCATGTTCAATAGCCTGTAAGGCCAGTCGTTTTGCCAGCCCCTGACCGCGCAGTGCCGGCATAAAATACATCTTCTGCAATTCACACAGATCACTCTCTGCACCGGATAATGGCGCGACGCCGCCGCCGCCCGCAACCACCCCGTCAAGTTCTACGACCCAGTAGGCGCAGCGCGGCTGACTGTAGGTTTCAAACAAATGATCCAGATTCGGATCCGCGACGGTATAGCCTTTATCGGCGGTCAGGCCAAATTCGGCAGAAACGTGGCGGATCACGTTGGCGATGGCTGCATTATCTTCATGGCGTATCGGTCGCACCCGCACGCTGACAGGAAGGGAGGTCGTCATGTTACTCACTCAGTTTCAATAACAGGTAATCAAACAGACCGTTTTAATACCACCTTAGGGCCTGCTGATGCAACGCCGCAGGCGTTTCCCGGTGGTTTTACTTATCTCAGATGAGCATTTTTCCCCTGTACTGAAGGCAACTATTCTTTGCCTCCAGTACAGGGACATGATCAAACCTTCCTCGTTACACCCGTTGCGATGCCCCTTTCTTCTTTTAAGAAAGGCATTCTGCCAGCCTTTCAGAAGGCCAGATAAAATATCAGTTAATAATTAATACCACGTTAACCTGCGCCAGGTTCAGGTTCAGGTTCAGGTTCAGCGCAAAGGCGGAGAGTGTTTAAGAATCGCTATCACTTATCGCTGACGCGTATTATTCCTCGTTATCGGGTAAACAACTTTTCGAACGCTGAATGTACTATTTAGTAATCTTAAATGCTGGTGTATCTGTATGAATGATCGGAAATTTATATGAATTTTCTATTTTTCTAAAAAACGGACAGATTTTCATTCTAATTTGTTAAAGGTATAGTTCAGTAAAGTTTATTTCCTCATAGACAGAATGTGTAAAGCTGGCGTTTTATATCACTGTCTGCTTTTCTTTTAAATTGATTTTAATGAATAAAATCAGATCATTTGTATTAATAAAATACATCAAATTTACTTACAGGTAAGGAGACCAACAATGAGTAACTTGACTATGATTGAGGGTGAGAATACGAATTTTCGTAACACACCTGAGATCAGAGGGCTGGAAAGCATGAAAGAGAACATACTCACCGATCGTTTTAAAATGGTGAAAAATTTTGATCTCAATTTATTAACTACGTTTGAGGCTGTTTTCATTCATCGTAGCGGAACCAAAGCGGCGGATGCTCTTGGCATCACACCTTCCGCTGTCAGTCAGGCTCTTGGGCGTTTGCGGGTTCATTATAATGATGCGTTGTTCATCAGGGATGGTAAGGCGCTGGCACCCACAACCGTTGCAGTGGGTATACATGAAGGGCTGGCAGAGGCTTATGACAATCTGATTGCGAAATTGCAGAATATCTCATTTGATTCTGTACCCACCCGCCTTGTTGTTAACTGTTCACCTTACTTATCTATGTTTACCATGAATGTGATGCGCAAGGTGCTGGATGAAGTGGCACCTGATTGCGAGATAATTCATCACGTCAGCAATAACTCCCTGACTGATATCGAAGAGTCGCTGATTTTCCGTAAAGCAGACATTGTTTTTGATATTCATCCGCACATTAGTCACTCCCGGGTAAGCCAGCATATTGCCGACGAAATGCCGGTCCTGATTTGCCGCGGTTCACATCCGCGCATCAAAGGAACGGTGACACGCGAACAGGCAATTGCTGAAGAGTATATTTTTGTGGATTCGGAAAGTGCCAGCGCTTTATCTAACCGGCTGAACGTGAATAAGATGCTGCAGCACGAAAGAAAAGTCAGATACATCAGCCCTTCATTACTCTCTATTATTTCAATGGTTGAGGTTTCTGACCTGCTGGCGTTTGTTGCCGAACGTTTCTATGAAAAAGTAAAAAATTCGTTCGATGTCCAGAAGCTGGAAATGGAGTTCGATTTACCTTCTCAGCCGATATATATGATTTATAACAAAGCGGCTCTTAATAACCAATTTTTTGCCACGCTGGTAAAAAAAATGACCGAGCTTTTTGTGGACGCGCATAACAACGATTCTCAGCCCTGAAGCAGATTAAATAAAAAAGGCCAGTCAGATTACGCTGACTGGCCTTCGTTTTTATTGTGTTTTAACGCTTACGGATAACCGGAGTTACAGCGCGGCAATCGTGGCTTTCTGTTCTGCCAGTTTCACTTTTGCTTCGCCACAGGCCGTCAGACGTTCACGTTCTTTGGCGACGACGGCTTCCGGCGCACGCGCCACGAACCCTTCGTTAGACAACTTGCCTTCGATGGAGGCAATCTCGCCATCCAGTTTTGCCATCTCTTTGTCCAGACGCGCCAGTTCGGCATCTTTATCAATCAGACCGGCCATTGGGATCAGCAGTTCCGCACCTTCCACCAGTTTGGTGACAGAGACCGGGCCTTTGTCGCCAGCAGGCAGAATGGTGATGGATTCCAGACGTGCCAGCGATTTAATAAAGCTCAGGTTCTGTTCCACACGACGTTGTGCATCTGCACTTGCGCCGCGCAGCAGCAGTTCCAGCGGTTTAGCCGGGGACAGGTTCATTTCAGCACGCACGTTACGGATAGCAATGATCGCCTGCTTAATCCACTCCAGATCAGCCAGCGCCAGTTCGTCTGCTTTTGCTACGTCAAACTCAGGGAAAGGCTGCAGCATAATAGTTTCTGCCGTGATGCCTTTCAGCGATTTCACGCGCTGCCAGATGGTTTCTGTGATGAACGGGATGATCGGATGCGCAAGACGCAGCAAACCTTCCAGCACTTCTACCAGTGTATGACGGGTGCCGCGTAGCTGGGCTTCGTTGCCCCCGTTCATCACCGGCTTGGTCAGTTCCAGATACCAGTCACAGAACTGGTTCCAGGTGAATTCATACAGAATGCTGGCAGCCAGATCGAAGCGATAGTTATCCATCGCTTCACGGTAAGTTTTTACCGTGCGGTTATATTCCGCGAGGATCCAGCGGTCAGCCAGTGACAGCTCAAGTTTGCCGCCGTTCAGGCCGCAATCCTGATCTTCGGTGTTCATCAGTACAAAGCGGCTGGCATTCCACAGCTTATTACAGAAGTTACGGTAGCCTTCAAGACGCTTCATGTCCCAGTTGATGTCACGACCGGTAGACGCCAGTGCCGCCAGCGTGAAGCGCAGGGCATCAGTACCGTGCGGTTCGATACCGTTCGGGAATTGCTTCTCGGTGCGCTTGCGGATTTTCTCTGCCAGCTGCGGCTGCATCATGTTGCCGGTACGTTTTTCCAGCAGATCTTCCAGCGAGATACCGTCGATCATATCCAGCGGATCGATAACGTTACCTTTGGACTTGGACATTTTCTGCCCTTCATCGTCGCGGATAAGCCCCGTCATATAAACAGTGTGGAACGGAACCTGCGGCTTGCCGTTCTCGTCTTTCACAAAGTGCATGGTCATCATGATCATGCGCGCGATCCAGAAGAAGATGATGTCGAAGCCGCTGACGACCACGCTTGAAGGGTGGAAGGCTTTGAGGTCAGGTGTCTGTTCTGGCCAGCCCAGCGTGGAGAAAGTCCACAGACCGGAAGAGAACCAGGTATCGAGCACGTCTTCGTCCTGAGTCAGTACAACGTCTGCGCCCAGGTTATTTTCGCTGCGTACTTCCGCTTCGTCGCGGCCAACAAATACGTTGCCTTCGGCGTCATACCACGCCGGGATACGGTGTCCCCACCACAGCTGACGGGAAATACACCAGTCCTGAATGTCACGCATCCAGCTGAAATACATATTCTCGTATTGCTTTGGCACGAACTGAATGTCGCCTTGCTCAACGGCTTCCACCGCCACTTTCGCCAGCGGCGCAGTCCGCACATACCACTGGTCAGTCAGCATGGGCTCGATAACGACGCCGCCACGGTCACCGTAAGGCACAGTCAGATCATGAGGTTTGATTTCTTCCAGCAGACCGGCTTCGTCGAAGGCAGCGACCACGGCTTTACGCGCAGCAAAACGCTCAAGCCCACGGAACTGTTCAGGGATCTCATTGCTGCAGGCATCCGTTTCTTCGCCGTTGGTATCGAAAATTTCAGCGGCCTGGCGGATATCGCCATCAAAAGTCAGAATGTTGATCATTGGCAGGCCGTGACGTTTACCGACTTCATAGTCGTTAAAGTCATGCGCCGGGGTGATCTTCACGCAGCCGGTGCCTTTTTGCATATCGGCGTGTTCATCGGCAACAATCGGGATACGACGACCTACCAGCGGCAAAATGATCTCTTTGCCGATCAGATCCCGGTAACGCGGATCTTCCGGGTTAACGGCCACGCCGGTATCACCGAGCACGGTTTCCGGGCGCGTCGTCGCGACCACCAGGTAATCTTTGCCTTCAGCGGTTTTCGCGCCGTCAGCCAGCGGATAACGCAGGTGCCACATGGAACCTTTTGATTCGCGGTTTTCCACTTCCAGATCGGAAATCGCGGTGCGCAGTTTCGGATCCCAGTTCACCAGGCGTTTGCCACGATAAATCAGATCTTCTTTATACAGGCGAACAAACACTTCGCGCACGGCGTCAGACAGGCCTTCATCCATCGTGAAGCGCTCGCGCTCCCAGTCTACGGAATCGCCCAGACGGCGCATCTGGCGGGTAATGGTGCCGCCGGATTCTGCTTTCCAGTCCCAGATTTTGTTGATGAAGGCTTCGCGGCCATAGTCGTGACGGGTTTTGCCTTCTTCTGCGGCGATTTTACGCTCAACCACCATTTGCGTTGCGATACCCGCATGGTCAGTCCCCGCCTGCCACAAGGTGTTTTTCCCTTGCATGCGCTGATAGCGGATCATGGCGTCCATGATGGTTTGCTGGAAAGCATGACCCATGTGCAAGCTGCCGGTAACATTCGGCGGCGGGATCATGATGGCAAAGCTTTCTTTACTGGTGTCACCATGTGGCTTGAAATAGCCCTGTTGTTCCCAGTGCTCGTAAAGCGGCTGCTCGATGTCTTGCGGGTTATATGTCTTATCCATTTCGCTTCGTATTTTCGTCGGTCGATGTGGTGACTGAGGGCGTCGGGGCCGTCGTCAAAGAGAAACCCACGCTGCGATAGGCTTTGTAGCGTTCGCGCGCAAGTTGTTTAAGGGAATCTTCGTAAGGAACGAAGTCTACCACTTCATGGAAAGCAGTAGCAAAATCTGCAAACTCAGGCATCAGGCTGATGAGCAAGTCGCGCGGGGCATTACCGCGTTTTCCCGGCCAGCATAATTCAACCGGCGCGCCAAAACGCGGCCCTTCGCCAGCCAGGTTATGCGGGACAAAATGGCCCGGTTCGCGTTGCCAAAGCGCCTCATCCAGGCGTTCAGCCTGTTTTTGGTCTTCACAGGCCAGCAGAACACGTTTGCCCATCCGGTAACGTTCAGCGGCGACCACGCAGGCCAGGGCTTCGTGTGAGCTGAGCTCGCCACTGGCGTCCGGCGCATCGAGAAGAAAGAAGGTTGCCTGTTTCATGATGAGTTCACTGTGCTGCTGAGAAAAAAACAGGGGCGCAACTGGTGCGCCCGCCTGTGACAGGTCTGGCGAACCAGACCCTGATAGTGAAGATTATATCTTATTTAGCGTAGGAATCACTCATCGCCATCCAGGCCTGCACGGTTGAGCAGGAACTGTGACAGCAGTGCCACCGGACGACCGGTCGCACCTTTGTTCTTACCTGAACGCCATGCGGTACCGGCGATATCCAGGTGCGCCCAACTGTATTTACGGGTGAACCGTGACAGGAAACATCCGGCGGTGATAGCCCCGCCCGGACGGCCGCCGATGTTTGCCATATCCGCAAAATTAGAATCCAGCTGTTCCTGATATTCATCAGCCAGCGGCAGACGCCATGCGCGGTCACCCGACTGTTCGGATGCACCGATCAGTTCATGAGCCAGCGGATTGTGATTCGACAGCAAACCGGTGATGTGATGGCCAAGGGCAATCACGCAGGCACCGGTCAGCGTGGCGACGTCAATCACCAGCTCAGGATCGAAACGCTCAACATAAGTCAGCGCATCGCACAGCACCAGACGGCCTTCGGCATCGGTATTCAGCACTTCGACAGTCTGGCCGGACATGGTGGTCAGAATATCGCCCGGACGGAATGCCTGACCGCCTGGCATGTTTTCACAGCCAGCCAGCACGCCAATGACGTTCAGCGGCAGATTCAGTTCAGCCACCACACGCATCGCGCCATAAACCGCTGCGGCGCCACACATGTCGTACTTCATTTCGTCCATATCCGCGGCGGGCTTAATGGAAATACCGCCGGAATCGAAGGTCAGACCTTTACCGACAAGCACGATAGGCTTAGCGTCCGGATTAGGATTTCCTTTATATTCCATCACCGACATCAGTGATTCGTTTTTCGAACCCTGACCCACCGCCAGATACGCATTCATACCCAGCTCTTTCATCTGCTGCTCGCCGATAACGCGGGTTGTGATGTTGGTGCTGAACGCATCTGCCAGCTGACGGGCCTGTGACGCCAGGTAAGCGGCGTTACAGATGTTGGGTGGCATGTTGCCGAGATCTTTCGCGGCTTTAATACCGGCAGCCACCGCCAGACCGTGTTGAATAGCGCGCTCACCACTGGTCAGTTCACGGCGGGTCGGCACGTTGAATACCATTTTACGCAGCGGACGGCGGGGTTCGGTTTTATTGCTTTTCAGTTGATCGAAGGTGTAAAGCGATTCTTTGGAGGTTTCGACCGCCTGACGCACTTTCCAGTAAGTATTACGCCCTTTAACGTGCAGCTCGGTGAGGAAGCAAACGGCTTCCATAGAACCGGTGTCGTTCAGGGTGTTAATGGTTTTCTGGATCACCTGCTTGTACTGGCGCTCATCCAGTTCGCGTTCTTTGCCGCAACCAATCAGCAAAATGCGTTCTGAAAGAATATTCGGTACATGATGCAGTAAGAGGGTCTGGCCCACTTTGCCTTCAAGTTCGCCACGGCGAAGCAGGGCGCTGATGTAGCCATCACTGATTTTGTCGAGTTGTTCGGCAATCGGTGACAGACGGCGAGGTTCGAAAACGCCGACTACAATACAGGCACTGCGTTGTTTTTCCGGGCTACCGCTTTTTACGCTGAACTCCATGCACTCTCCTGAATCTTAAAGACAAGGGCGGGAGGTACGGCTAGAATGAGTCGCCGGAGACACTCTCCCGTCATTGTGTTAACGACCTGTGTTAACCTTAAACGGCGTTAGTTTTTATTTTGGCGGCTATAAGCAAGTTCCTATAGGACACCCCAATTCTCGGTGTTGTAATACTATTTTAGCTGCGAAGGTTGCCATATGATGAGAATAAATGACGGATTAGCGATGAAACTAGCGATTTTCCTTCAAAAAGACAAGTTTTCACAGGCGTATTAAGCGTGATCATCATTAGATATCTGGTTAGGGAAACCTTCAAGAGCCAATTTGCCATTCTGTTCATTTTGCTTCTCATCTTCTTCTGTCAGAAGCTGGTCAGAGTGCTCGGAGCAGCGGTCGATGGCGATATCCCAACAAATTTAGTTCTCTCACTTCTGGGCCTTGGCGTTCCGGAAATGGCGCAGCTTATTCTGCCGCTCAGTCTGTTCCTCGGCCTGCTGATGACGCTCGGTAAACTTTATACCGACAGTGAAATCACGGTCATGCATGCCTGTGGCCTGGGAAAACGCTCACTGGTCATCGCCGCACTCATTCTGGCGCTGTTTACCTCATTCTTTGCCGGTGTGAACGCGATCTGGCTCAGCCCGTGGTCGTCCAAACATCAGGACGAAGTGCTGGCGGAGGCGAAAGCCAACCCGAGCATGGCCGCAATGGTGGAAGGTCAGTTCCAGCAAGCCCAGAACGGCAATGCGGTTCTGTTCGTTGGCAGTGTTAAAGGGAAAGAGTTCCATAATGTGTTCCTGGCACAGCTGCGACCGAACGGCAACCAGCGGCCTTCCGTCGTGGTGGCTGATAAAGGCCATATGCTGCAGCGTGCGGACGGTTCCCAGCAGGTGATGCTGGATAAAGGCACCCGTTATGAAGGCACGGCGCTGCTGCGTGATTTCCGCGTGACAGACTTCACCGATTATCTGGCGGTCATCGGCCATCAGACAGTGCAGCTTGACCCTAATCAGTCTGATCAGATGACCATGACGCAGCTCTGGCACTCTTCTGAGCCGGAAGCGCGTGCAGAGATGAACTGGCGTTTAACGCTGATCGTTTCAGTGTTTATCATGGCTTTGCTGGTGGTTCCGCTCAGTGTGGTGAACCCCCGTCAGGGGCGTGTACTCAGCATGCTGCCGGCTATCCTGCTGTATCTGATTTTCTTCCTGCTGCAAACCTCGCTGCGCTCCAACGGAGCCAAAGGTAAGCTGGATCCGATGCTCTGGATGTGGGGAACCAACCTGCTCTATCTGGCACTGGCGCTGGTGCTTAATGCATGGGATACCTTGCCGGTTCGCAAAATCCGTGCGCGTCTGAGAGGAGCTGCCTGATGTTTGGCGTATTAGACCGTTACATTGGTCGCACTATTTTCAACACCATCATGATGACGCTGTTCATGCTGGTGTCACTCTCCGGCATCATCAAGTTTGTCGATCAGCTGCGTAAAGTCGGGCAGGGCGGATATTCTGCCGCAGGGGCAGGTTTATATACTCTGCTGAGCGTACCGAAGGATATCGAAATCTTCTTCCCGATGGCGGCATTGCTGGGCGCATTGCTGGGCCTCGGCACGCTGGCAACACGCAGCGAGCTGGTGGTGATGCAGGCTTCCGGCTTCACCCGTATGCAGATTGCGGCTTCTGTGATGAAAACCGCTATCCCGCTGGTGCTGCTGACCATGGCGATTGGTGAATGGGTGGCGCCGCAGGGCGAACAGATGGCCCGTAACTACCGTGCACAGGCCATGTACGGCGGTTCACTGCTTTCTACCCAGAACGGATTGTGGGCAAAAGATGGTCACGATTTTATCTATATCGAACGCGTGGCC
The DNA here is from genome assembly GCF_049199325.1 of Rahnella sp. PD4. NCBI lineage: Bacteria > Pseudomonadati > Pseudomonadota > Gammaproteobacteria > Enterobacterales > Yersiniaceae > Rahnella > Rahnella sp. PD4. The sequence goes on along the minus strand of NZ_JBLZQF010000007.1, from coordinate 5,261 downwards.
GGTGAAAAAGAGCTGACCGGCGTCAACATCTACCATTTCGATGAAGAGAATAAACTGCAGTCGGTCCGTTATGCGTCCTCCGCGACCTTTGATAATGGCGAGTGGAAACTCTCGCAGGTGGATGAGTCTGACCTGACGGATAAGCTGCAAATCACCGGTTCCCAGACACTGACCGGGGTATGGAAAACCAACCTGACGCCGGACAAACTGGGTGTTGTGGCACTCGACCCTGATGCGTTGTCGATCAGTGGCCTGCACAACTACGTGAAATACCTGAAGCAGAGCGGACAGGAAGCAAAACGTTACCAGCTGAATATGTGGAGTAAAATCTTCTCGCCACTTTCGGTTGCAGTGATGATGCTGATGGCGCTGTCATTCATCTTCGGGCCTTTGCGCAGCGTCCCGATGGGCGTACGTGTGGTGACCGGTATTTGCTTCGGTTTTCTGTTCTACGTGCTTGACCAGATCTTCGGTCCGTTAAGCCTGGTTTATAACATTCCGCCGATTCTGGGCGCCTTGCTGCCGAGCGGACTGTTCTTCGTCATCAGTATGTTCCTGCTGCTGAAAAAACGCTAAATCCGGCAGTGCACGGATACCGGTAAACAAAAAGCAGGCCCTTTACCGGGGCCTGCTTTTTTTACGTCTGTCTGCAGAGATGAGCAATCAGATCTCGTTATTGCGCACCAGATCAGCCACCAGATCGTTCACGCCATCACTCATATTCTTAAACTTGGTCAGTTCGCTGCGGGTCACCACCACGAACACGCCCACACCGCGCTGCGGCACCATCGCGACATAGGTGATAAAGCCACCGCCGCCGCCGGTTTTCTGAATGATGCGTGGCAGCAACGGCGTCGGCGCCATGGTTACCCAACCCATTCCCAGCGAGTCCGCCATTCCCGGCACATCCATCCCTTTGAGCGAGACCAGGTCCGTGCGCTTGTAATACATCTTCTGCGCCATGTCGGCGGTCGCGGTGCGCTGGCCGAGGAACTGACGCATCCAGCGGCCCATATCGGCAGGCGTGGAATAAAGACCACCGCTGCCCGCTGCTGCTATCGTGTTAATACACGGGCTCGGACGCAGACCTTCCATCAGGCGTGAACACTGGCTGGCGTTTGGCGTCAGCGTGGTATCCACCATGCCCAGCGGCTGAGTGATTTGATCGCGCAGCAACTGGGTATAAGGCTGATTCGCGGCCTTCGATAACGCATCGGAAAGCAGGTCAAACGCCAGATTTGAATAAGAGGCACGCGCACCCGGCGGCACGGTGAGTTTAGCGACACTCAGCCAGCTCCAGCGATCACTCTTGGTCGGCCAGGTAAAGACTGCCCGGTTCGCCGCACCACCCGGCTGCTCACGCGGCAGGCCGCTGGTGTGCGTAGCGAGATTGAGCAATGTGATCGGATTTGTACCGCTGTAAGCAGGAACGCGGGCACCGGCCGGGGCATATTTACGCAGCGGATCATTAATACTGACTTTGCCCTGCTGCGCCATTTTCACCAGCACTTCACTGGTAATCAGCTTGGTCAGCGAGGCGATACGCACCACGGAGTCTTCACGAGGGCGCAAATCGGAGCCGGGACGGGTTTCCCCGAAACTGCGGAAGACCTGCTGATTATTATCGACCACCACCAGCGCCATTCCCATCGCGCCGCTGCCGTAAAAGATGTGTTCTGCATGGTCATCCACGACCTGCGACGCCAGACGCGCATTCTGCTGCGCGTGGCTCCATAAAGGCGTACTGGCGAAGGCCAGCGCGAGGAGCGAAAGTGAGAGTTTTTTCAACAAGCTGGTATCCATCAACAGGGCAAGATCTATTCGTGATTTGTATACTAATGCGAAGTTTGAGAAACGGCATTGGAAAAACGTGGCCAGACAGAAGATTTTTGTCAGCAAATCCTCCCTGTGTTGCGGAGTATGTCTGTTTTTTCAACACTTAAACCGAACAAGGCGGGATAACTATTGCGTGCCCGGCTGGTCTGGGTATAATGCCCACGTTTTCCGCATACTACTTACAGTGCCGAAGTGGCGAAATCGGTAGACGCAGTTGATTCAAAATCAACCGCCGCAAGGTGTGCCGGTTCGAGTCCGGCCTTCGGCACCATTAGTATGTAAATTAAGTCACCTGCGGGTGGCTTTTTTTATGGGTGAAATTCAGCATTTAACTACCTTTCTCGCTATTTTATTCTCTCAAGGTCAACCGACATCAACGTACATCTACCAACACTTGTTGGTATAGATGATGGTATTTCCGGTTCGATAATGCTTGTACCAACAGGGAGGGGATAAGCATGGCGTTAACAGATATCAAAGTCAGAACAGCCAAGTCAACGGATAAGCAATATAAGCTGACCGATGGCAACGGTATGCATCTTCTCGTCCACCCAAATGGTTCAAGATACTGGCGTCTGCAGTACCGCTTTGGCGGAAAGCAAAAGATGCTGGCTTTAGGTGTTTATCCTGAAGTGTCTCTTGCAGATGCCAGAGCTCGTCGCGATGAAGCACGTAAGCTTTTGGCAAACAGTATCGCTCCGGGAGACAAAAAGAAAAATGATAAAGTTGAGCTGGAAGAAGCGCGCACTTTTGAACAGCTCGCCGTTGAGTGGCATGCCACAAATAAAAAGTGGTCGGAAGAACATAGTCGACGAGTGCTGAAAAGCCTGGAAGACAACCTCTTTCCTGCCATTGGTAAGCGAAATATTACTGAGCTTAAAACTCGGGACCTGTTAGCGCCTATCAAAGCTGTTGAACTATCGGGACGGCTTGAGGTTGCTTCACGATTACAACAGCGAACCACCGCAATTATGCGCTATGCCGTTCAGAGCGGTTTGCTTGACTACAATCCTGCGCAGGAGATGGTCGGTGCCGTTGCTTCAGGTAACCGACAGCATCGACCGGCGCTAGAGTTGAAGCGTACTCCCGAACTGCTTCAGCGCATTGGCAGTTATACAGGCAGGCTACTGACTCGCCTTGCCGTTGAGCTAACTCTCTTGGTCTTTATCCGCTCAAGTGAACTGCGTTTTGCTCGTTGGTCCGAGATCGATTTTGAAACAGCTATGTGGACGATTCCAGCCGAGCGAGAAGCTATCGAAGGAGTAAAGCACTCGCAGCGTGGCTCAAAAATGCGTACGCCTCATCTGGTGCCGCTTTCCCGACAGGCTCTGGCTATTCTCGAGCAGATTAAGACTTTCAGTGGCGATCATGAACTGATCTTTATTGGCGATCACAATCCTCGCAAACCGATGAGTGAGAACACGGTGAACAAATCTTTGCGAGTTATGGGATATGACACACAGGTTGAAGTCTGCGGCCATGGTTTCAGGACAATGGCTTGTAGTTCGCTGATTGAATCGGGATTGTGGTCGAGGGATGCGGTGGAACGGCAGATGAGCCATATGGAGCGTAACTCTGTGCGTGCGGCGTATATTCATAAGGCCGAGCATCTGGATGAGCGCAAATTGATGCTGCAGTGGTGGGCTGATTTTCTGGATGCAAATCGGGAGAAGGGGGTTAGCCCGTTTGATTTTGCCAAATTAAAGACGGGCTGATATAAAAAATATATAAGGTATGTATCTGACATACCTTTTTTTTAAATTCTGGCTTCTACCGAACCGAAACCCTGACAGACAATAAAATATCATCTGTTGTTCAATGCCAAAAAACTCGTATTGTGAGCTTGGTTCTAGCGAGAGGGAGTTTTACAATGTGTCATCTTAAAAGCAGCATCCAAAAATGTAGCCTGTGAGAAAGAAGCGTTCTTACTGTTATATCGAAGGCAGGAACCATGACTAGTCGCCCGCAGATGATTATTAATGTTCTTCAGGCTAATCCTGATGAACAATTCACAGCTCGCCAGCTTGCTCAAAAGATCATTGATCACTATGGTGCAGAGCTTGCCGACAAGCGTCAAAACCCTCGTTTTGCCAGCGATGAAGATTTCTTGAGTCAAATAGCAGCTGAAGTCGGTGGGAGCAGAACCGTTCAGGCAAAAGCAATGTGCCCCCAGGTTATGACGCGTGACAAGCCTCGGCCTAGACTATTTTACTGGGGTAAGGAAATTGATAATGGTGTGCAACAAGAGTCATCTTTTGATTTCGCTCCGACTCCATCTGCTGAGACGGTAAGTTTTTCTGAGCATGCTCTTTACCCGCTTTTGATTGAGTACCTTTCTGAAGAAGAAGAATTGCTTTGTCGCCGTATCGATGAAAAGCGTTCAAGCAACAATAAAGGTCTTGGGGCAAACCATTGGCTTTATCCTGATATTGTTGCATTGCAGCCTCTCGATAAAGGCTGGGATAGCGTCGTGCAAAACTGTGTACGGTATAGCGAAGGGCGTTTAACCCGTCTGTGGTCGTTTGAAGTAAAACGCCAGCTTAACCGTAGCAATGTTCGAGAATGTTTCTTCCAGGCGGTGAGTAATTCAAGTTGGGCCCATTTTGGCTATCTGGTCGCGACCGAAATAAATGAAGATAAGCAGCGTGGAGTTGAGAGAGAGCTGCAGATGTTATTGTAAGTATCCCAGCTTTAGTTCCAGGCACTTTTTGAGATTTCCGGTTTCTCAGCCATCAGCCGGTACTCTTCCGGCGTCAGGTTTTTAAGGGATTCATGAGGACGCTCACTGTTGTACTCATTCAGCCAGCGCTCCGTTATTTCTCGTACTTCATTCAGTGTTCTGAACAGGTAAAAATCCAGTATTTCTGTCCGGTATGTTCGGTTAAACCGTTCTATAAACGCGTTCTGTGTTGGCTTACCCGGCTTGATAAATTCCAGCATCACTCCATGGTCTTCAGCCCATTGCGCCAGCGCCAGTGATATTAGTTCCGGCCCATTATCCATCCGCATCTTCAGCGGATATCCACGGTTTGCTACTATTCTGTCCAGCACCCGGACGACACGCTGCGCTGGGATATTCAGGTCAATTTCTATCGCCAGAGCTTCACGGTTAAAATCATCGACAACATTGAAAGTCCGAAAACGTCGGCCACATGTCAGCGCGTCGTGCATAAAATCAATTGACCAACTTTGGTTGAGTGCTTCCGGCGTTGCCAGCGGAGCCGGATTGCGCACCGGCAGGCGTTGTTTACCCTTACGACGAAAATTCAGTTTGAGAAGACAGTAAATCCGGTAGACACGTTTGTCGTCTAATCAGTCAATATCTGGATCAGATGGGGTCTTTGTCGTCTTCGTAGTCATTTTTTAGATGCTACAACATGTTGCCAGACGTCGTCTTCATTCCTATGTGATTCCCGCAGGGGTAT